>NZ_KQ948355.1:116752-650120 GCF_001514055.1 Streptomyces corchorusii | reverse complement strand
GCCTTCAGACGGTCGTGCACCGACAGGCGGTCGTCGCCGAGGGCGTGCGCGGCGGCCAGCACCAGGGCGCGCTCGGGGCCCTTGGGCACTCCGGCGGCGGCCCGCTCGTACAACTCGGCGCCCTCCTCCAGGACCAGGCCGGTGTCGATCCCGGCCGGCACCTTCACGGACGCGGTGTGCCGCCACGTCGCCAGCGGATGGCTCCAGGCCTCCACCCGGAAGGTCCAACGGCCCGTCGTGTCCGGGGTGATCTCCGCACCCCAGCGGTCGCTGCCCGGGGACAGCTCCCGCATCGGCGTCCAGGGGCCCCGGCGGCCCCGGGGATCGCGCAGGACCACGTTCGCCCCCACGGCATCGTGCCCTTCGCGGAACACGGTGGCCGTGACCTCGAAGGTCTCCCCGGCCACCGCTTTCGCCGGGCGCCTGCCGCACTCCACGGCCGGCCGGACGTCACGTACCGGGACACGGCCGATGGCCGGGGTCCTGCGCATGTATCTCACCTCCGCCGTGCGCGGAGCCGGGCACCCGGCCCGGCTCCGCGATCCGAAAGTCGGGCCGGCGCGCGCCGGTCCCGAGAGGAACGCCTTGTACGGTGCCAGGTCAGGGGCTTGGCGCCGTGGAACGCCGCTCCGGCGGCGGCGCTCTTCTGGCCGCCCGGCGCGGCTTCGGCCGTCCGTCCTGCTCGCGCAGGTAGGTGACCAGGTTCGTGCGGAGATAGCGTTCGGCCGCGTCCGCGGCCTCGCGGGCGCAGCGTTTGCCCATCAGCACGCACAGCGTGTACCCCGAGTCCTCGAAGGTGGCCCGGACCGTGCGGTCGTGGGGCGAGGCGAGCATGACGCGCTCCCACGCCCGGTAACGCCGCAACTGCCGGGCCACTTCGGCCTTGGCGGGTAGCAGCATGGCCCTCAGCCACCTTCCACGCTCTCGACTGGGCGCGTTCCCGACGGTCGGGTGGCGTCCGCGCACGGGAGGGCGCGGCACCGTTACGGCGATCGAGGCTTTCACTTATGGTGCACGCGCGACGACGCAGCGTCTTGTTGGAGCTTCAACCATTCGGGGGTGTCGGCGCTCGTGTTGCACGAATGGCGTAGTGGGCTCACCGTGGAGGTGACTCAGAAGCGATCAGCGCTCACGCTATGTGTCCGGGATCCCTCCCGGACGGGGCAAGGGGAGCGAGAGCTTCGCCGGTGAGGAGCAAGCGACGATGAAGACCGCAGTGCCCTGCTACTACCACCTCGACGTGGAAGTCAGCCCGGAACGGGTGGGACAGGTCAGCCGCATCCTGGCCGCCCACCTCCGCTACTGGGACCTCGACAACCTCGTGGACCCCGTCTGCCGCGGCGCCGAACTGCTGCTGCGGGCGATCGACGAGCACGCGACGGACAAACACACCTCGATCGAGATGTGGTGGAACGGCCAGCACCTCATCACCGCCTTCGGTGACGACGACCCGGATCTGCGCCCGGACCAGGACCTGCGGTCCTGCCTCGCGGACATCGCCGCGATGAGCGACGGCTGGGGCTGCTGCGCCTCGGACACCGGCAGCAAGATCATCTGGTTCTCGCAGCGCGCCCGCGCCGGCCAGCGCGTCCCGCTGGTGCCCATCGCCCCCGAGCCGACGCTGCGGGAGGGCCGCACGGTGCCGCGCGAGGAGCCGGTGGCCGCGCTCGCCGCCGCCGCGCCGGCGTCCGCCGCTGACGACGCCCTGGAGGGCAGCCGGTGACCGCCCGAAAGCGCCGCAAAGGGGTGCCCGTGTGGAGCGGGCACCCCTACCCGTTGGGTGCCGCCTTCGACGGACAGGGCACTAACTTCGCCCTGTTCAGCGAGGTCGCCGAGCACGTGGAGCTGATCCTCGTCGACGACGCCGGCACCGCCACCCCTGTCCCGCTGCAAGAGGTCGACGGCTTCGTGTGGCACGCCTATCTGCCCGGCGTCGGACCCGGCCAGCGCTACGGCTACCGGGTGCACGGCCCCTGGCAGCCGGCGCTCGGCCACCGCTGCAACCCGGCCAAGCTGCTGCTCGACCCGTACGCCCGCGCCGTGGACGGCCAGATCGACAACCACGCCTCCCTGTACGAGCGCGCCCCGGACGGACCCGCGCCGGCCGACAGCGCCGGCCACTCCATGCTGGGCGTGGTCACCGACCCGTTCTTCGACTGGGGCGACGACCGCCCGCCTCGGACGGCGTACGCGGACTCGGTGATCTACGAGGCCCATGTGCGCGGCCTGACCATGACCCACCCGGACGTCCCGGAGCGGCTGCGCGGCACCTACGCCGGCCTCGCCCACCCCGCGGTGACCGAGCACCTCACCTCGCTCGGGGTGACCGCCGTCGAGCTGATGCCGGTCCACCAGTTCGTCCAGGACGGCGTGCTCCAGGACCGCGGCCTGTCCAACTACTGGGGCTACAACACCATCGGCTTCTTCGCCCCGCACAACGCCTACGCCGCCTTCGGCACCCGCGGCCAGCAGGTCAACGAGTTCAAGGCGATGGTGAAGGCGCTGCACGCGGCCGGCCTCGAAGTCATCCTCGACGTGGTCTACAACCACACCGCCGAGGGCAACGAACGGGGCCCCACGCTGTCCTTCCGGGGCATCGACAACGCCTCCTACTACCGTCTGGTCGACGGCGACTGGGCCCACTACTACGACACCACCGGCACCGGCAACAGCCTGCTGATGCGGCACCCCTACGTGCTCCAGCTGATCATGGACTCGCTGCGGTACTGGGTCACCGAGATGCACGTCGACGGCTTCCGCTTCGACCTCGCGGCCACGCTGGCCCGGCAGTTCCACGAGGTGGACCGGCTCTCGGCGTTCTTCGACCTGATCCAGCAGGACCCCGTCATCAGCCGGGTCAAGCTCATCGCCGAGCCCTGGGACGTCGGCGAGGGCGGCTACCAGGTGGGCAACTTCCCGCCGCTGTGGTCGGAGTGGAACGGCAAGTACCGGGACGCCGTGCGGGACTTCTGGCGGGCCGAACCCGGCTCACTCGGCGAGTTCGCCTCCCGGCTCACCGGCTCCTCCGACCTCTACCAGCACAGCCGGCGCCGGCCGCGCGCGAGCGTCAACTTCGTCACCGCGCACGACGGTTTCACCCTGCGCGACCTGGTGTCGTACAACGACAAGCACAACGAGGCGAACGGCGAGGAGAACCGGGACGGCGAGAGCCACAACCGGTCCTGGAACTGCGGGGCGGAGGGCGAGACCGACGACCCGGCCGTGCTCGAACTGCGGGCCCGTCAGCAGCGCAACCTGCTGGCCACGCTGCTGCTCTCGCAGGGCATCCCGATGCTCTGCCACGGCGACGAACTCGGCCGCACCCAGCGGGGCAACAACAACGCCTACTGCCAGGACAACGAGATCTCCTGGGTGGACTGGGACCTGACCGACGAGCAGCACGCCCTCGCCGAGTTCACCGGGCGTCTGATCGCGCTGCGCGCCGCCCACCCGGTGCTGCGCCGGCGCCGCTTCTTCCGCGGCGAGACCGCGACGCACGCCAAGCAGCCGCTGCCCGACCTGATGTGGCTGCGGCCCGACGCCCGGGAGATGACCGACCGCGACTGGCTGCGCGAGGACGCGCACACGGTCGGGGTCTTCCTCAACGGGGACGCCATCGCCGAACGCGACTCCTACGGCCGCCGCATGGTCGACGACTCCTTCCTGCTGTGCGTCAACGGCTACTGGGAGCCGGTCGTCTTCCGCCTGCCCGACGACTCCTTCGGCGAGCGCTGGACCACCCTGATCGACACCGCCGACCCCGAGGGCGTCCCCGACGAACGCGAACGGAAGGCGGGCACGAAGCTGCGCGTGGAGGCGCGCAGCCTGGTCCTGCTGTCGCGCCCGTCGCGTGCCGCCGGCAAGTAACCGACAAAACCAGCCGACGGCGCCGCACCCCGGGCGGGTGCGGCGCCGTCGGCTTGAGGTCCGGCCTCAACGGCTCCGGCGGGACGTCACCGTGAACTGCGCGCCGTCCGGGTCGCGCAGGATCGCCTCGGTGTCCTCCTCGCGCAGCACGCTGCCGCCGTGCTTCTCCGCCGTGCGGGCGCAGCCGGGCACGTCGGCCACCGCGAAGTGGACCTGCCAGTGCGGCCGTACCGAGGGGTCCGGGGCCGCCTCCACCGCGCCGGAGTCGATGCGCGCCACGATGTCGCCCTGGCTGCGCAGCACCACCTCGCCGCCCTCGTACTCGACCTCGCAGCAGCCCGGCGCCCCGGTCGCCCACTCCAGGACCTCGCCGTAGAAGATCGCGGCGTCGAAGGCGTCCCGGGTGTGCAGCCGGACGAAGGTCGGTGCCGCCTGCCGCCACGCCTCCCAGTTGCCGACCAGTTCGCCCTGCCAGATCCCGAACGTGGCGCCGTCCCGGTCGGCGAGCAGCGCCGCCCGGCCCGGCGGGAAGGACAGCGGCCCGACCGCCGCCGTGCCGCCGCGCTCCCGGACCCGGGCCACGGCCACGTCCGCGTCCCGTACGGCGAAGTACGGCGTCCAGGCCACCGCCATCTGCCACATCGAGGCGACGGCGGCGATCCCGGCCACCGGGACCCCGTCCGCCAGGGCGATCCGAAAGTGTTCGCCGAGCTTGGCGCTGCGCCAGCGCCAGCCGAGGACGGCCGCGTAGAAGTCCTGGGTGGCCTGGAGATCGCGGCTGGTCAGGCTCACCCAGCACGGTGCGCCGAAGACGGAGTGGGTGGAGACGACTTCTGTTCTGCGCGGCTCGCCGCCGGTGCGCGTGTCGTGGTTCATGGCAGTCGCGTCCTGCTCTCGGGGCCGGGCGGCCACCGGTCTGACACCAGTGTCCGACCGGAAGGGGGTGGGCTGCCTGTCGAGTACCCCGGGTGGCGGGGGTGCAGGCCCCTGCGCACGATGGAGGGATGGGAGAGATCGAGCCGGACCGGATCGCCGCGCTACAGGCGGAGGTCGACCAGCTGAAGGAGGCCGTGACCTCCCACGCGGTGATCGACCAGGCGATCGGGATGGTCGTGGCCCTCGGCCGGGTGACCCCGGACCAGGGATGGCAGGTGCTGAAGGAGGTCTCCCAGCACACCAACATCAAGCTGCGCAACATCGCGGAGCTGATCCTGATCTGGGGGCGGCGCGGCGACATCCCGGCCGAGATCAGGGCCGAGCTGGAGGACGCGCTGGACCGGTACGGCCCCACCCAGGTGCCGGGGTCCGAGGGGCAGTAGGCCCCGGGAGCCGAAGGAACGGGGGCCCCGGGGCCTGGGGAGGACAGGGGCTCAGCGGGCTCGGACCTCCGCGAGCAGTTCGTCGCGCAGCCGGTCGAAGCAGCCGCTGAGCAGCCGCGAGACGTGCATCTGCGAGATACCGAGCTGCTGGGCGATCCGGCTCTGCGTCATACCGCCGAAGAACCGCAGGTAGAGGATGGTGCGTTCCCGCTCGGGCAGCGCCTCCAGACACGGCTTGACCGCCGCCCGGTCCACGACGAGGTCGAACCCCGGGTCCGGGCCGCCCAGGGAGTCGCCCAGCGCGTATCCGTCCGTGCCGGCCACCTCCGCGTCCAGGGACAGCGCGGAGAAGCACTCCAGGGCCTCCGTCCCGGTGCGCACCTCGTCCTCGCTCAGCCGCGTGAACGCGGCGATCTCGGCGACGGTGGGCGCCCGGCCCGGCGTCGTCTGCGCCAGCTCCTTGGTGGCGGCACGGACCCGGTTGCGCAGGTCCTGCACCCGGCGCGGCACATGCAGGGTCCACATGTGGTCGCGGAAGTGGCGCTTGATCTCCCCGGTGATGGTGGGCACCGCGTAGGCCTCGAAGGCCCGGCCGCGGTCGGGATCGTAGTGGTCGACGGCCTTGACCAGGCCCAGCGCGGCCACCTGGTACAGGTCCTCCAGGGCCTCGCCCCGGCCGCGGAACCGTACGGCGATCCGCTCGGCCATGGGCAGCCACAACCGGACGAGCTCGTCCCGCAGCGCCTGGCGCTCGGGACCGTCGGGCAGCCCGGCGAGCCGCTCGAAAGCGGCGCTGGTGTCCGGGGCGTCGTCGTGTGGATGGGGTTTCGTGCTGCCAGTGACACGCATCGCGCGCACCTCTCTCAGCAGGTGCTGGATGACAGACACCGTGGGAGGTGCGCTCGGACCATGGATAGGACACCGGGGCGTCCGGCGAAGGGCCGGCTCCCACGGACGTGCCTCCTGTCCGAAGCACTGATGTGCCCATTCCCGCTGGGGGGCATCTCAAAACAAACAAGTGCATAAGGGGAGATTCGGACGGAGTGTTCCTGACTGCCCTTTGGGGGCCTTCGGAAGCCTTGGGGTGTCCTTCGGAAGCCCTTGGCGAGCTCTTGGGGAGCAATACCTCTGTAGCAGAGGTAATCTCCGAAGCGTGGACGCCGACACCTTTCCGGAGCAACTGGCCGACGCGCTGGTGCGCATCCAGCGGCTGATCCGGCGCCGGCTGCGCGGCGGGCTCACCGCGCCCCGGCTGCGCGGCGCCGAGGTCGAACTGCTGCGGCTGGTCGAGTCCCGGCCCGGCATCGGCGTCTCGGACGCGGCCCGTCGGCTGCACCTGGCCGGGAACTCCGTCTCGACCCTGGTCAACCAGCTCGTCCGGGATGGCTATCTGGTCCGCGAGACCGACCCGGCCGACCGGCGGGCCGCCCGGCTGCTGCTGACCGGGTCCGCCGAGCAGCGGCTCGCGGACTGGCGGCGCCGCCGGGCCGAACTGGTCGGACGGCATGTCTCCCGGCTCGGCGAGGCCGACCGCGAGGCCCTGCGCGCGGCCCTGCCGGCCCTGCGCAGGCTGGCCGTCATGCTGCACGAGGAGGCCGAGGAAACATGACGAGCGACAAGCCTGACGGATCCGGCGCGGGGGGTACACCCGAGGCCACCGGTACGGATGTCACAGGTACGGCTGGGACCCCCGGCACGTCCGGGGCCCCCGCCGGCGCCGCGACGGCCCCGGAGGGCGCTCGGGCCTCCCAGGGTGGTCCGGCCGGTCGGGAGCCTTCCGCCGGTCCGGCCGAGGGCGTACCCGGCGCCGTCGGTGCTTCCTCCGTGGCCGCGGACCGCGGCTCCGTCGAAGCCGTGTCCTGTACCGGGCTCGCCCATGCCTTCGGTGAGACCCGTGCCGTGGACGGGCTCGATCTGGCCGTCCGGGAGGGCGAGGTGTTCGGGCTGCTGGGCCCCAACGGAGCCGGCAAGACCACCGCCATCCGCTGCATCACCACACTGCTGCCCGTCCCGGCCGGCATGGTCCGCGTCTTCGGGCATGACGCCGCCAAGGAACGGATGGCGGTGCGCCGGCTGCTCGGCTACGTCCCGCAGCAGCTGTCCGCCGACAGCGCGCTCACCGGCCGGGAGAACGTCGCCCTGTTCGCCCGGGTCTTCGACGTGCCGCGCCGCGAGCGCGCCGCACGGGTCACCCAGGCCCTCGCCGCCGTCGGCCTCGCCGACGCCGCCGACCGGCTGGCCGGCACCTACTCCGGCGGCATGGTCCGCCGCCTGGAGCTCGCCCAGGCCCTGGTCAGCGCACCCCGGCTGCTGATCCTGGACGAGCCCACGATCGGCCTGGACCCGATCGCCCGCACCGGCGTCTGGGAGCACATCAACGCCGTACGCGCCGCCACCGGCATGACCGTCCTGGTCACCACCCACTACATGGATGAGGCCGACCAGTACTGCGACCGGGTCGGCCTCATGCACCGCGGCCGGGTCCGCGCCCTCGGCACCCCGGCCGCACTGCGCCGCGGCCTTGCCGAGCGGCGGGGCGCCGACCGCCTGCCCACGCTGGAGGACGTCTTCCGCGACGTCGCCGGCAGCGGCCTCGACGACCACTCCGGAGGAGGTTTCCGCGATGTCCGAAGCACCCGCCGCACCGCGCACCGCGTCGGCTGACGGCACTCCCCAAGACGGCATCGCCCTGCTGCTCACCCCGCCCGTACCGCGCGCGGGCTGGCGCGTCCTGCCCGCCCGGGTGATCGCCATGTGCGCCGTCGAGCTCCAGAAGCTGCGCCACGACCGGACCGAGCTGTACACCCGCGCGGTCCAGCCCGCCCTGTGGCTGCTGATCTTCGGCCAGACCTTCACCCGGATCCGGGCGATACCCACCGGCGGGGTCCCGTACATCGACTACCTGGCACCCGGCATCATCGCCCAGTCGGCGATGTTCATCGCGATCTTCTACGGCATCCAGATCATCTGGGAGCGGGACGCGGGCATCCTGAACAAGCTGCTCGTCACCCCGACCCCCCGCTCGGCCCTGATCACCGGCAAGGCCTTCGCGGCCGGGGTGAAGTCGCTGGTCCAGGCGGTCGTCGTGATCGTGATCGCCGCCCTGCTCGGCGTCGCCCTCACCTGGAACCCGCTCAAGCTGCTCGGCGTCGCCCTCGCGGTGGTCCTCGCCTCCGTGTTCTTCTCCTGCCTGTCGATGACCATCGCGGGGATCGTGCTCAGCCGCGACCGGCTGATGGGCTTCGGGCAGGCGATCACCATGCCGCTGTTCTTCGGCTCCAACGCCCTCTACCCCGTGTCCGTGATGCCGGGCTGGCTCCAGGCGGTCAGCAAGGTCAACCCGCTGAGCTATCAAGTGGACGCCCTGCGGGGCCTGCTGCTCGGTACGCCCGCGCATCTCGCCGCCGACTTCGGGGTGCTGGCGGTGGCCGCCGCGGCGGGCATCACCGCGGCCTCCGCACTGCTCGGCCGGCTGGCCCGCTGATCTTGCCGTGGACGTGATGTGCGGCACGCGCGCGTACCCGGCCGCGAGGGGCCGGACACGGATTCTTCCTGCGCAGCGCTTGATCACCGATCAAAGCGGGTGAATCCCCTGGCCACAGCGCATTCCGCGCATTTGACAGTGCGCTGAGCGCACAGATAGACAGCAGCTCTCGAAGGTCGAGAGGGGCACTGTGTACGAGCCGAACGTGGTCGGGGACTGGCAGGAGTACGAGGAGCATGCCGGTCTGCGGGTCCGCGTCCACCGCCTGGAGCCGGCCGAGCCGCCGCGCGGACGGGACGACGCCGCCGCCGGGCTGACGTACTTCAGCGTCCGGGTGACCGTGGAGAACCGCGGCGCGCGGCACTACGGCATCCATCTGGAGGACGGTCAGATCGACGTCCGCGTCGGTCCGGACGGCGAGGGCGCCTTCATCGACTGGCGCAACTCCCAGTTCATCGAGGGCTTCGACGTCTACCCGCTGCGCCGGGCCACCGCCGTCCTCTACGCCGCCGCGCCCGAGGCCGCCCTCACGCACGTGGACGTGCAGGTGCAGCTGCGGGTGGAGGACGAGTGGACCGACCGCCGGCTGTGGGCGGGCGGCATCGGCATCGTGGAGCCGACCGCGCCGGCCGCACCCGCCGGCACCGGACAGGGCAGCCTGGCCCACCAGGTCAGCGCGTTCCTGAAGGACCAGACCGAGCCCGGTTCCGCCTGACGAGCGCCCGCGCGGGGCGTCGTACGACGCTCAGTGCGGAATGCCGTCGATGATCTCGCGCGCGCCCTGCCGCAGCAGCGCCACCGCGACCGAGGTGCCAAGGGTGGCCGGATCGAGCCGGCCCGCCCACTCGTGGGCGTTCAGCCGGGTCTTGCCGTCCGGAGTGAAGACACAGGCCCGCAGGGAGAGTTCGCCGCTGCGGTCCACGCGCGCGTACCCGGCGATGGGGCTGTTGCAGTGCCCCTGCAACACGTGCAGGAACATCCGTTCGGCCGTCGCCTCCCGGTGGGTGGCCGGGTCGCTGAGCCCGCTGACCGCGTCGATCAGCTCGCTGTCGTCCTCCCGGCACTGCAACGCGAGGATGCCCGCGCCGATCGGCGGCATCATCGTCTCCGGGGACAGCACCTCGCTGATCACGTCCGTCCGTCCGATGCGCTCCAGTCCGGAGACCGCCAGCAGCAGCGCGTCCGCCTCGCCGGCGGCCAGCTTCTCCAGCCGGCGGTTGGCGTTGCCCCGGAAGGGCACACACCCCAGGTGCGGGTGGGTGGCGGCCAGTTGGGCGATGCGCCGCACCGCGGAGGTGCCGATCCGGGTGCCGGCCGGCAGCTCGTCCAGGGTGAGCCCGTCCGGGTGCACCAGGGCGTCCCGGATGTCGTCCCGCTTCAGGAACGCGGCGAACACCGTCCCGGCCGGCAGCGGCCGGTCGGCGGGCACGTCCTTGACGCAGTGCACCGCGAGATCCGCCTCCCCGGCCAGCAGGGCGGCGTCCACCTCCTTGGTGAACGCCCCCTTGCCCTCGACCTGGGACAGATCGCCGAGCCACTTGTCACCGGTGGTCTTCACCGGTACGACCGCGGTGCGCACGCCCGGGTGCAGCACCGCCAACTCGGCGCGGACCCGTTCGACTTGGGCCAGGGCCATGGGCGAGTCGCGGGAGACGATTCGGATCAGTTCGGGAACCGGCATGCGGACACGATAGACCCACCGGCCTCAGCCGGATCCCCGGGGCAGGTCGGCCGCAGACTCCTCCGGAGTGAGATCCGGGCGCAGCCGCAGCCAGGAGGGCTGGCGCAGCATGCCGTTCCGGGTACGGGTGCTGTAGCTGACCTCGCCCACCAGCCGGGGCAGCACCCACCGGGCGCCGGGCACGCGCGGCACGGGCTCGAAGGGGCACCGGTCGCTCGCTGTGTCCCGCAGCAGGTCCGCCAGCCGGACCCGCTCGGCCTCGCTCCAGCCGGTGCCCACCCCGCCGACGTACCGCAGCCTGCCCTCCGGGTCGCGCTGGCCCACCAGCACCGCGCCGGGCAGCCCGGTCAGCCGCCCCTTGCCGGGCAGCCAGCCGCCGACGATCACGTCCTCGGCCCGCATGTGCCGGATCTTGATCCAGGCGCGGGAGCGCACGCCGGGTTCGTACACCGAGTCCAGCCGCTTGCACACCAGGCCCTCCAGGCCGTGTTCCCTGGTCGCCGCGAGTGCCTCGGCGCCGTGCCCGGTCACCGCTCCCGGCGTCGACCAGTACGGCCCCGCGAGCCCCAGTTCCTCCAGCCGCGCCCGCCGCCGCACGTACGGCAGCCGTACCAGGGACTCCTCCAGATGGGGCACGTCGAACAGCACCAGGTGCACCGGGACCTGCGCGGCCCGGCGCGCCGCCCGCGCGGGGGCGTGCGCGAGGCCCATCCGGCTCTGGAGGAGCTGGAAGTCGGCCCGGCCCCGCGCGTCCAGGGCCAGCACCTCCCCGTCCAGCACCGCGGGTGTGCTGCCCAGCGCCCTGCCGAGCGGCCGGAGCTCCGGGTAGGCGCCGGTGATGTCCTCGCCCGAGCGGGCGCGCAGCAGCACACTGCCGTCGCCCGGCAGGTACACCATCACCCGCTGGCCGTCCTGCTTGGTCTCGTACGCCCACCGCGCGTCCTGCGCGGCGGGCGGCAGGCTGCCGGGCGTCGCGAGCATCGGCGGAATGAGCGGCAGGGTCACGGCGGTCACGGCAGAGATCTCGACCACCCCCGACACCCTCACGCCCGTTTCCCACCGGGTTCCCCTGAACGGTCCCGCGCCGGACGCGGGCACCGGGGATGGGGCGGGGTCGGGCGGGCCGGTGGGGGGCGTGGCGGCGGGGAAGGGCTGTGGCCGGTGTGGGGCGCTGGGGGGCGTGTCGGTGGCGAGGGTCTGGCGAGGCCGCGGGACAGGGCAACAACGCCGCGGTCGGCTACCACTTCGGCACCAAGGCCGACCTGGTCCGCGCGGTCGCCCGGCGGCACGCCGAGCACATCGAGGCACTGCGGGAGCGGGCCCTGGCGGCGGCCGGTGACTCCACGGACGTACGCGACTGGGTCGACTGCCTGGTCCGGCCGGTGACCGAGCACCTGGCGAGCCTCGGCAGCCCCACCTGGTACGCCCGGTTCTGCGCCCAGGTCATGACCGACCCGGCCCTGCACGAGATCATGGTCGAGGAGTCCTTGGCCTCACCGGCGCTGCGCGAGGCGGTCGAGGGCCTGAACCGCACCCTGGGGGAGCTGCCGCCCGAGGTGCGTGCCGAGCGCGGCCAGATGGTCCGGCTGCTGATCCTGCACACCTGCGCCGAGCGGGAGCGGGCCCTGGCGGAGGGCACCCCGACCCCGCGCGCCACCTGGGACGAGGTGGCCACGGGTCTCGCGGACGCGATCGTGGGACTGTGGCTGGCCCCCGTGGGCACCGCCCGCCGGGCCGCGAACCGCTGAACCCGGGCGGCGGGCCGGGGCCACCGCCCGGGGTCAGGAGGGCCGTGGTGGCCGGACCCAGCCCAGGGAGCGCTCGACGGCCCGCTGCCAGTTGTCGTACTCCGCCTCCCGCCGCTCGGGGTCCATGGCGGGCAGCCACTGGCCGGCCTTGTGCCAGTTGCGGCGCAGCACCTCCAGGTCGGGCCAGTAGCCGGCGGCGAGCCCGGCCGCGTAGGCGGCGCCCAGCGAGACCGTCTCGGCGACCATCGGCCGTACCACCGGCACGTCGAGCACGTCGGCCACGAACTGCATGAGCAGGTTGTCCGCGGTCATGCCCCCGTCCACCTTGAGCTGGTGGAGGGCGACCGAGGAGTCGGCGTTCATGGCGTCGACGACCTCCCGGGTCTGCCACCCGGTGGCCTCCAGGACGGCCCGCGCCAGGTGTCCCTTGGTGATGTACGAGGTGAGCCCGACGATGACTCCGCGCGCGTCGCTGCGCCAGCGCGGCGCGAACAGGCCGGAGAAGGCCGGGACGATGTAGCAGCCGCCGTTGTCCTCGACCGTCCGGGCGAGGGTCTCGATCTCCGGCGCGCTGCTGATCAGCCCCAGACGGTCACGGAACCACTGGACGAGCGCTCCGGTGACGGCGATCGACCCTTCCAGGGCGTAGGCCGGCTGCTGGTCCCCGATCTTGTAGGCGACCGTCGTGAGGAGCCCGTGCCGGGACCGCACCAGGTCGGACCCGGTGTTGAGCAGCAGGAAGCTGCCCGTTCCGTAGGTGCACTTGGCATCGCCCGGGGAGAAGCAGGTCTGGCCGAACAGGGCGGCCTGCTGGTCGCCGAGCGCGGCCGTGATGGAGACGCCCGGCAGCAGCGAGCGGGCCTCGCCGTACGACTCGGCGGACGACCTGATCTCGGGCAGCATCGAGCGCGGCACCCGGAAGAAGTCCAGCAGCTCCTCGTCCCAGGCGAGCTTGCGGATGTTCATCAGCATCGTGCGGCTGGCGTTGGTCACGTCGGTGATGTGCAGACCGCCGTCGGTTCCGCCGGTGAGGTTCCAGATCAGCCAGCTCTCCATCGTGCCGAACAGCACCTCGCCGTCCCGGGCGCGCTGCTCGACCCCCTTGACGTGGTCGAACAGCCACCGGATGCGCAGCGCGGAGAAGTAGGTCGACGGCGGCAGGCCGCACCGGTCGAGGAAGAACGCCTCCCCGGGATCCTCTCCGAGGGCGTCGACGAGAGGCGCCGTGCGGGTGTCCTGCCACACGAGCGCCCGGCCGAGCGGCGCGCCGGTCCGCCGGTCCCAGAGCACCGTTGTCTCCCGCTGGTTGGCCAGGCCGATCGCCGCGATCTGGTCCTGGTCCACCCCGGCGTCCGACAGGGCCTCGGGCACCACGCGCCGCAGGTTCTGCCAGATCTCGACGGCGTCGTGCTCGACCCATCCGGGCTTCGGGAAGTGCTGCTGGTGCTCCTTCTGCGCGACCGAGACCAGCCGCCCACGGTGGTCGAACAGGATGCAGCGGGTCGAATTGGTGCCCTGATCGACGGACATCACGTACCGTTCAACCATGATCGGGTCTGTCCTTCCGACGGATCGAGGGGCGGCTGTCCGGCCTACCAGCGGGCGGCTCCCAGGTCCCTGGAGATCGCCCGCGCGGCTTCCCGGATCAGGCTGACCAGGTGCGGGCGGGGCCGGCCCTGGCTGTCGCAGATCCGCTCGACCGGCCCGGACAGCCCGATGGCGCCGACGACGAGCCCGCCGTGCCCCCGGATGGGCGCCGAGAGCCCGGCCTCGCCCATGCTCATCTCCTGGATCTCGGCGGCCCAGCCGAGCTCCCTGACCTCGGCGAGCGCCCGGGCGAGCCGGTCGGGATCGACCAGCGTGTGCCGGGTGTACGCCTCCAGCCCCGGCGGCCGGACCGGCTCGACGCTCGCGGTCCCGAAGGCCAGCAGGACCTTGCCGAGCGAGGAGGCGTGCAGGGGCAGCAGCGCGCCCACGTCCAGGGTCTGGAAGGTGTCGTCCGGCCGGAACACGTGGTGGACGATGAGGACGCTGCCCTCCAGGGGGGTCCCGAGGCGCACCGCCTCGCCGCTGCGGGCGGCCAGGGCGTCGGCCCAGTTGAGGGAGCGCGAACGCAGTTCGTTGACGTCCAGGTAGCTGGTGCCGAGGTGCAGCAGGGCGGCTCCGAGCTGGTACTTCCCGGTGGTCGCGTCCTGCTCCACGAAGTCGACGTGCTGGAGCGTGCGCAGGATGCCGTGGGCGGTGCCCTTCGCCAGCCCGAGCGACGCCGCCACCTCGCCGAGACCGAGTCGGCGGGGGCCGCCGGCGAGCAGGCGCAGGATCGCCGCCGCCCTTTCGATCGACTGGACTGGGCCGGCCATGAGCCGAGCCTATTACCGCTGCGGAACCTTCGCCGCGCGGACGGGACACGGGTCCCGGGCCGGTGCGTTCGGTAATGCCGACCGCCGTTCATTGACCAGCCCGATTTGTCTCCCTAGGTTTCCTTGGAGTCCGGCAAGGCGTCGACTCACGCGCCAGGCCGGCCCACACCATCGGGAGAGAACATGGCGGCACAGCTCAATACGCTGCTACGGGCGGCGGCACACGAACTCGTGTGTCCGGTGCCGCCCGCCCCCGGCGCCGTCTCGGCCGTGCGCCGGTGTGCGGCTGCGGCCCTCGCCGACTGGAACGTGTCCGAGGAGATCGTCGAGGACGCGCTGCTGGTGGTGTCGGAGCTTGTCACCAACGCGATCATCCACGCCCGGCCCCCGGCTGAGCTGCGACTGTCCTGGAAGGCGGACGACGGCGGCGGCACGCTGCGCGTGGAGGTCACCGACACGGGACCCGCGCGCCCGGCGGGGCAGCCGCTCGGCTGGCTGGACCCGGACGAACACGGCCGGGGCGAGGCGATCGTGCACGCCCTGGCGACACGTCACGGCATGCGGGTCCACCGTGGCGGGGTCACCCGGTGGGCGGAGCTCGTCGCGGTCGGCGGCGTCTGAGGCGCCGCCGGCGGATACGTAGGTATGGGCGACGCCTCCTGTGGGGCGGGGCCCGGTTCGACGGGCGCCCGCCGTGATCATCCCGTGCGACAAGTGGAGGACCCGGAGGCGTCGACGGAGCGCCGCGTCGGTCAGGTACGTACCGGTCCGGGCCGGTGCCGCGTGGCGAGGCTCAAGGCGTTGGCCGTCACCACCGCGCTGATGCCCGCCCACTCCACCGTGCCGAGGCCCTGGTCCAGGACCACCCGGCCGACCACGGCCGCCAGGACCGGGTTGACGCTCATGAACAGGCCGAATGTCTGTGCCGGTACGCGGCGCAGAGTGAGCAGGTCGGTCAGGTACGGCACGGCGGAGGAGAGGACCCCGGCGGCGACAGCGCACAGGACGGCACCGGCTGTCGGCGGCCGGCCGATCACCACGGCGATGCCGACGGGGAGGAAGGCCAGGGCGGACACGGCCGAGGCCGCCGCCGCGCCCTGCGCCCCGGGGATGCGCCGCCCGACGACCCGGTTGAGCAGGATGTACGACGCCCAGCAGCACGCGGCGACCAGGCCGAGGGCCATGCCGGTGTAGTCGGCGGACGCGCGCGGCCGCATCAGGACCACGACCCCGGCCCCGGCCAGCACCGCGCACCCGGCGTCCAGCCGCCGCCGGGACGCGGCGAGCGCGACGGTGAGCGGCCCCAGGAACTCCAGGGTCACGGCGAGGCCCAGCCCGATCCGGTCGACGGCGCTGTACAGGCTGAGGTTCATCGTGCCGAACACCCCGCCCAGCAGCAGCACCGGCCACCACTGCGACCGGCTGAACCCGCGCAGCCGGGGGCGGGCGACGGCGAGCAGGACGAGCGCGGCGACGTACTGCCGTACCGCCACCACGCCGAGAGGGCCGAGGACGGGGAAGGCGAGCGCGCCGACGGCGGCGCCGGTCTGGTTGGACAGCCCGCTGCCGGCCATGGCGGCCACTGCGGCCAGCGGCCGGGGCGAGGGCGCGGACGTGGTCAAGGGCCCGGCCGCGACGGGCGGTTCGAGAGCTGATCGCATGCCCGGGATCGTGCGCGCACGGCACGCTTGCGCAAAATGCATGCGTTGCTCGATCTATACGCTGAGCGTATGCAGGACATCGATCTGCGCCAGTTGCGCTGTCTCGTGGCCATCGTGGACGAGGGCACGTTCACGGACGCGGCGATCGCCCTGGGCGTCTCCCAGGCCGCCGTCTCCCGCGCCGTCGCCTCCCTCGAACGCGCCCTGGGGGTACGGCTCCTGAGGCGCACCTCCCGCGAGGTGACCCCCACCGCCACCGGCGTGCGCGTGGTGGCCCAGGCCCGGCGCGTCCTCGCCGACGTCGTGGACCTGGTCCGGGAGGCCACCTCGGGCCACACCCGGCTGCGCGTCGGCTACGCCTGGTCGGCGCTGGGCCGCCACACGGTCGCCTTCCAGCGGCGCTGGAGCGCGGCCCACCGCGACACCGACCTGCACCTGATCCGTGTCAACTCGCCCTCCGCCGGGCTCGCCGAGGGCGCCTGCGACCTCGCCGTCGTGCGCAGACCGCTGGAGGACCGGCGCTTCGGCACCGCCCTCGTCGGGCTGGAGCGGCGGCTGTGCGCGCTCGCCGCCGACGATCCGCTCGCCCGGCGCCGCTCCGTGCGGCTGGCCGACCTCGCCGACCGGCTCCTGCTGGTGGACCGCCGTACCGGCACGGCCACCCCCGACCTGTGGCCGCCGGACTCCCGGCCGGCCACCGAGGAGACCCACGACGTCGACGACTGGCTCACCGTCATCGCCGCCGGACGCGGGATCGGGGTGACCGCCGAGTCCACCGCGAACCAGTACCCGAGGCCCGGGATCGTCTACCGCCCGGTGCGCGACGCCGAACCCGTCGCCGTCCGGCTGGCCTGGTGGCGCGACGATCCGCACCCGGCCCTCCAGGCGGTGCTGGAACTGCTCACCGAGCTCTACCGGGCCGGCTGAGCCGGGGGCCGGGGCCGAATTCTCGCAGCCAACATGCGCCCCCGCGCGCAGGTCAGGAAGGAGCCGGCATGAGCGGCGTGATCGTCACCAACCCGCCCAGGGCGGCAGCCGAGGACGTCGACGCCCTCGCCGGGTACGGCGTCGCCACCGTGCACGAGGCGATGGGCCGCACCGGACTGCTCCCCAGCCGTCTGCGTCCGGTCCAGCAGGGCGTCCGGGTCGCCGGCACCGCAGTCACCGTGCCGTCCTGGCCCGGCGACAACCTCATGATCCACGCGGCTGTCGAACAGTGCCGCGGCGGTGACCTCCTGGTCGTCACCACCACCTCGCCCTCCACCGACGGCGTGTTCGGCGAGCTGTTCGCCACCGCGCTCAAGCGGCGCGGGGTGCGCGGGCTGGTCATCGACACGAAGGTGTGGCGGGACCTGGTCGAGCGCGCCGAGGGGCTGGGGGCGTACCACCGCGCCCGCACGGCACGCCTTGACCCGCTGTCCTTCCGGGCGTGCCCCGGCAGCGGGTACTCACCGCTGCGGGGAGTCACCGTGCCACCGGCCGGGGCCCGGTGCCGAACGGCAGCCCCCGCTCCCGTCGTCGGCCGGGTGCGCACTCCGTGTCGGTCTGCCTGGAACGGCCGCCTCCGCGCCTACCGTCGAGTAATATCCGGCGGCAGGACACCAGAGGAGGTACCGTGCCCCGGTCCCCACGCTCACCCCTGCTGCTCGCCGGTCTGCTGGCGACCGCCGGAGTGGCCCACTTCGCCGTTCCGCGGCAGTTCGACGCGACCGTGCCCCGTGCGCTGCCGGGCTCGCCCAGGGCCTGGACGTACGGGAGCGGGGTCGTCGAGCTGGCCCTCGCGGCCGGGATCGCGGCGCCCCGCACCCGTGCGCTCGCCGCGAAGGCGGCGGCCGGCTTCTTCGTCGGCGTGTTCCCGGCCAACGTCCAGATGGCCGTGGACTGGCGCCACCGGCCCGCGCCGCTCAGGGCGGCGGCCCTCACCCGGCTGCCCCTCCAGGTGCCGCTGGTGCTGTGGGCGCGGGCGGTCGCCCGGGGCGGGGAGGCGCGGTCATGACCGAGCGCGTCGAGATCGGGGCCAAGGTCGAGGACTTCGCCCTGCCCGACGAGACCGGCACCACCCGCCGGCTCACCGAACTGCTGGCCGACGGGCCGGTCGTCCTCTTCTTCTACCCCGCAGCCCTCACCCACGGCTGCACCGCCGAGGCCTGCCACTTCCGCGACCTCGCGGCCGAGTTCGCCGCCGTCGGCGCCCGGCCCGTCGGGATCAGCGGGGACCCTGTCGACAAGCAGCAGGAGTTCGCCGGCCGGCACCGTCTCGGGATGCCCCTGCTCTCCGACGCCGACGGCACGGTCCGCGAGCGGTTCGGCGTCAAGCGCGGCTTCTCCCTGGCCCCGACCAAGCGGGTGACCTTCGTGATCGCCGAGGACCGTACCGTCCTGGAGGTCGTCCGCAGCGAACTGCGCATGAACACCCACGCCGACCGGGCCCTCGCCGCCCTCCGCGCCCATCGGGGCTGAAGCGGACACCCCGCCGCTTGATGCGCCGGGACAATCGGATCATTCTGGGGCGTATGAAAGATGTCGCCGCCGTGGCGGTCATCGACGCGCACGGCACGGTGACCGGGTGGACCGAGGGAGCGCGGCTGCTCACCGGCCACCCGGCCGACGAGGTCGTGGGCCGGCCCGCGACGGACCTGCTGGCCGAGGACGTCCCCGGTGACATCCTCACCGCGCTGGCCGGCCCGGTCGCCCTGCGCCACCACGACGGCCACCGCCTCGTGCTGCCCCTGACCGTCTGCCCGCTCACCGGCGCCGCCGGACAGCCCGCCGGCTACGTCGTCACGGCCCTGCCCCCGGGCACCACCCTGGCCGCCCGGGCCTTCGAGCAGGCGTCCATGTCCATGTCGGTCTTCGACCTTCGCCAGCGCTACCTGCGCGTCAACGCCGCCGCCTGCCATGCGATGGGCGTCCCCGAGGAAGCGCTGCTCGGCCGGTTCTTCCCGGACACCGTCGCGGACACCGAGCACAGCCGTGGCTTCCTGGCCCAGCTTCGCGAGGTCGCCGACACCGGCCGGCCGGTCCGCTACGAGAGCTACACCAGTGCCCCCGCCCTCGACCAGGAGCAGGCCTGGAGCATCGAGATGTGGCCGGTGCGCGACGCCTCCGGCGAAACGGCCGCGGTCGCGCTCGCCGCGTTCGACAGCAGCGAGCAGTACTGGGCCCGGCGCCGGCTCGCCCTGCTGAACGAGGCCGCGACCCGCGTCGGCACCACCCTGGACGTGATCGGCACCGCCGAGGAGATGATCGCCGTGCTGGTCCCGCAGTACGCGGACTTCGCCAGCGTCGACCTGCTCGACTGGGTGCTCGGCGCCGAGGAACCGCCGACGCTGCCGGACGGCGGGGTCGTCCTGCGCCGCGTCGCCCACGGCTCCAACCGCCCCGGCCACCCCGCGGCGGCCCTGTACCTCGGCGAGACCGACGTCTACCAGCCGACCTCCCCGCCCGCCCGCGCGCTGCACGAGAGCCGCGCGGTGCTCAGCCAGGCCGGCGAGCCCGAGTTCGTCCAGTGGCTGGCGGAACGCAACGCACGCTCGCCCGGGGGCCGCCCCTTCCGGCAGGGCGCCCACTCCATGATCGCGGTGCCGCTCCGGGCCCGCGGCACCACGCTGGGCGTCGCGGTCTGCGTCCGCATGGGCCACCCCGACGACTACGGCCCCGACGACGCCGTCTTCGCGGAGGAACTCGCCAGCCGCGCCGCCGTCTGCATCGACAACGCCCGCCGCTTCACCCGCGAACGCGCCACCGCCCTCACCCTCCAGCACAGCCTGCTCCCACGCGGCCTGCCCGAGCAGGCCGCGGTCGACGTCGCCCACCGCTACCTGCCGAGCGGATCCCTGGCCGGCATCGGCGGCGACTGGTTCGACGTCATCCCGCTCTCCGGCGGCCGGGTCGGCCTGGTCGTGGGCGACGTGGTCGGCCACGGCATCCAGTCCTCCGCCACCATGGGCCGGCTGCGCACGGCCGTCCGCACCCTCGCCGACGTCGACCTGCCACCCGACGAACTCCTCACCCACCTCGACGACCTGGTCACCCACCTCGCCGCCGACGACAGCGGGGAAGAGGTCGCCGAACTCGGCGCGACCTGCCTGTACGCCGTCTACGACCCGGTCTCCCGCCGGCTCGCCCTGGCCGCCGCCGGCCACCCCGCCCCGGCCGTCGTCCTGCCCGGCGGTGACGCGGAGTTCCTCCCCGTCACCGCCGGGCCACCACTCGGCGTCGGCGGACTGCCGTTCGAGGCGACGGAACGGGAACTGCCCGAGGGCTCGGTCGTCGCCCTCTACACCGACGGCCTGATCGAGGACCGCGACCGCGACCTGGACGGCGCCACCGAGGAACTACGGCGCGCCCTCACCGCACCCGCCGCCTCCCTCGAAGCCCTCGCCGACGACGTCCTGAAGGCCGTCCTGCCCGACCAGCCCGGCGACGACGTCGCCCTGCTCCTCGTGCGCACCCGGGCCCTGGGCGCCGACCGGGTCGCCACCTGGGACGTGCCCCCCGACCCCGCCCAGGTCGCCGTCCTGCGGCAGGCGGCCAGCGGGCAACTGACGGCCTGGGGGCTGGCGGAGAGCGCCTTCGTCACGGAACTCGTCGTCAGCGAACTCGTCACCAACGCCATCCGCTACGGCGAACCGCCCATCCAGCTCCGGCTGATCCGCGACCGCGCTCTCATCTGCGAGGTCTCCGACGCCAGTTCCACCTCCCCGCACCTGCGCCGGGCGCACGCCTACGACGAGGGCGGCCGGGGACTGCTGCTCGTCGCCCAGCTCACCCAGCGCTGGGGCAGCCGGCAGACCGGCGCCGGCAAGACCATCTGGGCCGAACAGCCGCTGCCCGGCGACTGATCACTGGAACGCGCAGCCGGGGTTCGGCGCGTCCCGCGAGAACGGGGAGCCGTGCGGCAGCACGTACAGCACATCGAGGACCAGCGGCGTGTCCCCCAGGTTGCGGCCGATGTGGACGTGATCGCTGCCGGACGGCTCCCGGATCGTCGCGCCCGTCCGGTACACGCCGTCCGAGCCGCACGTGGCGTCGAAGTGGCTGAGGGTGCCCTGCTCGACGACGCCGTACAGCGGGCCGTCGTGGTAGTGCCAGCCGGTGCCCTGGCCGGGCGGGACCGTGATCTCCCGCAGGGTGTAGTCGGTGCCGTCGACGGTGGTCTGCGCGAGGATCCGGGCCGTCACACCGGGCCCGGCCGGGGTCGCCCCGGCCGGGCCGCAGAGCGCGAGGGCGGCGGCGGTCACCACGCCGGCGACGGCGGTACGGAGAGCGGTGCGCATGCGGGGCCTCCAGGGGCGCGGGCGGACACCGCCCGAACATAGGGGCCGGGAAGGCGGGCCGGGGCCGGAACCGAGCGATCCGCATCCCGCCGCCCGCGCGCGCCTCCGGCGGAGTCACCCCTGACGGCGCCGCCGAGCCGGTGTCACTCCCGGCCGGCAGCGGCGGCGACCTGGGCCAGGGTGCGCCCGCTGCGCACCGAGCGGGCCCGCCGGGGGTCGGGGGTGCCGTGCCCGTCCGGCCGCGCCGGCCCCTTGCGGACCAGCAGCCAGGCCTCCTCCCCGTCCGTGCCGCCGCGGAAGCGGGTGAGGGCGTACTCGCCGTGCAGCTTCGCGCCGTGCAGCCGGAAGGTGGCGTGTCCGCGCTCCAGGGACTCCGCGAAGTCCACCGGGCGCCCCCGGCGGTCGTGGCTGAGCGGCTCGTACGTCCCGCGGTCCCACACGATCACGGTGCCGCCGCCGTACTCGCCCTTCGGGATGACCCCCTCGAACTCCTCGTACTCCAGCGGGTGGTCCTCGGTCGGCACCGCCAGCCGCTTGTCCCCGGGGTCGGTGGACGGGCCCTTGGGCACCGACCAGGACCTGAGGACGTCGTCGAGCTGGAGCCGGAAGTCGAAGTGCATCCGCCGCGCGTCGTGGATCTGCACCACGAACCGGGGCCGCGCACCCCGCGTCCGCCGCGCCCGCCCCGACGGCTCACGGGTCCGCTCGAAGTCGCGCTTGCCGCGGTACGTCCGCAGCCGGTCCTCCGCCGCCACCTCCGGCTCCTTCCCACGACGCCCACGACCGCCTCACGCGCCCCCGGGTACCCCGCCCCGGTCCGGTCAGCCCGCGATGCCGTCCAGCTCGGCCATCGCGTCGTCCGGCAGCACCAGGTCCGCCGCGGCGATGTTCTCCCGCAGGTGCTCGGGGGAGGAGGTGCCGGGGATGAGGACGATGTTCGGCGAGCGCCGCAGCAGCCAGGCCAGCGCCACCTGCTGCGGCGACGCCTCCAGTCGGGCGGCCACCTTCGCCAGCGTGTCCGACTGGAGCGGGGAGAACCCGCCGAGCGGGAAGTACGGCACGAAGGCGATGTTCTCCGCCGCCGTGCGCTCCAGCAGCGCGTCGTCCTGCCGGTTCGCCAGGTTGTAGAGGTTCTGCACGCTCACCACGGGCGCGATCGTCCGGGCCTCGTCCAGCTGCGCGGCGGACGCGGCGCTCAGCCCCAGGTGCCGGATCAGCCCGCGCTCGCGCAGCTCGGCCAGGGCGCCGAACTGGTCGGCGACCGAGTCCTCGTTCGGGGTGTCCATGTCGCCGAGCCGCAGATTGACCACGTCCAGCGTGTCCACACCGAGGTTGCGCAGGTTGTCGTACACCTGCGCCTTCAGGTCCTCGGGGTGCCGGGACATGATCCAGCTGCCGTCGGCTCCCCGCCGGGCCCCGACCTTGGTGACGATGCGCAGCTCGGCCGGGTAGGGGTGCAGGGCCTCCTTGATGATCTGGTTGACGACGACGGGCCCGTAGAAGTCGGCCGTGTCGATGTGGGTGATGCCCGCCTCCACCACCGCGCGCAGCACCGCCACCGCCCGGTCCCGGTCCCGCGGCGGGCCGAAGACGTGCGGCCCGGCCAGCTGCATGGCGCCGTACCCGACGCGGGTCAGGGTCAGGCCGTCGGCCGGGGTGACGGTGCCACCGAGCTGTGCAGACATGTCGTACCTCTCAGGATGTTCCGGCCACCGGACGTTCCCGGCGGCCTCGCTCGTTTCGCTCTCCACAGTCCGCCCGATCCGCCCGGTACGGCAGTGCCCCGGCGATCCTGGGAGTGACAGGGCCAGTCACCGCAGCCCGGCCGGCCGTACGGTGGGGGCGTGGACGGATCGAACGCGCTCGGTGAGTTTCTGCGCGCCCGCCGGGCGCTGGTACGGCCCGAGGACGTGGGGCTGCCCGGTGGCGGCCTGCGCCGGGTGCCGGGGCTGCGCCGCGAGGAGGTCGCGATGCTGGCCGGCATCAGCTCCGACTACTACCTCCGCCTGGAGCAGGGCCGCGACCGCAACCCCTCCGTGCAGGTGCTGGAGGCCATCGCCCGGGTGCTACGGCTGGACGTGGACGCCACCGCCCACCTCGTCGGGCTCGCCCAGGAGCGGCCCGCGCCCGGCGTGCGCCCGGGGCGGCGGGCGCAGCAGGTCCCGGCGAGCCTGCTCCAGCTCATCGACGGCTGGCCGCGCAACCCCGCCTACCTCCAGAACCGCTACACCGACTGCCTGGCCGCCAACGCCCTCGCCACCGCGCTCACCCCGAACTACGCGCCCGGCGTCAACCTGCTGCGGGCCGTGTTCCTCGACCCCGCCGAGCGCGCCCTGCGCCGGGACTGGACGGACCTGACCGCGGAAGGCGTGGCCGCCCTGCGGTCCGAGGCCGGGACCGACCCGGACGACCCCCGGCTGCGCGACCTGGTCGGCGAGCTGTCCCTGCGCAGCGAACGCTTCCGCACCCTGTGGGCCCGCCACGAGGTGCGTCCCCGGCGCGGCCGGGTGAGCCACCTCAGCCATCCCCAGGTCGGCGACCTCGACCTGCACTCCAACAAGCTGTCCGTGGACGGCGCCGACGGACTCACCCTGGTCGTCTTCCACGCCGAGCCCGGCAGCCGCAGCGCCGAACTGCTGGACATCCTCGGCAGCCTCGCCGCGCCCGGACGGCCGAGCGCGCACGGCGAGGAACGCGAGGAAGAGCCCATCGAGGAGCCGTGACCGGGACTCCCCGTAACCCGGAACTCCCCGTGAGCTGAGAACTCCTCGTGAGCTCAGAACTCCTCGTGCGTCTCGGGGTCCCCGCCGAGCCGGCGCGGGGAGCGGCGGGCGACGGCCGCCATCTGGTCCTCGTCCAGCTCGAAACCGAAGACGTCCAGGTTGGCGCGCTGCCGTGCGGGGTCGGCCGACTTCGGGACCGGCAGCGCGCCGAGCTGGATGTGCCAGCGCAGCAGCACCTGTGCGGGCGTGACCCCGTGCGCCCGCGCGACCTCGGCGACCGCCGGGTCGTCCAGCAGAGCGCTGCCCCGGCCCAGCGGGCTCCAGCTCTCGGTGACGATCCCCTTCACCGCGTGGAAGGCGCGCAGCTCCTCCTGCGGGAACAGCGGGTGCAGCTCGATCTGGTTCACCGACGGCAGCACCCCGGTCTCCTTCTCCAGCCGCGTGAGGTGCTCGGGCGTGAAGTTGGAGACGCCGATGGAGCGGACCAGACCGTCCTCACGCAGCCGGATCATCGCCTTCCACGCGTCGACGTACTTGCCCACCCGCGGGTTCGGCCAGTGGATCAGATACAGGTCCACGTACTCCAGGCCCAGCCGCCGCCGGGACTCCTCGAAGGACGCGAGGGTCTCCTGATACCCGTGGTGGCGGCCCGGCAGCTTGGTCGTCACCACCACCTCCTCGCGGGGCACCCCGCTGCCCGCCACGCCCCGGCCGACACCCGTCTCGTTGCGGTAGTTCGCCGCGGTGTCGACCAGCCGGTAGCCCGCCTCCAGCGCCGTGCGCACGGCCCGCTCGGCCTGCGTGTCGTCCAGGGGCCAGGTGCCCAGGCCGATGGCGGGGATCGTCGTACCGTCGTCGAGCGTGTACAGCGGCACACCGTTCACGATGACACCTTCCCTCGGTCGTCTCCCCCTGTGTCTGCCCCCAGCCTCGCGGATAGGGTGAGCGGTGATCAACCGGGCGGGCGGGAAGAGGGCAGCGGACGGCATGGGCGGCGGCGCGGACAGGAACGGCGTGGGCGGCGGACGGCCCACCTCGCGGGACGTCGCCCGGCTCGCCGGCGTCTCCCACACCGCCGTCTCCTTCGTCTTCAACGGCCGCGCCGAGGGCAACCTCTCACCCGCCACCCAGGAACGCATCCGGCAGGCCGCCGCACAGCTCGGCTACCGGCCCGACCCGGTCGCCCGCGGCCTGCGCCGTCGCCGTACGGCCGTGATCGGCCTGGTCACCGACGAGATCGCCACGTCCCCGTTCGCCGGCCGGCTGTTGCGCGGGGCCATGGAGACCGCCTGGGGCAGTGACCACCTCGTCCTCACCGTGGATTCCGGCGGCGACCGGGCCAAGGAGGACGCGGCCGTCGCCGAACTCCTCGACCGGCGCGTGGACGGCATCATCTACGCCGCGATGTCCCTGCGCCGGGTCCGGGTCCCCGAGGGCCTGCACCGCACCCACTCCGTGCTCGCCAACTGCCTGCCCGAGGACGACTCGCTGCCCGCCGTCATCCCCGCCGAACGGGCCGGCGGCCGGACCGCCGCACGCCTGCTCCTGGAGGCCGGGCACCGCAGGGTGGCCCTGGTCGGCGGGCAGGACGACATCGCCTCGGTGGAACGGCTGCGCGGCTTCAGGGACGCGCTGCGCGCCGAGGGCATCACCGTGCCCAAGGAGTGGGTCGTGCGCACCGGCGGCGAGATCACCGGCGGCTACGAGGGAGCCACCCGGCTGCTCGACGGCACCCCCGCGCACCACCGGCCCACCGGGATCTTCTGCTACAACGACCGGGTCGCGGCGGGCGTCCTGCACGCCGCGACCCGGCTCGGGATCGCCGTACCCGGCGAGCTGTCGGTGGTCGGCTACGACGACCAGGAACACATGGCCGCCTTCCTCACCCCGGCCCTCACCACCGTCGCGCTGCCGCACCGGGCGATGGGCGAGGCCGCGGCCCGGCTGCTGCTCGACGCCATCGACACCGGCCGCACCCCGCCCGCCACCGTGCGGCGGCTGGCCTGTCCCGTGGTCAGCCGCGCCTCGGTGGGACCTGCTCCCACGCGCTGACCCCGGCGTCCCCCTCGACCAGCAGCTCGGCGACGTCGCCCGGCTGGTGGTAGACCCGCTCGGTCACCGTCGCCCGGTCCGCCACGAACAGTTCGAGCAGCGAACCGTCGGCCAGTACGCGCACGGAGAGTCCCGGCCCCGGCGGCACTTCCACCGTCACCGGAGCCGATCCCCCGACGCCCTCGCGGGGCCACCCGGAGCGGTCCAGGACGACGGTGCCGGCGTCCGGGTCCAGCCGGAGCGTCAGCGCCCGCTCCGCCGACCGCAGCAGCGTGACGGTGGTGGCGCCGTACGCCGTCACCGTCAGGTCGTACGCCGGCGGAAGCGGCACCGCCCGGCCCGGCCCGGTCGCGAACGGCGCGTCGGCACGCAGGAGTTCGAGCTCCGGGGCCGGTGCGACCCGCAGGGTGCCGTCGGGACCGGCGTCGACGACCCGCGGCGCGGTGAGCGTGCCCGCCCAGCCGGCCGCCAGCACCGCCGCCTCGTCCCGCGCCTCCCACGACCAGCCCCACATCAGCGCCCGGCCCGGCTCCTGGAGGACGGCGGGAGCGTAGAAGTCCCGGCCGTGGTCGAGCCGGCCGCCGGTGCGGGGCACGAACCGGGGCTGCGCTCCCGGCGTCAGCCGGCCCGTCAGACAGCCGGTGGTCCGGGGATTCCCGTCCCACAGGGACACCACCAGGACGTGGTCGCCGCCGGACGTCTCGAAGAGCTGCGGGCACTCCCAGCCGACCGCCTTGTCGCCGAACGCGCCGGCCGCGACGGGGTCGTGGCCGTCCAGCAGGACACCCGCGAACCGCCAGTCGGTCAGCTCGTCGCAGTCGTACAGCAGCACCGACGGGGTGCCGTCGGCGTGGCCGGCCCCGACCAGGGCCCAGCGGCGGCCGGCGTGCCGGAAGACGAACGGGTCGCGGAACATCACCACGTCGAGTCCGGGGGGCGGCCCCGGGACCACCGGGACGGGCAGGGGCCGCCAGGTCAGCAGCCGGTCGTCGGCCGGGTCGGCGGCGCGGGCCAGGCAGATGGTGCCGAGCCCGGTGTGGGCGTGGTCGACGCCGGTGTACACCGCCGTGGGCACACCGCCGTCGTCCACCACGCAGCCCGACCAGCAGCCGGCCTCGTCGGGGCCGCCGGGCGTCGGGGTGAGGGCGATCGGGTGGTGCTCCCAGCGGACCAGGTCGGGGCTGGAGGCGTGGCCCCAGTGGATGTCGGCGTGCACCGGGGCGGCCGGGTTGTACTGGTAGAAGAGGTGGTGACGGCCACGCCAGCGGAAGGGGCCGTTGGGGTCGTTGATCCAGTGGGCGGGCGGGCGGACCCGGAAGCGGGGGGCGTCCGGGTCCGGGGCGGGAGCGGCGGGGCTCAACGGTTGACTCCTGCGGAGGTGATGCCCTCGCGGAGAGGGCGCTGGCCGACGACGAACACGGCGACGGCGGGGATCATGGAGAGGACGACACCCGCGAGGACCACCGAGATGGAACCGGTGCCGAGGTTGCCCTGGAGGGAGACCAGCCCCAGCGGAAGGGTGTAGTTCTGGCCGGAGGTCTCCAGGATGAGCGGGCGGAAGAACTCGTTCCAGTGGTAGTTGAAGGCGAGCACACCGACGATCGCGAGGCCCGGCCGGGCCAGCGGGGCGTACACCGACCGGAAGATCCGCCAGGGCCCGGCGCCGTCCAGCATCGCCGCCTCGCCCAGGTCCTTCGGCATGCCGAGGAAGTACTGGCGCATCAGGAAGGTGCCGAACGCCGTCGGGAACGCCGGAACGATCAGACCGAGCAGGGTGTCGGTCAGGCCCATCGACTTGAGCACCAGGAACACCGGGACGATCGTGACCTGCAAGGGGACCATCATGGTCGCCAGGACCAGACCGAACAGCGGCTTCTTGAAACGGAAGTCGAGCCGGGCGAAGGCGTAGCCGGCGAGCCCCGCGGTGATCATCTGGCCGACCGCGATCAACGCGGTCACGAGCGTCGAGTTCAGCGCGAGCAGCCACACGTCGATCTGCTCGAACACACCGTGGTAGGCGGCGGCGCTGGGATGCGCGGGAATGATCTGCGGCGGCAGGTCGAACGACTCCGCCGGAGTGCGCAGCGAGGTGGACACGGTCCACACGACCGGCCCGAGGGTCAGCAGCGCGCACACCGCCAGCCCGGCGATCCGCGCCCACGGTCCGAGCGCGTACCGGGCACGGCTGAGGGTCGGAATTGCTTGGCTCATGGGACTCACCCGGCTCACTGGTAGTGGACGAAACGCCGGCTGAGCCGGAACTGGAGGGCGGTGACCGCCATGATCAGCACGAACAGCAGCACGCCCACCGCGGACGCCTCGCCGAACCGCAGTTGCTCGAAGGCCTTCTCGTAGATGACCATCACGACCGTGCGGGTGGAGTCGCCGGGCCCGCCGTCGGTGAGGACGTACGGCTGCTCGAAGACCTGGAGCGCGTTGATGATGCCGACCACCGAGGCCACCAGCAGGGTGGGGGAGAGCAGCGGCAGGGTGATGGCGAGGTGCTTGCGCGGGCCGGTCGCGCCGTCGAGCGCGGCGGCCTCGTGGATCTCCTTGGGGATGTTGTTCAGTCCGCCGACGAACAGCAGGAAGGAGAACCCGAACTGCTGCCACACGTACACGATGACCACCGTGGCCATCGCGCCGTGCTCGGAGGTCAGCCAGGGCACGGGAGCGATCCCGAACAGGCCGATCAGCCAGTTGACCACTCCGAAGTCCTGGTTGAACAGGTACTTCATCACCACCGAGATGGACGCGGCGGACAGCACGAGCGGGAAGAAGAACGCCGAGCGGAACACCGACCGCAGCCACGTGGGCATCCGGCCGTTCAGCGTCAGCGCGAGCGCCAGCGCGATCAGGAGCTGCGCGGCGACCGCGAAGACCATGAAGACGAGGGTGTTGCGGAAGGACACCAGAACGGTCGTGTCGCCGAACACCTCCCGGTAGTTGGCCGTACCGGCGAAACCGGGCGAGTCGATCACGTTCCAGTGGAAGAGGCTCAGCACGACCGAACCGACGATCGGTACGACCGTGAAGACCACGATCCCGACCACGGTCGGCGCCAGGAACACCGCCGCCAGCAGCCGCGTCCCCCGCTCACGCGCTCCCGGGCGCACGGCCCGCGCGGCCGGGCTCGCGGCCCGCGGCCGCACGGAGGAGATCCGGGTGTCCGTCATACGTCACGCTCCATGGCCTTCTCCAGATCGCCCTGCATCCGGCGCAGCGCCGGCTCGACCGAACCCGGGCTCGACAGCGCCGTCCCGGTGTGCTTCAGCAGCACCTGGGTCACCTCGGCGACCTGCGGCGGGGCCGGGATGGGCCCGGTGTCGGGGAACCGGTCGAGGGTGTCGTAGAAGACCCGCCAGTGCGCCGGGCCGGTCTCCCGGTAGCGGTCCGCGGTCAGCATCGAACGGCGGGCCGGGGTGGTCTGGTTGGTGGTGAACAGCTTGCTCAGGGTGTCGCGGCGGGCCGAGTACTTGATGAACTCCCAGGCCGCGTCCTGCTTCTTCGAGGTGCGCAGCAGCGCGTAGCCGGCCGCGCCGAACTGGTGGCGCTGGGTGTGCCGGCGCGGGAAGTACTGGACGTCGAAGCCGTCGGCGCGCATCCCGGCCAGATGCAGACCGCCCGCCCAGAAGCCGCCGGCCGGGGTGACCCCCACCCGGCCGGTGGAGAACACGCCGATGAGGTTCTGGCCGTTGCCGCCCTCGGGCCGGGTGCACAGCCCGTCGTGGACCAGGGAGGCGAGGTAGTCGTACGCCTCCACCACCCGGTCGTCCGTCACCTGCGGGGTCGTCCAGCGGAAGCCGCCCCCGCGGCCCCGCCGCCGGTCCGCCGGGTAGAAGGCGTCCCACAGCCAGGAGCCGCCTGGCGCCTTGGACTCGGCGAGCAGGTTGGTGCCGTTCGCGAACAGCCAGGGGACCACCCCGCCCCACAGCCGGTTGGTCCAGAAGTACGGGGTGAAGTGGGAGTCGCTCGCCTTCTTCATCCGGCGCAGCAGCGCGGTGAAGTCGTCCCGCGTCCAGTCGCCGGCCGGGAACTCCGCGCCGGCGCGCCGCAGCACCTGGGTGTTGAGGTACATGTCGGCGGCGTTGAACTCGATCGGGAGCTGGTACAGGCTGCCCTCGTACATCATCGACTCCACCAGTGAGGGGTGGACGTCGGCGAAGTACTCCCGCAGTTCGGCCGCGTCCCGCCGCACCCAGCGGTCCAGGGGCACGCCCAGGTGGCGGGCGAACAACTGCACGCCCTCGGTGGCCACGTAGACCAGGTCGGGCGCGGTGCCCGCCGCGATCTGCGTGAGGATCTTGGCGAAGAAGTCCGACCAGTCCACGGCCTGCACCGCGTTGACGCGGACCTTGATGTCGGGGTGCAGCCGGCGGAAGCCGTCGACCAGGGCGCGGACCCCGGCCGGGGAGAACGCGGAACCCAGGGTGGCGACGACCAGGGAGCCGTCGTCGCGGCCCGGGATGTCGGCTCCGGTGAGCCGGTCCCAGCTCGCGGCGGTGCCGGCGAGCGCGGCGGCTCCCGCGCCGTAGGCGCCGTACCGCAGCAGGGCGCGGCGGGAGAAGAGCGAGTCGGTCATCCAAGCGTGCCTAACTCGTGTTAGTCGAGGAGTGATGCCCACGATGATGAAAAGCGCGTCACATCCGTGTCAAGGCGCGGGAACACTTGACCTTTAACGAGTTAGGTCTACAGTCCCTTGAGCCGATGACCCGTCAGGAAGGGGACACCGAGAGATGCGTGGTCTGAGCAGAAGGGCCCTGTTCGCCTCCACGGCCGCCGGAGCCGGCGCGGCGCTGCTGCCCGCGGCGCCCGCCGGGGCGAGGCCGCGGCCCGGGCCGGCGGCCGGATGCGCGCGGTACCGCGCCGACTACCACTTCACCGTGCCCGACCAGTGGAAGAACGACCCGCAGCGCCCGGTCTGGATCGACGGCGAGTACCACTGCTACTACCTCTACAACGCCGACTACCTGGACGGTGTGGAGGGCACCGCGTGGCGGCTGGCCACCAGCACCGACCTCGTCTCCTTCACCGACCGGGGCATCGCCGTCCCCAAGGACACCACCGTCAACGGCGACGTGTGGTCGGGCTCGGCGGTGGTCGACACCGCGGGCACGGCCGGCTTCGGCGCGGGCGCGGTCGTCGCCGTCGTCACGATGTCACCCGGCGGCGGCACCGACCACCAGGAGCAGTTCCTGTACTACTCGACGGACGGCGGCCGCACGTTCACGAACCACGGCACCGACCCCGTTCTCGCCAACCCGGGCGTCCTCGACTTCCGCGACCCCAAGGTGATCCGCGACGACGACCGCGACCGCTGGGTGATGGCCCTCGCCGAACGGAACAAGGTCGGCTTCTACCATTCGGCGGACCTCAGGTCCTGGACGTACGCGGGCGCTTTCGTCAAGGACGGCCTCGGCGTCCTCGAATGCCCCGACCTGTTCCGCATCACCGCCGACGACGGCGCCGTGAAGTGGGTGCTGGGCGTGAGCGCGGACGGCACCGGCTCCGGGCAGCCCGCCACCTACGCCTACTGGACCGGTTCGTTCGACGGCGCGGCGTTCACCGCCGACTCCGCCGACCCGCAGTGGCTCGACCACGGCTGGGACTGGTACGCGGCCGTCACCTTCGAGAAGCGGAACCCGGACGGCACGGTGGACCCGGCCACCCGCCACGCCCTCGGCTGGCTGAACAACTGGGCCTACGCGCACACCGCACCCACCATCGACGCGGACGGCTTCAACGGCACCGACTCGATCGTCCGCGAGATCACCCTGAGGAAGACCGCCTCCGGCGGCTACCACCTCGCCTCCCGCCCGGTCCCCGCGCTCGACGCCTACGTCTCCCGGACCGTGCGCCTCGGCGACCTGACGGTCGACGGCACCCGCACGCTCGACCACACCGGCATCTCGTACGAGCTGACCACCGAGATCACCTGGTCCGAACTCACGGGCGCCGGCGTCCAGGTGCGCCGTTCCCCGGACGGCGTACGACACATCGACGCCGGGGTGTACGGCGACTACGCCTTCCTCAACCGGCGCGGCACGGTCAACCCCGACGCCGGCGGTACCCGGCAGGAGAGCCGCACCCCGTTCGACCGGTCCGCCGGCCGGGTGCGGCTGCGGATCCTCGTGGACCGCACGTCCGTCGAGATGTTCGTGGACGACGGCCGGTACGTGCACTCCGCCGAGGTGTTCCCCTACCTGGTCGACGACCGCCTGGCCCTGTTCAGCGTCGGCGGCACGGCCGTGTTCCGGAACACGGTGATACGGGAGTTCGCCGTGCCGGGGCAGAGAGTGTCACGATCTCCCCGGTAGCGGATACGGACGAGCACCGGAGGGCGCATGACGACGGACAGGGCGACCGCGGACGGCACGGGGCACGTCCCGGGCGTGGAGGTGCGGCCGGTCGCCGGGCACATCGGCGCCGAGATCACCGGCGTCGATCTCGCCGAGCCGCTGGACGACGCGGTGACCGCGCTCATCAGGGACGCGGTGCTGCGCTGGAAGGTGGTGTTCTTCCGCGGCCAGCGGCTCGACCACGCCGGGCACATCGCGTTCGCGCGCCGCTTCGGCGAGCCCGTCGTGCTCCCGCGCCGCGGACCGCACTCGCCGCCCGGCTTCCCCGAGATCGAGACCACCGCCGACCGGCTGGAACTGGGCGGGCGGTACGGCATGGACCACGACGAGTGGCTGGGCCGGCGCCGGCACACCCTGCTGCGCGGCTGGCACTGCGACCACGGGGCCCGCGTCGATCCGCCGGCCGCGACCATCCTGCGCGCCGAGGCCGTCCCGCCCTACGGCGGCGACACCACCTGGGCCAACCTGGCCGCCGCCTACGCGGGACTGTCCGCCCCGGTCCGCGCCTTCGTCGACGGCCTGCGCGCCGAGCACCGGCTCGGCGTCGGCTACCAGCCCCGGCCCGGCGACGACGCCTACGTCCGCCATCTGCTGGACCACCAGGTCGCCTCCGTGCACCCGCTGGTCCGGGTGCATCCGGAGACCGGGGAGCGGGTGCTGTTCGTGAACGGCTACTACGTCGAGCAGATCACGGACGTCTCCCGGCCGGAGAGCGCGGCGCTGCTTCAGATGCTGGTGGAGCAGGCCGTGCGCCCCGAGTACACGGTCCGCTTCCGCTGGGAGCCCGGCAGCGTCGCCTTCTGGGACAACCGGGCCACCATGCACCTGGCCCCCAGCGACCACGCGCACGTGGGCTCCCCGCGGGTCATGCACCGGGTGATGCTCCACGGCGAGGTGCCGGTCGGGGTGGACGGGCGGCCCTCCGAACCGGTCACCGGCACGGAAGCGGGCCGCTGGTGACTCAGCCGGCGGGCCGCCACCCCAGCGCCGGACCCAGCCGCGTCGCCATGTCGGTGAGGATCTGCACGTAGTCCTCGTGCTCGAACGTGAACGGCAGCGCGAACGCCACCTCGTCGACCTCGCGGAACGCGGCGTGCGCGTGCAGCCGTTCGGCCAGCTCCGCGGAGGTGCCGACCAGGTCCGGCGCGAACAGCAGTCGCGCCGGGCCCTGCGGGGAGGTCGTGCGGGGCAGGCGCCCGGCGGCGTAGGCCTCGTACTTGGCGCGCTGCCGCGGTGTCGCCGAGTCGGTGGGGATCACCACCAGACCCTGGGAGACGCGGGCCGCCTCCCCGTCCGGGTGGTGGGCGCGGAACGCGCGGATGTGGGAGAGCTGGATCTCCGCGAAGTCCAGCGGCGCCTCGGGGCTCTCCGCCTTGACGACGCTGCTCGTCAGGAAGTTCATGCCGTGCTCGCCCGCCCAGCGCGCCGAGCCGAGGCTGCCGCCGCCGTACCACATCCGCCGGCCGAGCCCGGGGGAGTGCGGCTGGACGACATCGCTGAAGACCTCGATCCCCTCCACCCCGCTGAAGTCGGTGGCGGGCTTGCCGCGCACCAGGTCCAGCAGCCGCCGCACGCGCTCGTAGGAGAAGTCCTCCGCGTCGGCGGTGTCCGGGTAGAGGGCGTCCTTGACCTGGTCGTAGTGCAGGGGCGGGCCCACGCTGACGCCCGGGTTCAGCCGGCCGCCGGACAGCACGTCCACCGTCGCGAGGTCCTCGGCGAGCCGCAGCGGGTTCTCCCAGCCGAGCGGTGTCACCGCGGTGCCCAGCGCGATCCGGCGGGTGCGCTGCGAGGCGGCGGCCAGCACGGCGACCGGGGACGATATGCCGTACTGGAGGTGCCGGTGGCGGACCCAGGCGCTGTCGAAGCCGAGCCGCTCGCCCAGCTCGATGATCTCCAGGGTGGACTCGTGGCCCCGGCCCGGGTCGGCCGGGTCGAACAGGCCGATGGTGAGGAAGCCCAGCTTGCGCAACGGGCGAGGGGTGGACGGCACGGGCTCCTCCAGCGGTCGTACGTCGGCTCCGCACCGATTCTCGCAGGCGAGTGTGACAACCGTGTGATCAGTTCGGCCGGCCCCTTGATCACGCCGGCGGGGACAGCGGGATGACGACCTCGTCCTCGACCGGCGGGTCGACCTCCTGCGGGCGGTTGCCGGTCGCGGCGAAGCAGCGCAGCCGGACCGCGTCCGGACCGACGTCCAGCCGCAGGAAGCACTTGAAGAAGGGCGGGCTGTAGGTGGTGGAGGACGGTGAGAACAGCTGGGTGTAGATCTTCCGGACGGGCAGCCGGAACCGGGCGGGCCGGCCGGGGCGGCGGCCGGCCCCGAGGAGGCTCGCGACCAGGCGGGCACGGCGGGTGACCCGGACGTCCGGGCCGGGTGCGCGGGCCGGCTCGATGCCGAGCCGTTCGGCGACCACGGCCGTCGCCTGAGCCTCGGTGAGGGTGAAGAAGCGGCGCAGCCGGAGCCTGCGGCCGTACAGGCGGCTGTAGAAGGCGAGCGAGTCACCGCGCAGCGGGTAGCAGCGGAACGCGTCCTCGGTGACACCACCGACCGAGACGCGCGGGATGGTGTGCGTGGCGTGCATGAACGCGCCGCCGCCGCCCGCGACGACGTACTGGATCGTACGGCCGTCCACGTCGACCGGATACCGCTGGTAGTTGTGGATGTCACCGCCGATCGCGGCCACGTAGCGGTGCCCGGGAGCCCGGACGATCTCGTCCACCGTGCCGCCGCCCTCGATGGGGCAGGGGTGGTGCTCCCCGTCGACGTACAACGGCGATCCGGTGACGAGGATCTTCGGCCGGGGCCCCCGCGATATCTCCCGCAGCCAGGCGCCCTGTTCGGCGTCGACCGTGCCCAGCAGACCGGTGTCGATGCCGACGATCCGCACCGGTCCCGCGTCGATCGCCCAGTACGGGCCCGGCTGTACGGCCTGTTGGCCCGGTGCCGAGCGCAACGCGCGTGCCGCGGCCAGCCGTTGCTCGTCGGCGGGGCGCGCCCGGTGCCACAGCAGGGAGCGCCACCAGGCGCGGGTGAGGGGGCGGGGCCGGGGCTCCGGGCCGGGCGGCGGGGTGTCGGCGCAGAAGACCCGCATGAAGGCGCCGAGGTCCTCGTACCAGTCGTGGTTGCCGGGGATCGCGTAGATCGGCGCGGGGTAGTCCTGGTACGGCCGGAAGAACTTGTCGCCGTAGTCGTCGGCGCTGCCGACGGGATAGATGACATCGCTGGCGATCACCGCGAAGTCGGTGTCCCGGCCCGCCTTCAGCAGCCCCGGCACGACGGCGTACTGCGAGTCGCCCCCCTCGCCCGTGTCCCCGATGACCAGGAAGGAGAACCGTTCCGGTACGTCCCGCCGGACCACCTTGTCCGCGGGCGCTCCCGCCATCGCCCGCGCGGCCACCCAGCGGCTGCGGGTACGGCCGGTCGGGTCGCCGAACCAGGACGCCAGCACGCCGTTGCGGGCGGCCCACAGGACGCGGGGGTCCAGCCACGACAGCTTCTCGACGTGGTCGGGCATCAGCCGCTTGTAGGTGCCGGGTTCGGCCGCGCCCCAGCCGGCGCCCTGTGCGGTATCGCGTGAGGAGTCAGACACGCGGTGCACGGTAACAACGTGCCGGTCAGCGGCCGGATGCCGGGGTCTTGCCCAACACGCCCGGCGCCTGGGCCGGTTCGGGACACGCTACGCTCTGCGCGACGGCGCGCACCCTCCTCTCGAACGGAAACGGATCGCATGGAACTCTCCTTCGCCGGCCGGGTCGTCGAGTGGCGGGGACCGTCGCCGTACTACTTCGTCGCCGTGCCCGACCAGGAATCCGCGGACATCGGCGAGGTGGCCGCCCAGGCCACCTACGGCTGGGGCGCGATCCCCGTCACGGCCAGGATCGGCGGAACCGACTTCGCCACCTCGCTCTTCCCGAAGGACGGCACGTACCTGCTCCCGCTGAAGAAGGCGGTGCGCACGCCGGAAGGGCTCGCGGTGGGCGACGAGGTGGCCGTGGAGCTGACCGTGCGCCTGTGACAGCGCCGGTGCCGGGGGGCACGGCTAGACCTCACTGGGCCTGCTCGAAGGCCGGGTCGATGCCCGACGACCCGGCGTCGACGCAGAGGTGGCTGCCCGGTGGCAGGGCGGCCATCAGCCGGTCGACGATGGAGCGGGCCTGGTCGTGGCCGGCGACATGGCCCAGGACGTCGCCGGGGACGAGCCCGGTCGGCCGGGCCGGGTCCAGCGTCTTCGCGGTGGCGGCGAGGACGCGGTCCGGGTCGGTGGCGTCGGCGTCGACGCAGGCGGGTCGAGCCCTCGGGGAGGAGCGCAGCAGCGTCCGGGCGGGGGCCGGGAGCATCGGGTCGTCGCCGACGTACACAATCCGTGACTCGGGTGCGAGCCGCTGGGCGACCTCATGGGTGTTCCCGGCGGTCGGCAGGCCGGTGCCGACGTCCAGGAACTGCCGGACGCCCGCCTCGCGGACCCGGTGGGTGATGGTGCGGCGCAGGACGGCGCGGCTGCCGCGGGCGATGGCGGCGATGCCGGGGAAGACGGCGGCGTACGCGTCGCCGGCCCGCGCGTCGACCGGGCAGGTGTCCGTGCCGCCGAGCCAGTGGTTCCGGACGCGGGCCGGGTGCGGGGGGTGCGCCGCCGACGCGGGCGCCGTGGCCGGATCGGTCAGGATCGTGCCCCTCGCTTCAGCCAGGGCATGGATTCCGCCGCCCCCGACCCATGCCCCAAGGCCCCTGTGCCACCTCCCTGTTCGCGCTCGCGGGCCGATAGGGAAAACCCTCGATTGACCCGCCACGAGGTGACATGGCTCGGTCAATGCTGTCAAGCTCCCTCAGCACGCCGATCCACCCCACCCGTTTCTGGATCACGGCCCCGCACAGCTCAGCTCACCCCGGGCAGCAGCCCCGTCTGCCCGTCTGTCACCGGCCGCCGACCGGCGGTCGCAGCAGGAGGAGTACGAGTGAGACCCCACAGATCCCTTCCCCACAAGCGGGCCACGGTCGGAGCCGCCCTGGTCTCCACCGCGGCCTTCCTCGCCGTCGGCCTCCAGGCGGTTCCGGCGACCGCCGCACCGGCCGCCGTCCACCCCAGCCCGCTGCGCGCCGGCGGTCTGGAGGCCAAGCTCAGCCCGGCCCAGCACCAGGCGCTGATCAAGAGCGCCCAGCAGCAGACCACCACGACCGCCCGCGCCCTCGGCCTCGGCGCCCAGGAGAAGCTGGTCGTCAGGGACGTCGTCAAGGACAACGACGGCACCCTGCACACGCGGTACGAGCGCACGTACGCCGGGCTACCCGTCCTCGGCGGCGACCTCGTCGTGCACACCCCGCCCGCCTCGCTGGCCAAGGGGACCGTGAGCACCACCTTCAACAACAAGCGCACGATCAAGGTGCGTTCCACCACCGCGACCGTCAGCAAGGCCGCCGCCGCGACCACGGCACTGAAGGCCGCGAAGACCCTGCGCGCCGAGAAGCCCACCACCGACAGCGCCCGCAAGGTGATCTGGGCCGGTGGCGGCACCCTGAAGCTCGCCTGGGAGACCGTGGTCGGCGGACTCCAGGACGACGGCACGCCCAGCCAGTTGCACGTCATCACCGACGCCACCACCGGCAAGGAGCTGTACCGGTACCAGGCGGTCAAGACCGGCACCGGCAACACCCAGTACAGCGGCACCGTCACCCTGAACACCACGCTGTCGGGCTCGACGTACCAGCTGTACGACACCACGCGCGGCGGTCACAAGACGTACAACCTCAACCGGGGCACCTCCGGCACCGGCACCCTGATGACCGACGCCGACGACGTCTGGGGCGACGGAACCGGCTCCAACACCCAGACCGCCGGCGCCGACGCCGCCTACGGCGCGCAGGAGACCTGGGACTTCTACAAGAACACCTTCGGGCGCAGCGGCATCCGCAACGACGGCGTCGCCGCCTACAGCCGCGTCCACTACAGCAGCGGCTACGTCAACGCCTTCTGGGACGACAGCTGCTTCTGCATGACCTACGGCGACGGCTCGGGCAACACCCACGCCCTGACCTCGCTGGACGTGGCCGGCCACGAGATGAGCCACGGCGTCACCTCCAACACCGCCGGCCTGGAGTACAGCGGTGAGTCGGGCGGCCTGAACGAGGCGACCAGCGACATCTTCGGCACCGGCGTGGAGTTCTACGCGAACAACTCCAAGGACGTCGGCGACTACCTCATCGGCGAGAAGATCGACATCAACGGCGACGGCTCGCCGCTGCGGTACATGGACAAGCCGAGCAAGGACGGCGGTTCGGCGGACAGCTGGTACTCCGGCGTCGGCAACCTGGACGTGCACTACTCCTCGGGCCCGGCGAACCACATGTTCTACCTGCTGTCCGAGGGCAGCGGCACCAAGGTCATCAACGGCGTGACCTACAACAGCCCGACCTCCGACGGCGTCGCCGTCACCGGCATCGGCCGCGACGCCGCGCTGAAGATCTGGTACAAGGCGCTGACGACGTACATGACGTCCAGCACCAACTACGCCGGCGCCCGCACCGCCGCCCTCAACGCGGCAGCCGCGCTGTACGGCACCAACTCCACGCAGTACGCCGGGGTGGGCAACGCGTTCGCCGGCATCAACGTCGGCAGCCACATCAACCCGCCGAGCAGCGGGGTGACGGTCACCAACCCGGGCAGCCAGTCCGCCACCGTCGGCACTGCCGTGAACCTCCAGATCCAGGCGAGCAGCACCAACAGCGGCGCGCTGACCTACAGCGCCTCCGGTCTGCCCGCCGGCCTGTCGATCAACAGCTCGACCGGTCTGATCTCGGGGACGCCCACCACGGCGGGCACCTCCAGCACCACCGTCACGGTGACCGACTCCACCGGCGCGACCGGCACCGCCACCTTCGGCTGGACGGTCAGCGCGACCGGCGGCGGCTGCACCTCCACCCAGCTGCTGAGCAACCCCGGCTTCGAGTCGGGCAGCACCGGCTGGACCTCGACGAGCGGCGTCATCACCACCGACAGCGGCGAGGCGGCCCACAGCGGCTCCTACAAGGCGTGGCTGGACGGGTACGGCTCCTCGCACACCGACAGCGTCTCCCAGTCGGTGACGATCCCCGCGGGCTGCAAGGCGACCCTGACCTTCTACCTGCACGTCGACACCGCGGAGTCCGGCAGCACCGCCTACGACAAGCTGACGGTGACCGCCGGTTCGAAGACCCTCGCGACCTACTCGAACCTGAACGCGGCCTCCGGCTACACCCAGAAGACCTTCGACCTGTCCTCGCTGGCGGGCTCCACGGTCACGCTGAAGTTCAACGGCGTGGAGGACTCCTCCCTCCAGACCAGCTTCGTCGTGGACGACACGGCCCTGACGACCGGCTGAGCCGGCCCTGCTGACAGCGGTCCCGCACCCGGCCGTCCGGGTGCGGGACCGCTCGCGTGTCAGCTCAGCGGATCCAGCGTCAGATACGCCTGCTGCGGATTGCCGTCGTGCACCAGGGACTCCTGGTTGCCGACGTCGTCGAAGGCGAACGCGTACGCCTTCCCGTCGGCCATCTGCGCGTGGATCGCGCGCGCGTAGTGGTTGGTCACCGCGTCCCGGTAGAAGTTCGCCGTCGTGGTGTCCGGCTGGCTGGGGTTCACCAGCAGGGTCGACCGGTTGAAACCGGCGCACAGCGTACGGGAGATGGGGCCGCGGACCTGGTCGTTGGGCGCGTCGAGCAGCTTGTGGCAACCGAAGATGCTGGACGCGTCGGGCTTCTGGAAGCTGGTGACGACCGCGCCGGAGGAGTTGGTGAAGTTCATGACGTTGCCCGAGACACGGCCGTAGTACTTGGTGTTCGGCTGGTCCGCGAACGGCGTGACGGTCAGGGTCGAGGTCGTGTACTTCTGCCAGACCCGGTTCACGTAGTCGTCCATCGCGTTCGCCGGCAGCGCGCCGGTCTCCACGCCGTACAGCGGGGACAGCGCGCGCAGCACGGTGCCGTCGGAGCGGGTCTGGATCAGCCCCGCCCAGCCCCCCGGCTGCGCGCGGAGCGCGTTGAAGAAGCCGTTCCAGCCGCCGGACTTCAGGTGCCCGGTGCTGCTGACGCTGCCGTCGGCCCGCTGCACCCCGACCGCGTACGGCGCCGAGAACATGTCCACCTGGGTGCTGTTGAGCCACAGCCCGGAGTCGTTGAGCGTGTACTCCGACCAGTTGAAGAGGATGTTCCGGTTGGGGTCGGAGGGGTTCTGGACGGCCGGCTGCACCAAGCCGCCGGTGGTGAGCCGGAAGTCGAGCTTCTGGCCGTACGAGAAGTAGATGCGGCCGGAGAACTTGGGGATGCGGATGGTCGTGGACTGCCCGGCGGCCGGGCCGGGTATCGCCGCGTCCGGTGCGGGAGTCGGCGGATTGCCGCCCGCCGGCCAGGCGTGGAAGGCGCCGCTCGCGTCGGCCCAGCCCTGCCGTCCCGAGGACAGCTGGGTACCGAGGTCGTAGAGGTACAGCGGCTCGGAACGGCCCGAGTTGTTGGTGATCTTCAGCGGGATGGTGTCGGGGACGGCGGCGTCGGCACGCTCCGGTGCGCCGAGGGCGAGCAGTCCGCCGAGCAGCGCCGCGGCGGCGGCCAGGGGGAGCGCGCGCCGGGGAAGCGCGCGGCGGGTGCGCCTGTGAGGCACTCTCCACCTCCGTGTGGGGTCGGGGTCGTACGGACTTGGTCCGTACCTCTTTGAGAGCGCTCTCAGACTCATGCTCAGACGGGTGCATGTCAATGACATGGACAAGATCGGCCCGGCGTCCGCCACCGCTCCGACGCCGGGCCCGGCGTCGGAGCGTGCGCGCGGACAGCGTCAGAACGTGCGCTTGAGCAGACCGAGCAGCGCCGCCCAGTGCCGCTCGTCGGCCTCCTGGTCGTAGGCCGGGGTGTCCGCCTGGGTGTAGCCGTGGTGGGCACCGGCGTACACCTCGCAGGTGTGCCGCACTCCGGCGGCGGTCAACGCCTCCTCGAAGCGCGCCACCTGCTCCGGGGGCAGCGACGGGTCCTCGTCGGCGTGCCCGAAGTAGAGCTCCGCGGTGATGTGCGGGGCCTGGAGGTGCGGGCTGTCCGGGTCGTCGGTGGCGAGGCGCCCGCCGTGGAAGCCGGCCCCCGCCGCGACCCGGTCCGGGTGGGCGCCCGCGGTCCACAGCACGAGCCGGGCGCCCATGCAGTAGCCGGTCAGCGCGGCCGGGCCGTCGGCCGCCACCGGGCTGTCGGCCAGCCACCGCAGGTAGGCGTCCGCGTCTCGCCTGACCTGGTCCGGCGTCAGCCCGGCCACGATCGGACCGAGCCGCTCCCAGAGGGTCGGGTCGGCGGCCGGGTCGATGAACTCGGGCAGCCGGAGGACCGGCGCCCGGCCCAGGCGGTAGAACACGTTCGGCACCAGCACCGTGTAACCGGCGCCGGCGAGCCGGTCGGCCATCGAGCGCAGGTACGGCCGCAGACCGTAGGCGTCCTGGTAGAAGAGCACGGCCGGACGGGGGCGGCCGTCGGCCGGATGGACGAGGTAGGCGTCGGCGACGCCGTCCTCGGTGGGGATGTCGACGGCGGTCGCCTGGACATCGGTCATGGTGAGAAGGCCCTCCCTCGGGGATGGCGCGGACGGCGGGTGCCCGCCCGGCGCCGCGGCTACGGCCATGCTGCCACGCAAGATCAGGTCCGGCGCACCCGGTGCCCCGGGTGCTCGCGTGCGGGGCGGTGTCGGCTGGTGTGGTGTCGGGGCTGGAGGTCGCACGGCTCCGCACGGTGTCCCCGGGGCTCGCGTGGGCGGCTGGTGTTCACGTGGCTTGAGCGGTGCCTGCGGTGCTGCGTGCACGCCCGGCGCTCACCCGGCTCCGACCGGTGTCCCCGGTCTCACTCGAAGCGGCTGGTGTCCCCGGCGCCCCGTCGGACGATCTCCGCCTCGCCGCCCGAGAAGTCGACCACCGTCGTCGGCTCGGTACCGCAGTCACCCGAGTCGACCACGGCGTCCACCACATGGTCGAGCCGGTCCTTGATCTCCCAGCCCTGGGTCAGCGGCTCCTCCTCGTCCGGCAGCAGCAGCGTGCTGGACAGCAGCGGCTCACCCAGCTCCGCCAGCAGCGCCTGGGTGACCACGTGGTCGGGGATGCGCACGCCCACGGTCTTCTTCTTCGGGTGCTGGAGCATCCGCGGCACCTCGCGGGTGGCCGGCAGGATGAACGTGTAGCTGCCCGGCGTGGACGCCTTCACGGCCCGGAAGACGTCGTTGTCCACCCGGACGAACTGACCGAGCTGTGCGAAGTCCCGGCACATCAGGGTGAAGTGGTGCCGGTGGTCCAGCCTGCGGATGGAGCGGATCCGGTCGATGCCGTCCCGGCTGCCCAGCCGGCAGCCGAGCGCGTAGCAGGAGTCGGTCGGGTATGCGATGAGCGCCCCCGAGCGGACCGCGTCGGCGACCTGGCCGATGCTGCGCGGCTGCGGGTTCTCGGGGTGCACGTCGAAGTACTTCGCCATCTGCCGAGCTTATGCCGTCCCGGGGCGCCCGGCGGATACCTATGACCTCATACCTGTTTGACATGGGTATGAAGTCATACCTATCGTTGCGGTCGTGTCCTCTCTGCCCGGATCCAGCGCTCCCCAGCGGGACGTCGACCGCGTCGCCCCGGCGCTCGCCGACGCCCTGCCCGCGCTGCACCGGGCCCTGGACCGGCTGGTCGCCCGCGACTACGCCCTCCCCAAGCCGCCCGAGGGCCACCTCAACCTGCTGCGCCACGTCGCCGAGCACGAGGGCGCCACGGTCCGCGAGGCCGCCGACGCCCTGCTGATGAAGCCCAACAACGTCAGCGCGCTGGTCTCCCAGCTCACCGAGCAGGGGCTGCTGGAGCGCCGGCCGGACAGCACCGACAAGCGTGCCGTCCGCCTGCATCCGACGGCCGTGGCCCGGCGCCGCCTCGGTGAGGTGCGCGCCCTCCAGGTCTCCCATCTCACGGAGGCACTGCTCTCGCTGACCGAGGGCGAGATGGACGCCCTGGGCTCGGCCCTCGGCGCTCTGCACTCACTGACGCGCGGGCTCCGTTCCGCTGCCCACTGAGCCGTAGCCCCCTACGGCGCCGGTGCCTGTGCGTGCCGTCGCCGCCCCCGGGGCGCGGGCCGTCGTGGGTGTTCTCCGCCGTCACCACCACACCCCTGCACCAGACGAGGCTTCTCCATGCCGTCCACCTCCGTGGATCACTCCGCCGTGCCCGCGTCTCCGGCGTCTTCCGCGCCGCCCACGGCGCCGGACACCGCCGCCGCCCGGCGGCGCTCCAACCCCTGGCTCACCCTCTGCGCGGTCGCCTTCGGCCTGTTCATGGTCCAGCTCGACGGCTCCGTCGTCGCGATCGCCAACCCCGAGATCGGCCGCGAACTGCACGCGTCCACCGCCCAGTTGCAGTGGGTGACCAACGCCTACCTGCTCGCCCTCGCCGCCACCCTCATCCTCGGCGGCAAGCTCGGCGACCGGTTCGGCCGGCGCACCTTCTACCTCACCGGCGTCGCCGGGTTCGCGCTCTCCTCCGTCGCCATCGGCCTGTCCGGCTCCATCACGGGCGTCGTCGCCTTCCGCGCGCTCCAGGGAGTCTTCGGCGGCCTGCTCATGCCCAACACCCTCGGCCTGCTGCGGGCGGTGTTCCCGCCGCGCAGGTTCGGCATGGCGGTGGGCATCTGGGCGATGGTCTCGGCCGTCTCCACGGCCCTCGGCCCGATCGCCGGCGGTCTGCTGGTGGAGAACGTGAGCTGGGAGTCGGTGTTCTACATCAACCTGCCCATCGGCGTACTCGCCTGCGCCTTCAGCGCGTTCGTGCTGCCGCAGTCGAAGAACCCGACCGGACACCACCGCTTCGACGTCACCGGGGTCGTCCTGCTCGCCCTCGGCCTGCTGAGCGTCGTCTTCGGTGTCGTCAAGGGCGAGACCTGGGGCTGGGCGTCGGCCGGCACATGGGGCGCGATCCTCGCCGGTCTGCTCCTCCTCGTCGTCTTCGGCCGCCACGAGACCCGTATCCAGCACCCGCTGCTGCCGATGCGGCTCTTCCGCAGCCGGGACCTGACGGTCGGCACGGTCATCACCGCCCTCAACTTCTTCGTCATGCTGGGCGTGATCTTCTTCGTCATGCTCTACTTGCAGAACGTGCGCGGCCTGACGCCGGTACAGGCCGGGGTCCGCACCCTCCCGTTGAGCCTCGCCTCGCTCGTCGCCTCCCCGCTCGGCGCCGCCCTGACCGAGCGCTTCGGCGCCCGCCTCTGCATGCCGCTCGGCATGCTGCTCCAGGCGGCGGCCTGCTTCGCCATGCTCAGCTGGTCCGGCGACTCCTCGTACGCCACCGTGTGGCCGCCGTTCGTCGCGCTCGGCCTCGGCGTCGGCATGGTGCTCTCCGCCTCCTCCGACGCGATCGTCGGCAACGCGCCGGTACGGGACGGCGGCGTGGCCGGCGGACTCCAGGCCACCACCCTCCAGATCGGCGGTGCCCTCGGCACCTCCGTGCTGGTCTCCGTCATCAGCGCCCGCGTCGGCGCCACGCTGCGGACCGAGCTGACCGGCGCGGGCGTGCCGCAGGCCCTGGCCGGAAAGCTGGCCGAGGCCAAGGACGCGGTGGCGATGGGGGTGGCCCCCGTCTCCGGCACCATGCCGAACCCCCTCCGGGCGGCCGTGACCGAGGGCAGCGCACGGGCTTTCATGAACGGCCTGCACACCGCCGCGGTCCTCACCGGCACGCTCTGCGTCCTGGGCGCGGCCCTGGCGGCGGCCGGGATGAGGCGCGGGGGGACCGCCGGGGCGGAGTGAGGGGCGGTACGGCGACGAAGGGGGCGCACGGGGGCGCCTCGGGCGGCCGGGCACCGGGGGAGTTCCGGTGGTGGGTCGGGGTGTGCCGGGCCTGACCGGACCGGCCCTGGGAATCAGCCGGAGTTCGGCTGCGTACTTCCCGGATTCCGGGGCATCCGACCTCTGAGTCGCCCAGGGCCTTCCCCCCGCCCCGGGCGCGGCGTCTCCGCCGGCGGCCACCCCCCCCAGGCCGTCGGCGGAGCCATGTCCGCCGCACCGCCCGGCCGGTCAGGGCCTCTCCCGGCCCTATCCGGCCGCCGGTGCGGCCGGCAGGTCGAAGACGTGTCGCGGGGAGATGATCTGCGTGACCGCCCGGCCGAACAGTGTGCTCGGTTCCTGGCCGCGGTGGTTGATGTCGGTGTTGAGGAGGACGACGAGGGTCGTGCGCGTCGCCGGGAGGTAGACGGTCAGCGACTCGTAGCCGGGCAGGGAGCCGTTGTGACCGATCCAGCCCTGTACGTCGAAGATGCCCAGCCCGTATCCGGTGCCCGGGATCGGGGTCGCCGGGGTGATCAGGCGCTGCTTCTGCGCGGCGGGGCTGATCAGGCGTCCGCCGCCGGGCAGTTCGCCGGTGGCGACCGTGGGCGCCCAGACGCGCAGGTCGTCCAGTGTGGAGATCATCGCCCCGGCGGCCCAGCCCCAGGACGGGTTCCAGTCGGCCGCGTCGGCGACCTTCCCGTTCGCCGTCTGGTCGGTGTAGCCCTGCGCGTGCGGGGCGGGGAACCCGCTGCCCCGCGGGAAGAGCGTGTGCCTCATGCCGGCCGGGCCGAGGATGTGCCGCCGGATGTAGTCCCCGAGATGCTGACCGCTCTCCTTCTCCACGACCAGGCCGAGCAGAATGAGATTCGTGTTGCTGTAGAAGAACTTCTCGCCCGGCGGGAACAGCACCGGATGCCTGAAGGCGTAGTCGAGCAACTGCCGCGGTGTGAAGGGGCGTCGGGGGTCCGAGGTCAGCGCCTTGATGAAGTCGTCGTCCTCCGAGTAGTTGAACAGCCCGCTGCGCATGCCGGCCAGCTGGCGCAGCGTGATCCGGTCGCCGTCGGGCACGCCGCCGACGTACGTGCCGATCGTGTCGTCGAGGCCGACCTTTCCCTGGTCCACGAGTTGCAGCAGCGCTGTCACGGTGAACGTCTTCGTCTCGCTGCCGATGCGCGTGTACAGGTCCGGCGTCATCCTCCGGCCGGTCGCCTTGTCGGCGACGCCGAACGAGCGGACGTAACCCTCCCGGCCCGGCGTCCAGATGCCGACGGTCACGCCCGGCACGTGCGCCTCGCGCATCACCCGCCGTACGGTCGTGTCCAGTTGGCGGGTCACGGCGGGGGAGAGGGCGCGGACGTCGGGTTCCGAGGCCGACGGGCCGGGCGGGACGGCGACGGACGCGGCCGGTACGGGCCCTGCCGTGAGCGGCGCGCACAGCGTTCCCGCCAGCACGGCGACCACGGCTCCCCGGCGCAGGCGTGCGGACGTGGGCGGCATGGGCTGACTCCAAGCACGTGGACGGCGACACCGTGCGCGGGGCGGACGTCGGAGCCCGGACCACCTCAGCATAGGAGCGCCCGGCACGCGGCGCGCGCCGGACGAAGCGCCCCCGGCCCAGGACGCCCCGGACCGACGTCATGCTTGTCCGACGGGTGGAAGGACTCGTTCGGGCGATGGAGTCACCCGACCCGGTGAGCGGGCGGCGGGAGGCGTACCGGTGGCGGGTCCCGGGCGTTGCCCCGGCATGAACCGCTTGGACTGGATGGACCGGATGGAGCGCATGGACCGGATGCGCCGGCTGCGCCAGATGGACCGTACCGGGGAGCCGATCTACGCCGGGCTCGTCGCGGAGTGGCGGGCGCAGGGGCGGACCGTCCCCGCCGAGCCCGACGCGCTGTGGGCGGCCCTCTCCGGCCGCACCCGCGGCGCCCGGCGCGAGGCCAGGCACCTCTGAACCGCTACCGGTACTGCCCGCACAGCGGCGTGAGCACCGCCAGCGTGCCGTTGGCCTGTTGCAGCGCCTCCTCCAGGACGCCGGGCGCGTGCAGCGCGCCGGTGCCGTCGGGCGGCACGAGCCACTCCAGAGAGCGCGCGGGCCGGTAGGGCGGCGGTGCGGTGACCCAGGAGCCCTTGGTCGCGTACCGCAGCCCGGCGCCGATCCAGCCGCCGGACGGGTCCGGGGGGAGGAAGAACCCGACCCGCCCCGCCGCCGTGTCCACCAGCGTCGGCCCCGGCACCGGCAGGCCGGGCCGCCACAGCAGGTCCAGGGTGAGCAGTCCCAGCCGGTCGGGGACGCTCAGCACGTCCCAGAAGCGGCCTGCCTCCAGCAGTGCGACGCCCTCGCCGTGGTCCCATTCCCATTTGCAGGCGCGCGGGTCGGCCGACGCCGCCGCCAGCCACTCCACGCCCCGCGTCCACATCGTGTTCGTCATGCACTGCTCCGGATGTCCTCGCTCGCCTGCCCGAGCGCAGGGAACGACCGCGACCGGGCACTTCGTGCGTTCGCACGCCAACCCGGCATATGCATGGTTGTAGATATTTCTATGTGGCGGAAGGGGTGGCGCGCCCTGGCGTTTGAGGCGGGACGTTCGAATTCCGCGCGCCGGTTCGTCAGCCGAGGCACGGGGACGCGTCACCCGTCCGGGGTAGGGAGAGAACCTGGCGCGCGCGATTCGTGCAAGGTGGCAATCGAATCGAGTGTCAGCCCTTGAGATCGGCATTGTTTCCGTCGTACGCTCGCGGCATTCCCTCCCCGTCCCTGTCGAGGTGTCCCATGGACCGCACGCGTCTGCCCGCCCTTCTGGCCCGCGAGAGCGCCGAGGCCGAACGCCGCAACCCGCGCTCCCGGGCGGCGTACGCGCGCGCCGACCACCTCTTCGGCCGGGTGCCGATGACCTGGATGAACAAGACCGCCGGTGCCTTTCCGCGCTACCTGGCCGGAGCGCGCGGCGCCCGGGTCACCGACATCGACGGGCACGCGTACATCGACTTCTGCCTCGGCGACACCGGCGCGATGGCCGGCCACTCACCCGCCCCCGTCACCGAGGCGGTGCACCACCGGTACGCCGAACTGGGCGGGGCCACCGCCATGCTGCCCACCGAGGACGCCGAGTGGGTCGGCGCCGAACTGACCCGGCGCTTCGGCCTGGCCCGCTGGAGCTTCTCCCTCACCGCCACCGACGCCAACCGCTGGGCGATCCGGCTCGCCCGGGCCGTCACCGGCCGGCCGAAGATCCTCGTCAACAGCTACTGCTACCACGGCAGCGTGGACGAGTCGCTGATCGTCACCGGCCCGGACGGCACCGGCACCGCCCGCCCCGGCAACGTCGGCGCGCCCTGCGACGTGACGCTGACCAGCAGGGTCGCCGAGTTCAACGACCTCGCCGGGCTGGAGCGGGAACTGGCCTACGGTGACGTCGCCGCCGTACTGATGGAGCCCGCCCTCACCAACATCGGCATCGTGCTGCCCGAACCCGGCTACCTCACCGGCGTCCGCGAGCTGACCCGGCGGTACGGCGCCCTGCTCATCAACGACGAGACGCACACCTTCTCCGCCGGGCCCGGCGGCTGCACGGCCGCCTGGGACCTGGAACCCGACCTGCTCACCATCGGCAAGGCGATCGGCGGCGGCATCCCGGCCGGCGCCTACGGGCTCTCCGCCGAACTCGCCGACCGGCTGCTCGGCCGCACCGACCTGGATCTCGTCGACATGGGCGGCGTCGGCGGCACCCTCGCGGGCAACGCGCTGTCGGTCGCGGCCACCCGCGCCACCCTGGAGCACGTGCTGACCGACGAGGCGTTCGCCCGGATGGCGACCCTGGCCGAGCGGTTCGAGGCGGGTGTCCGGGCGGGGATCGAGGCGCACCGGCTGCCCTGGTCGGTCAGCCGGCTCGGCGCCCGCACCGAGTACCGCTTCACCTCCCCGGCCCCCCGCACCGGCACCGAGTCCGCGGCGGCCTCCGACCCGGAGCTGGAGGACTTCCTGCACCTCTACCTCGCCAACCGGGGCATCCTGCTGACCCCGTTCCACAACATGGCGCTGATGTGCCCGGACACCACCGAGCGGGACGTCGACACCCACACCGAGGTGTTCGCCGCCGCGCTCGCCGAACTGGCCGCCTGAGGAAGAGAGCCGGACGGGATGAAGGACATGGACGACATCGACCGGGCCATCCTGCGCGAACTCCAGACCGACGGCCGTATCGCCTACTCCGACCTCGGCCCCAAGGTCGGGCTGTCCGCCTCGGCGGCCCGGCAGCGGCTGCAACGGCTGCTGGACTCCAAGACGGTCCAGGTGGTCGGCGTCACCGACCCGATGGCCATGGGCGGACAGGCCATGGCCCTGCTCGGCATCGGCGTCGACGGCGACCCCCGGAGCGTCGCCGACACCCTCGCCGAGCGCCCCGAGGTCGTCTACTCGGTGCTCACCTCGGGCGGTTTCGACCTCTTCGCCGAGGTGGTCGCACCCGGCCCGAAAGCGCTGCTCGACTTCGTCAACGACGTGGTGCGCCCCATCGAGGGCGTCCGCGAGATCCGGTCCTTCCCGTACTTCGGCATCCACACCCACCGCTTCCTGTGGGACGTGGGCTGACCGGCGGGGACGACGGGGTCAGCCGGCGGGCGGCCCAGGCGTCAGCACCAGCATGGTGACGTCGTCGCGGATCGCGTACCGCCGCCGGGCCAGGTCCGCCCACACCGCGCCGGGCAGCTCGGCGGACGGGGTCCCGGACAGGGCGGCCAGCCGCTGCGGCAGCGGATAGAAGGCGCCGGTGCCGTCCCGCGCCTCCCACACACCGTCGGAGGCCAGGAACAGCCGGTCGCCCGGTCCGAGCGCCACGGTGGCCCCCTTCGGCGGATCGACCCCCAGGAGCCCGATGCCCAGCGGCGGACCGGGCGCGACGGTCACCTCCCGGGCCCGTCCCTCGTGCAGCAGGACCGGCACCGGATGACCGCAGGCCACCAGCCGGACCGCGGCCGTGTCCGTCGCGAACTCCAGCAGCAGGACCGTCGCGAACAGCTCCCCGTCCCGGGCGTCCGCCGTGTCCGCCGCGAGCCGGCGGTCCAGCCGGGCGGCCACCGACTCCAGGTCCGGCTGGTCCAGGGCGGCCTCCCGGAACGCCCCCAGCAGCGACACCACCGTCGCGACCGCGGCCAGCCCGTGCCCCCGCACGTCACCCATCACCGCGCGCACGCCGCACGGCCCCTCCCGCACGTCGAAGAAGTCGCCGCCCACCAGCGTCCCGTCCTGCGCGGCCCGGTAGAAGGACGCGCACCCGACCCGCCCGACCCGGTCCGGCAGCGGCGGCAGCACGGCCCGCTGCACCGCCTCGCCGATCGCCCGCTCGGTGTCGAGCTGGGCGTCCCGGTGGCTGCGCACATAGGACACGAACACGCTCAGCGCGGCCACGAACGCGATGGTGAGCACATCCGTGCTGCCGGGGAGGTTCAGATGGGTGGCCGGGACGTTCAGCACCACGATCGCGCCCACACCGAGCAGACCGGTCGTCACCGGGCCGTAGGACAGGACCGCCAGCGGCGGGATGGCGCCCAGCAGGAAGCCGAGATCGCGGGCGTGCGACGTGACCAGCGTGGCCGAGCCGACGGCCGCGAGCAGCAGCACGGGCAGCACGCGGATCCACCACGGCGGCGGCGCGCCCCGCAGCCAGCCCCGGTCCTCCCGGTCCCCGCGCGGCGACCGGCCGCGCACCGACTCCACATCCCCAAGTTACGCCGCTCCCGGCGGACCGCGCCGCGCGGAGGAACCCGCGGCATGCCGCGCGGGGACGCCCCTCGGAAAAGGGGTGGACCCCGGTCGGCCGAACCCCTAGCCTGTGATCATCACGCCCGAGACGGACGGACGAAGGAGGCGAGTGTCATGTGGACCACCACCATCCAGCGCTCCCCCCTCCCCGTGCCGCGGGCGTGTCACGTCTGATCCGACCGGGAGCGCGCACACCGTACGCATCCCGGAGGATTCCTTGACCGACGTGGTCATCCGCACGCTCGACGAGAGCAGTGCCCACCTTTTCCGCACCATGCCCGACCCGCTCGCGCTGAGCGAGAAGCACCGCGGCACCCACTACCGCCCCGACTGGCAGCGCATCGCCCTGCGCGACGGCCGTACCGTGGCGCGCGCCGCCTGGTGGGGCCGCCCCGAGGACCCCGAGCCGCTCGTGATCAACTGGTTCGACGTCGCCGAGGGCGAGGAGGAGGCGGGTGCCGAGCTGCTGCGGACGGCGCCCTGGACAACACCCGAACTCGAACTCGACCTGCCCACCGGCTGGCGCGACGACCCGCTGCGACGGGACGCGGTGGCCGTCCGGGAGAGTGCCGCCCGCCAGGCCGGCTACACGCCCCTGGTGCAGCGCTTCCTCTACCGCTGGACCCCGGACCGGGGACTGCCCGAGCGGCCCGGACGACTCCTGTTCACCGCCGAACCGGACGACGACGTGTTCCTCGACCTGCTGCGCCGCATCAACGCCGGCACGCTCGACGCCCACGCCCGCCGGGCCATCGAGCGGGGAGGCGTGGACCAGGCGGCCCGGGAGGACCTGGAGATCCTGCGCTGGTTCCCGTCACCGCGCGAATGGTGGCAGATCGCGCGCACCCCGCAGGGCGACCCGGTCGGCATCCACATCCCGGCGCGCAACCCCGGCGGTCCGTGCGTGGCCTTCATCGGCGTGGTGCCGGAGCACCGGGGCCACGGCTACGCCTACGACCTGCTCGTCGAGTGCACCCACTTCCTGGTCGGACAGGGCGCCGAGTTCATCGCCGCCGCCACCGACCAGGGCAACGTCCCGATGGCCGCGCACTTCACCAGGGCCGGCTATCCCGTCGTACGCGAACGCGTCAACTACTGGACCGACCACGAGGCCACGGCCGGGTGACGCGCTGAGGGCGCGGTGACCCGCGGCGCCGGGGAGCGGGACCGGCCCCCTGCCCGGCGCCGCGGCCGGTCATCCCCTGCCGTCCGCCAGCCGTGCCTCCGCCGTGGCCAGGATCTCGGTGACCCGGAGGCCGAACGCGGCGTCGCAGGGGTGCGGCCGGCCCGTACGGGCCGCCCGCACCAGCGCGTCGGCGGCCCGGGAGAGCGCGGGGACCGCTCCCTCGGAACTCCCCGGCAGGAGCGTCACGCCCGCCTCGCCGCGCAGTTCCACATCGGCCCCGGCCGCCGCCGGCGGGGCGGTCAGGCTCAGCGTGAGGGTGCTCGACGCGCCGGTGGAGTGGTCGAGCACCAGGTGCACCGTGTCCGCGGGGCCGTGCGCCGCCGCCACGACCTGCCGTACGTCGCCGAGGACCGGCAGCAGCACCGACAGGGCGTGCGGGCCGACGTCCCACAGCGCGCCCTTCTCCCGCCGCCAGGGCGAGGCCGCGAACGGGCTGTCGCTCGTGAACACCGCCCCCAGCCACTGTGCCCGCGCCGTGAACCAGCCCGCCACGGCCGCCTGTTCGTCTATCCAGGCCTCCGGCTCCTTCTGGAAGCGCGCGGTGAAGAACACCACCGACGCCACCCCGGCCTTCTCCACCGCCCGCACGACGGCCCGCCCCTCGGCGACCGTCACCGCCAGCGGCTTGTCCAGCAGCAGATGGCGGCCCGCCTGCGCCGCCCGCACCGCCAACTCGGCCTGCACGGACGGCGGCAGGGCCACCGCCACCGCGTCCACGTCGGCCAGCAGCGCGTCCACGTCGGCGTACGCGGCCACGCCGTACTGCTCCGCGAGCTCCGTGGCCGCCTCCGGCCGGCGCCCCCACACCCCGGCGAACTCCAGGCCGGTGTGCCCGGCGAGGGCGGGGGCGTACGCCGCCTTGGCCCACGGGCCCGTTCCCAGCAGTCCGATGCGCATGTCGCGTTCCTTTCTCCGAACCGATCCCGGCACCCTCACGATGCCGTGCTCCGGTCGCCGTCCGCACACCCGCGGCCGGCATCGCCTTCTTCGGCCAGCCACTGGGCGATGGTCGCGGCGATCGGCTGACCGGTGTCCATCTCCACGAAGCCGAACTGGCCGGACTGGTTGCACTCCAGGAACCACCAGATCCCGTCGGCGCCCTCCGCGAAGTCGAAGGCGCCGTACGCCAGTTCCGCACCCGCCATGTAGCGCAGCACGCCCTCGGCGACCCGCGGCGGCACCTCGGCGGGCAGCCAGGGGGAGACCGACGGGGCGAAGCGGACGTCCACGTCGTCCGGATGGGCGTCCGGGTCGGCGGGCTTGCGCGCGGCCAGCAGCGCCTCGCCGACGACGGTGAGCCGGATGTCGGCCCGCTTGGCGATCCGCCGTTGCAGCAGGGTCGGGCCGAAGGCGACCGCCGTGAAGTCGGCGTCCGGCGCGACCCGGCTGGTCGGCACCGCCCTGGGCGGCTCCTGCGGGTGCGCCCCGGAGACCGGCTTGACCACCAGGTCCGGGAAGCGCTCCGCGAACTCCCGCGCCGCCTGGGGGAACGTCGTGATGAGCGTGGCCGGCACCGCGAGGCCGCTGCGCTGGGCCAGACGCAGCTGCCAGGGCTTGTGCCGGGCCCGGCGCGCGGCGTCCGGGTGGTTCATCCAGCGGGCGTCGGTGCAGCGCAGCATGCCGTACAGCGCCTGCGACGACTCCTCGGTCAGCCAGGCGGACGGGTGGGCGGCGCGGGCGGCCGGGTCGCCCGGCCTGCGCACCCAGACGGAGCGCAGGCCGTTCATGCTCACCAGGCGCCCGCCGACGGACAGATGTCCCCGGCAGGCGCCTCGCACGTACTCGCCCGACAGCGCCACCCCGTTGGTGAGGTCGGCGGGGTCGAGCCGGACGACGGGCACGCCCGCCTCGCCCAGCCGGAGGACCACCATGTCCGCCGTCACGTCCTCTTCACTGGTCAGGATGAGCACGGTCATCTGAAAAGGCCCGCGGTTCAGTCGTCGAAGTGCGTCTTGGAACCGGCGGTCGAGGTCGTGGTCCCGAGTGCTCTGAGGGTCGCGTGGTCGGTGGCGGCGATCCGCCCGTCCGGGAGGACGTTCAACTGGAGTCCGGAGTCGTACGCATACGGAGCGGTGACGTCCAACTGCACCGCGGGCCGCGCGTAGTTGAGCGTGAACGGTTGCATGGTCTCTCCCTGATTCGGCTTTCACGTCCTTATACGAGTCGAACGGGTGATTGGTTTCCTCACGGTGAGTGAGATCCCTTCGGAGGGGTTCGTTCCGGAGTCATCGCGCGAGCGCGCCGCGCGCCGCCGCCAGCGCCTGTTCGGCGTATCCCCGCCCGAACAGCACCGCGTGCACCATAAGCGGGAAGAGCTGGTGCAGGCCGACCCGGTCCCGCCAGCCGTCGGCCAGGGGTGCCGCCCGCCGATAGCCGGCGAGCACCCGGTCCAGGTGGGGACAGCCGAACAGTTGGAGCATCGCCAGATCGGTCTCCCGGTGCCCGCCGTGCGCGGCCGGGTCGATCAGCCGGACCTCGCCGTCGGCGCCCCACAGCACATTGCCGTTCCACAGGTCGCCGTGCAGCCGGGCGGGTGGCTCGGCCGGCCCCGCCAGCTCCGGCAGCCGTGCGCAGACCCGCTCGAACACCGCCGCCTCGCCCGGCCGGAGCGTGCCGCGGTCGACCGCGCCGCGCACATACGGCAGCACCCGGTGCTCGGCGTACCAGCGGGGCCAGTCGGTACCCGGTGCGTTGCGCATGGGGGCGAGGCCGATGCGGGCGTCCTCGGGCCCGTCGGGCGGCGGTGCCCCGAAGTGGGGCGCACCGGCCGCGTGCAGCGCGGCGAGGGACTGGCCGAAACGCAGCGCCGCCTCGGGATCCGGAGAGCCGGTGGGCACCCGCTCGGTCACCATCCAGTGCTCGTCGTGTCCGAGCACCGCCGGCACCCGGACCGCGTCCGCCGCGGCCAGCCAGCGCAGCCCCGCCACCTCGGCGCGCACCGCCCCGGGGCCGTCGCCACGCTTGACCATCACCGGGGTCCCGCCGTCCAGCAGCACCTCGGCGGGCGAGCCCCACGACCGCCGGGCCCCGCTCACCGGGCGCCCGGTGAGCCGGGCCGCCACCTGTCCAGGATCCTCGTCTCGGTTGACCACGGCCCCAGCGTACGGCCCGCGATCCAGGCCGCTCACCTGGTGCTTCAACCGTTGACACGACCGTTCTCAGCGGACCCCGGGCGGTCGCCGGCCGTGCTGATCCGGTGCGGCCGGTGTGCGGGGTGCCGCGTCGCCGCGCCGGGGGCTCGCGGGCGCCGACGCCGAACCCGTGCGGTTCCCGCTTGCCCGGCTGCCGGGGCGCGTCCCGGCCCGGCGCCCGGAGCCCCCTCAGCGGCCGATGGGGTATGTGAGCCGGGTCAGCCCCACCGGGTTCCCGGCCGGCAGCAGGCCCGAGTCCCCGACCGTGCGGGCCAGCGGCTCCAGCAGCGTGGCCAGCCGCCCGCTCCGCTCGGCGCCCAGCGCGGTCCACGGTCCCTCGACCGCCGCGTCGGTGAGCGTCTCGGCCTCCGCACGCAGGGCCGCGCCCGCCGGCGTCAGCGTGCCGTCCGCCGTGAGCCGGCCGTCCGCGCGCAGCCTGCCCACCGCCGCCGCCCACTCGTCCTCCGGCCACTTCCGGGTCTCGCGCAGGAAGGCCCCGTCGGACTCGCCGGCCGCCGCCTTGAGCACCATGGCCTCCACCGGCCCGAGCCCCAGGCCGACCAGCACCGCCACATGGGAGTCGCCCCGCTGCTCGCGCAGGGTCGTCAGGGCCTGCCACAGGCGGGCGGCCGGCTTGGCGGGCCGTTCCAGCGCCTGGTTGGCGGCGCCCAGCACCCGGCCCGCGGTGTCCGCGCCCGCGGCGGCCTCCCAGGCCAGGTCCGCGGCCTCCGCGAACGCGCCGGAGCCGACGGTGTCCGCCCCGAACAGGCGGGTCATCGCCGCGTCCATCGCCTCCAGCCGGGCCGTCAGCGCCTTTGCCGGGGTGGTGTACGACCAGGCGTCCGGCAGCGCCCGGGTCACCCGGACCGGGTGGAAGACGTAGAAGCAGCCCGTCACCACGGCCGGGGCCACGGCGCCGAGCGGCGCGGCGCGCAGCGCGAAGTAGCCCATCCAGAACCCGCGCAGCCCGAGCTCCTCCGCGGCCCGGCGTGCCTCCGGTGCGAAGTACACGAGACTGTGCACCGGCTCGTACCGCTCCCACAGGGCCCGCGCCATCCCGTCCGCCACTGCTTCCTCCCACCGCCGTCGGCCTTGACGTGCTGTCGGCACCAGCCTGCGTTATGACAGCGGTCATAACAAGGGGGCGGCGGGCCGGGAGCGAGGAGTGCGGTCGGGAGGGCTCACCGGGCGGGGACCCGGATCCGGCCGATGGCGTTGCCGAGCAGCTCGGTGAACCACACGGCTCCGCCGGGCCCGGCCGTCAGCCGCAGCGGCACCTTCTCGCCGCCGTCCGGCACCGGGAAGGCGGTGACGGTGCCGGACGCGGTGATCCGGCCGACGCGGCCGGCCTGGTCGGCGTACCAGACCTGCCCGTCCGGCCCGCGTGTGATGCCGCCGGGCAGGCTGTCCGGGCCGGGCAGCGGGAACCGGGTGACGTGCCCGGCGCGGTCGACGCGGAGCACCGCTTGCCCGCCGGACGCGGTGAGCCACATGCCGCCCGGTCCGGCGACGATGCCGCCCGGGAAGCCGGAGGCCCCGCCGGGCAGCGGGAACTCGGTGAGCTGTCCGGCGGGGGTGATCCGCCCGACCTTGCCGCCGCTCAGCTCGGTGAACCACAGCGCGCCGTCGCCGCCCGCCGCGATGGAGTGGGGGGAGGCGTCCGGCGTGGGCACCTGGTACTCGGTGATCCGCCCCGCGGTCGTGATGCGGCCGATCCGGTTCCCGGTCCCCTCGGTGAACCACAGCGCCCCGTCCGGGCCGGAGGCGATCCCGGCCGGGCCGCTGCCGGCCGCCGGCAGCGGGAACTCGGTGAGCAGCCCGGCGGGGGTGACGCGGCCGATCCGCCCGGCGGTGGTCTCGGTGAACCACAGGGCCCGGTCCGGCCCTTGGACGATCTCGGCCGGGCCGGTGTCCGGGCCCGAGGTGGGGATGTCGGTGACCGTGCCGTCGACCGCCATCCGCCCGATCCGTCCGGCGCCGTGCTCCGCGAACCACAGCGCGCCGTCCGGACCGGCGGTGATGCCGACGGGTGCGGCACCGGCCGTCGTGGTCACCGGATACTCCGTCACGGTGTCCGCCCCCGCGCGGGCGGCAGCGGCGCCGGCGGTGACGGCGGTCGCGGCGAGCAGAGCACCGGCCGCTGCGGCGGCCGGCCAGCGGACCCGTCGCCCGCACCGGGGGTTCGTCGGCATGGAGTGCCTCCTTCGGGCGGCCCTGCGCAGGCAGGGGGTGAGGGCGTTCCCGGCTGCCGTACGACGGGCTCACCCCGGCAGGCGTGGACCGCGTCGGCGATTGACCCGGACGAGGGGTCCCGGAGCCGGTGCGCTGGGGCAGACGGGTGGCGTGGTGACCCGGCTGGGCGGCTCGGATGGTGGGAGCCAGGGGCCTCACTGACGGTGGTTCATGTCGGGGCCGGGTCCATCCAGCTGATGAGGTATCCGCTGCCCGGTCACGGCGGAAGGACATCACTATGCGCTCTGCCCGCATGCTCCTGGCAACGGCGGCTGCCGCCGCCGCCCTATCCTTCGCCACACCCGGCGCCGCGTTCGCCGCAGCGGCCGAGCACGACGGCGGCGGCCGGGGCGGCTCCTCGTACAGCAAGGAGCAGGACAGCGAGTCCGACGAGGACGAGGGATCCGACGGCGACCAGGAAAAGGACTACGGCAACAAGCGCGGCGGCGGTGGGGAACACGACGGGCCGCGCGGCGGAATGCACACGGGTGGCGGAGCGCTCGCCGCGGTGCGCAGCGAGGACTGGGGTTCCAGCGGCGACAGCCGGTTCGACCCCGAGAGCTACCGCGACAAGGACGAGGGCGGGGGCGACAACGGCGACAAGGGCGACCGGGGTGAGAAGGGCGACCGGGGCGACAAGGGCGACCGGGGAGAGAAGGGCGAGAAGGGCGACTGGGGTGGCGACCACGACAAGCCGCGCGGTGGCATGCACACCGGTGGCGGCGCGCTCGCCACGCCCGGTGTCACCGCGGGCGGCCTCGCCGTCCTGGCCGTAGGCGCCACCGGCGCCTTCGCGCTGCGCCGCAAGAAGGCCGCCCAGCCGGCGTCCTGACGGGCCGTACGTCCCAGGGGCTGCGGACGCCGCCGGCGCGCCCCCGCGCCGGCGGCCCGCGCCCCCTGCGCCCCGCCCCGGACGCCGGTGCCGGCGCCGTCTTCCCCGCCCTGATCCCCGTGCTGCCGTGCCCGAGTGAGGTGGTGTCCGATGGCAGCAGATCCCTCTTCCCCGACCCCGTCAGGACCGGCAGCGGACGAGCAGCGCGCCGGCTACGGCGGGCGGCTGACGCTGTGGGGAGTGGCGGCCGTCTTCCTCGCCGTCAGCATGTTCGGCGGTCACCAGCAGCCGGACGACAAGCCGGAGGCGCACCGGGCCTCGGGCACCGGCGCCCCGCCGGCGACCGACTCCCGGCAGGCCGACGACGCGCTGCCGAGGTCCGCACCGACCCGGCTGCGCATCCCGAAGATCTCCGTGGACGCCCCCTTCACCTCCCTGGAGCTCGGCGACACGGGCCAGTTGGAGCCGCCGCCCGCCGCCGACACCAATCTCGTCGGCTGGTACGCCGACGGTGCCGCGCCCGGCGAGCGGGGCACCGCGATCATCGCCGGACACGTCGACACGGTGACCTCGCCGGCCGTCTTCGCCAACCTGGACGAGTTGGAGCCCGGCGACCGGTTCTCGGTGCAGCGGGCCGACGGGCGCACGGCGGACTTCGTCGTGGACAGCGCCGAGACCTTCGCCAAGGACGACTTCCCCAGCAAACGGGTGTACGCCGACGCCTCGCGCCCCGAGGTCCGGCTCATCACCTGCGCCGGGGACTACGACCGGACGGTGCGGGACTACACCGACAACCTGGTGGTCTTCGCGCACCTGGTGTGAGGGCGTTCCGGCGCGAGCCGGGGCACCGCTCCCCTCCGGTCAGGCGGCGCGCTCAGCGAAGGGCCCGTCCGCGGCGAACGCCAGCGCCGCGAACCGCTCGCCGATGCGGCGGTGTCCGGCGGTGTCCGGGTGGAGGCCGTCGGGCAGCGGCAGCTCGGCGAAGTCGGCCTCCCCGTACAGCTCGCGGCCGTCCAGGTGGTGCAGGGCCGGGTCCTCGGCCGCCCGCTCGCGCACGATCCGGGCCAGCTCCTCCCGGACGACCCCCAGGGTGAGCTTCCCGGCCGCCCGCTCGGCCGGATCCCCGGCGGCCCGGTACCGCATGCGCCCCTCGCCCAGGGCGGTCAGGTCCATGAGGGTGGGACCGGGCGTGTCCTCGTGCAGCGGGCACAGGACCGGCGAGACGACGAGCAGCGGGGTGTCGGGGTGCCCCTCGCGGACGGTGTCGAGGAATCCGTGCACGGCGGGGCCGAAGGCGCGCAGCCGCATCAGGTCGGTGTTGACCAGGTTGATGCCCAGTTTGACGCTGATCAGGTCGGCGGGCGTGTCACGCAGCGTCCGGGCGGTGAACGGGTCGAGCAGCGCGCTGCCGCCCAGCCCCAGGTTGATCAGCTCGACCCCGCCCAGGGACGCGGCGAGCGCCGGCCAGGTGGTGGTGGGGCTCGCCGCGTCCGAGCCGTGGCTGATCGAGCTGCCGTGGTGCAGCCACACCCGGCGGCCCCGGTCCGGTACGGGCTCGACGGGGGCGTCGGCGCGCAGCGCGACCAGCTCGGTCGTCTCGTTGTGCGGCAGCCAGATCTCCACGTCCTTGACGGTGTCCGGGAGGCCGGCGAAGCGCACGGTACCCACCGGGCCGGGCCGGTGCCGGGCGGAGCCGGTGCCCAGGTCGATGGTGAGGGTGTCGCCCTCGGCGAGGGAGGCGCTGCCGGCCGGGCGTCCGTCGACGAGCAGGTCGTACACGCCGTCCGGGCGCGGCGGTGCGCCGACGTAGACCCGCTTGGTCGGCAGGGTGTCCAGCTCGACGGTGGTGGCGCGGGTGCGCAGGGCCAGCCGTACGCCGGAGGGCTGGGACTCCGCCAGGGCCAGCTGCGGGTCGGCGCACTGGGCGCGGGCCCGGGCGGGCAGCCGGTGCGGCAGCAGGCCGTGCGCGGTGCGCTCCAGTTCGAGGGCACCGCGTATCAGGCCGGCGGTGAGGGGGATGGTGAGCATCGTGTCTGCCTGCGTTTCGAGGGGGGATCGCCGTGGGGGAGCCGTGCGGTTCAGGGCTGGGCCGGCCAGTCGCGCAGCAGGGAGTCGAGGGCGTCCAGGATCCGGGTCCACGACTCCTGCGAGTCGGGAGCGCTGTGGCTGAAGCCGCCGGCCGTCTCCAGGCTGACGTAGCCGTGGAAGACGCTGCCGAGGAGGCGGACCGCGTGGGTCTGGTCCGGCTCGGTCAGGTCGTAACCGCGCAGGATCGCCCGGGTGAGCTGTGCGATCCGCACTCCCGCGCTGCCGGCCGCCGTCTCGGCGTCCAGCGGGTGGCGGGCCGCCGCGTAGCGGCCGGGGTGCGCGCGGGCGTAGTCGCGGTAGACGTTCGCGAAGGCGCCCAGGGCGTCCTTGCCGGACCGGCCGGCCAGCGCCTCGGCGGCACGGTCGGCCAGCTCCGCGAGGGCGAGCAGGGCGATCCGGGTCTTGAGGTCCTGCGAGTTCCGCAGGTGCGAGTACAGGCTCGCGACCTTGACGTCGAACCGCCGGGCCACCGCGGACACCGTCACGTGGTCGAAGCCGACCTCGTCGGCCAGCTCCGCGCCGGCCCGCACCAGGCGTTCGGTGGTCAGCCCCGCACGCGTCATCACTGTCTCTCCCGTCTGTCGAAAGCCATTGTGCAGTTTCCTAAAGCCTTTAGGCAAACGGGCATCCTGCTTAGGTCGACTCGGTTACCCGTGGACTCCGGAGCACCTTCGGCTTGTGGGCACAATGGAACGCTTCCGGCGCGCGAGCGTACGGGGGCCGGAACGGGCGGAGAGTGGAGCGATGGAGTTGGAGTTGCGGCACCTGCGGGTGCTGTGCGCAATCGCCGACGCGGGCAGCGTGGGCCGTGCCGCCGCACAGCTCGGCTACTCGCAGCCGGCCGTCAGCACCCAGCTGCGGCGCATCGAACGCCACCTCGGCGAGCCCCTCTTCGAGCGCGGACCCGGCGGGGTCCGGCCGACCCGGTACGGCGCCGAGGTCGTCGAACAGGCCCGGGACGTCCTCGCGCGGGCCGCCGCGATCGGGCACCGCCCGCCCGCCGCCCGCCCCCGAGGCACCCTGCGCGTGGCCGCGACGAACTCGCCCATGCTGTCCGGCACGGTCTCCCGGGTCCGTGCGCGGCTGCCGGAACTCTCCCTCTCGGTCACCAGCGTCTACGCGTCCTCGCGGATCGTCGAGCTGCTGGAGGAGGGCGCGGTGGACGCGGCCATCGCCGCCGACTACCCGGGCATGGAACTACGGCACTCGACCGCCGTACGGCACCGCGGCATCGTCACCGAGCCCACCTTCGTCGCCCTGCCCGCCCGCCACCGGCTCCGGCAGAGCGCCCAGGTCCAGCTCGCCGACCTCGCCGAGGACGCCTGGTTCGTGACCCCGGACGACGGCGCCGGCTGGCCGGGGGTGTTCTACGACGCCTGCGCCGCGGCCGGGTTCACACCGGTGACCGTCCACGAGTGGCTCGGCGACCAGACCCAGCTACAGAGCATGATCGCCGACGGTCTCGGGGTGTCCCTGGTGCAGCCGACACTGCGGCCGATCCCGCACGTCACGGTCAAACCGCTGGTGGGCTCCCCGCTCTGGTGCCGCTATGTGCTGGCCTGGCGGCCGGAGACCGTCACCGACGACACCGTGGAGACCCTCTTCCGGTCCGCCACGGACGCGTACCGCGACCTCGTCGCCCAGGCCCCGCACCTGCGTACCTGGGCCTCGCGCACCTGGAGCGTCGCCGGGGCGTAGCGGCGGGTCACGGATGCGCCGCGGTGTCGTGAGCGGCCGGCGCCAGGTGCTGAACGCACTTCCGGCGGTCTCGCCGACCGCACAGTGGCTCACGGCGTCCGCCGCGGGCGGGTGCGGTCAGGCCCGCCCCGGCCTGACCGCACCCGCCCCGCGGAACGGCCGCCGACCGCGAACCCCGGTCGGCGGCCGTACGCGTACGCGCGACCCGGGCGGTCAGACCGCCGGCGCCGGGTACGTCGGGTACTCCACGCCGGACACGTGCTGGACGACCCGGACGACCTGGCAGGAGTAGCCGAACTCGTTGTCGTACCAGAGGTAGAGGATCGCGTTGTCCCCGTCCACCTTCAGCGCGCCGGCGTCCACGATCGAGGCGTGGCGCGAGCCGATGAAGTCGCTGGAGACCGCGTCGGGCGCCGTGATGAAGTCGATCTGGCGCTTGAGCGGCGAGGTCAGCGACACCTCGCGCAGGTAGTCGTGGACCTCCTCGCGGGTGGTCTCGCGGGCCAGCTGGAGGTTGAGGATCGCGATCGACACGTCCGGCACCGGGACGCGGATGGAGCTGCCGCTGATCTTCGCCTTGAGGTCGGGCAGCGCCTTGGCGACGGCGGAGGCGGCGCCGGTCTCGGTGATGACCATGTTGAGCGGCGCGGAGCGGCCCCGGCGCTCGGACTTGTGGTAGTTGTCCAGCAGGTTCTGGTCGTTGGTGAACGAGTGGACGGTCTCGACGTGGCCGCGCAGCACGCCGTACTCGTCGTCCATGGCCTTCAGCGGCGGCACGATCGCGTTGGTGGTGCAGGAGGCGCAGGACAGGATCTGCTCGTCCGGCTTGATGGTGTCGTGGTTGACGCCGTGCACGATGTTCGGGACGTCGCCCTTGCCCGGCGCGGTCAGCACGACCTTCTCGATGCCGGGGCGCAGGTGCTGCGACAGGCCCTCGCGGTCGCGCCACTTGCCGGTGTTGTCGATGAGGATGGCGTCCCGGATGCCGTACTCGGTGTAGTCCACGTGCGACGGGTCGTCGGCGTAGATCACCTTGATGGCGTTGCCGTTGGCGACGATCGTGCTGCTGTCCTCGTCCACGGTGATCGTGCCCTGGAACTGGCCGTGGATGGAGTCGCGGCGCAGCAGCGAGGCGCGCTTGACGATGTCCTGGGCGCCGCCGCCGCGCACCACGATGGCGCGCAGCCTCAGGCCGTTGCCGGAGCCGGCCTTCTCGATCAGCAGGCGGGCGACGAGCCGGCCGATGCGGCCGAAGCCGTACAGCACGACGTCACGCGGCTCGCGGCGCTCGATCTTGTCGGCCCCGGTGGCGCCGGCGACCGCCTCGGCGGTGAACTCCGCCACGCTCAGGCCGCGGTCGTCGGCCTTGTAGGTGGTGGCCAGCATGCCGAGGTCGATCTGCGACGGCCCGAGGTCGAGGGCGGTCAGGGCCTGGAGGAACGGCATGGTCTCGGTGACCGACAGCTCGGCGCCGGCGATCTGCCGGGCGAAGCGGTGCGTCTTCAGGATGCTGACCACCGACTTGTTCACCAGGGAGCGGCTGTGCAGCAGGACGGTCACGTCCCGCTCGCGGTGCAGCTTCCCGATGAGCGGGATCATCGACTCCGCGATCTCCTCGCGGATCTTCCAGTTGGTGAACGAGTCGTCGTTGACAGTCACAGATCCATCTTTCGAGCTAGGCAGCGCTCATATGATAACCACACCCTTCTGGGCCCCTTTGAGGGGGCGAGCGGGGCCGGGGACGCGTCCGGACGCGTGAAAACCGGGGGAGGGGCGGCGCAAACCCGGGTCGCGCGTTGCACCTGCCCACCGGCGTGCCCAAGGTCGACGCCGTGAGCACCTCCTCCGTCCCCCGGCCCGAACCGACGGCCCCCTCCGGGCCGCTGAGGCGTCCCCGGCTGCCCCGGCCGACCGGGCCCGGCCGGCCGCAGGGCGCCCTGCCGGCGCTCGCCCTGTTCGCGGCCGTCCGGCTCGCCGGGATCCTCACGGTGATCCTCACCAACGAACTCCGGGGACAACCGCTGGTCAGGAACCTGGCCCACGGCTGGGACTCCCGCTGGTACCTGCACATCGCCACCCACGGCTACGGCCACCTCCTCTGGATCTCCCCGCAGGGCGCCGTCCAGACCGACTGGGCGTTCTTCCCCCTCTATCCGGCGCTCATCCGGGCACTGACCGCCGTCCTGCCCCTCACCCCGGGCCGGTCCGCCCTGCTCATCGCCTGGACGGCCGCGGGCGTGGCCGCGTACGGCGTCTACCTCGTCGGCCACCACCTGTACGGCCGGGGCGTCGCCACCGCACTGGTCGCCCTGTGGGCCGCCCTGCCGCACGCCGTCGAACTGACCATCGCCTACACGGAGTCGCTGTTCGCCGCGCTCGCCGCGTGGGCGCTGTACTGCGTGCTCAGGGGCCGCTGGCTGTGGGCCGGAACCCTGGCCGCGCTGGCGGGCCTGGCGCGGCCCAGCGGATTCGCGGTGGCGGTGGCCGTCATCCTGGCCGCCGGGCACCAGGCGGTGCGGCAGCGCGGCCGGGCTCCCGCGCGGCTGTGGGCCGGAGCCCTGCTGGCCCCCCTGGGCTGGCTGGGCTACGTGCTGTGGGTGGGGAGCCGTACGGGAGACCTCCTCGGCGGCTACTTCACCGTCCAGCGCGCCTGGGACTCCCGCTTCGACTTCGGCGCCGGCTCGGTGCGCTTCCTCAAGTCCCTGTTCCTGCACGGCGGGGGCGTCGTCTACCCGGTGGCCCTCCTGGTCGTCGCGTCGGGCGTCCTGCTGTTCGCCCTGCTCTGCCTGGAGCGCCCCCCGCCGGCCCTGGTGGTCTTCGCCGGCCTCCTGGTCCTCCTCGTGGTCGGCGGCTCCGGCTCCTTCTCCTCCAAGCCGCGGTTCCTGCTGCCGGCCTTCCCGCTGCTCGTCCCGGTGGCACGCGCCCTCGCCCGCACGTGGTGGCTGCGCCCGCCGGCGGCGATGGTCGTCTACGGCGCCCTCACCCTGGTCTCCCTGCTGTGCGGCGCCTATGTGACGGCGGTGGCCCACTCCCCGCTGTGACGGTGCGCGTCGTTGGTGCGGCTTGCGGTGAAGCGCGATGGCACGCGGACGGCCGCGCGCGAGACCTCGGATGGGGGAGACACGAGATTTGCGGATTCGGCCGTCTCAGAAGGTGGTTGCCGCCACCGATGCCGAGAACTGGTCGAACCAGGCCCACGCGCGGTTGCTGGACCTGACGGAATGGGGCCGTTCGGCAAAACAGCCGCGGAACCCGGCCGTCGGTGCCGGGGCCGTTGCCGGGCTCGGTCCGTACCGCACCCGCAAGGGGCGCCGGCGGACCGAGGCGTGTCTCAGCAGCGCGGGGCCTGGCGGCAACCCGTCCCGTCCGTGCGGGTGCGGGAGGACATGGTGCCTGGTGATGTCCCTGCCTTCGGCGAGGAAGGGGTGGCCGGGGCCGGGTGACGCAGTTCGATGGGCGGCGGATCCGGCGGCGTGAACAGCTCCTTGGCTCCGAGGAGGCCGAGCAGCCGGTCGACCATGCGGCTGGCGACGCGGATGACGACCGTCTTGCCCTGGCTGTCGGCTCGCTGCCGAAGCTCCATCAGCACACCCAGGCCGGCGCAGTCGCAGAATTCGAGCCCGCCCAGGTCCAGGTCGAGGCCGTGCTCCGACGCGGCGAGTGCTGTGTACAGGCCGGGACGGAGCCGGTCCGCGGAGTCGAGGTCCAGCTCACCCCGTACCTGGACGCGGATCCGGCCCCCGCGCGGTGTGCAGGAGGTAGTCGCCAAGCCGGCCGGCAGGGGCCTGTCCGGGTTCTCCCGGCTTCCCGGGCAGGGCAGGCCGGGCCCGCCGGCGAGCTGGGCCTGGTGGATGCGGTGGTACATGGCTTTCTCCCGCATGTCTGCGCAGGGGTCTGACTCAACGCTGCACCCTCACCCGGATGTACGTCAACTAATACACGAATCTCGGTACGTGTATTTGAGTGCGTGAATGGCTAGTCGGTAGACTCCGGGGCATGGATGGAGTGCCTGAGTCGCACAGCGGGTGGACCTTCCTGACGAACCATGCCCGCGTACTCGCGGCCGTCGCGGACAACCCACATGCGCGCATCCGGGACATCGCCGCGCGCTGCCGGCTCACCGATCGCGCTGTGCAGAAGATCATCGTGGACCTGGAGCAGGATGGTTACCTGTCTCACACCCGGGAGGGGCGCGGCAACACCTACCGGATCGATCCCAGCAGGACCCTGCGGCATCCGGCCGAAGCGGGGATCGGCCTGACGGTGGCCTCGCTCCTGTCGATGCTCGTCCAGGACGAGGCGCAACGTTCGGGGCAGCCCGATTCGACCGGCGTGATGACAGCCCCGTGATTGACAGTCTGACGGCGGTCTGAGGACGGTCTGGGGGGCGTGGCGTTCCGGCCTCGTGGAGGATCACCGGTCCCCGAAGCCGGCCGACACGCGCGCGTACCGCCCGGATTTCCGCGTCGCGCGCGGGACGATGGACGCCGGCCGTCCGCCGGGTGCGGATCCCGCGTCGGCCGTGATGACATGATCAGGCGGAGTACGACGGGGGAGGCGCTGCCGATGAGACTGCACACGCACGAGTGGGGGACCGGCGACCGGATCGCCGTCCTCGTGCACGGAATCATGTCCGACCACCGCACCTGGCACCGGGTCGCACCGGTCCTCGCCGGCAAGGGCTACCGCGTCATCGGCGTGGACCTGCGCGGGCACGGAGCGAGCGGCCGGGGCGAGTACAGCCCCGAGACCTGGGCGGACGACCTCGTCGAAACCCTCCCGGAACGCCCGGAACTGGTCATCGGTCACTCGCTCGGGGCCATGGCCCTGGCCGGCGCCGTCGAACGGCTGGCGCCCGCGCGGGCCGTCTACTGCGACCCCGCCTGGGACATACGCCGGAAACTGGTCGAGGCGTCCGCGTACTTCGCCGTCTTCAAGTCCGCGAACCGCGCGATGGTCAAGAGCCTCAATCCGCGCTGGGACGAAGCCGACGTGGACGTGGAACTGGCCACGCTCGCCGACTGGGACCCCGCCTCGGCCCGCGTCCTGCCGGGCATCTACGCGGTCAGCCGCACACCGGCGCGCCCGGTGGTGCCCTCCCTGGTGGTGCTGGCCGGCGCCGGTGAACTCGTACGGCCCGGTCTGGACGAGGAGTTGGTCCGACGGGGCTTCGAGGTCCGGACGGTCGAGGGAGCCGGGCACTGCGTCTACCGTGACGACTTCGACGGCTTCATGGGCGCGCTCGACGGCTGGGTCTGAGGGGGCTCAGGCCCCCGGCGCCGTGGGGAGCGTCAGCGCGGGTTGAAGACCACGCTGGCGAAGCGGGCGTTCGCGGGCGCCGAGCGGCCGGGGGCGAGCCGCAACGCCGACCCCGCGCACCTCTTCTTCGTGTAGACGACGAGCGGCTTCTTCGTCCTGTTGCGGGCGCCGCGCGCCTCCTGGGCCATGGCGAGGCACTTGCCGTCCGGCGGGTTGTCGATGGCGTACGCCTTGCCCTGGGGCCCGATCCAGACGAACGTCCCGTCGGCGGCGAGCGCGGAACCCGTGGTGGTCAGAGCGAGGGCGAGACCGCCGAGTACGGCGGCGAACGGACGCCGCAGGCGCAGGGGCGCGGCCTTCCTTGGCATGGGTGAGCCCTTCGGCGTAGGGGAGTCCTTCGGCATGGGTGAGCCCTTCGACATGGGTGAGTCCTTCGGCATCGGGGAGCCCTTCGACATGGATGAGTCCTTCGGCACGGGGGAGTCCTTCGTCGGGCGAGGCGGGGCGGGGGGGAGACGAACCGAGGGGCCGCAGCCGTAATCTCCCACCCCCGCCGCACCGGGCCCCGGAGCCGACACGGGCACGTCCGCCGTCCGGGGGACGATGCCCGGACCGGGACGGCGCCCCGCTGTCCGCGGTGCGAAGCCCGCGAATCGGGGTAGACGGGGGACGCCCGAGGAAAGGACCCGTCTCATGACGAACTACGTGATCAGCGTCCCCGGCACCTTCACCACCGGGATCGAGGCCGACACCCGCTCCCGGCTGGCCAGGGCGCTCCGGCCCGCCGATCCGCACGGCACGCACATGGGCAGCGCCGAGGACCTGGACGCGCTCAGCGTCAACGACGACAACACCTTCACCCTGCGCCTGACCGTGGAGGCGGACACCGGCCGGCACGCCGAGGAGGAGGCCCGCAGGCTCGCGGACTCCGCGCTCCAGCAGGCGGGACTGGACGAGCGGACGGCACCGCTCGGGCCCGCGGTGATCACCGGCATCGACTCCGAGGTCCGCTGACCGCGAGCACGGCCGGGACACCGGGCGCGCCGGAGCCCGGCCCGGCCGACCCTCCCCGAGGCACGATCATCCCATTTAGGTAAAATCTAGACGTTTGCCGAGAATTCAGGCGACCGGCCCCCCGAGGGTCACCCGTCCCGCCGGAAGTGATCGATGCCCCGCAAGCGCCCCACGGACGAAGGCGACGAGCTGCTGGCCAGACTCGGCTCGCTCACCGCCCAGGCGCGCCGACGCGCGGAGCTGCAACGCACCCAGGTCGAGCTGGCCATCGCCCTGCAACGCGGCATGCTCCCCCGGGACCTGCCGGCCGCGCCCGGCCTCCATCTCGCGATGCGGTACGCGCCCGCCAACCTCGGTCTCAACGTGGGCGGCGACTGGTACGACGCCTTCACCATGCCCGACGGCCGGATCGGGCTGTCCATCGGCGACGTACAGGGCCACAACATCGAGGCCGCGGCCTTCATGGGCCAGGTCAGGGCCGGACTGCGGGCACTCGCCTCGGTCACCGGCCATCCCGGGGAGCTGCTGGCCCGCACCAACGACCTGTTGCTCTCGCTGGGCGGCGATCTGTTCGCCACCTGCACCTTCATGCGGCTGGACCCGGCCACCGGGGTGCTGGAGAGCGCCCGGGCCGGTCACATCCCCTCCGTCTGGGCCACGGCGGACGGGAAGTCCGGCGTCGTCGACGACGCCGGCGGACCGCCGCTCGGCATCGGACAGGGCATCGAGTTCCCGGTCACCCGGCACCGGCTCACCACCGGCGGGGTCTTCGTCCTGCTCACCGACGGTGTCGTGGAGGGTCCGTCGCTGGACATCGAGGACGGCCTCGACCAGGTGGTACGGCTCGCCGGTATCGCCGCCGTCGCCGGTCTGGAGGCCCGCGCGCTCGCCGCGGCCGTGATCAAGGGCGCCGAGAGCGTCGGGCACGAGGACGACGCCGCCGTCCTGGTGGTGGGCCTGGACGGCCCCGCCGCACCGGCCTGAGAGGGGCTCTCCGCCCGGCCGCCGTCAGCCATAGGGCCGGGCCGCGGACCGCCTCGCCTCGCCGACCGGCGGCCATCGGTGTGAGATGGCTGCTGTGGTGGGTTTCGAGGAGCTGCGCCGGCCGGGCGGCCGGGTGGTCCAGCTGCTGGCCGTCGCCGCCTGCTACTACGCGGCGGCCCGGCTCGGCCTGCTGCGCCAGCTGACCGTCGAGGGCGCCGTCGTCACCCCCATCTGGCCGCCGACCGGCGTCGCCCTCGCCGCGCTGCTCATCCTCGGCCTGGGCTGCTGGCCCGGCATCACGCTCGGCGCCTTCTTCGCCGTCCTCTCCCTCAGCACACCCGGACCCGACGTGCTCGGCATCCTCTTCGGGAACACCGCCGCACCCCTGTGCGCGGCGCTGCTGCTGCGCCGGGCCGGCTTCCGCACCGACCTCAGCCGGCTGCGCGACGGCCTCGCCCTCGTGTTCCTGGGCGCGCTGGGCGCCATGCTGGTCAGCGCGTCCGTCGGCGTCGGCGTCCTCGCCCTCACGGGCAGCGTGCCCCCGCACAGCTTCTGGCCCGTCTGGCTCGCCTGGTGGGTGGGCGATGCGATGGGTGTCCTGCTGGTCACCCCGCTGCTGCTGTTGCTGCACGGCGTCCGCAGGCCGCTGCCCCTGCGCCGCTGGAAGGAGGCGACCGCGCTGGCCGTCGTCGCCTGCGCCCTCGTACCGCTGGCCGTGCACAGCTCGCTCAGCCTGCTGTTCCTCGTCTACCCGCTCATCATCTGGGCGGCCCTGCGGTTCCAGCTCGTCGGCGGTGTGCTCTGCGCGCTGCTGACCTCCGTGGTGGCCACCGTCGCCGCCACGGACGGCGTCGGCGCGTTCGCCGGGATGAGCCGGATCGAGGTCATGGTGAAGCTCCAGGCGTTCAACGGGGCCATGGCCCTGACCGCGCTACTGCTGTCCGCCGTGATCATCGAGCAGCGCAACACCCGGAGCTCGGTGGAGAAGGCCTGCCAGGAACTGGTGGAGGTGCTGGAACACCTCACCGCGGGCGAGGCGCCGCCGCCCCGGCCGCAGACCGGGGCCGACGACATCGACGACCGGCCGTGGCCCACCGGGACGCCCTGAGGCTCCCGTGGCCCCGGTGAGCCTTCCGCGGGCCGCTCGTCGCCGTGGCGTGTCACCGCTCGGAGCGGTTCACCGGCCCCTCGTCGTCACTGCCCGGTTCCGCGGCCGGCGTCCCCGCCGACGTGGCGCGGTGCTCGCGGGACGGCGGGTGGGCGGCACCGGTGGCGCCGGGCTGACCGCCGCCGGTCGTGCCGTAGCCGCCGGGAATCCCCGGCGGTGTGTCCGCGGCGGCCTGTGCCTCGCTGATGTGCCGCCGGGCCCGGACATTCGCCCGGCGCTCCGGGTACGGGTAGTCGAACGGCTCGGATCCGGCGCGCTCGCGGTCCGCCTCGCGCTGCCGGCGCGCGGCCCGCTCGGCCGCCGTCGCGTTCTCGTCCTGTCGCTTGCGCTCGTGGTCGTTCATGCGGCGCCGAGTACCCGGGCGGTGGCCACCGCCAACGTCCGTCCCGGCGTGTCGGACGGCCCGCCGGGGGCACTGGGAGACGATGGGCCGGGTCCGTACGGGCACAGGGCCGGACCGGGAGGACAGGGCGGCATGGAACAGCGGCCGGTACGAGGAAGGGCAGCCGAGGACGGCACGCTCGGCGCGCCCGTGACCACGGACCCGCCCCGGCAGCGGGACGCGGCCGACGACGCACGCCGCCGCATCCCGCGCACCGACGCCCTCCTGCGCGACCCCCGGCTCGCCGAGGCGGTCGAACGGCTCGGCGCGCACCGGGTGAAGGCCGCCGTACGGCAGGCGCAGGAGCGGGCCCGCGCGGGCGGCATCCCGCCGGAACACGTCGCGCGGACCGCCCTGGACCTGCTGCCCGCCGCCGCGAGCGGCCTGCGCCCGGTGCTCAACGCCACCGGGGTGCTGCTGCACACCAACCTCGGCCGGGCCCCGCTGTCCGCCGCCGCCCGGCGGGCCGTCCAGGAGGCGGCCGGTCCCACGGACGTCGAACTCGACCTGGCGACCGGCGTCCGGGCCCGCAGAGGACGCTCCGCGCTCGCCGCCCTGCGCGCCGGGGTGCCGGCCGCCGGCGCCGCGCACGTCGTCAACAACGGTGCCGCCGCGCTCGCCCTCGCCGCCACCGCCCTCGCGGCCGGCAAGGAGATCGTCGTCAGCCGCGGGGAGATGGTGGAGATCGGCGACGGCTTCCGCCTGCCCGACCTGCTCGTCTCGACCGGCGCACGGCTCCGCGAGGTCGGTACGACCAACCGCACGGCCCCCGCCGACTACGCGGCCGTCGTCGGGCCGGACACCGGGTTCGTGCTGAAGGTGCACCCGGCCAACTTCCGGATCACCGGCTTCACCCGGTCCGCCGAGGTCGCCGACCTCACCGGCCTGGGCGTGCCGGTCGTCGTCGACATCGGCTCCGGGCTGCTCGCGCCCCACCCGGCCCTGCCCGAGGAGCCCGACGCCGACACCCAGCTGCGCGCCGGCGCCGCGCTCGTCACTGCGAGCGGCGACAAACTGCTCGGCGGACCCCAGTGCGGGCTGCTGCTCGGCCGGGAGGACCTGGTCCGCACCCTCGCCCGGCACCCGCTGGCCCGCGCCCTGCGCGTCGACAAGCTGACCTTGGCCGCCCTGGAGGCCACCCTCACCGGCCCGCCCACCCCCACCGCCCTCGCCCTCGCCGCCGACCCGGCCCGGCTCCGGGCCCGCGCCGGCCGGCTCGCCGCCGGGCTGGCCGCCGACGGGATCGACGTCCTGGCCGTCGAGAGCGCCGCGACGGTCGGCGGCGGAGGTGCCCCCGGCGTCACCCTGCCCAGCGCCGCCCTCTCCCTGCCCGAACCGTACGCCGCCGCACTGCGCACCGGCCGTATCCCCGTCGTCGGCCGCCTGGAGACGGGCCGCTGCCTGCTGGACCTCAGGGCGGTGTCCCCGGAGGACGACGACCGGTTGGCCGAGGCCGTACGGTCGGCGCGGCCGGTGGCGGAGGGGCGGGGAAAGTGACGGGGGAGGCGCGGGGCGGCGCACGGCACCCAGGGCGCCCCCGCAAGAGCGGGCCGGCGTGGGCGGCACGGTTCGCAGTCCCCGAAGAAGGGCGGACGGTGTGATGCTGGTCCTCGTGGAAGGGCGGGCATGATGCGCGGTCCGCGGGGAACGACGGGAACGACGGCGGGCGGCACCCCGGGACGGCCCGGTGGCGGAGTGGGCGGCGTGCTGCCGGGGCCCCGTGGCATGGCCGGCGGCCTGATGCCGGCCCCCTGCGGAAGGGAGGCGTGATGCGCGTTCTCGCGACCGCCGGGCATGTCGACCACGGTAAGTCCGCGCTGGTCCGGGCCCTCACCGGGATGGAGCCCGACCGGTACGAGGAGGAGCGGCGCCGGGGACTCACCCTGGACCTGGGCTTCGTCTGGACCAGGCTCGGCGGGGATCACCTCGCGTTCGTCGACGTACCCGGTCACGAGCGGTTCGTGCCGACCATGCTGGCCGGTGTCGGCCCCGTACCCGCCGTGCTGTTCGTGGTCGCCGCCGACCAGGGCTGGCAGCCGCAGTCGCAGGAGCACCTGGCCATCCTCGACGCGCTCGGCGTCCGGCACGCCGTCCTCGCGGTGACCCGCAGCGACCTCGCCGACCCCGAGCCGGTCCGCGCCGACGCCGTCGAGCGGCTGGCCGCCACCTCCCTGGGCAAGGTGTCGCAGGTCGCGGTCAGCGCGGTCACCGGCTCGGGACTGGACGACCTGCGTGCCGAACTGGCGCGGATGGCCGCCGAGTTGCCCGCGCCCGACACCGAAGCCGACGTACGCCTGTGGCTCGACCGGGCCTTCACCGTGCGGGGCCACGGCACCGTGGTGACCGGCACCCTCGGCGCCGGCACCCTGCGCGTCGGCGACCGGCTGGTCACCCCGGACGGATCGGCCGTCCTGCGGGTGCGCGGCCTCCAGAGCCTCCACGAGGAGCGGACGGCCGTCGGCGCGGTGGCCCGCGTCGCCGTCAACGTCCACGGCCAGGGGGACACCACCCTGGGCCGCGGCCGGGTGCTGCTCACCCCGGACCGCTGGCTGAGCACCGAGGCCGCCGACGTACGGGTCACCGGAGAGCCGGTGGCCGAGCTGCCCCGGTGCGTCACCCTGCACATCGGAACGGCCGCCGTACCGGTGACCGTCCGCCCGCTCGGCCCGGACACCGCCAGGCTCACCCTGCGCCGGGGGCTGCCCCTCCGGGTCGGCGACCGCGCGGTGCTCCGCGAACCCGGCGGCACCCGCCCGCCCTGCGGCGTCACCGTCCTCGACGTACGGCCGCCCCGGCTGGCCCGGCGCGGCGCCGGCCGGGCCCGCGCGGCCGAACTGGAGACGATGACCGGCCGCCCGGACGGCGCCGCCGAACTGCGCCGCCGCAAGCTCGTCCGCCGCGCCGACCTGCGGGCGATGGGCGTCCCGGCGCCCGGCGACCCCGTCGCCGGGGACTGGCTCGCCGACGCGGCGCACTGGAACCTCCTCAAGGACCGGCTGGCCGGCCACGTCCTGGAACACGCCCGCGCCCACCCGCTGGACCCCGGCCTGCCCACCGAGGCGGCCCGCCGGCTGCTCGGCCTGCCCGACCGCGCCCTGGTCGACGCGCTGGCGGCGGCACAGCCCCGGCTCCGGGCGGGGCAGGGCCGGCTGTACCCCGCGGACAGCCCCGGGCCCGCCCTGCCCGCACCCGTCCGCGCCGCCGTGGACGCCCTGCGCCGGGACCTCGCCCGTACCCCCTTCCGCGCCCCCGAGGCCGGGCGGCTCGCCGAACTGGGCCTCGACCGCCGCACGTTGGCAGCGGCAGCGGCAGCCGGAGCCCTGCTGCGGATCGCCGACGGGATCGTGCTGCTGCCCGGCGCGGACGCCGACGCCGCCGCCGTCCTGCGCGCGCTGCCCCAGCCGTTCACGCTCAGCGAGGCCCGGCGCGCACTCGACACCACCCGCCGGGTCGCCGTACCGCTGCTGGAGTTCCTGGACGCCCACGGGTACACGGAGCGCGTCGACGAACAGCGCCGGCGCTGTCGCGCGGAATGATGAACCGTGACAAGTAGTGCCGTTTTTGATGGCGCTCGATGCCGCAGATCGGCGCATGCGTCAGGGTCCCGGACCGTGGCCGTACTCCTCATCGCTGACGCCTTGGGCGTGCCACCAGCCGACCTCGTCCGCTGAGCAACCTGCCGCAGGAACGAGAGCGCCCTGACGGCAGGAGGTCAGTGGGTGCGGCGTGCGCGTCAGGCTCCTGCCCAGGCGACCCGCTGTCCCTGGGGCGACACCTCTATCCGGAACTGCTCCAGCGACGGTGCGCCGTCTGTCTGCCAGCGCAGCAGGTGCTCCTCGACGTCGTCCCACAGGCGACCGGGACCACCCTGGCGGACACTCCAGCGCTGCTCTTCTTCCTGACGGAGAGCGGCCCACGCGCCGGCGCCCGCATCCAGCAGGATGTGCTCCGTTCCGCCCGGACCGGGAAGCGTGAGGTGCTGCGCGCGAGGCGCCGCGAGCTGTGCGACGAACCGGGCTGCCGGCTCGGTCAGGATGGTCGGAGCGAGCCGGGCCCGGCGCTCCTCACCGGAGCCGAAGTCCGGCAGCATGCCCAACGGCGGGGGCGCCTGCGGGCGGGCGAGCATGAACGACACCGACTCGTCCACGATCCGGCCGCGTGCTGTGCCGTCATCGCCGACGGTGAGGCGTACCAGTCCGGAGGCGTGCATCCAGCCGGTCACCGTGGCCAGGATGATCCCGCCCGGCCGGGTCTGCTCGACCCAGACGGAGGGAACGTCCAGCACGCTACAGGTGGCGATGACCCGGTCGTACGGGGCGCCGTCCTTGTGGCCGGCGAGGCCGTCACCCACGACGAGGTCCGGGAAGTGGCCACAGGCGCCGAGGCTCGTCGCCGCCCGGGCGGACACCTCAGGGTCGACCTCCACCGAGGTCACGAGGTCGTCGCCGAGGCGGTGGCACAGCAGGCCGGTGGAGTACCCCGTGCCGGTGCCGATCTCCAGCACGCGGTGACCGTCCTCGACCTGGAGGTCCTCCAGCATCCGAACGACCAGACTGGGCAGCGTGCTCGACGACGTCGGCTCGCGCAGAATCTCGCCGCGGATGTCCGCCGGGACGATCGTGCCGGCCACCTGGGTCACGAACGACTCGTCGTCGTAGCAGCGCAGCAGCCAGCCAGGGGACTCCGCCAGTACCGGCCGCCACGCGGTAGGACCCGGTCCGATCACCCGTTCGAAGAACCCGGTGCGGAGGAACTCGTGCCGCGGTACCGACTCGACGGCCCTGCGCCACTGCTGGGTGTGCAGGTGGCCGCCGTCGGCCAGTTGGTCGGCGAGCGCGCGGCGCAGGGCGGCGGTCTCTGGGTCGCTCATCGGGGTTTCCTCTCCAGGAGGTCGGCCATGGCCGCGAGCATCGGCAGGCCGGTCTCCGGTTCGAGCCAGTACCACTGGCCGGACGGGTTGCACTCCAGGAACCACCATCGGCCCTCGCGGTCGACGGCGAAGTCGAATGCGCCGAAGACGAGGCTGAACCGGGCCAGATACGCGTAGAGGGCGTCGGTGATGCCGGGCGGTGGTGTGACGGGGGTGTAGCGCAACTGGCTGTAATCGGTGCGCCAGTCCAGCAGGTCGGAGTCGATACGGACGGCGAAGATCTGGTCGCCGATGACGGTGACGCGTACGTCCGCGGTCTTGTCGACCATCTGCTGGAACAGGTGCGCTGTGCCGGCGACCGTCGCGTCGATGTCGTCGAGTTCGACCTCGGCCACCTGGACGGTGTTGGAGACGCCGTCCACGAAGTAGGCAGGTGTCGCGAGGGGTTTGTAGATGGTGGGGCCGTACCGCTTGATGAACACCCGGGTGGCGTCCGGCTCGGACGTGATCAGGGTCGGGGGGACCTGGAAGCCGACGGCCGCCGCCGTGGCGAGCCCGGACGGTTTGAACTCGGCGTCACCGATGCGGTGCGGGTGGTTGACGTAGAGGCAGCCGGGCAGGGACGCCAGCAGGCCGCCGAGTCCGTAGCGGGCCTGGGTGATGGCGAACCGGGCGTCCTGCTCGCCGAGGTGCGGGTACGAGAACCCGGTGGGCCGCCGGTAGTAGAGCGAGCGGGCCTGCGAGAGTTCGGCGGTCCGGGTGGGCGTGGACAAGGTGCCGTCCACGCCGTCGGTGGTGATGGTGGCCGCGACCGACAGGGCATGCGGGAAGTCGGCGCTGTCGAACCGCACGACCGGGACGCCCCGGTCGTGCAGCTCGCTGATCACCACGTCGGCGGTGGGATCGTTCAGGCAGGTGACGACCAGCACCGGACGAGGCTCGTTCACTGGTCGCCGTCGCTGCCCGTGTCGCTGTCGTTGGTGGTGCCATTGCCGTCGGGGCTGGTGCCCGTCGACGGCTGGGTGCCGGTGCTGGTGCCGTGGCCGGGCATCTCCATGACCCGGCCGAGGTGGTCGTAGAACACGGTGGTCTGGGTGGCCGGGTCCAGCACGGCGCGCGCGTAGGCCGGGGTCATCGTGGGGTAGGGGGCCATGCGCCTCAGTCCCCAGGGAGTGGGCGTGGTGGTGCCGGACGGCAGCGGTGTGCCGGTCGGGAGTCGATCGGAGTGCACGTACAAGGCAGTTCCTCTCGTCGGTGGTGCGGGTGCCCGCCGTTCGGTTGCGGCGGGGACATGCAGGGGGTCCGCCGCCGGGACGGGCGGCCCGGCGGCGGACCTGCGGCCACCCGTGCAGGCCGTGCGGGTGCCGTCCGGCGCTCACCTCAAGTGCCGGGGACTGACAGGCTCGACGGCGGGGCTTCCCAAGTTGCTCGGGTCGGTCCGAGCCCGATCGTGCAGAGGTCGCTGTCGTCGACGCACTGCTCACACATCTGGCTGTGGCGAAGCGAAAGGACAGCGAGCCGCTGTGTCGCGGTGGTCATCCGGCCTTGTCGGCGGCGCCCGCCGGGGTGAAGAAGGAGAGCGCCCCCCCGAGTCGGGTCCTCGATCACGGCACCAGCACGCGTGCCGAGGATCTCCATCGGGGAGAGGCCGAGCTGTCGGGGGACGCGGACGGCGTCCCACTCAGGGGCGTCCACGGGTGGAGCGGTGGACATGGTGTCTCCTCCACGGCAGGCGTGATCGAACGCACACCAGACTGGCCCTGTAATTGCGCCAAGCCGAGGACTTCAACAGGTCTTTTGGGTGCCACGAAGAGGACTTTCATCGGGGCATCCGGGGGGTGACTGGCCAATGCGAGGGCGTGCGGCGACACTTGCCGCAGCGCTCGACGATGGAGGTGCAGCAGTGGCACGCCCCGCAGGAAACTTCCGACTCAAGGCGGCCCGGGTCGCGGCCGGCTACTACTCCCAGCAGGCTCTCGCGGAAGCCCTCGGGGTCGGTGTCCGGCAGGTCCGGCGGTGGGAGTCCGAACAGCCGCCGGTTCCGCAGCCGGAGGTGGCCCAGGCTCTCACACGGCTCCTCGGCCAGGACCTCGAAGCCCTGGGATTCACCCCTACTGGTGGCAGGCCGGCAGGACATGCTCGCCGCACCGTGCTCGCCGCCACCGCAGCCGCCGTCGGTCTCGCCACCGTCCCCACTCAGGCCATCGCCATGCAACCCGCCACAGCCGCCGAGGACTTCGAGGCCGTCACCCGTTCACACCGACGCCTGTACTGGACCGTCGCCCCGGCCACGCTGCACCCGGCCGCGATCGCGCACGCCACCCTCGGCTGCGCACTGCTTCCGGAGGCCGCCGGGCAGACCCGGCAGCGGATCGCTGCGGCGCTCGCCGAGACGTGGCTCCTGGCGGGCCGGATCGAGTTCTTCGACCTGCGCGATCCGGACCAGGCCGCACACACTCTGCTGCGGGCGCTCCAGGCCGCCGGTGAGGCCGACGACCCTCTGCTCGGCGCCGGGGTCCTGGCGCACACTGCGTTCATCCCCGGCTGGGACGGCCGTCGCGAGGAGGCCGTGGAGCGGATGGTGGCCGCCCGGACATACGCCCGGCGCGGTCCTGCCCCGGCCGAGTTGCTCGCCTGGCTCGACGCGGTGGAAGCGGAGTGCGAGACGCGTTGCGGCAACCCCCGTACCGCCCTGCACCTGATCGGGCACGCCGAAGACGTCCTCGCCCAGGGCAGCGACCACGTCTCGCCTGAGTGGCTGGACTGGTTCTCCCCGGTTCGCCTGGCCGCGTTCAAGGGCAACACCCCGCTGCGCGCCGGGCATCTCCCGCAGGCCCGGACCACACTCCTTCAAGTCCTCGACGAGCTCGGCCCGCAGGACGAGAAGCAGGCCACCGTCATCCTCGGGGACCTGGCCGCGGTCGAGGCCGCGGCCGGCAATCCCGAGGCCGCCTGCGGCTACGCAGTCCGCGCGCTCGACCAGTTGGAACGCACCTGGTACGCGATGGGCATGGACCGGGTGCGGGAGGTGCGGCGCGCACTGGCACCTCACCAGCACGAGCAGTGCGTCCGCGACCTGGACGACCGGCTGTACGGGTGGTCTACGACGGTCAGCGCGCTGGCTCGTTGAACCGCTGGATGAGCGGTGACAGTTCCAGGAGGCTCTCCACGCGGAACGTGGGAAGCTTCTTCGCTTCCTCCGTGTTCCACTGGATCGTCGCCCAAGGTCCGCGGTGCACCAGCGCCGTGTGCATGCCGGCCTCGCGCGCGGGGCGGATGTCGTTGTCGACGCGGTCCCCAACGTACAGCATCTCGCCCACCTCGGTGGGCACGACCTCTGCGACCCGGTCGAAGAACGCCCGGTCCGGCTTCGAGGCGCCCCAGTCGTCGCTTGTGCCGATGAGGTCGACGTCCGGGGTGAACAGCTCGCGGAGGATCCGGCCGGCGCGGACCGTCTGATTGCCGGCGATCCCCAGCCACAAGCCATCGGCGCGCAGAGCGGCGAGCGTGTCACGGACGTCCGGGTAGAGGTCAGCCTCTCCGAACGTCTCCGGCTTCCCGGCTTCGGCGCGGCGCTCACGCTCGGCGTACAGGTCGAACCCGGGCCGGAACTCCTGGAACACCTCGCGGTAGTCGCGGCCCTGGGCGATGACGGCGCCGAACATCGCCGCGAAGGTGTGGCGGGGGACCTGGAGCCAGTCGGCCCAGGTGCCATATTCGGTCGTCTCGTCTACGAGGCACTCGCCGACGTCGAAGATCACTGCGCGAATCATGCGGGCAGGGTACCGGGCATGATGAAAGGGACCCCTCCCGCGTGAAGGCGAGAAGGGGCGGTCAAGCTGTGACCCGGACGTGCGCGGCCCGCCGTGACGGGGAGCGCGGCGGGACCTGAGCCCAGCGTCGCAGGCACCCGCCCCCAACGGCTAGATCACATCCACGGGGCTGGCCCGGTCCAGGACACCTGGTAGATCGCGCTGCCGTCCCCGCGCTCGCGCCTTCGGGTGCTCGCCATGAGGGCGGAATAGAGTGGTCAGGGGTGCGTTAGGCCCACGTTTGGCCGAGCACGTTATTCATGCAGGTAGAAGACGGAGGCGGACGGGAATCGAACCCGCCTGCCCGAGATCCTCGGGCACCTCGGTTTTGAAGACCGGGAGGGCCACCAGGCACCCACACGCCTCCACCGCCCGTCAGGCTACTGCCCCAGGAGACCACCGGTATGACAACGACACCGGCCCATCAGGCGCCCGTACGGCTCACGCAGTTCGCCCACGGCGGCGGCTGCGCCTGCAAGATCCCGCCCGGGGAGCTGGAGGAGGTGGTCGCCGGGCTGACCGCATCGCCGCTCGCCGGCGGCGACACCCCGCTGCTCGTCGGCCTTGCCACCGGCGACGACGCGGCCGTGGTCACGCACCGGGGGACCGCCCTGGTGTGCACGGCCGACTTCTTCACCCCGGTCGTGGACGACCCCTACGCCTGGGGCCGGATCGCCGCCGCCAACGCCCTGTCCGACGTGTACGCCATGGGCGGCCGGCCCGTGCTCGCCGTCAACCTGCTCGCCTGGCCGCGCGACCGGCTCCCGTTCGACCTCGCCCGCGAGGTGCTGCGCGGCGGACTGGACATCGCCACCGAGGCGGGCTGCCACATCGGCGGCGGGCACAGCGTCGACGACCCCGAGCCCAAGTACGGCATGGCCGTCACCGGCATCGCCGATCCGGCGCGACTGCTGCGCAACGACGCCGGCCGGCCCGGGCTGCCGCTGTCGCTGACCAAGCCGCTCGGTATCGGTGTCCTGAACAACCGGCACAAGGCCACCGGCGAGCGGTTCGCGCACGCCGTCGCCACGATGGCGGCTCTCAACCGGGAGGCCTCCGAGGCCGCGCTGGCCGCCGGCGCCGAGTGCGCCACCGACGTCACCGGGTTCGGCTTCCTCGGCCATCTGCACAAGCTGGCCCGCGCCTCGGGCGTCACGGCCGTGGTCGACACCGCCGCCGTGCCGTACCTGGAGGGCGCCCGGGAGGCCGTACGGGACGGGTACGTCAGCGGGGGCACCCGGCGGAATCTGGAGTGGGTCGCGCCGCACACCGACTTCGGGGACACCGACGCGGACACCCGGCTGCTGCTCGCCGACGCCCAGACCTCCGGCGGGCTGCTCGTCGCCGGTGAGGTGCCCGGGGCGCCGGTGGTCGGGGAGCTGGTGCCGCGCGGAGCCCACTCCGTCGTGCTCAGGTAGGACCGCTCACCCGCTCACACACTCAGCTCCCTCGCACCGTTCACCCCCCCCGCGCGCACCGCTCACGGCTCCGTGCCCGTGTGCTCGTCGATGCCCGCGCGGATCCGGTAGGCCCGCACCAGCGCCAGGGCCGCCGGACCTCGGGGCCGCCGGCCCGGGCGGATGTCGACGGCGAACGCCTTCGTCTCCTGGATGTGCGTGTTCGGGTCCAGGGACAGGTGCAGCAGCTCGTTGGCCGCGTCCCCGGTGCTGTAGCCGTTCGGGCCCCAGTGGTACGGCAGCCCCACCTGGTGCAGCCGGCGGCCGTGCACGGTCAGCGGGGCCATCCGGTCGGTGACCAGCACCCGCGCCTCGACCACGCCCCGCGCGCTGACGATCGTCGCCCAGCCGGTGTGCGCCAGGCCCCGCTCGGCGGCCAGCTCCGGGGACACCTCGCAGAAGAACTCCGGCTGGAGCTCCGCGAGGTAGGGCTGCCAGCGGGACATGCCGCCCGCCGTGTGGTGCTCGGTGAGCCGGTAGGTGGTCGCCACGTACGGGAACACCCCGGAGCCGGGCTCGTCGCCGCTCGGCTGGTAGCGGTTGTCCGGGTGCGGCGGCAGCAACTGCCGTACCGGGTTGCGCTGTTGGTCGTACAGCAGGTTCGGGAACGGGGAGTCCTGCGGCTCGTAGTGGGCGGGCAGCGGCCCGTCGGTCAGTCCGGCCGGCACGTACAGCCAGGCCTTGCCGTCGGCCTGCATGATGAACGGGTCCGTGCCGGACAGGGCCTCCGGCCCGCTCGCGCCCTCGGGCGGCTCGTGGTCCGGCGCCTTGTCCTTCTTGAAGTCGGGGACGTCGTGCCCGGTCCACTCGCCCTTGTCCGGGTCCCACCACACCAGCGCCTTGCGCTCGCTCCACGGCCTGCCCTCCGGGTCGGCGGACGCGCGGTTGTACAGGATCCGCCGGTTGGCGGGCCAGGCCCACGCCCACTCGGCCGCCACCCAGTCCTGCTCCCGGCCCGGCTTGCGGCGGGCCGCCTGGTTGACGCCGTCGGCGTACACACCGCAGTAGATCCAGCAGCCGCAGGCCGTCGAGCCGTCGGGCTTCAACTGCTCGTAGGAGGAGAGCGGATTGCCCTCGGCGTCGCGGCCGTTGATCTCGGCGAGGACGGCTTCCGCGTCCGGTTCGGCCTGCCGGCCCTTCGTCGGGTAGTCCCAGGCCAGGTCGAGCACCGGCCGGTCCATCTCGTCGCCGGACCCGGCCAGCTTGCGCCGGATGATCCGCCCCAGGTGGTAGGCGAACCACAGGTCGCTGCGCGAGTCGCCGGGCGGTTCGACCGCCTGGTGGTGCCACTGGAGCAGCCGCTGGGTGTTGGTGAAGCTGCCGTCCTTCTCGGTGTGCGCGGCGGCCGGCAGGAAGAACACCTCGGTGCGGATGTCCTCCGTGCGCAGCTCCCCGGTCTCGATCTCGGGGCCGTCCTGCCACCAGGTCGCCGACTCGATCAGGGAGAAGTCGCGCACGACCAGCCAGTCCAGGTTGGCCATGCCGAGCCGCATCAGCTTGGAGTTGGCGTTGCCCACGGCGGGGTTCTCGCCGAGCAGGAAGTAGCCCTTGCAGACGCCGTCCAGCTGGGCCATCGTCGTCTCGTACGTCGAGTGCGAGCCGGTCAGCCGGGGCAGGTAGTCGAAGCAGAAGTCGTTGTCGGCGCTCGCCGCGTCACCCCAGTACGCCTTGAGCAGGCTCACCACGTACGACCGCATGTTGCCCCAGTAGCCCTTGTGCGCGGCCTCGGCCTCGACGAAGGCGTCCAGGTCCTGGTTCTGGTGGGCGTGCGGCATCGGGATGTAGCCGGGCAGCAGGTTGAACAGGGTCGGGATGTCCGTGGACCCCTGGATGGAGGCGTGACCGCGCAGGGCCAGGATGCCGCCGCCGGGCCGGCCGATGTTGCCGAGCAGGGTCTGGAGGACGGAGGCCGCCCGGATGTTCTGCACCCCGACCGTGTGCTGCGTCCAGCCGACCGCGTAGGCGAAGGCCGTCGTCCGGTCCCGTCCGGAGTTCTCCGTGACCAGCTCGCACACCTGCCGGAAGACGTCCTGCGGCACCCCGCAGACCTGCTCGACCAGCTCGGGCGTGTAGCGGGCGTAGTGCCGCTTCAGCACCTGGAACACACAGCGCGGGTGGGACAGCGTCTCGTCCCGTTCCGGTTCCCCCGCACCGATCGCCGCGCCGCCGGCGCCGTGGGCCTCGCCGCGCGCCGCCTCGGACACCGAGCTGCCGCCCCGGGTGCGCTCCTCGTACTCCTGGTCGCGCTCCCCGGAGGCCGCCTGCACCTCGGTGCCCTCGTACTGCCAGGTGGTGTTGTCGTAGCTGCGGGTGTCGGTGTCCAGGCCGGAGAAGACGCCGGCCAGGTCCTCGGTGTCCTGGAAGTCCTCGCGCAGGATCATCGGCGCGTTGCTGTACGCCACGATGTACTCGCGGAAGTACTTCTCGTGCCGGAGCACGTAGTTGACAATCCCGCCGAGGAAGGCGATGTCCGTGCCCGCGCGCAGCGGCACGTGCAGGTCGGCGAGCGCGCTGGTGCGGGTGAACCGGGGGTCGACGTGGATCACCTTCGCGCCGCGGGCCTTGGCCTCCATCACCCACTGGAACCCGACCGGATGGCACTCGGCCATGTTCGAGCCCTGGATGACGATGCAGTCCGCGTGTTGCAGGTCCTGCTGGAAGGTGGTCGCGCCGCCGCGGCCGAACGAGGTTCCCAGACCGGGAACCGTGGAGGAGTGTCAAACACGCGCCTGGTTCTCGATCTGGATCGCACCCAGCGCGGTGAACAGCTTCTTGAGCAGGTAGTTCTCTTCGTTGTCGAGCGTGGCCCCGCCGAGGCTGGCGATGCCCAGGGTGCGCCGGGTGCGGGTCTGGTCGACCTCCCACTGCCAGCCGGACCGGCGGGCCTCGATCACCCGGTCGGCGATCATGTCCATCGCCGTGTCCAGATCCAGCCGCTCCCACCGCGTGCCGTGCGGGCGCCGGTAGAGGACCTGGTGCTCGCGGGCGTCGCCGGTGGTCAGCTGGAGGCTCGCCGCGCCCTTGGGGCACAGTCGTCCGCGTGAGATCGGGGAGTCCGGGTCGCCCTCGATCTGGGTGACCTTCTCGTCCTGCACGTACACGTTCTGGCCGCAGCCGACCGCGCAGTACGGGCAGACGGACTTCACCACCCGGTCGGCCGTGGCGACCCGGGGTGTGAGCCGTGCGCTGCGCCCGCTCTTCGCGGCGGCGCCGCGGCCGAGCGGGTCCGTGCCGGTGAGCTGGCGGTACACGGGCCAGGAGTCGATCCAGGTGCGTACGCCCACGGCTCCTCTCCTCCTCCCGCTCGGTGCCACGATTGTCCCGCAGCCTGGTGCACACGGCATCTTCGGCCGTCCTCGTCGCCGCGGTGGTCCCGGCGGCCGTCCGCTGCCTGCGGCGCTCCCCGCTCTGGGAGCGGATCGGCGTCCCCGCGGGCGTGGCCCTGCCCCTGCTAGGGCCTCTCGTTTGGATCAGGCCTGATCCAAACGAAAGACCCCAGTCCTCACGCACGCCTGGGCCGTCCTCGGCGATATCGTGGACCTCGCACCACCCGGCGGGGCACTGGTCGCCGAACCCGTCCTGCTCGCGAGCGCGGTCCTGTTCTGGCTGCCGGCCGTCGCCCGCACCCGGCACCGGCTGGACGACCCGGGCCGCTGTCTGTACCTCTTCCTCGCCGCACCGCTGCTCGACCTCCCGGCGGTCGGCATGGTCGCCGCCGGCCACACCGCCGCCGGGCTCGCCATGATCGTGGGCATGCTGCCGGTCGGCATCGCGGCGGCGGCGGTCACCTGGTCGTGGGTGAACCGCGAGGAACGCGAGGCCCTGGCCGACGAGGCCGCCCACCTGGGAGGAGGAGATCCCGTTGCCCGGTGACGGACGCCCCCACGTCCTCGTGTTCGACGTCAACGAAACCCTCACCGACCTGACCCCGCTCGCGGCCCGGATGGCGGAGACCGGGCTGCCGGAGCAGTCGCTCCCGGTCTGGTTCGCCGGGGTACTGCGGGACGGGATCGCCCTGAGCCTGGCCGGGGGCCACGCCCGCTTCGGCGACGTGGCCCGCGACGGACTGCGGACGCTCGCGGCCTCGGCACAGGGCGTGGCCGACCCCGAGGCGGCGGCGGACCACGTCCTCGCCGCGCTGCCCCGGCTGCCCCTCCACCCGGACGTCCCCGACGGCGTCCGGGCCCTGCGCGCCGCCGGGTACCGCCTGGCCACCCTCACCAACGGCTCCGCCGGCACCACCCGCGCGGTCCTCGACCGGGGCGGACTGACCGACTGTTTCGAAGCACACCTCGACGTCGAGGCGGTGGGCCGCTGGAAGCCCGCCCGGGAGCCGTACGCCCACGCCGTGGCAGCCGTGGGCGTTCCGGCCGACGAGGTCGTCCTGGTGTCGGTGCACCCCTGGGACATCGACGGCGCGGCCCGCGCCGGCCTCGCCACCGCCTGGCTGCGGCGCACCCCCCAGCCCTACCCCGCCACCCGGCTCCCCGCGGCCATCGAGGCCACCGGCCTGCGCGACCTGGCCGAACGGCTCGGCGCCCAGGGGCGGCTGATCGGCGGGGAGGACATCGGGTGAGGCCCGGCCGCCCGTGCGGTGCGCCACGAGCGGCGGACGGCACCGTCAGCGGTCCCGCGCCCGGAGCCTCTCCCGCTGCGGGACGACCGTGTACCGGGGATCCTCCGCGGAGGCCACCCCGGCGTGGAAGACGCCGAACCGCAGCGCTGCCGAACCGGTGAGGAGGGCCGCTCCCGCCGCGAGGGCCGGACGCCGGTCCCGTACCCGGGCCGAGAGCAGGGCCAGCGCGGCTCCGCCCGCCGTCAGCGCCTCCGACGCGCGCAGCAGCCAATGCGCCCTTCCCTGCGCGAAGGGCTCCGCGGTCAGCCCCATCCGCCGCTTCATCACCTGGAAGGTGCCCAGTTCCAGCACGGCTCCCAGCGCGGCCATCCGCCGCGCCGGTCCGGCCTGTGCGGTGGGCACCGCCACCAGGGCGAGACCGGCGGCCGACGTGGCCGCCGAACCCGCGAACACGAACGGCAGCTGCCGGTAGCCCTCGTGCCAGGACGGCACCGCCGTGTCCGAGAGCAGCACCGCGGTGTACGTCGCCACGGCCGGGCCGAGAACGGCGGCACCCGCGGTGGCGGCCGAGCCCGCCAGCCGGTACCGGCCCGCCACCTCGGTCGCCGCAGCCGCCAGCGTCAGCGGCGCGTACCCGCTCAGGATCCAGGAGCCGACGCTCATCGGCGAGGTGGGCTTGAACACCCGGAGCATGTTCAGGAACCGGGCCGGGCGCCCCAGGTCGTGCACCAGCGCCGCCAGCGACAACGTGATGGCACCGGCCGCGCCCAGCTTGGCCACCCTGCCGAGATCCGGCCGCCCCGTGGCCGCGGCTCCCGCCGCCAGCAGCGAGGAGGCTCCGGCCAGCCCGCCCAGGTACAGATACCCGGCGATGTCCAGCGGCTTCCAGGTCGGCTTGTTCAGGACGGGCTTGCCGTAGTACGACGAGAACTCGGCATCCGGCACCATCGGCTGCTCGCCCCGCCCGCGCCGACGCCGGCGACGCCCCGCGCGCACTCCCGTCGGTGCCTGACGGCCGGGCCGCGCGTGCCGCACCCCGTCCCGCGTCACATCGGATTCGCTCATCGCTGCCTCCGTACGAAGCTGCCGGCGGCGAGCGCCACCAGGGAGACGGCGGCCAGCGCCGCGTGCCGCCACATGTCGGGCAGGTCCCGGGTGGTGACCACCGGGTCCGGTGGCAGGCCGTACACCTCCGGCTCGTCCAGCAGCAGGAAGAACGCGCCGTCGCCGCCGACCCCGTCGTCCGGGCTCTCGCCGTACAGGCGGGCGTCGGTCACGCCGGCCGCGTGCAGTTGTGCCACCCGGGCCCGTGCGCGCTCCCTCAGCTCCTCCAGCGGGCCGAACTGGATGGAGTCCGTCGGGCAGGACTTCGCGCAGGCCGGTTCCATGCCGACGCCGAGCCGGTCGTAGCACAGCGTGCACTTCCACGCCCGGCCGTCGTCCTTGCGCTGGTCGATCACGCCGTACGGGCAGGCCGGCACGCAGTAGCCGCACCCGTTGCAGATGTCCTCCTGGACGACGACCGTGCCGAACTCGGTGCGGAACAGCGAACCCGTCGGGCACACGTCCAGGCAGGCGGCGTGTGTGCAGTGCTTGCACACGTCGGACGCCATCAGCCAGCGCAACTCCGTCCGTCCGTCGGGGGAGACGGGCGAGATCTCCCCGGCGGGCGCGCCCTCGGCAGCCCGGTCCGGCGGGGGAGCGGTGGCGCCCGGCCCCGGGGAGGCGGGGCCGGTGCCGAGCCGGGACGCGGCGGCGAAGACGTCGACGTCGTCGTGCGCGACCCCCGGCTCCTGTCCGGCGAGCGGCTTGCGCTGCTCGATGAAGGCCACGTGCCGCCAGGTGTCGGCGCCGAGGCCCTGGGTGTTGTCGTAGGACATGCCGGTCAGCAGCAGCCCGTCCTCCGGCACGGCGTTCCACTCCTTGCACGCGACCTCGCATGCCTTGCAGCCGATGCACACCGAGGTGTCGGTGAAGAAGCCCATGCGCGGCGGGGCGTCCGGATAACCGGCCGCCCCGGCCACGTCCGGCTGCGGCCCGTACAGGAGGTTCCCGTGGCCCTCAGCGCCGTCGCTCATGCGGTGCCTCCTCGTTCATGACTCGTGCCTTTGTCCGGGTACCTCGCCCGGCGCGGCCCGTACGACCTCGACCCGGCGTTTCTCCCAGGCGGTGGCCGGCATCTCCACGCTCTTGGCGAAGTACCAGCGGCTGAGGGCGTTGCGCAGCCGGTGCCGGTGGAACCAGCGCCAGGCCTCCGTGCCCTCGGCGCGCGGCCGGGGCGTGTCCCTCGCGGGACAGCAGCGTGTGCGCCTCCTCGTAGCCGCCGCCGGCCGTGCGCCGCACCTCGCCGGTCGCCCCGCCTTCCAGGATCCTGCGCCGGTCGGCCGCTTGCAGCCCCAGACAGGCCCGCTTGGTGATGTGGTAGGTCACGAACGGCAGCACGAACAGCGCGGTGCGGAACATCCGGGCCGGCAACTCCACGTCCAGGGAGAACCGGTAGGCCGGCACGTCCTGCCCACCCGCCAGCAGCAGCACGCCGTACGCCGAGACGGCGGCGGCGCCCAGGGCGGTGCGCGTGGGCTGGTTCCGCGGCCGGTCGCACAGATGCTGCTCGGGCCGCGGGCCGGTGAGCCGGCGCTCGAAGAACGGATAGCCGTACAGGACCAGGAACAGCACTGCGGGCAGCACCGCACCGGGCAGGAGCACGTCCCAGACGATCGTGTGTCCGGCGACATCCGTCTCCCAGCCCGGCATCAGCCGCAGCGCGCCCTCCAGATAGCCCGGGATCCGCAGCAGGTGCACGCCGGTCGCCGCGACGAACACCAGTGCCGCCAGGAACGACCAGTGGTCGGGGAACGCCTTGCGCAGGAACTCCTTCCCGGCGGACGCGACCGGCAGCCGCCGGTTCAGCGCGGTCACCCACCGCTCGCCACGCCCCGCCCGCCGGGCCGAACGCCGCTCCTCGGACACCGTCACCGCGTGCTCGCCCTCCGCCCCGTGCTTCGGCCCTCACTCCCGGTGCTCTGCTCCGAGCCTGGCACGGGTGCCCGCGCCCCGCGCGTCCGCAACGGACCGGCCGGAGCGCGCGGCCCCGTTTGCGCGGGTGGGCGCGCGGCTACCCAAGGTGACCCGGGCCGGTGGGCGCCGTGCTCGAAGGAGGTCTTCGTGGAGAACGTGTCCGAGGTGGTCGCCGCCCGGCTACGGCTCATGGGGGTGGACCGGGTGTACGGCACATCGGGACTCGCGGTGGACCCGCTGATCGGTGCCCTGCGCGGCGCGCCCACGGCCCCCGGCTTCGTCCAGGCGCGCGGCGAGGAGTCCGCCGCGCTCATGGCGTGCGCGCAGGCCAAGCTCAGCGGCGGCCTCGGCTGCTGTGTCGCCCCGCCCGGCGCGCGGGCGCTGCGGCTGCTCGGCGGCCTGTACGACGCGGCGGCCGACCGCGCGCCGGTGCCGGCCCTCGTCGGCGCCGACCCCGCCGCGCGGCACATCGGCGGCCACGCGGTACGCCATCTGGCGGAGGTCTGCGTGTACTGCGAGGAGGTGTCCGGGCCGGAGCTGATGGACGACGCCCTGCACCGGGCGGTGCGGGCCGCGCTCACCGACCGGGGAGCGGCGAGTCTCGTCGTGCCCCGCCATGTCCTCGCCGCCCCGGCGCCCGGGGCACCGCCCGCCGCCCGGCCCGTTCCGCCGCCCCCGCGACCGCCCGCCGCCAAGGACCTGCGGCGCGCGGCCGATGTCCTCGACGGCGCCGGGAAGGCCCTCGTCGTCGTGGGGAACGCGGGCCGCCCGGCGTCCCGCCAGGTGGTCGAAGTGGCCCGGCTGCTGGGCGCCGGGGTCGCCACGACGGGCCTGGCCCGCGACGCCCTGCCCGACGACCTGCCGTGTCTGGCCGGTGTGGCGGGCCCGCTCGGCAGCGAGGCCGCCGCGACCCTGCCGGGGGAGTGCGACACGCTGCTGCTCGCCGGCGCCGAGGACCTGGACCCCGCCGTGCTCCCCGGCCCCGGCCGGTGCCGCATCGTCGCCGTGGACCGGGAGCCCGACGACTGCCCGCTGGAAGGCGGGGCACCGGCCGTCCGGGTGACCGGCGACGTCACGGCCTGCCTGGAAGCGCTCGCCCCGCTCCTGCGCCCCCCGCCGACCGCGCCTGGCGCACCCGGGTCGAGCGGCTCGTCGGGGCCTGGCGGGACGAGGGGGCGGCCAGGCCCCGCCGCTACTTCGGTACGTCGGTGAACCCCCGCTCGGTCGTCGCCGAGCTGTCGGACCGGCTGCCCGACCGGGCCGTCGTCGTCACCGACTCCGGCACCTCACTGGACTGGTGGACCCGCCACCTCCGGCTCCGGCCCGGCATGCGGTCCCTGCTCTCGGGCCACCTCGGCCTGCCCGGCGCGGCCGTCCCCTACGCCGTGGCGGCCTGGTTCGCCGCCCCCGAGCGGCCGGTGATCGCCCTGGTCGGCGACGGCGCCCTCCAGGGCGGCGGCCTGAACGAACTGCTCACCGTGCGCCGCCATCTCGACCGGCCGGCCGACCTGCCCCCGCTCGTGTTCTGCGTCTTCGACAACGGCGATCTGAACCGGCTCACCTGGCAGCGCCGGGCCGCCGCCGGCGATCCGCTGGTCCCGCTCTCCGCCGAGGTCCCCGCCCTGCCGTACGCCGAATGCGCGCGCCTGGCCGGACTGCCCGCCGTCCGCTGCGACCGGCCCCGGTACGTCGGCTCGGTCTGGGCCGACGTGCTCGCCGGACGCGGACCGGTGCTGCTGGAGTTCGTGGTGGACGGCGAGACGCCGCCGGACTGGGCGGCCCGGGTGGGCACGGCGGACCACTCCCGCCCGGCCCCGCTCCTGGCGCCCCTGGCGAAATTCCTGCGCGTGTCCGGCTGAGCGCACCCGCGGCCAAACTGCTGCGGGTACCCGGTCGACGCCCCTCCACACCTGTGAGGGGCCGGTGAATTTCGTGGTCGTCGCAGGTTGGCCGGATGCTTTGTCCGAGGCCGTGAAGGTGGGTTAGCCTGCGGCGTATTTTTCTCATCATGCAAATCCGTGAACTGCGGAAATGCACACACCAACGGCTGGGCGGCGCTGTGCTCCCGGCCGCGGTTCCGAGCCCTCGCCGCGGGGGCTCTTGGGGAGCGGATCGAGGGTGCGCATGGCCGGCAAGGCGACCGGGACGACCGAGGCTGTCCCGGGTGACCACGAACTGAGAATGCTGCTCGCGGGGCTGACCGCCGTGCGCGACGGGGACTTCGGCACCAGGCTGCCGGACGACTCCACCGGGCTCATGGGCGACATCGCCACCGTGTTCAACGGCATGGTCGACCAGCTGTCCGTGTTCACCTCCGAAGTCACCCGGGTGGCCCGCGAGGTCGGCACCGAGGGCACCCTCGGCGGTCAGGCCCAGGTGCCCGGTGTCTCCGGCACCTGGGCCGACCTCACCGACTCCGTCAACGCGATGGCGGGCAACCTCACCACGCAGGTGCGCGACATCGCGCAGGTCGCCACCGCCGTGGCCAAGGGCGACCTGTCCCAGAAGATCGACGTGCCCGCCCGCGGCGAGATCCTCCAGCTGAAGGAAACCGTCAACACGATGGTGGACCAGCTCTCGGCGTTCGCGGACGAGGTGACGCGGGTGGCCCGCGAGGTGGGCACCGAGGGCCGGCTCGGCGGGCAGGCCCAGGTCCCCGGGGTCGCGGGGGTCTGGCGGGACCTGACGGACTCGGTCAACTTCATGGCCGGGAACCTGACGGCGCAGGTGCGCAACGTGGCCCAGGTGACGACCGCGGTGGCGCAGGGTGATCTGTCGCAGAAGATCACGGTGGACGCGCGGGGCGAGATCCTGGAGCTGAAGAGCACCATCAACACGATGGTGGACCAGCTCTCCGCGTTCGCCGACGAGGTGACGCGGGTGGCCCGCGAGGTGGGCACGGAGGGCCGGCTCGGCGGTCAGGCCGACGTCAAGGGCGTCAAGGGCACCTGGCGGGACCTGACGGACTCGGTCAACTTCATGGCCGGGAACCTGACGGCGCAGGTGCGCAACGTGGCCCAGGTGGCCACCGCGGTGGCGCAGGGCGATCTGTCGCAGAAGATCACGGTGGACGCGCGGGGCGAGATCCTGGAGCTGAAGAACACCATCAACACGATGGTCGACCAGCTCTCCGCGTTCGCCGACGAGGTCACGCGGGTGGCCCGCGAGGTGGGCACGGAAGGCCGGCTCGGCGGTCAGGCCCAGGTGCGCGGGGTCGCCGGCACCTGGAAGGACCTCACCGACAACGTCAACGTGATGGCCTCCAACCTCACCGGCCAGGTCCGCTCCATCGCCCAGGTCGCCACCGCCGTCGCCAAGGGCGATCTGTCCCAGAAGATCACCGTCGAGGCCAAGGGCGAGGTCGCCGCCCTCGCCGATGTGATCAACACCATGGTCGACACCCTGTCGGCGTTCGCCGACGAGGTGACCCGGGTGGCCCGCGAGGTGGGCACCGAGGGCCGGCTCGGCGGCCAGGCGCACGTGCCCCACGTGGCCGGCACCTGGAAGGACCTCACCGACAACGTCAACTCCATGGCCAACAACCTCACCGGCCAGGTCCGCAACATCGCGCTGGTGACCACCGCCGTGGCCAAGGGCGACCTGTCGAAGAAGATCGACGTCGACGCCCGCGGCGAGATCCTCGAACTGAAGACCACCATCAACACGATGGTCGACCAGCTCTCCGCCTTCGCCGACGAGGTGACCCGAGTCGCCCGCGAGGTGGGCACCGAGGGCCGGCTCGGCGGACAGGCCGAGGTCGAGGGCGTCTCCGGCACCTGGAAGCGGCTCACCGAGAACGTCAACGAACTCGCCGGCAACCTCACCCGTCAGGTTCGCGCCATCGCCGACGTCGCCAGCGCCGTCGCCGAGGGCGACCTGACCCGCTCCATCACCGTCGACGCCTCCGGCGAGGTCGCCGACCTCAAGGACAACATCAACTCCATGGTGGAGTCCCTGCGCGAGACCACCCGGGCCAATCAGGAACAGGACTGGCTCAAGACCAACCTCGCCCGGATCTCCGGCCTCATGCAGGGCCACCGCGACCTGCCCGTCGTCGCCGAACTCATCATGGACGAGCTGGTGCCGCAGGTGTCCGCCCAGTACGGCGCCTTCTACCTCGCCGAGGAGAGCGACGCCGGGCCCGAGCTGCGGCTCGTCGGCTCCTACGGCCGGCCCGAGGAGGACACCCGGCCCGTCCGCATCGCGTTCGGCCGCTCCCTGGTCGGCCAGGCCGCGCGCAGCCGCCGTACCATCGCCGTGGACGAGCTGCCGCCCGGATACGTCACCATCTCCTCCGGGCTCGGACAGGTCGAGCCGACCGCGCTGCTGCTGCTGCCGATCGTCTTCGAGGAGCAGGTCCTCGGCGTCATCGAGCTGGCCTCCGTCACCCCGTTCACCGCCGTCCAGCGGGACTTCCTCCAGCAGCTGGTGGACACCATCGGGGTCAACGTCAACACCATCGTCGCCAACGCCCGCACCGACGAACTCCTCCAGGAGTCGCAGCGGCTGACCAGTGAACTCCAGTCCCGCTCGGCCGAGTTGCAGGCCCGGCAGGAGGAACTCCAGCGCTCCAACGCCGAACTGGAGGAGAAGGCCTCGCTGCTGGCGGAGCAGAACCGGGACATCGAGGCGAAGAACCTCCAGATCGAACAGGCCCGGCAGGAACTGGAGGCGCGCGCCCAGCAGCTGTCGCTCGCCTCCAAGTACAAGTCCGAGTTCCTCGCGAACATGAGCCACGAGCTGCGCACCCCGCTCAACAGCCTCCTCATCCTCGCCCAGTTGCTGGCCCAGAACCCCTCCCGCAACCTCACCCCGAAGCAGGTCGAGTACGCGGGCATCATCCACTCGGCCGGCTCCGACCTGCTCCAGCTCATCAACGACATCCTGGACCTGTCCAAGGTCGAGGCCGGCAAGATGGACGTCAGTCCCGAACGGGTCCCGCTGCGGCAGCTCATCGACTACGTCGAAGCCACCTTCCGCCCGATGACCTCCCAGAAGAGCCTGGACTTCACCGTCACCACGGCCCCCGGCGCCCCCGCCGACCTGCTCACCGACGACTCCCGGCTCCGGCAGATCCTGCGCAACCTGCTGTCCAACGCGGTGAAGTTCACCGAGCAGGGCGGTGTCGAACTGCGCGTCGAACCCGTCGGCGACGACGAGGTGCCCGCCGGCGTCGTACGCGGCGGCGCGGTCGTCGCCTTCCGGGTGAAGGACACCGGCATCGGCATCCCCGAACAGCAACTGGAGACCATCTTCGGCGCGTTCCAGCAGGCGGACGGCACCACGAGCCGCAAGTACGGCGGCACCGGGCTCGGTCTGTCCATCACCCGGGAGATCGCCCACCTGCTCGGCGGCGCCGTCACCGTGGACAGCACCCCCGGCAGGGGCAGCACGTTCACCCTCTTCCTCCCGGTGGCCCGGCCGGACTTCGACGAACTCCTGCGCAACGGCCGCTCCGTCCTGAAGACCGGGCAGGAGGCCGTGGACGAGCCGGACGGCCCCGTCCAGCAGCGTCCGCCGGTCCTCGCGCGGCGGGAGCGGCCACGCCGCCTGCTCGTCGTCGAGGAGCGCCCGCGCGGACTGCTGACGCTTGTCGCCGAGAGCGTCGTGCGAGATCTGGAGACCGGCCGCACCGACGGCGACGGCACGCCCGTCGACATCATCACCGCGGTCGGCGCCCAGGAAGCGGCCGGTGCCCTCGCCGCCGAACCCTGCCACTGCGTCGTGGTGGACCTGGGCGTGCCCGACGGGGAGTCGGCCCGGTTCCTGGAGGCGCTGCGCGCCGACTCGGCCCTGACCGGCGTCCCGGTGCTGGTGCACGGCTCGCACCGCACCGAACCCCTCGCCGAGGACACCGCGGGCGGTTCGCTGGAGTACCTGTTCAGCCTGGACGAGCTGCGCGAACGGATCGCCCTGCACCTGTCCGCCGAGGAGCCCGGCGAGGTGCTCACCCTGGTCCGCGGGGACGAGACCCAGCACACCGCGCCCCACCTGATCGACGAGCACACCCGGGGCCGTACCGTCCTCGTCGTCGACGACGACGCCCGGAACCTGTTCGCGCTCAGCGGCATCCTCGAACTGCACGGCTTCCGCGTCCTGCACGCGGAGAACGGCCGCAAGGGCATCGAGACGCTGCTGCACAACCCGGACGTCGAACTCGTCCTGATGGACGTGATGATGCCCGAGATGGACGGCTACACCGCCACGGCGGAGATCCGCAAGATGCCGCAGTACGCCGACCTGCCGGTCATCGCCGTGACCGCCAAGGCCATGCAGGGCGACCGGGAGAAGAGCCTCGCCTCCGGCGCCAGCGACTACGTCACGAAACCGGTCGACACCCACGACCTCATCGCCTGTGTCCGGCGCTGGCTCCCCGCATGAACACGGCCATGAGCACGGCACAGTGCGCCCGCCCCACCGCAGGCCGAGGAGTACCGATCCGGTGAACGCGTACGAACCGGGCACGCCCGCAGGCGTGCCCGCCCAGCTCCCCGCCGCCGACGCGGCCTCGTCCGACGTACCCGCCACCACCCCGGTCGGCCGGCTCGCCGCCACCGTGGACCGGCTGCGCCGCGAGGTACAGGTGGCGCAGGCCGAGGCGGAGGGCCGGGCGCTGATCGAACTGGCCAAGGGCATCCTGGTCGAACGCCTCGGCTGCGGCCCCGCCCAGGCCGCCCGTCAGCTCGCCGAACTCACCGAGCAGGCGCAGGTGACCCCGCTGGAGTTCGCGGTGGACGTCATCAACCAGGCGGCCCGGGACCGCGTCGCGGAGGTCACCGAGGCGTTCCTGTCCGTCGCCGCGGACCCGGCCGGGCCCGTCGCGGAGTCCGCCGCCGTACGGCTGCGCGCCGCCGAGAGCGGTCTCCTGGCCGCCCACGACACCCAGGCGATGGCCGACTCCCTGCTCGACCACGCCCTGCGCCCGCTGGGCGCGGTCGCCGTCGCCATCTGGTCGGCCCGCTCCGACGGCTCGCTGACCCTCGCGGGCAGCGCCGGCTTCCCGCCGGGCGAGGCGGCCCGCTGGCACTACGTCCCGCCCGACGTGGCCACCGTGGCCCGGCGGGGCCTGACCGAGCCCGACGGGCAGTGGCTGCCGTCGCTCGCCGGGTCCGGGCTGCCCACGATCGGCCGCCGCGAGTACGCCGACGGCGCCCGGATCGCCGTACCCGCCGGGGCGGGCGGCCGGATCCACGGCGTCCTGGAGATCGCCTGGCCCAAGCCGGAGGAACCGCTGCCGCGCCCCGTCCTCCGGCAGGTGGAGGCCCTCGCCGAGCTGTGCGCGCACTCCCTGGAGAGCTTCGTGCCGCCGCCCGGCACCGGAACGGAACCCGGGCTGCTGCCCGACGTGGTCGAGCTGATGGACCTGGCCGACGGGCTGCACGACCCGGCCCTGGTGCTCGTGCCGCACCTCGACGACACCGGACAGCTGGTCGACTTCCGCATCCAGCACGTCAACAGCCGCTTCCTGGACCCGGCGGGCCGGCCCCGGGCGGTCGTGGGCGGCGCCCTGCTGCTGGAGGCATACCCGATGGCCGCAGGCGACAGCGAGCTGTTCCAGCGGGTGGAACGGGTCTACGCCACCGGCGAGCCGTTCCGCGCCCGGCGGATGCGGCTGACCGCCCTGGTCGACCAGGTGCCGCTGTCCGCCGTCGCCGACATCAGCATCAGCCGGCACGGCTCCGGCGTGCTGCTGATCTGGCGGATCGAGGACGAGACCGCGCGGCTGGCCAGCCTGCTCCAGCACGCCCAGCGGCTCGGCCGGATCGGCGGTTTCGAGGAGAATCTGCTCACCGGCGAGATCACCTGGAACGGCCAGCTCTTCAGCCTGTACGGCCGCCCGCCCACGAGCTCCCCGGTCGCGCTCCAGGACCTGCCGGCCCACGCCCACCCCGACGACGCCGTCATCCTCGGCCGCTTCCTGCGCACCGTGCTGCACCACCGCAGGTCCGCCTCCGCCGCGTTCCGGCTGATGCGCCCGGACGGGGTGACCCGGCACATCCGGGTGGTCGCCGAACCCGTCCTCGACACCGGCGGCCAGCTCTTCGGCGTCCGCGGCGCCTACCAGGACATCTCCGCCCAGCACTGGACGGAGGTCGCCCTCGCCGCCACCCGCGACCAGCTGGCCCACACCGAGCAGCAGGCCGTGGAGCGCAACCGGCTCACCCTCCAGCTCCAGCACGCCATCATGCCCCCGGCCCAGGCCCCGCTGCGGGTGCCCGGCCTCCAGGTGGCGGTGCGCTACCGGCCCGCCGAGACCGAGCACCTGGTCGGCGGCGACTGGTACGACGCCGTGGTGCTGCCCTCCGGACTGGTCCTGCTGTGCGTCGGCGACGTCGCCGGGCACGGTATCGAGGCGGCGACCAGCATGGTCGTCCTGCGCAACGCGCTGCGCGGCCTCGCGGTGACCGGCGCCGGCCCGGCGCAGCTGCTGTCCTGGCTGAACATCGTCGCCCACCATCTGACCGGCGCCGTCACCGCGACCGCCGTGTGCGGCCTGTACGACGGCGAGCGGCGGACCCTGCGCTGGGCGCGGGCGGGCCATCTGCCGCCGGTGCTGGTACGGGAGGCGGACGCCACCGCGCTGCCCCCGGTCAAGGGGCTGCTGCTGGGCGCCGTCCCGGAGGCGCGCTACGAGGAGACGGAGGTGCAGCTGGCCGCCGGGGACACCTTGCTGATGTACACCGACGGCCTGATCGAGCGCCGGGACCGCTCGGTGGAGGAGTCGCTGTCGTATCTGCTGGACACGGCGCGCGCGGCGCCCAGCACCCTGGACCAGCAACTGGACCGGCTGCTCACCTACAGCAGGTCGGACACCGACGACGACACCTGCATCGTCGGCATCAGGGTCGACTGACGCTCCCGGCCCGGCCGGTCAGCCGCCGGCCGGCGCCACGAGCGGCACGGTCGCGGTGACCCGCTTGCCCTGGGACAGCCAGGTCACCTCCAGGCCGCGGGAGACCATCGCCACGAGGTGCAGACCGTGGCCGCCGACCCGCCGGGGATCGGGAGGACGCCGGCGTGGCGGTTCCCCGGAGGTGTCCGTGACGGAGATGCGCAGCGCGGTGGCGTCGGGCAGCAGCTCCAGGCGCAGCGCGCACGGGCCGGGCGCGTGCTTGGCCGCGTTGGTGACGAGTTCGCTGACGACGAGCTGGGCATCCTGCACCGGCCGCCGCCCCGGTGTGGGCCGCGCCCGCGCCAGCAGGGCCGCGACGGCGTCTCTCGCCTCGGCGATGCTGGAGACGCCGGTGTCCCAGGTGCGGCTGTAACGCAGGGGCGCGGCGCGGTCCTGCGTCGTCGCGTGGGTCCTGAGCGGGATGTCCATACCTCGTTGCCCTTTTTCCTCTGGGGACAGGGGCCCTTCCTGTGCACAGGGGGGTCGTTGCCGTCCCTGCTCGGTTACCCGCAGGGCCGCCGGTCAAGGGGACGTCCCCGAGGAATCCTCCGGATGCTCACGAAGCCCTGCTGAGGGGCCGCGCGGGCGGCGCGGGAACACAGCGGAACGGGCCCGGAGGCCCGCTCGCGCGGGATTCTCCGGACCCGTTCCGCAGCCGGAACGCTTCAGTGCTTGAAGACGTCCTTGGCCTTCTCCTTGGCCTCACGGGCGTCTCCCTTGGCGCCCTTCATGCGGCCCTCGGCCTCCACGCTCTCGTTGCCGACGGCGCGGCCCGCGGCCTCCTTGACCTTGCCCTTGGCCTGCTCCGCCTTGGCCTTCGCCTTCTGGTTGCCGGCCATCACGTGTCACATCCCCACATCGACGGTCTCTGGTCGCCATCCGACTTGCCGCTGTGCGGCCGTCCAAACCACTGTCCGCGTCAGGGCTCGCGGCGCCGCCGCACGAGGTGCCGTACGACGAACGCCGCGAGGAGGACGGCGACGGCGACGAGGACGTACAGCTGGTAGCGCCGGATCTCGTCGTAGATCGCGGTGATGTGGCTGCCCGCGAGGTAGGCCAGGGTCGTCCACAGGCCGACCCACAGGGCCGCGCCCAGGGCGTTGAAGGCGAGGAAGCGGCGCCAGTGCATGCCGGTCGTGCCGGCGATGACGCCGTTGGCCTGGCGCAGGCCCTCGACGAACCGGGCCACCGTCACGATCTTGCCGCCGTGCCGGGTGAAGAACGCCTCGGCGGCCTCGAACCGCTTGGGCGTCAGGAAGACGTACCTGCCCCACCGGTGCACGAAGGCCCGCCCGCCGAACCGGCCGATCAGGTAGCCGAGGTTGTCCCCGGCGACGGCCGCGACGAACGCGATGACCGCCACGGCCGCGACGTTCAGCCGCCCCGTGCCCGCGTACACCCCCGCCGCGAGCAGGATGGTCTCGCCGGGCGCGGGGACGCCGAAGTCCTCGACGAAGACCACCGCGCCCACGGCCCAGTAGCCGTAGTGGCCGAGCAGTGGCTCCAGATGGGCCAGCGGTCCCGGAAGCGGAGGCGACATGCCTCAACGGTACGTCGGTGCGGCCGTGCGGTGATCAGGGCCGGCTGACGGAGGCTTCCTGGTCCTGCTGGTCCTGCTGGTCCTGCTGGTCCTGCTGGTCGTGGCTGTCCCGCTGGTCCCGCGCGGCGGCGTCCGGGCCGGCCTCGGCCTCCGGTGCCGTGCGCCGGTCCCGGCGGCCGGTCAGGCGCCGGGCGAGCGGCTCGGTGTACCGGGCGGTCAGCGGGCCGAGCACGACGAGGAGCAGCACATAGGCGGTGGCGAGCGGGCCGAGGTCGGAGTCGATGCCGGAGGTGACGGCGAGCCCCGCGATGACGATGGAGAACTCGCCGCGGGCGACCAGGGTGCCGCCGGCCCGCCACCGGCCCTTGGCCGAGATGCCCGCGCGGCGGGCCGCCCAGTAGCCGGTGGCGACCTTGGTGAGGGTGGTGACGACGGCCAGGGCGAGGGCGGGCAGCAGCACCGGCGGGATGCTCGCCGGGTCGGTGTGCAGGCCGAAGAAGACGAAGAACACCGCCGCGAACAGGTCCCGCAGCGGGGCGAGGAGGTTGTGGGCGCCCTCGGCGACCTCCCCGGACAGGGCGATGCCCACCAGGAACGCGCCGACCGCCGCCGAGACCTGGAGCTGCTGGGCGACACCGGCCACCACCAGCGTCAGCCCGAGCACCACCAGCAGCAGCTTCTCGGGGTCGTCGGTGGAGACGAACCGGGAGATGTGCCGGCCGTAGCGGACCGCGACCAGCAGCACCAGGCCCGCCACGCCGAGCGCGATGGCCAGCGTGACGCTGCCGGCCGCGAAACCGGTCCCGGCCAGCAGGGCCGTGACCACGGGCAGGTAGACCGCCATGGACAGGTCCTCCAGCACCAGGATGCTGAGGATCACCGGCGTCTCCCGGTTGCCGATCCGGCCGAGGTCGCCGAGGACCTTGGCGATGACGCCGGAGGAGGAGATCCAGGTGATGCCGGCCAGGACGACGGCGGCGATCGGGCCCCAGCCCAGCAGCAGGGCCATGGCGGCGCCGGGCAGGGCGTTGAGGGTGGCGTCGACGATCCCGGCCGGGTACTGGGTCTTCAGGTTCGAGACCAGATCGCCGGCCGTGTATTCGAGCCCCAGCATGAGCAGCAGCAGGACCACGCCGATCTCGGCGCCGATCGCGACGAACTCCTCGCTGGTGCCGAGCGGCAGCAGACCGCCCTCGCCGAAGGCGAGTCCGGCCAGCAGATACAGCGGGATGGGCGAGAACCGCAGGCGGGCGGCGAGCCGGCCCAGCAGCCCGAGGCCGAGGATGATCGCGCCGAACTCGATCAGGAAGACCGCGGAGGAGTGCATCCGGATCACTCCCGCCCGAGTATCGCGGCGGCGGCGTCGACGCCCTCGCGGGTGCCGATGACGATCAGTGTGTCCCCGCCGGCCAGCCGGAAACCGGGGCCGGGGGAGGGGATCGCCTCGGCGCGGCGCAGGACGGCCACGATCGACACGCCGGTCTCGGTGCGCATCCGGGTCTCGCCGAGCAGCCGTCCGTTCCAGTGCGAGGTCCCGGACAGCTCGATCCGCTCGGCCACCAGGCCCAGCTCCGTGGTGGAGAGCAGGGTGGGGCTGTGGTGGGTCGGCTTCAGCGCGTCGACCAGCGCCTCCGCCTCCTGGCCGGTGAGATGGACCGACAGGGCGCAGGCGTCCGGATCGTCACGCTGGTAGGCGCTGAGCGTGCGCGAACCGTCCCGGTGGGCCACCACCGACAGGTGACGGTGTTCGCGTGTCGTCAGGTCGTACCGGACGCCTATGCCCGGCAACGGTGTCCTGCTGGTGCGTGCGACGCTCATGGTGCCCCCTGCCCGGCTTGAATGTTTCTTGGTGAAACTTTTAGCCGAACCCTACCCTGAAGCGTGATCGTCGCAGGAGGGGGCGGAGCGGGCGGGGGCGGAGCGGGCGGGGGCGGAGCGCTAGGACCCGGAGGCCGCGGCCCCCTCGCCGCCGGCGGGATCGGGCTGGCACGAGTGGCACAACTCGTGGTCCCCGTCGCGGGTGACGACGGTTCCCCAGCCGAGGCACTGCTCGCAGTCGCGGGCGAGGGCCAGATCGGGGTGGGGCGGGAAGGGGTTGCGGTGGGCTCCGTGCGCCATACGGTGAGCGGCTCCTTGCGGTCGCGGGGCGTGGTGCGCGGGGACGCGGGCGATCAGAATGACGTCCACTATGTCCTATTTATTCCCCCATGTCAGTGATAAATGTCATGGGGGACCACCGCGATGCCATGCGGTGCCGGTCAGCCCAGGTTCCCCAGCCGGGCGTCGCGCCACAGGTCCACGCCGCCCTCGGTCGCGTACCGGTCGATCTCGGCCAGCTCCTCGTCGCCGAAGGACAGGTTCTCCAGCGCGGCGACGTTCTGCTCCAGCTGTTCGACCCGCGAGGCGCCGATGACGAGCGAGGTCACCCGCTCGTCCCGGAGCGCCCAGGCCAGCGCCAGCTGGGCCAGCGTCTGCCCGCGCCGGGCCGCGATGCCGTTCAGGGCGCGCAGCCGGTCCCGCAGGTCGTCCGTCAGCCAGGAGGCGTCCAGGGACGTGCCCCGCGCGGCCCGCGAGTCCGCCGGGACGCCGTCCAGGTAGCGGCCGGTGAGCAGGCCCTGGGCGAGCGCCGTGAAGCCGATGACGCCGAAGCCCTCCTCCTGGGCCGCGTCCAGCAGGCCGTCGGTCTCGATCCAGCGGTTGAGCATGCTGTACGACGGCTGGTGGATCAGCAGCGGGGTGCCGAGCTCGCGCAGGATCGCGGCGGCCTGCCGGGTGCGTTCGGCGTCGTAGGAGGAGATGCCGACGTAGAGGGCCTTGCCCTGGCGGACGGCGGTGTCGAGCGCGCCCATCGTCTCCTCCAGCGGCGTGCTCGCGTCCAGCCGGTGGGAGTAGAAGATGTCCACGTAGTCGAGGCCCGTCCGGGCGAGCGACTGGTCCAGGGAGGCCAGCAGGTACTTGCGGGAGCCGCCGCCCTGCCCGTAGGGGCCGGGCCACATGTCCCAGCCGGCCTTGGTGGAGATCACCAGCTCGTCGCGGTAGGGCGCCAGGTCGCGCTGGAGCAGCCGCCCGAAGTTCAGCTCTGCCGCGCCGTAGGGCGGGCCGTAGTTGTTGGCGAGGTCGTGGTGGGTGATCCCGAGGTCGAAGGCGCGCAGCGCGATCTCGCGCTGGGTCTCGAACGGGCGGTCGTCGCCGAAGTTGTGCCAGTAGCCCAGGGACAGGACCGGCAGGTCCAGTCCGGAACGGCCGGTGCGCCGGTAGCGCATGGTGCCGTCGTAGCGAGCGGGGTCCGCGACGTACGTCATCGGGTCTTCTCCGGGTGGTGCCGTAGGGATGCCCCGCGTGTGCGCGCGGGCCCGTCCACCCTGCTCCGGGGCACCGCGCAAGTCCAACCGCCGTCCCGGATGGGATTGAGCGGTTCCGTTTCTGAATCGGGCACAGGGGCAGGCGGTGATCAACGGAGCGAGAGCAAGGAGGCGCTCATGAGCAGCGGTGCGTGGTCCGGCGGGGAACGGGAGGACCGGGAGGGACGGCGGGTGCCGGGGGCGGTGGCGCGGCTGCCGCGTCAGGTCCGGGAGGAGCTGACCCGCAGGCTGCGCCGCAAGCGGGGCGCCTTCCGCGCGGACGACGTCCAGGTCGTCGAGCCCCCGCTGCTCCGGCGCGCCGTCGGCGCCTCCGCGCTCGGCAACTGCATGGAGTGGTTCGACTTCGGCGTCTACAGCTACCTCGCCGCCACCATCGGCAAGGTGTTCTTCCCCGGAGCCTCCCCGGCCGCCCAGGTCATCTCCTCGTTCGCGACCTTCGCCGCCGCCTTCGTCGTACGGCCCCTCGGCGGGCTGGTCTTCGGTCCGCTCGGCGACCGGATCGGGCGGCAGAAGGTGCTCGCCACCACCATGATCATGATGGCGGCCGGCACCTTCGCCATCGGTGTGATCCCCGGCTACGCCACCATCGGACTCGCCGCGCCCGTGCTGCTCCTGCTGGCCCGCATGGTCCAGGGCTTCTCCACCGGCGGCGAGTACGGCGGAGCCACCACTTTCGTCGCCGAGTACTCCCCGGACCGGCGGCGCGGCTTCCTCTCCAGCTGGCTGGACTTCGGCACCTTCACCGGCTACGCCCTCGGCTCGGCCCTGGTCACCCTGCTCAACCTGGCCCTGACGGACGAGCAGATGCTCTCCTGGGGCTGGCGCGTGCCGTTCCTGATCGCCGGGCCGCTCGGCGTGATCGGCCTCTACATGCGGCTGAAGCTGGAGGAGTCCCCGGCCTTCCAGCAGCAGCTGGACGAACACGAGAAGACGCTGGCGCAGGAGTCGGCGGGCGGCGAGTTCAAGGACATCGTCAGGAACCACTGGCGGCCCCTGCTCGTCTGCATGGGCCTGGTGCTGCTCTACAACGTCACGAACTACATGGTCACCGGCTATCTGCCGACCTACCAGACCGAGACCCTGCACCGCTCCAGCGGTTCCGCGGACGTCCTGGTCCTCGTCGGGATGGTGTGGATCGTCGTCCTGATCACCTTCCTCGGCCGGCTCAGCGACCGGGTCGGCCGGCGTCCGCTCTACGCCGTCGCCGCGGCGGCGATGATCGTGCTCGCCGTCCCCGCCTTCCTGCTGATCAAGGCGCACGGCACCTGGCCGCCGATCCTCGGGGTACTGCTCCTGGCCACGCTGCTGGCCTGCTTCGCCGCCCCCAGCGCGGCCACCCTGCCGGCCCTGTTCCCGACCGCCGTCCGCTACGCGGCCATGGGCATCGGCTTCAACTTCGCCGTCGCCGCGTTCGGCGGCACCACCCCGCTGGTCACCGCCGCGCTGGTCGACCTCACCGGCGACGACCTCATGCCCGCCTACTACCTGATGCTGGCCGGCGCCATCGGCCTGCTCACCGTGCGGTTCCTGCCCGAGAGCGCCCAGGTCCCGCTCAAGGGCTCCCAGCCGATGGTCGGTTCGCGGGAGGAGAGGCGCGAACTCATCAGCGCTTCCCAGGAGTTGTACGCCCTCGCGCAGGAGCGGGGCAGGGCGCGGCACGGCTGAGCGACGGCCGTGCCGGGAGGCTTGTCCGATCCTACGAACTTCCGGTCTGCCGGGTTACCGGCCCGCACCGCGTTTGATAGGAAACTTTCCTACCAGTGACTGGTGCGGACCAACTTCCCACCCCCCACTCCCCCTTGGAGTCCCTGTGGTGTACGCAGACCGCGAAGCGGCAGCCGCCGCGAGCCCCGCCGGCCTCTCCCGTCTCTCCCGCCGTACCGTCGTCGCCGCGCTCGGCGCCGTCGCCTCGGGCGCCCTGCTCGGAGTCTCCCGCGCCGGCACGGCCTCGGCCGCCGCGCCGGGGCTGGACGACCCGGCGAAGAAGGAGATCGCCATGAAGCTGGTGTCGAGCGCGGAGAACTCCTCGCTCGACTGGAAGGCCCAGTACAAGTACATCGAGGACATCGGCGACGGCCGCGGCTACACGGCCGGCATCATCGGCTTCTGCTCCGGCACCGGTGACATGCTCGACCTCGTCCAGCTCTACGCCGACCGCAAGCCCGGCAACGTCCTGGCCAAGTACCTGCCCGCCCTGCGCAAGGTCAACGGCACCGACTCGCACCAGGGCCTGGACCCCAACTACCCCGCGGACTGGCGCAAGGCCGCCCAGGACACCGCCTTCCAGCAGGCCCAGAACGACGAACGCGACCGCGTCTACTTCAACCCCGCCGTCGCCCAGGGCAAGACGGACGGACTGCGGGCGCTCGGCCAGTTCGTCTACTACGACGCCATCGTCATGCACGGCGACGGCGACGACCCGACCAGCTTCCGCAACATTCGCAAGCGCGCCCTGCGCAGCGCCAAGCCGCCGGCCCAGGGCGGCGACGAGACGACGTACCTCAACGCCTTCCTGGACGCCCGGGTGTGGGCCATGAAGCAGGAGGAGGCCCACAGCGACACCAGCCGCGTCGACACCGCGCAGCGGGTCTTCCTGCGCAAGGGCAACCTCGACCTGAACACCCCGCTCGACTGGAAGGTCTACGGCGACAGCTACCACATCGGCTGACCTCCGTCAGGAGGCGCGCGGCAGGCCGGCGGGCACGGGCTCCGGTACCGGGGAGCGCGGCCCGGCGGCCCGCCGTGCCAGGACGCGCCGGATCACGGCGATCGCCACGGCGGCGGCCCGAACGGCGGCTTCCCGTGGCCCCCTGTCCCGGCCACACCGGCGCACCCGCCTGCCGGGCGGGCGGCGGGCGCGGACGCGGTGCCGTGGCGATCGGCGGAGGTCCGGACCACAGGCCCGGCGGGCCGGGGATGTCCCACCTGGTGGGGCGCACTCGCATGGCATGCCTCCGGCGAGGAAAGATGAGCGGTGAGCGAACGACCCACCGAAGCGGAGGAACGGACTCATGGCGCACGAGCGCGCCGGCCGGCCGGCCGGTCCCGAGGACCTTGTCGACGTGGCCCGGCTGGTCACGGCGTACTACACGCTGCACCCCGACCCGGCCGACCCGGGACAGCGGGTGGCGTTCGGCACCTCGGGCCACCGCGGCTCGTCCCTGGCGAGCGCCTTCAACGAGGACCACATCGCCGCCACCAGCCAGGCCATCTGCGAGTACCGGGCCGCCCAGGGCACCGACGGGCCGCTCTTCCTGGGCGCCGACACCCACGCCCTGTCCGAGCCGGCCAAGGCCACCGCGCTGGAGGTGTTCGCCGCCAACGAGGTGACCGTCCTCATCGACGGCGCGGACGGCTACACGCCCACGCCCGCCGTCTCGCACGCGATCCTGACCCACAACCGGGGCCGCACCACGGGCCTCGCCGACGGTGTGGTCGTCACCCCGTCGCACAACCCGCCCGCCGACGGCGGCTTCAAGTACAACCCGCCGAGCGGCGGCCCGGCGGCCTCCGACGCCACCTCCTGGATCCAGGACCGCGCCAACCAGATCATCACGGGCGGCCTGAAGGACGTACGCCGCCTGCCGTACGCCCGCGCGCTCGCCGCGGACACCACCCGGCGGTACGACTTCCTCGGCACGTACGTCACCGATCTGCCCAGTGTCCTGGACCTGGACGCCGTCCGCGCGTCCGGTGTGCGCATCGGCGCCGACCCGCTCGGCGGCGCCTCCGTCGCCTACTGGGGCCGGATCGCCGAGCAGCACGGCATCGACCTGACCGTGGTCAATCCGCACACCGACCCCACCTGGCGGTTCATGACGCTGGACTGGGACGGCCAGATCCGCATGGACTGCTCCTCGCCCTACGCGATGGCCTCCCTCATCGAGCAGCGCGACCGCTTCCGCATCGCCACCGGCAACGACGCCGACGCCGACCGGCACGGCATCGTCACCCCGGACGCGGGCCTGATGAACCCCAACCACTACCTCGCCGTCGCCATCTCCTACCTCTTCCGGCACCGCGACCAGTGGTCGGCATCCGCGGGCATCGGCAAGACCCTCGTCTCCTCCACCATGATCGACCGGGTCGCCGGGGACCTCGGCCGCCGGCTCGTCGAGGTACCGGTCGGCTTCAAGTGGTTCGTGGACGGACTGGTCGGCGGCGACCTCGGGTTCGGCGGCGAGGAGTCGGCCGGCGCGTCCTTCCTGCGCCGGGACGGCTCGGTGTGGACCACCGACAAGGACGGCATCATCCTCGCCCTGCTCGCCGCCGAGATCACGGCCGTCACCGACAAGACCCCCTCGGAGCACTACGCCGACCTGACCGCCCGCTTCGGCGCACCCGCCTACGCCCGCATCGACGCCCCCGCGACCCGCGAACAGAAGGCGCTGCTCGCCAAGTTGTCGCCGGCGCAGGTCACCGCGGACACGCTGGCCGGGGAGGCGGTCACGGCCGTGCTCACCGAGGCGCCCGGCAACGGCGCTGCCATCGGCGGCATCAAGGTCACCACCGAGAACGCCTGGTTCGCCGCCCGGCCCTCGGGCACCGAGGACGTCTACAAGGTGTACGCCGAGTCCTTCCTCGGTGCCGACCACCTGGCCCGGGTGCAGGAGGAGGCCCAGGCCGTGGTGCTGGGAGCGCTCGGCGGCTGAGCGGACGGTCGGGGCGGCCTCCCGGCCCGGGGGGCCGTCCCCCCGCTCCCGGCTCAGTCCCGTCCGCGTCCCCGGTCCAGGCGGTCCAGCACGGCCTCGGCCATGGCGGCTTCGCCCTTGGCGTTGGGGTGTGCCGGGGCGGCGGGGGAGGAGGGTTGCAGCGGTTCGATCCAGCGGTCCGCCGGCGCCTTGCACATGTCGTGGCCGACCGTGGGGCCGTAGGTGTCCACGTACGCGGCCCGGTTCACACCGGCCACCAGCCGCAGCATCAGGTTCAGCCGCTTCTCGGTGTCCCGCAGGTAGCCGAAGTCCTTCTGGGCGAAGGGGACTTGCGGGAAGCAGCCGCTGCCGTCGTCGGGCAGGAGGTCCGGGTAGCCGACGACGACCACCCGGGCGTGCGGCGCCCGGGCGTGCACGGCCCGCAGCACCCGGTCGATCTTCGGCGCGGTCCGCACGACGGTGAGGGCCAACTGGTCGTGACCGGAGGCCGTGTAGGCGCGCTCACAGGGGTTGCCCGCGGGGTCCTGGGCGGCCAGGCGGGCACAGGTGCCGATGATGGAGCCGAAACCGACGTCGTTGCCGCCGATCTGCACCGTCACCAGGTCCGTGTGCCGGTCCAGGGCGTCGAGCTGGGGCGGGTTGGCGCCCTGCGCCTGCCACATCTCGGCGGTCGTCGCCCCGCCGCAGCTCACGTCCCTGAAGGCCGCCACCTGCCGCCCGGCGGCCACGAGCGAGGGGTAGTTGTGGTCCGAGCGCGCGCAGCCGGCGTCCACCTGCCGGGGGATTCCGGGGCCCGAGGTGTAGGAGTCGCCGAGCGCGACATAGGCGGTCGCGCGGCCGGGTCCGCCGGGGTGCGCCGCGACCGGTGCCGTGCTGGCGGCGACGAGGGCGCAGCCGCCCAGCGCCGCTCCGAGCACGGCGCTCCGCCGCCGGCCTCTCGCCCGCCCGCCGGATGCCTGCCGTTCGCCATGAGTCCTCCCCCTGAGCCCGCTGCGGCGCGCGGCGGCACCGCCAAGGAGCGGCCCTCGCGCGTTCGACCGGGCCTGTATACCGTCCGGTAGGTCCCGCCGACCAGAAGCCGGACGCGACGAGTTCAGGGGGAGGGGCGGGCGGCAGTCCCGGGGGAGGGGCCGGTTCAGACCCCGGACACCTGTTCCTTCGGGGCGGACGGCTGGAGCGGGGCCGCCGTCTGGAGCAGGGAGTCGTCCTCCGGGCGCGCGCCGGAGAGGCGGTGGCGGGCGGCGATGAGGGCCATGTCGACATCCCGGGTGCCGGTGGCCACGCACAGCGTGTAGGAGATGTCCGCCAGCCGCTGGCGGGCCTCTGGGGTGCTCTCCTCGGCGCCGAGCAAGGTGAAGGCCTCGTACTGGGCGATGAGGTCCTCCAGTACCGCGGGGTGGGCCATGAGCATGCGATCCGCCTCCCTGATGGGTCGCCGATGTGCGAAGTCGCAGCGCGAATACCCGCGCTCCCGCCGCGCATGCCCCCCAGGCGTCCCTTGACGCACAGGGGTGTGAGTGACGGGATCCTCACAGGAAGCCAAGGCGGACGGCAGCTCGCAGGCGTACGTCTACTCCATGGCGCCGACGCGGTGGACGCGCCCTGGACACGGACACTGGCCGCCGGGATGCGGCACCGCTGAGCCGGGGGTCCGGTATGCCCGTGCGTCACCCGGTCGGGTGCTCTCCGCCCGGGATGTGCCGGATCAGGGCACGCCGCCGTGATCTTTCCGTGATCATGCCCCCTGTGAGTCTGCAACGTCGAAGTGCCCTGAGCCGGCGGGTCGTTCCGGCCGTACTCGGCACCCTCAGTGTCCTGTCCCTGCTGTCCGCCCTGCCCGCCGCAGCCCAGCCGGTGCGGCGGGACCACCGGCCCGCCGCACCGCCGCCCCGGCAGGTCACCGCCGCGGAGGCGCGCACGGACGCCCGTCTCCGCTCCCTCCGCGACCGGCCCGCGGCCCTGCGGGAGTTCTTCCGGCAGCTCCCCAAGGGCGGGGACCTGCACAACCACCTCTCCGGCGCGGTGTCCACGGAGTACCTGATCGAGCTGGCCGCCGAGGACGGGCTGTGCGTCGACACCGCGACGCTGACCGCGGTCACCCCGCCCTGCGGCGCCGGGACCCGGCCCGCCGCCGACGCGCGCACCGACCGCGCCTTCCACGACGCGCTGGTGCGCGCCTGGTCCATGCAGGACTTCCCGCCCGACGAGAGCGGGCACGACCACTTCTTCGACACCTTCGGCAGGTTCGGCGAGGTCACCTGGCGCCACCGGGGCAAGCTGCTCGCGGAGGTCGCCGACACCGTCGTCCGCAACAACCAGTCCTACCTGGAGACGATGGTCACCCCGGCCTCCGACGGCGCGAAGAAGCTCGCCGCCGAGGTCGGCTGGGACGACGACCTCGCCGCCCTGCACCGCAGGCTGGTCGCGGGCGGCAGACTGGACAAGCTGGTCGCCGAGGCCCGCAAGGAGGCGGACGACGGCGACGCCGAGTTCCGCGCCACCGAGCGGTGCGGCACCCCGCAGGCGCGGCCCGGGTGCGGCCTCACCGTCCGCTGGATCTCCCAGGCCTCCCGGGGCAGCGCGCCGGAGCGGGTCTTCACCCAGCTCGCCCTCGGCCTGCGGCTGGCCGAGGCCGATCCGCGGTTCGTCGCCGTCAACCTCGTCCAGCCCGAGGACGCGGACACCTCCCTGCGCGACTACGGCCTCCAGATGCGCATGGTCGGCTATCTGCGCACCCAGTACCCGAAGGCGCACGTCACCCTGCACGCGGGCGAGCTGTGGCCCGGGCTGGTCAAGCCGCAGGACCTGAAGTTCCACATCCGCCAGGCCGTGGACGTCGCCCGCACCGAGCGGGTCGGGCACGGCGTCGACCTGGTCCACGAGGACGACTGGCGGCGCACGGCCCGCACGATGGCGGACCGTCAGGTGGCGGTGGAGGTGCCCTTCTCCAGCAACGCCCAGATCCTCGGCGTCAAGGGAGCCGACCACCCCTTCAGCACCTACCGCCGCTACGGCGTCCCCGTCGTCCTCGCCACCGACGACCCCGGGGTGTCCCGGATCGACATCAGCCACGAGTACCAGTACGCCGCCGCCACCTACGGGCTGCGCTACCCCGAGCTGAAGGACCTGGCCCGCGCCTCCCTGGAGTACGGGTTCCTGCCGGGCGCGAGCCTGTGGCAGGGCAACCCCACCGCCAAGGGGTACCAGCCGGTCCCGGCCTGCCGTGCGGAGCACCCCGGCCTCCCCGTGCGCGGCGCGGCCTGCCGGCACCTGCTCGCCGACAGCGCCAAGGCCCGCCTCGAATGGCACCAGGAGGCCGCCTTCGCCGTCTTCGAAAGGACGCACAGGAGCTGACCCGGGTGCCCGGTGCGTCGGTGGCGGAGGTCGCCGACGCACCGGGGCCGCGCCGGCGCCGGGTGGCCGGCTGGGAGGGTGTCTTCGTGGCCCGGCCCCGGACGCCGTGGTCGGCCGCGCCGGGGCGAATTCCAGCGGTGGCCGGCGGGAAGGGTGTGGAAGGGTGGGCGGGTCCGCGTCCGCGCAACGGGAGGCAACCACCCGCATGGCCGTCATCCACCGCACGACAGTCAAGCCCAGCAAGACGGAACTGCTCGCCGACTGGCTGCCCGGCCGCCCCTGGTACCGCGGCGGCCCGGCGGCGCCCGTGCTGGAGAAGTCCGGCGGCTTCCGGCTGGACGACCCCGAGGGCGAGGTCGGCATCGAGTTCATGGTGGCCACCGACACGTCGAGCCCCGGGCGTACGGCCTATCTGGCACCGCTCACCTACCGAGGGGCGCCGCTGGAGGGCGCCGAGCACGCGCTCGTCGGCACGATGGAGCACGGGGTGCTGGGCACGCGCTGGGTGTACGACGGCTGCCACGACCCGGTGCTGGTCACGGAGTTGCTGGCGCTGTTCGAGGGCAGGGCGCGGGCGATGGCCCAGAGCATCTCGGACACCCCCGACCACGAGGTGACCCGCTCCTACGGCGGCGCGGCCCTCGGCCCGCACCCCTTCACGCCCGAGCCGGCCGACGGCGAGGACGGCACCCGCCTGCCGGTGCCCGGGGGCCTGTCCCTGCACGTCCACCGTGTCCTCACCCCGGTCGCCGAGAACCCGCCGCTGCCGCCGCGGGATGCCCTCGGCCATGTGGCGACCGGCTGGCCGGGCCCCGACGGCACCCGTCTGCGGGCCGTCTTCATGACGCTGCGCACCCTCTGATCCCGGCGGGCGCCGCCCGCAGGGAGGCGGGCGGCGCCTGTGACACGCCACGCAGCGGGCACCCCCGCCCGTCGGTCTGGCATGGACCGGTCAAATCTGTCACTCTTTCGGCAGCCCGCGCCCCGACCCACAGGGGCGCGCGCCGCACCTGAGCACAGCGATCGCGCGAGCCCCACCCCGGCCGCCCCGGCGCACCCCAGCCGACCGGGCGGTCTTCCGAGCAGGCCGGATCCCGGCCGCCGCAAAGGAGTAGCGTGTGAGACCGACCCCCCACAGGGCCCTCGGCGTCGGCCCGGTCACCGCCGCAGCGCTGGCCGCCCTCTTCCTCCCCGGCGCCTCCGCCGCCGCCCGGCCCGCCACGGCTCCCGTCGCCGCCGCCTGCACCCCGGCGCAGGTGGTCGCCAACGGCGGCTTCGAGAGCGGCACTTCACCGTGGACCCAGTCCGCGTCCACCGTGATCACCAGCCGCTCCGGGCAGACCGCCCACGGCGGCGGCTCCTACGCCTGGCTGGACGGCGTCGGCGCCACCCGCACCGACACCCTCGGCCAGAGCGTGACCGTCCCGTCCGGGTGCGGCGCCGCCACCCTCACCTTCTGGCTGCACATCGACACCGCCGAGACGACCTCGTCCACCGCCTACGACAAGCTCACGGCCAAGCTCGGCAGCACCACGCTGGCCACCTACTCGAACCTGGACGAGAACACCGGCTACGTGAAGAAGTCGATCGACGTGTCCTCGTTCGCCGGCCAGACCGTGAACCTGTCCTTCACCGGCACCGAGGACTCCAGCCTCCAGACGAGCTTCGTCCTGGACGACATCGCCCTCGACACCTCGGACGGCACCACACCACCGCCGGCCGACTCCGCACGGACCCCGGCGGCCCCGTCGTACACCGTGAACCTGAGCAGTGACACCGGCGGCACCGTCTGGACCGGGCGCGAGAGCGTGACCTTCACCAACGCCTCCGCCACCGCGCTCGGCGAGGTCTACCTCAGGCTGTGGGACAACTACCACGGCAGCTGCGACGCGATGCCCGTCAAGGTCGGCAACGTCACCGGCGGCACCGCCGGCGCCCTCTCCGTCGCCTGCACCGCCCTGAGGATCGACCTGCCGAGCCCGCTCGCCCAGGGCCAGAGCGCCACCATCGGCTTCGACCTCGGCATCACCGTGCCCAGCGGCGCCGACCGCTTCGGCCACGACGGCGCGTTCAGCTTCGTCGGCAACGCCCTGCCCGTCCTCGCCGTCCGCGACGGCGCCGGCTGGCACCTGGACCCGTACACGAACAACGGCGAGTCGTTCTACTCCCTGGCCGCCGACTTCAAGGTCACCCTGGACCACCCCAGCACCCTGCTGGTCCCGGCCACCGGCACCTCCACGGACACGCCCGGCTCCAGCGGCCGTACCGTGACCACGGCCACCGCCTCCAAGGTCCGTGACTTCGCCTGGGCCGCCGGCCCCTTCACCAGGATCTCCGGCACCTCGGCCGCCGGCGTCCCGGTGAACGTCTACTCCGTCTCGGGCATCAGCTCCACCAGCGCCCAGTCGATGCTCAGCACCGCCAGGACCGCGGTCGACGCCCACGCCTCCCGGTTCGGCGCCTACCCGTACGGCGAACTGGACGCCGTCATCGACGACAACTACTGGTTCGGCGGCATGGAGTACCCCGGGTTCGTGCTCGACGTGGTCAGCACCACCGCGCTCACCCACGAGATCGCCCACCAGTGGTGGTACGGCATCGTCGGCGACGACGAGTACACCAGCCCCTGGCTGGACGAGTCGTTCACCGACTACGCCACCGACCTCGCCCAGGGCAAGACCGGGAGCAACTGCTGGAGCGGCGTCTCCTGGGCCTCCAGCGCCGAGAAGATCACCAACTCGATGGCGTACTGGGACGCGCACTCCTCCCGGTACTCCACCGTCGTCTACGGCTACGGCAAGTGCGCCCTGCACGACCTGCGCCGCGTCCTCGGGGACACCGCCATGGCCAAGCTGCTGAAGGACTACGCGACCGCGCACTGGTACGGCGTGTCCACCACGGCCGAGTTCAAGGCGGCGGCCCAGGCCGCCACGAGCACGGACCTGACCTCCTTCTGGACGCAGCACCGCATCGAGGGGTGACGGACACCCACACGGGTTGAAACCGGCCGTGGACAGCCTCGTTGGGCGCAGCCCGGAGTGCGCGGGGGGCCGGCCCCGGGTCGGATGGATTCCGTGCGAATCCCCATATTCCGCTCCCGCGGCCGGTCCCGCCCGTGCCTCACCGGCACCCTGACCTGCCTGCTGCTGTTCCTGTCCGGTCCCCCGGCCGCGTCCGACGCGACCGGGGGCGCGCCCGAGCGCGGCAGCGCCTACATGGGCATCGGCGTCCTCGCCCACGACGGCGAGTCCGGCGATCCGCCCCCGGGTCCCCGCGCCTCCCAGACGGAGGGAGTGGACGTCTCCAGCCACCAACGCGACGTCGACTGGCCGACGCTGTGGAACGACGGCACCAAGTGGGCGTACACCAAGGCCACCGAGGGCACGTCCTACACCAACCCCTACTTCGCCCAGCAGTACGACGGCTCGTTCGACGTCGGCATGGTCCGCGGCGCCTACCACTTCGCCACCCCGGACACGGCCGGCGGCGCCGCCCAGGCCGACTGGTTCGTGGAGCACGGCGGCGGCTGGTCGAACGACGCCCAGACCCTCCCCGGCGCCCTCGACATGGAGTGGAACCCGTACGGCGACTCCTGCTACGGCAAGTCCAAGAGCGGCATGGTCGGCTGGATCCGGGACTTCCTGGAGCGCTACAAGTCCCGCACCGGCCGGGACGCGGTCATCTACACGGCGACCAACTGGTGGATCGAGTGCACCGGCGACTACGCCGGCTTCGGCGGGACCAATCCGCTGTGGATCGCCCGGTACGCCTCGACGGCCGGGCCGCTGCCGGCCGGCTGGACGTCGTACACGATGTGGCAGTACACCTCCAGCGGCCCGACGGTCGGCGACCACGACCGCTTCAACGGCTCCCGGGACAGGCTGCGGGAGTTCGCCACCGGTGACGCACCGGACGCGGAGGCGCTGCGGACACCCGGCGCCGGGACGGTGTCACGGTCCTGATCCCCGAGCGACGGCCGGACCGCCGGGCACCGGGCACGGGCCGGCGCTGGTTAGGCTCGACGCGTGCCGCATGTCGAGATACTCCAGTTGCTGGTGTCCCCGGTGCACCGCCTCGCGGGCCGGCCGGGCGACGGCCTGCCCGAGCTGCCGCCCGGCGAACTCGTGACGACGGCCGAGGTCCGCGCGGGCCTCGGCATCGTCGGGGACCGGTACTTCAACCACCCCGCCCACCGCAACGCGTCGATCACCCTCATGGCCGCCGAGCGGCTGCCGCAGCCGGGGCCGTACCCGGCCGACCTGCTGCGGACCCGGCGCAACGTCCTGCTGCGCGGGGTCGACATCGACGCCTGCATCGGCAGGACCGTCTTCCTCGACTCCGGTTCCGGACCGGTCGAACTGGAGGTGCGCAGCGCCGCGCGGCCCTGCGCCTGGATGAACACCACCCTCGGGCCCGGCGCCCAGCGCGCCCTGCGCGGCGGCGGGGGAGTGCGCTGCCGCCCGCTCACCGACGGCGTCCTCACCGTGGGTCCGGCCGTGTTCGGGGTGTGCGAACCAGGGGAGACGGCGCCCGGCGCATGAGCACGACGACCGGGTGCGGCCCTGGGGAGGGACGCCGGGGCGGCGACTTACCGGGGCCGCGCTCACCTGCCCGAGGCGGCCAACTGGTCGGCCAGCCGGTGGGCCTGGGCGAGCAGCGCGCCGTAGGTGGCGACCTCGTCGGGGTCGTCCGTCGTGGAGCGGACCAGGTCCCGGCGCAGGTCGCCGAGCGTGCCGCGCAGCCGCGCCACCGCCTCGCGCAGTTCGTCCTCGCACTCGTCGCCGAACCGGCTGTGGCTGTAGAGCCGCAGCGCACGGGCGGTCTCGCACAGGAACTGCGCGTACCGCTTCGCGAGCCCCGGGTGCGGCCGGGGCGCCGAGCGGTCCTCGGCGGCGGCCTCCAGCACCGTGCGGGTCACCCCCGCGGTGTGCACGGCCGCGTAGTCCAGCACCACCAGCGCGTCGTCGTACTCCTTGCCGGGCAGCGGCAGGGCCGGCTTGCGGCGCCCTCGCAGGTTGACGCGCAGGCTCTCCCGGCTCCACTCGACCGCCGAGCGGGCCCGCTCGACCAGTTCGTGCAGCCGCAGCGCCCGCTGGTGCCAGGCGTCGGCCTCCTCCGCGTCCCAGCGGCTGTCGGCCAGTCCGTCGGCCACGTCCCGCAGGATGTCGTGGGCCTCCTCGGTCGCGTCCCGCAGCACGGCACGGGTGTCGCGCAGGTACAGCGGCGGCCGGACCAGCGCGTTGACGGCGATGCCGACCACCGCCCCGAACAGGGCCTCGGTGAGCCGGGCCGTGGAGGTGGCGACGGTGACCGAGCCGTTGGTGAGGACGAACAGGGCGCCCGTGGCCGCGTAGATGCCCTGGCTGCCCAGCCGGCGCCACTGGCCCAGCAGCATCGCCAGGGGGAGCACCACGGCCATCGCGGCCACGGTGCTGTGCACGAGCAGTCCGACCGCGGTCGCCGCGACCGTGCCGGCCGCGATCGCCGCGAGCTGTTGCAGGCCGTGCGCGATCGACCGGTACACGGTCGACTCCACCAGGACGACCGCGACCCACGGCGCGACGAACGCGACCGGCGCCCGCAGCCACCAGCCCGCCACCGCCCACGCCACCCACGCGGCAAGCGCCGCCTTCACCGCCTGGACGGCCAGGTCCCGTTCCCGGCACGGTCCCGCGCAGGCCCGCCGCACCGCATCCACCGCGCCCGCCACGTCACGCCGTACTCCTTGCCAGGTCAGTCGTATCCCACGCACGGCGCCTCGGGTGCCACCGTTGGCGCCGGCTCATGCCACCGGGACCGGAAGTGGTGAGGGGGTGGGGTCCGGCTGCACGGGGTCAGGTGGGGTCCGGGGCCGTCCGCGCCGCCTCGCTCCAGGCGGCCTCGCGCAGCAGGCGCAGCCCGTTCAGGCCGACGAGGACCGTGGAACCCTCATGGCCGAGGACGCCCAGCGGCAGCGGCAGCGTGCCCGCGAGGTCCCAGACGACCAGGCCGGAGATGAACACCGCCGCGATGACGAGGTTCTGCACGACCAGGCGGCGGGCGCGGCGGGAGAGGGCGACGACGGCGGGCACCGCGGCCAGTTCGTCGCGCACGATCACCGCGTCGGCGGTCTCCAGCGCCAGATCGGAACCGGCGCGGCCCATCGCGACACCGGTGTGCGCGGCGGCCAGCGCGGGCGCGTCGTTGACGCCGTCCCCGACGACCAGCACCCGGCGGCCGGCGTCCTGCCGCTCCCGCACGGCGGCCACCTTGTCCTCGGGCAGCAATCCGGCCCGGACGTCGGGGATGCCGACCTCGCCGGCCAGCCGGGCGGCGGCGCGCGCGTTGTCCCCGGTCAGCAGCGTCGGGCGGCTCCCGGTCAGCGCGGTGAGCGCGGCGACGGTGGCGGCGGCGTCCGGCCGCAGCCGGTCCGCGACCCCGAGCACCCCGGCCGGAACACCGTCCACCACGACCAGCACGGCGGTACGGCCATCGGTTTCGAGCCGCGCGACGAGGGACGCGGCGGCGCGGTCGGGCGCCTGCCGGGTGGTGACCGGGGAAGCGGCGGCGGGGGAGCCGTACCCGACCGCGTGCGACGGCCCGGTCGGCGTGCCGTCGTCCGGCGTCTCGCTCGTCCCGTTCAGTAGACGGGCCGGCGCGCCCACCGCGACCGTGCGGTCCTGGACCGTGGCGGTGACGCCGACGCCCGGTGCGGACCGGAAGCCGTGGGCGGTCGGGAGGGCGAGGTCACGGGCGCGCGCGGCGTCCACCACGGCCCGGGCCAGCGGGTGCTCGCTCGGATGCTCGGCCGCCGCCGCGAGCGTGAGCAGTTCTCGCTCGCCGAGACCGGCACCGGGCAGCGGTACGACGTCCGTCACCCGCGGCGTGCCCTCGGTCAGGGTGCCCGTCTTGTCCAGCGCCACCGCGTCCACCTGCCCGAGGCGTTCCATCACCACCGCCGACTTGACCAGCACCCCGTGCCGGCCCGCGTTGGCGATCGCCGACAGCAGCGGCGGCATGGTCGCGAGCACCACCGCGCACGGCGAGGCGACGATCATGAAGGTCATGGCCCGCAGCAGCGACCCGGTCAGCGCGGCGCCGAAGGCGAGCGGCACCGCGAACACGGCGAGCGTCGCGGCGACCATGCCGAGGGAGTAGCGCTGTTCGACCTTCTCGATGAAGAGCTGGGTCGGCGCCTTGGTCCCGGACGCCTCCTCCACCATGCGCACGATCCGGGCGATCACCGAGTCGGCGGCGTCCCGGCCGACCCGCACCCGCAGCGCGCCGGTGCCGTTGAGGGTGCCGGCGTACACCTCGTCGCCGGGCTCCTTGGCGACGGGCAGCGGTTCACCGGTGATGGTGGCCTGGTCGACCTCGCTCGTCCCGTCCAGCACCCGGCCGTCGGCGCCGATCCGCTCCCCGGGCCGCACCAGCACGGTGTCGCCGACGGTGAGGTCCGCCGGGGCGACCGTCTCCTCGGTGCCGTCCGCGCGCAGCCGGGTCGCGGTGGCGGGGGCGAGGTCGAGCAGGCCGCGCACCGAGTCGGCGGTCCGGGCGGTGGCCAGCGCCTCCAGCGCCCCGGAGGTGGCGAAGATGACGATCAGCAGGGCGCCGTCCATCACCTGGCCGACGGCCGCCGCGCCGAGCGCCGCCACGATCATCAGCAGGTCGACGTCCAGGGTCCTGTCGGCCAGCGCCCGCAGCCCCGCGCGCGCGGGCTCCCAGCCGCCGGCCGCGTAGGCGAGCGCGTACGGCACGCCCCAGGCCCAGCCGGGCGCGCCGGTGAGCTGGAGGGGCAGGGCGAGCAGGAACAGCACCGTGGCCGCCGCCGCCCAGCGGGCCTCGGGCAGTGCGAGGACCCGGGTGCGGCGCCGGGGCGCGGCGGGCTCGGCACGGGCGGCCCCGGTGGGGAGGGGGCGGCGGTCGGCGAGGACGGAGGGCATGGCGGGGGAACCCTTCGGCGGGGTGGGCGACGGGCAGCGAGGCCCACCATACACGTACATATGAAGAACCTTTCAAGTGTCGTCTGTATGATGACTGCCATGGGCCATGGAGCAACTCCCGCGCGGACGGCGGTTCCCCGTACACGCCTGGACGCGGACAGCGCCACGCGCGTGGCGACCACGCTCCAGGCCCTCGCCACCCCGTCCCGGCTCCTGATCCTGTCCCGGCTGCGCGAGGGCCCGTGCGCGGCCACCGAACTCGCCGCCGAGGTCGGCATGGAACAGTCCGCGTGCTCGCACCAGTTGCGCTTGCTGCGCAACCTCGGCCTGGTCGTCGGCCGCCGCCAGGGCCGCTCGGTGATCTACGCCCTGTACGACGGCCATGTCGCCGAGCTCCTCGACCAGGCCGTCTACCACATCGAGCACCTGCGGCTCGGCCTGAGCGACGGCGCGGACGCCGGCCTGCCGCAGGAGGCGCCGTCCGGCACCGCGCGTTAGGGGTTCACCGGAAGGTCTCCGCGGGAGGGGGAGTCGGGCGATGGGCTGGGGGACACGGAGCGCCGAAGCGGACGAGGAGGCGCTGCGCCGGGCGGAACGGGCCGCCGCCGCACACGGATGGGGCGAGCGGGCGCACACCCAGCGCATCGGGAGCCGGATCACCGGTCTGGGCTGCGTGTCGCTGATGCCCGCGCTGCTCTGTCTGATCCTCGGCGCCGGCCTCTCGACCGGCCCCTACGGCCCCGGGGTGAAGGCCGTCGCCGCAGGCCTCCTCGTCCTGGCGGTCGCCCTCCCCGTGGCGGGCTTCCTCGTCGAGGGCCGGCTCACCCACCGGGACACCCGGCTCCACGTGTTCGCCGGGGGCGTCGTCGTGACCGTGGGCCTGGCCCGCACCCACGCCCTCGCCTGGCCCGAACTCGCCGTCACCGAGCGCACGGAGACCACGTCCTACGGCCAGAACAGCCACGGCCCCACCGTCCACTGGCTGTACCTGGCCGACCCGGACGGCACCCCGCTGGCCCGGATCAGCACCCGCAACCCCGCCGGCGCGGCCATCGCCCGCGCGAAGGCCGAGCGGACCGGGACCTGACCGGCCGAACCGGTGCCGGGATCGGCGTGCGGGTGGGCCTGCTGTCCGACCCGGGACGAGGGGGGCTGCCCGTCACCCCAGGCTCGGCGGCGTCCAGTCGGCGTGGCGCAGGATCGCCCGCATCGTCGCCCGGGACGGGGCCAGGCGCAGTCCCGTGTCGCGCAGGGCCACGGCCAGGGGGTGGGACAGTTGCTGGCCGAGCCGGCCGGCCTGCCGGGCGGCTCGGGCGACCGCCTGGGCGCGGGGGCGGCGCTCGGCGTCGTACCGGGCCAGCGCCGCGCCGACCGAGGCCTCCCCGGCCAGCGCGGCGGCCAGGGTGACCGCGTCCTCCAGGGCCTGGCAGGCGCCCTGGCCGAGGTGCGGGGTCATGGCGTGCGCCGCGTCGCCCAGCAGTGCCACCCGTCCCGCGGTGAACGACGGCAAGGGCGTGGCCAGTTCGTGGATGTCGTGGTGCAGCACGGCCTCGGGCCGGGTGGCGGCCAGCAGCGCGGGGACCGGGTCGTGCCAGTCGCGGAAGCGGTGGCGGAGCATGCCGAGCGGGTCGGCGTGGCGGACCCCGGGCGGCGCGTTGAGTACCGCGTGCCACTCGGCGCGGCCGTCGGTGAACGCGATGTGCCCGAACTCGGCCCCCGCGCCCCAGGTCAGCTCGAAGTCGGTGGCCACCTCCAGCGGGCCTTCGGTCAGGGCCCGCAGCACCGTCGATCCGGCGTACACCGGACCGGGATGGTCCGGGAACAACTGCCCGCGCAGCCGGCTGTGCACGCCGTCCGCCGCGACGACCAGGTCGGCCTCCAGGACATCGTCCCCGGCCGGGACGCCCACCCGGCCGGGGGCCGAGAGGTCGAGCGTGTCCACGGTCGCGCCGACGAGCAGGCACTCCTCGGGCAGCGCCGAGCGCAGCAGCCGGTGCAGGACCGCGCGCGGGATGCCGACGATGGGGGAGCCCAGCTCGCGCTCCAGCAGGGCGCCGTCCATGCGCGACAGCCACCGGCCCGCCGGGGTGCGCGTACCCCCGGTGTACTGCGGGCGCGCCGCCGCCCGGACCGCCGCGCCGACGCCCACCGCGTCCAGCGCGCGCAGTCCGTTGGCGTGCAGCGAGATGCCCGCGCCCGCGTCGGCCAGGACGGCGGCCCGCTCCACCACCCGGACCTCCCAGCCGATCCGGCGCAGGCCCAGTGCCGCGGCCAGCCCGCCGATACCGCCCCCGACCACCACCGCAGTGCCGCCCATGCCGGCCCCCTCCCGTGGGTTTCTACATCTGTAGAAGCACCCTAGCGCGCTGTTCTACGGATGTAGAAGGCGGGTGTAGAAAGAGGGGGTGGCCACAGACCGACGTACTCTCCTCGCCGACACGGCGATCACCGTGCTCGCCGACAGCGGCATGCGCGGGCTGACGCATCGCGCCGTGGACCGCGCCGCCCGGCTCCCGCCCGGCACCACCTCCGCGTACTACCGCACCCGGCAGGCCCTCCTCACCGCACTGGTCCGGCGCCTGGTCGCGCTGGACCAGGCGGAGCTGGAGGAGAGGGGCGCCGCCACGCCCGTACCGCGGACCGCCGACGAACTGACGGCCGGCATCGCCGCGCTGGTCGCGCAACGGCTCACCGGCGAGGGGCGCCGGCGCTCCCTCGCCCGCTACGCCTGCGCCGTCGAGAGCGCGCACCACCCGGAACTGCGCGAGATCCTCGTGCCGCGCGAGAACCAGGGGCGGCGGGTCGTGCGCGCCTTCCTCGCCGCGCAGGGCGTCGCGGACCCGGAGGAGCGCACGGTGACCCTGCTGACCTGCGTGGACGGGCTGGTCTTCGACCGCCTGGTGCACGGCGGGAGCGTCCGGGAGGAGGAGATCCGCGGCCTGGTCGCGGGCGCGCTGCGCTGAGCCGTACGACGACGGCGCCGGACCTTCTCCGGCGCTCACCGCGCGGGGGCCCGTCACGTCACGGAGGCACCGCGCGCAGCGCCCGCAGGACCGCCCAGACGACCGAGACCAGCGGGACCGCGACGACGGCGCCGATCACCCCGGCGACGATGCTGCCCGCGATGACCGACACGGCCACGACGAGCGGATGCAGCCGCACCGCCCAGCTCATCACCAGCGGATGCAGCACATGCCCCTCCAACTGGCCGATCACCACGATCAGCACCAGCACGCCCACCGCCGTCAGCGGGCCCCGCCCGGCGAGCGCGACGACCGTGGCGACCCCCAGCGCCACCGGCGAGCCCACCAGCGGCACGAACGCCGCGAAGAACTCCAGGAGGGTCAGCGGCAGCGCGAGCGGCACCCGCAGCGCCAGCAGGACCACCCCCACCAGGACGGCGTTGGTGGCGGCCACGATGATGATGCCGCGCGTGTATCCCGCGAAGGTCCGCCAGGCCGCCCGTCCCGCCCGGTCCCACACCGGGCGGGCACCGCTCGGCAGCAACTCGTCCCGCGCCCAGCTCCACAGGTGCTCGCCCGAGTGCAGGAAGAAGACCGAGGCGAACAGCGCCAGCGCGGCGCCGGTGACCAGCTCCACCACCCGGCCCAGCTCGCTGACCGCGCTGCTGAGCAGGGCCGCCCGGTGGGTGGAGACGTAGTGCGTCACCTGGCGCTGGAGCCCGGCGAACGCGTCGGCGCCGAGCCGGAACGGCGGCCGGTGCAGCCACTCCTCGATACGGTGGACACCGCCCCGGAACTCGTCCGCCAGCCGGGCGGACTCGCCCGCCACCGCGCCGCCCACCAGCGCCAGCAGGCCCAGCAGCAGCACCAGACTGCCCACCAGCGCGATCGCCACGCTCAGCGGCCTCGGCAGGAACCGGCTCAGCAGATCGGTCGGCGGGCGCAGTACGGACGTCACGACCAGCGCGAGGAACAGCGCGACGGCGATGAGCTGGAAGCTGCCGAGGAGGCTGAAGACGCCGTAGACGGCGGCCCCGACGAGGATCAGCCGCCAGGCGTAGGCCGCGGCGACCCGCAGCCACGGCACCGTCCGCTCGGCCGGCGGCACCGGCGGCTCCGGGCGGGGCGCGGACGGCAGCCGCACGGAGTACGCCGGGCGGCTGCCCGGCACCGCGCGCCCGGCCCGGCGCCCGCCGCCCGGCCGGGCCACCCGCCGGCGCGCGTCGCCCACCACCGCTCCCACCTCCGCTCCGCCCTGAGAGGCTCCCCGCTCACAGCCGGTCACCTCCACAGCACCGTAAGCACAGGACGCGGAAGGGGCGCGCCGAACGCACCCGGGGGCCGCGGTGGGAGGGCTCGCGCTCGCGCTGCCCGCGGTGCTCAGTCCGCCGCGGTACGGGCTGGACCGGGTTGGGGTCCGGTGGCCGGCGCGGCTCCGGGCGGCCCGTCGTGCACGGCACCGCCGGCCGGGGCGGGCAGGCCGTCGCCGAGCGCCAGGGGCTCCTCGCTCCGGCGGTAGCGGACGATCGCCTTCCCGAGCTCGATCCGTTCCGCTTCGGGAAGCATGCCGCCCTGGGCGTAGGCCAGGATGTGCTCCGCGACCCTGCGCAGCTTGACGTTCGTGCGCTGGGAGACGTCCCGCAGCGCACGCCAGGCCTCCTCCGGGGCTATCCGCCCGAGGACGACGACGGCGCCGATCGCCTGGTCGATCACGGCGTGCGAGGTCACGGCGCGTTGCAGCTGCCGGTTCTCTTCCTGCAACCGGTGGTACTCCGACGCCAGCTCGGTGGCCGAGAGCAGGACCAGCGGCTGGTGCCGGGAGAGGGCGAAGAAGGCCATGGAGCACCTTTTCGGGTGGGGGGCGTCACTGCTACGCCTGCCCCCGGTGGGCGCTTGCACACGAATTGAACCAGCCCGGCGCACCCCGGTCACGCTGTGCGCGTGGTGCGGCGCACCCGGCCCAGGACACCCGTCGCCCGGCGCCGCCCCGACGGCCGTGGGCCCGGACCCTCACGCGCCCGGTTCCCCGTCAGCCCGCTGCCCCCCACCCACTGTGATCCCGGCACCCCGCCGACCCGCCTGCGACTGCTCCGGTGTCTGCGTCAGTCCGACCTCCCGGTGTCCTGGACCGCGCGCTCCACCGGCAGCAGCTCGCGGATGTCGGCCGGCAGCGCCCCGTCCATCCGCTCGGTCAGCTCCGGGGCGAGGGCCGCGTCGAGTACCTCCATCACGGCGGCGGCCTCCCGCAGCGCCGTCTCCTCGTCGGTGCCGGCCCGGACGGCCACGCGTCCGGCGAACGCCGTCAGTCCGAACCGCTCGGCCGACGTACCGGAGTCCGGCCCGGCGGACGCGTCGACCGCCTCCCGCATGGCCGCCGCCATGTCCGGCGGCAGCTGGGCGGCCACATGCCGGGCCAGCCCGGCCGGCAGCCGTTCCGCCAGCGTGGCCACGACCGCGTGGGCGGCCCGCTCGGCCGTCCCCCGGTCGGGCAGCTGGGCCAGCGCCTGCACCTTTCCGATCATCTCGTCGTGCCGCATGAGACCGGTCCCTTCCGCACGAAGTGCCGACGGTACGCCCGCCCGTCCCCCGGCGTAGCGGCACCGGGCGAGTACCCCGTACCCGCCGGACCACGAGCGGCCGTCACCGCCTCCGTCCGGCCTCAGCTCTCCGTGGTCCGCTGGGTCCACGTCCACGCGTACTGGAGCCAGTCCGCCACGGTCAGCGCGCCGCAGCCCCCGCACACCAGCCGGGTGAGCCGGGGCGACGCCGCGTAGGAGCACACCAGCGCCCCGGTGGTCCAGGCGGCGACGCAGAACGGGCACGACACCAGGTCACCGACCGCGCGCCGGAGGCCGTCGCCGCGGGGCTCGTCCATGACCTCGCTCGCCTCGCCCTCGTCCGCGCGCCGGGTGAACGGCGCCCGCAGAAAGCTGGTGATCTTGTCCTTGGCCAGGACCCGCGACGTCTTGTACGCGGCGGCGCCCAGCAGCGCGACGTCCCAGGGCGGCACCTGCTGCGGCAGACGGACGCCCCGGCGCCGGGCGAGCAGTGCGAAGGTGCCGGTGCCCGCCAGGAACACGGCGGCGAGGGCGGCATAGCCCCCCAGGGGGACCTCGCCCTGGTCGTCGTAGCGTGCGGTGTCCGTGGCCATGCGACCTCCCAGCCTCGCGGTGCGTCCCGCGCCCTGGTCAGGGCGCGCGACGAGTTCCCTGGGCCGCCGCGCCGACACGTGACGTGCCGGTCCGCGGGGAGTATCGTATTCATCACCTGATGAATTACTGCTCTCGACGAGGAAGGGCAGAACCGCCATGGAAAAGACCACCTGCTGTGTCGTGGGGGGCGGCCCCGCGGGCATGGTGCTCGCCCTGCTGCTGGCCCGGGCCGGGATCGCGGTGACCGTGCTGGAGAAGCACGCCGACTTCCTGCGCGACTTCCGCGGTGACACGGTCCACCCGTCGACCCTGGCGCTGCTGGACGACCTCGGTCTGGCCGGGGAGTTCGCCCGGCTGCCGCAGCGCCGGGTCCGCACCGTCCAGCTGCCGCTGGGCGCCGGCCGCTCGCCGGTCACCGTGGCCGACCTCTCCGCGCTGCCCGGCCCGCACAACTACGTGGCGATGGTGCCCCAGTGGGACCTGCTCGACCTCCTCGCCGACCAGGCCCGCCGCGAGCCGTCCTTCGAGCTGAGGACGAACACGGAGGCCACCTCCTTCATCGTCGAGTCCGGACGGGTCACCGGGGTGCGCTACCGCGGCTCCGACGGCCGCACCGGCGAACTGCGCGCTCTCCTCACCGTCGCCTGCGACGGACGCGGATCACTGGCCCGCGCCCTGCCGGAACTGGGCCTGCGCCACTTCGCCTGCCCGATGGACGCCTGGTGGTTCCGCCTGCCGCGGCGCGAAGGCGACCCGAGCGGGCTCGTCGGCGGCACCGGTGAGGGCTTCCTCACCGCGATGATCGACCGCGGTGACTACTGGCAGTGCGCCGCGCTCATCCCCAAGGGCACCGACGCCGAGCGCCGCGCCGCCGGCCTGGACCGCTTCCTCGCCGCCTTCGCCGAGGCCGTCCCCTGGACCGCCGACCGGACGCACACCCTGCGCTCCTGGGACGACGTCAAGCTCCTCGACGTGCACCTGGACCGGCTGCGCCGCTGGCACCGCCCCGGTCTGCTGTGCATTGGCGACGCCGCGCACGCCATGTCCCCGGTCTTCGGCATCGGGATCAACCTCGCCGTGCAGGACGCCGTGGCCACCGCCCGCCACCTGGTCGGGCCCCTGCGCCGGGGCACCGTGGGGCTGCGTGACGTACGCGGTGTGCAGCGCCGCCGCCGTCCCACCACGGTCGTCACCCAGGCGCTGCAACGGGCGGCCCACGCCCGCGTCATCGCGCCGGTCCTGAGCGGCCGGCCGCCCCTGGGCGGCGCGCAGCGGGCCCAGCGCCTCGCGGGCCTGCTCGGCGACGCGCCGTGGCTACGCCGCCTCCCCGCCTACTTCATCGCCTACGGCGCCCTCCGGGAGCGCCCGCCGAGCGAGGCGGTGCGCCGGCCGACGGCGGGCGGACGCACCGGGTGAGCGCGTGGGGCGCGAGCGGGATCTCCCGGTGAGTGGGTCACGTCACATATGACCTGGTACGCACCCCCTCCCGGCCGTGCCCGGCGCGGGGCTACCGTTGCGGGGAGCCCTGTACCCCCTCGCACCTCGGACGGCCCGGCTGTGCTCACTGATCTGTCCCCCCTGATAGCCGCGACGGCACGCTGGCTGACGGTCGCCTACCCGCCGTGCGGCGGCGCGCTGGCCTCCGCGCTCTGCGAGGCGCAGGCCCGGCAGGCGGTGACGGTCGCCGCCTGGCTGCGGTACCCCACGGCGATCGACGCCGGCCTCGTCACCATGGCCGGCCCCGGAGGCGCGGCCCGCCTCGACTGGATCGCCGGCGCCGAGCGGACCGGCGAGCACCCGGCCGAGGACTGGGCCTGGCGCACCTGGGTGGACGAGGTCGTGGCCAGCTGGGCCGCCGCCCTGCTCACCGACCCCGAGCTGGCCGAGCTGGCCGTCGCCGCACTCGACGGGAGCGAGCACGCCGCGACGCCGACCGAGTTCCGCCGGCTGCTCGCCCCCGACGACGGCGACCGCGGCGCGGCGGCCCTGCTGCGCCACCCCGACCTGCTGTGGCCGGTGGCCGAGCTGCACCACGACCAGCTCGTGGACCGCCTCGCCCCCGGGGAGACCCTCGCGGCCTGACCCGGCGGGGCCGGCTCACCGGCACCGCACGGCACCGGCCGGGCCCCGTGTCGTACGCCCCGCACCGGGGTACTCGCGCAGCCGACGCGGGAGCCGCCCGTCGCGGGAAGGGCCCGGCCATGACCTTCAAGAACCCCGTCCAACGCGGCGGCCCGCGCCGCGGCCGGTTCGAGCAGCTCGCCGAATACGCCTCGAACTTCACCAGCTCACCGCTGTTCTTCCTGTTCTGCCTGCTCCTCGTCAGCTTCTTCGTGGCCTCCCACGTCGCCCATCTGCCGCTTGAGGTGCTGCTCCTCGCGGGCGAGTCCATGACGGCGGTCGCCCTGCTGCTCCTGGCCCTGCTGAAGAACTCCGAGATGCGCGCCGAACACGCGATCCAGCGCAAGCTCGACGCGATCGCCGCCGCCCTGCTGGAAGCGCACCAGGACAACCGGAGCCAGGCCTTCGAGGACCTGCGGAACGCCATCCGGATGGAGGAAGAGACCTGAGCGGGGCCGGCGAAACGCCGCAGCGGTCCTTCCCGGCACCCGGACGAGCGACGACCATGCCGTGTCATGGACATTCTGCTCGTCGCCAGCGCGTTCAACAGCCTCTCCCAGCGCCTGTACGCCGAACTGTCGGACCTCGGGCACCGGCTGGACGTCGTGCTCGCCGCGCACGGCCCCGACCCGGTCCGGGCCGCCGTGCGCGAGCTGCGCCCCGACCTGATCATCGCGCCGATGCTCAGGACGGCCCTGCCCGAGGACGTGTGGCGGGAGCACACCTGCCTGATCGTGCACCCCGGCCCGCCGGGTGACCGGGGCCCGTCCTCGCTGGACTGGGCCATCGCCGACGGGGCGGAGCAGTGGGGCGTGACCGTGCTCCAGGCCGAGGCGGCGATGGACGCGGGCCCGGTCTGGGCGGCCGAGCCGTTCCCCGTAGCACCGGTCGGCAAGAGCGACCTCTACCGCAACGAGGCCTCCGACGCCGCCGTCACCGCCGTCCTGACGGCCGTACGGCGCTACGCCGACGGCGCGTACAAGCCCCTGCCGCAGACCGACGCGTCGGTCACCGTCGTCTGGCGCGACACCTTCCGGCAGGAGCGGCGGCGGATCGACTGGGAGCACGACGACACCGACACGGTCCTGCGCAAGCTCCGCGGCGCCGACTCCCAGCCCGGCGTCCTGGACGAACTCCTCGGCCACGAGGTGTTCCTGCACGGCGGGCACCCCGAGGACGAACTGCGCGGCCGTCCCGGCGCCCTGCTGGCCCAGCGCGCGGGCGCCGTCTGCCGGGCCACCCGCGACGGCGCGGTCTGGATCCCGGAACTGCGCCCCCGCAGGAACTCCGGCGACCCGGCGCCCTTCCGCCGCCCGGCCGCCTCGGTCCTCGCCGGGTACCGGCCCGGCCCCGCCCTCCCGGAGGTCCCCGCGCCACTGGACCTCCCGCCCGGCCGGCGCACCTGGACCGACATCCGCTACCGGCAGCACGGCGACACCGGCTTCCTCGCCTTCTCCTTCCCGGGCGGCGCGATGAGCACCGACCAGTGCCGCAGACTGCTCGCCGCCTACACCGAGGCGCTCACCCGCCCCACCCGCGTCCTCGTCCTCGGCGGCACCCGCGACTTCTTCTCCAACGGCATCCACCTGAACGTCGTCGAGGCGGCCCCCGACCCGGCCCAGGAGTCCTGGGCCAACCTCAACGCCATGGACGACCTCGTGGAGGCCGTGCTGCGCACCACCGACCGGCTGGTGGTCGCCGCGCTCGGCGGCAACGCGGCGGCCGGCGGCGCCATGCTGGCCCTCGCCGCCGACCAGGTGTGGTGCCGCACCGGCGTCGTCCTCAACCCGCACTACCGGCGCATGGGCCTGTACGGCTCCGAGTTCTGGACGTACACCCTGCCGCGCCGCGTCGGCCCGGACGAGGCCGAGCGGCTGACGACACGGGCCCTGCCGGTCAGCGCCGCGACCGCCGCACGGCTCGGCCTCGTGGACCGGCTGGTGCCGGCCGCGCCGCGGGACTTCACCGCCGAGGTCGAGCGACTGGCGACCGGGCTCGCCGCCGCCCCGGACCTGGACCGGCGGATCGCCGCCAAGGCGGCGGCCCGCGCCGCCGACGAGCGGGAACGGCCCCTCGCCCGCTACCGGGAGGCGGAACTGGCCCGCATGCACGCCCTCTTCTTCGACCCCGGGGCCCCCTACCACGCCCTGCGTTCGGCCTTCGTCCGCAAGACACCGGGCGGCTCCGCCCGGCCCCTCGCCCAGGCCGCCGGAGGCACCCGGTGACGCCGCGCCTCCTGGTGGCCGGCGTCGGCAACATCTTCCTCGCCGACGACGCCTTCGGCCCCGAGGTGATCCGCGCCCTGGAACAGCGCCCGCTGCCGCCCGGCGCACGGGTCCACGACTACGGCATCCGCGGCCTGGACCTCGCCTACGACCTGCTGTCCGGCTGCGCCACCGCCGTCCTCGTCGACGCGGCCCCGCGCGGGCACCGCCCCGGCACCCTCTCCCTGATCGAGGCCGCACCCCCCGACGGGACCGTCGCGCCCGAGGCCCACGGCATGGACCCGGCGAAGGTGCTGGCCCTGGCCGCCCACCTGGGTGACGAGCCCCTGCCCCGGATCCTCGTCCTCGCCTGCGAACCCGGCGTCCTGCCGGGCGACGACGACCTCCTCCCCGGTCTCAGCGCGCCGGTGCGGGAAGCCGTCGACCGGGCCGTCGACGCGCTGCACGCGCTCGTCCCCGCCCTCCTCACCGACCCCGCCGGCCCCCTGCCCCCGTTGGGCTGCCCGGTGGAATCCGGGACCCCGCACCCGGCTGCGCTGCCCGGCACGGCGCCCGGCGCGACCGAAGATCGGTGAGACCCCCGGGCCGCACCGGACGCGGCCCGGGCACCACCGCACCCGAGGAGCAGCGCCCATGTGCCGGTCCGACGTCAAACAGGCCGTGCTGGCGAAGAACGACGGCCTGGCCGCGAGCCTGCGCGACGACCTCGCCCGGCAGGGCGTCACCCTGGTCAACCTGCTGTCCAGCCCGGGCAGCGGCAAGACCGAACTCCTCGCCCGGGTGCTGGCCCGCGCCGGGGAGCGGGGCGTCCCGGTGGCCGCGCTCACCGCGGACCTCGCGACCGAGAACGACGCCGTCCGGCTCGCCCGGTCCGGCGCACCCGTCCAGCAACTGCTCACCGACGGGCTGTGCCACCTGGAGGCCCGCCAGGTCGGCGCCCGGCTGACCGGCTGGCTGCCACCGGACACCTCGGTGCTCTTCGTGGAGAACGTCGGCAACCTGGTCTGCCCGGCCGCGTACGACCTCGGGGAGACCCTGCGCATCGTGCTGATGGCGGTCACCGAGGGCGAGGACAAGCCGCTGAAGTACCCGACCGCGTTCGGCTCCGCCCACCTCGTCGTGATCACCAAGACCGACCTCGCCGGACCGGCCGGCTTCGACGAGAGCCTCTTCCACGAGAACGTGCACCAGGTCAACCCGGGCGTGGAGATCATCCGCTCGTGCGCCCGCACCGGCACCGGCGTCGGCGCCCTGCTCGACCGCGCCCTCGCCGCCCGCGACGGCGCCCCGCCGCACCGCCCCCCGCTCGCCCCGCACCCGCACCACCACCCCGCTTCCGCCCCCGCCTCGTGACCGCGCCCGTCACCCGCCCGGTCCGCCGCCGGATCACCGTGCGCGGCACGGTCCAGGGCGTCGGCTTCCGGCCGTACGTGCACCGGCTGGCCGCCGGGCTCGCGCTGACCGGGTTCGTGAGCAACACCGCGGACGGCGTCCTCATCGAGGTCGAGGGCCCGCCGGACGACGTGGACCGGTTCGCCGGCCGGCTGACCGAGCAGCCGCCCCCGCTCGCGACCGTGACCGGCGTCGGCTGCGAGGACGTCCCCGCCACCGGCGCCACCGGCCCCTTCACCATCCGCCCCACCGAGCGCTCCCCGGGCCGCACCCAGCTCCCGCCCGACACCGCGACCTGCGCCGACTGCCTGCGCGAACTCGCCGACCCCGGCGACCGCCGGCACCGCCACCCCTTCGTCACCTGCACCCACTGCGGCCCCCGCTTCACCATCGCCACCGGGATGCCGTACGACCGGCCGGCCACCACCATGGCCGGCTTCCCGATGTGCCCCGCCTGCGCCCGCGAGTACGGCGACCCGGCCGACCGGCGCTTCCACGCCCAGCCCGTCGCCTGCCCCGACTGCGGCCCGCGCCTCGCCCTCGTCCCGGCCGCGGGCCTCGGTGTCCGCCCGGCCCGGGACGCGGAGGCCCTCGCGACGGCACGGGCGCTGCTCGCCGCCGGGCGCGTCGTCGCCGTCAAGGGCGTCGGCGGCTACCACCTGGCCTGCGACGCGACCGACGCCCGGGCCGTCGCCACCCTGCGCCGCCGCAAGGAGCGGGGCGGCAAGGCCTTCGCCGTGATGTGCGCCGACCTGGAGACGGCGGAACGCGTCGCGCTGCTCTCCGCCGCCGAACGGGCCGCGCTCACCAGCGCCCGCCGCCCCATCGTCCTGCTGCGCCGCCGCACACCCCCGGACGGCGTCCGCCTCGCCGACCAGGTCTGCCCGGACAGCCCGCACGTCGGCCTGCTGCTGCCCTACACCCCCGTGCACACCCTGCTCCTCGGCCTGCCCGGCGACCCACCCGGCCCCCGGGTCCTGGTCATGACCAGCGGCAACCGCTCCGGCGAGCCCATCGTCACCGACGACGCCGAGGCCCTGACCCGGCTGGCCGGACTCGCCGACGCCTGGCTCACCCACGACCGGCCCATCGCCTCCCCCTGCGACGACTCCCTGCTGCGCGTGCGGCCCGACGGCACCGAACAGGTCCTGCGCCGCTCCCGCGGCTACGTTCCCCGCCCGCTGCGCCTCCCGCTCCCGGTCCGGCCCACCCTCGCCACCGGCGGCGACCTGAAGAACGCGCTGTGCCTGGGGGAGGGCGACCAGGCCTGGTTCGGGCCGCACATCGGCGACCTCGGCGACCTGGCCGGCCTCGCCGCAGCGGAACGCGCCGAACGGCACCTCACCCTCCTCACCGGGGTCACCCCCCGGCTGGCCGCCGCCGACCGCCACCCCGGCTACCACTCGACCCGCCGGGCCGCCCGGCTCGGCCTGGGCGAGCCGGTGCTGGTCCAGCACCACCACGCCCACATCGCCTCGGCGATGGCCGAACACGGTCTCGACGGCCGCACGCCCGTCATCGGCGTCGCCTTCGACGGCACCGGCTACGGCGACGACGGCACGGTGTGGGGCGGCGAGATCCTGCTCGCCGACTACACCGGCTACCGCCGCCTGGCCCGGCTGACCCCCGCCCCGCTGCCCGGCGGCGACACCGGCGTCGCCAACCCCTGCCGGCTCGCCCTGGCCCGGCTGTGGGCGGCGGGACTGCCGTGGGAACCCGGACTGCCGAGCGTCGAGGCGTGCACCGAGACCGAACTCGCCGTACTGCGACAGCAGTTGACGCGCGGACTGGCCTGCGTGCCGACCTCCGGCATGGGCCGGCTCTTCGACGCCGTGTCCTCCCTCGTGGGGCTGTGCCACCGCGCCGGCTACGAGGCACAGGCGGCGCTGGAACTGGAGGCGGCGGCGCTGACGGCATGGGACGCGGACAAGGGCGCCTACCCGTTCGGCCTCACCCCCCTGTCCGGCATCGGGGGCGCAACCCCGTGGCGCCGGTCGCCCGGCCGGCGGACCCCGGCGGCCGGCTGGGAGATGAACCCGGCGCCCGTGCTGCGTGCTCTGCTGCGCGACCGGGCCCGCCGCACCCCCGTCCCCGTCCTGGCCGCCCGCTTCCACCGGGGCGTCGCCCGGGCGGTGGCGCACCTGTGCCGCCGGACCCGGGCGCGGACCGGCCTCACCACCGTCGTCCTCACCGGCGGTGTCTTCGCCAACGCCTTGCTGGAGGAGGAGACCGCCGCGCTGCTCAGCACGGCCGGCCTCACCGTCCTGCGGCACGGCGAAGTCCCCCCGAACGACGGCGGTCTGGCGCTCGGCCAGCTGATGGTCGCGGGAACAGCAGCCCACCACGAGACGGAGTGACCCATGTGTCTGGCAGTGCCCGGCAAGGTCGTGTCCATCGACCACCGTGCCGACCCGCTCACCGGCCTGATCGACTTCGGCGGCGTACAGAAACAGGCGTGCCTGGAGTACCTCCCCGACATCCAGGTGGGGGAGTACGTCATCGTCCACGTCGGTTTCGCGCTCCAGCGCCTCGACGAGGAGTCGGCCCGCGCGTCCCTGGAGCTGTTCGGTCAACTGGGGCTCTTGGAAGAGGAGTTCGGTGACGCCTGGGAGCAGGCGGCACGGCAGGAGAGCGGGACGGAGGCCCGGTGAAGTACATCGACGAGTTCAACGACCCCGAGCTGGCGCGCCGGCTGCTGGACGAGATCCACGCCACGGTCACCCGGCCCTGGGCCCTGATGGAGGTCTGCGGCGGCCAGACCCACTCCATCATCCGCCACGGCATCGACCAACTCCTGCCCGAGGAGGTGGAGTTGATCCACGGCCCCGGCTGCCCGGTGTGCGTGACCCCGCTCGACGTCATCGACAAGGCCCTGGAGATCGCCGCGCGCCCCGACGTCGTCTTCTGCTCCTTCGGGGACATGCTGCGCGTGCCGGGAACCGACCGCGACCTGTTCCGGGTCAAGGGCGAGGGAGGTGACGTACGGGTCGTCTACTCACCGCTGGACGCCGTGGAGCTGGCCCGCAGACACCCCGACCGGCAGGTCGTGTTCTTCGCCATCGGCTTCGAGACGACCGCCCCCGCCAACGCCATGGCCGTCCACCAGGCCCGCCGCCTGGGCCTGGCCAACTTCAGCCTGCTGGTGTCGCACGTGCGGGTCCCCCCGGCGATCGAGGCCATCATGGCCGCCCCCGCATGCCGGGTGCAGGGCTTCCTCGCCGCCGGGCACGTGTGCAGCGTGATGGGCACCGCCGAGTACCCGGACCTCGCCGCACGGCACCGCGTCCCGATCGTCGTCACCGGCTTCGAACCGCTGGACATCCTCGAAGGCGTCCGGCGGGCCGTCCACCAGCTGGAACGCGGCGAGCACCGGGTGGAGAACGCCTACCCCCGCGCCGTGCGCGACCAGGGCAACCCGGCGGCCGTCCGCATGATCGAGGAAGTCTTCGAGGTCACCGACCGCAACTGGCGGGGCATCGGCGGCATCCCGGCCAGCGGCTGGCGGCTGTCCGAGGCATTCCGCGCGTACGACGCCGAGCACCGCTTCGACGTCACCGGCATCCGCACCGAGGAGCCCGCCGTGTGCCGCGCCGGCGACGTCCTGCAAGGGCTGATCAAACCCACCGAGTGCGCGGCGTTCGGCACGGCCTGCACCCCGCGCACCCCGCTCGGCGCCACCATGGTCTCCAACGAGGGAGCCTGCGCGGCCTACTACCTGTACCGCAGGATGACCGACAGCCCGGCACCACAGGGATCCCGGATCCCGCGCGAGGAGATGAACCCCGTTGGCTGACCTCGCCACCACGGACACCGCCCCCGTCGACCCCGCGAACTGGACCTGCCCCGCACCCCTGCGCGACCAGCCGGTCGTCGTCATGGGCCACGGCGGAGGCGGCGCCCTGTCGGCGGAACTGATCGAGCAGGTCTTCGCCCCCGCCTACGGCAACCCCACGCTCGCGGCGCTCACCGACTCGGCCGTCCTCGGCCTCGGCGGCACCCGGCTCGCCTTCTCCACCGACTCCTACGTCGTACGCCCCCTGTTCTTCCCCGGCGGCAGCCTCGGCGACCTCGCCGTCAACGGCACCGTCAACGACCTGGCGATGAGCGGCGCCCGGCCCACCCACCTCTCCGCGGCCTTCATCCTGGAGGAGGGCGTGGAACTGGCCGTCGTCGAGCGCGTCGCCCGCGCCCTGGGCGACGCGGCCCGGGCCGCCGGCGTCACCATCGCCACCGGCGACACCAAGGTGGTCGAGTCCGGGCACGGCGACGGCGTCTACGTCACCACCGCCGGCGTCGGCCTGGTCCCCGAGGGAGTCGACATCCGCCCGCAGCGCGCCCGGCCCGGCGACGCCGTCCTCGTCAGCGGACCGATCGGCCAGCACGGGGTGGCCGTCCTCAGCGTCCGCGAGGGCCTGGAGTTCGGCGTCGAGATCACCTCCGACACCGCACCGCTCGCGGACCTGGTGGCCGCCATGCTGGCGGTCACCCCGGACCTCCACGTGCTGCGCGACCCCACCCGGGGCGGCCTCGGCGCCTCCCTCAACGAGATCGCCCGCGCCTCCGGCACCGGCGTACGGCTGCGGGAGCGGGCCGTGCCGGTCCCGGACGAGGTCGCGAACGCCTGCGGCTTCCTGGGCCTCGACCCGCTGTACGTCGCCAACGAGGGCCGGCTCGTCGCCTTCGTGCCCCCCGAGCACGCCGAGGCCGTCCTGGCCGCCATGCGCGCCCACCCGCAGGGCACGGGCGCCGCCCTCATCGGCGAGTGCGTCGCGGAGCACCCCGGCATGGTCGTCGTCGCCACCGGTCTCGGCGGCACCCGGGTGCTGGACCTGCCGCTCGGCGAGCAGCTGCCCCGGATCTGCTGAGAGAAGCCCCCGGCCCCGCCGTCAGGCCGGGGCCGGGACCGGCCGCACGTCCGTGATCTCCAGCTCCCGGCCCCCGCGCAGCTCCTGCGAGGGCCGGTCGCAGCGCGGGCACCAGAAGAACGGCGGCATGCCGACCGCGAACTCCTCGGCACACCCGGCGCACCAGGCCCGCGCCGCCACCTGCTCCACGACCAGCCGGGCCCCGGCGAGCGCCGTGCCGTCGCGGGCCACCTCGAAGGCGAAGTGGAGCGCGTCCGGCACGACACCGGCCAGCTCCCCGACCCGGACGGTCACCGACGCCACGCCGGCCGCACCGTCCGCGCGGGCGATCTCCGCCGCCTGTTCCACGATCGCGGTCGCGATCGACAGCTCGTGCACGGCCGGCTCAGCGCGGACGCTTGGCGCCGGACCGCAGCTTGATCATGCGCCAGATGCGCACCTCCCGGACGATGCCCGGCAGTTCGAGGACGAGCAGCCCGAGCGTGAGGGCGCCGAGCGCGACACCCTGCGCGATCAGCACACGCTGTGCCGTCGTCCCCGTCCGGACCGGCGCGCCCGTCCTGCCCGCCGACCGCATCCTCATCGCGAAGCCCTTGTGCTGTCTCATCCTGTTCCTCATCCCGGGGAGATGTTCGGCATGATCTTCATGATGGCGTTGTGCCGCTTCCAGTGGATCCCGGTGGAACGGCGCGCGTCGGAGGTGCCGTCCTCGTGGTGTCCGGTCTGCCGCTTGTACGGCCCCCTGTTGCCCTGGTGCAGCCCGCGCACATGCACCGGTGTGTCGGGCTTCGCCTGGGGGCGGCCCACTCGGATGGCGCTCATCGCTGTCGTCCTCTCGTGTCAGGCCCTCACGGCCGCTCGGTGAGCTCCGCGAAGAACCGCTCCACGGCCGGCCAGACCCGGCCGCCTCCGGCGAGGCCGCGCCACTCCCGGCGGACCAGCGCGACCATCCGGAAGCAGTCGTCCACCGGCACGATCCAGTGGTGGTCCAGGCCCCGCACGGTGTTCACCAACAGAGCCTCCACCTCGGGCGCCATGGTCGCCAGCGGAGGACACGCGGCGCACATCCCGGCCCAGCGGTCCGCCTCCACCTCCCAGCGCATCGCCCCGGCCGGGCTCGGGCCCTGCGCGGTGACCGTGCCGTCCGCGCGCGGCACGAAGAACACCAGCCCGACCGGCACCCCGAGCGGCCCGGTGTCCACCGGCGCCAGCCGCACCCGGCGGCTCGGCACCAGCAGGTACCGGCCGCCGCCCGCGCCCTCACCGGCGAACAGCACCGCGCACGCCCCGCAGGCGCACAGCAGTTCCTCGCGGTCGGCGGCGTACAGATGGCGGTGCTCCTCCGGCACGGCCTGCGCGCACAGGTCGCACCGCTCGGGGCCGTCCCGCCCGGCGGCCGAGCGGATGACCCGGGCCAGCGCACCGTCCGCCCTCACCGCGCCTCCCGCACCAGCAGCGAGTCCAGCGGTACGAAGGCGGGGGCGGCCGGCGCGGAGAGCTGCTCGACCGCCGTCAGCTCGGGGGCGGCCGTCAGTACGGCCTCCCGTACGGCGTCGGCGACCGTCGGCCCGCCGCCGCAGCCGGACCCGCAGCCACCCGCCTCGGTGACCCGCACCCGGGCCACCTGCCCGTCGACACCGACCAGTTCGACGTCACCGCCGCGCTCGCGCACCGCCGGCCGCAGCCGGTCGACGGCGCGCTCGGCCCGCCGCGCGGGCGGCTCGGGGTGCAACTCGTGCAGTACCAGCAGATGCCCGAGCAACTCGTCCTCGGCGAGCCGTGCGGCCGGCTGCTCACCGGCCAGGTCGAGCATCCGGGCCAGCGCCTCGCCGTAGATCTCGGTCAGCACCCGCACGGCCTCCACGGCGGTGGCCGCCGCGGGGCCGGGCGCGGACTCCAGCCCGGCCAGCAGCTCGTCCAGCCGGGCCAGCCGCGCCTCGACGGCCGGGTCCGCGAGCCGGCCGGCGTCAGCCATGGTTCGCCCCGTACGTCGGCGAGTGCACGGTGGACAGCGTCCTGCCCTTGCCCATGTACATGTGCACCCCGCACGGCAGACAGGGGTCGAAGCTGCGCACGGTGCGCATGATGTCGACGCCCTTGAAGTCGTCGGGGCCGTTCTCCTCGAAGATCGGCTGGCCCTGGACGGCGTCCTCGTACGGGCCCGGGGTGCCGTAGATGTCGCGCGGGCTGGCGTTCCACGGCGTGGGCGGGTACGGGTGGTAGTTGGCGATCTTCTGGTCCCTGATCACCAGGTGGTGCGAGAGGACACCGCGCACCGCCTCGTGGAAGCCGCAGCCGATCGCCTCGTCCGGCACCTCGTAGTCCTCGAAGATCTTCGTCTCGCCGGCCCGCAGCAGCTCCATCGACTCCTCCAGGAACTGAAGGGCCATGGCGGCGGCGTAGGCGACGAAGTAAGGCCGGGCGCGGTCCCGTTCGATGGTGTTGCTCCACTGGGGGATGCGCCACTCCAGGGTGGTCTCCGGCAGTTCCTCCCCCCTGGGCAGGGAGATGCGCACGCTGTCGCCGGTGGCCTTGACGTACGGCGTGTCGACCAGGGCGCTCAGCGCGGTCGACCACAGCCGGGCGAGCGGGCCGCCGCCGGTGTCCAGTGCCAGGTGCTGACCGGTCTCGGGGTGGTACCAGCGCGGGCTCATCACCCAGCTGTAGTTGCCGGCGAAGTCCCGCTTCTGCGGCACCGGGACGGTGGTCTGGTTCCACGGGTGGCGCATGTCGACGGGGTTGCCCAGCGGGTCGTGGGTGACGAACGGCTGCTCGTTGACCCAGTCGTCGTAGAAGGAGCTGCCCAGCAGGACGCGCAGGCCGAGGTTGATGTCGATCAGGTTGTTGGTGACCAGCTTGCCGTCGACGATGATGCCGGGGGTGACGTACATCGCCTTGCCCCAGCGGTTCATGTTCTCGTACCGGTAGTCGACCACGTCCGGGTTCTGCCAGGCGCCCCAGCAGCCCAGCATGATGCGGCGCCTGCCGACCTCCTCGTAGCCCGGCAGGGCCTCGTAGAAGAAGTCGAAGACGTCGTCGTTCATCGCCACCGCCTTCTTCACGAAGTCGATGACGCGCATCAGCCGGGCGAGGTAGTCGGTGAAGGTGTTCGGCTGCGGCATCGTGCCGACGCCGCCCGGGTACAGCGTGGAGGGGTGGACGTGCCGCCCCTCCATCAGGCAGAACATCTCCCGGGTGACCCGGCTGACCTTCAGCGCCTCCTTGTAGACCTCGCCCTCGAAGGGGTTGAAGGCCCGCATGATGTCGGCGATCGTCCGGTAGCCGTGGATGTCCCCGCGGGGCGCGTCGGTGCGCTCGGCGCGGGCCAGCACACCGGGGTTGGTGGCCTTGACCATCGCCTCGCAGAAGTCCACGAAGACCAGGTTGTCCTGGAAGAGCGTGTGGTCGAACATGTACTCGGCCGCTTCGCCGAGGTTGGTGATGTTCTCGGCCATCCGCGGCGGCTTGACGCCGTAGGCCATCTGCTGGGCGTAGTTGGAGCACGTGGTGTGGTTGTCGCCGCAGATGCCGCAGATCCGGGAGGTGATGAACCCGGCGTCGCGCGGGTCCTTGCCCTTCATGAACACCGAGTAGCCCCTGAAGAGCGACGAGGTGCTGTGGCACTCCACGACTTCCTGGTTGGCGAAGTCGATCTTCGTGTAGATGCCGAGGTTGCCGATGATCCGGGTGATCGGGTCCCAGGACATGTCCACGATCTGCGCGGGCTTGCGCCCTGTGACCCGGGTCGGGTCCTCGGTGGTCGTCATGTCGCTTCCTGCCCCTCGTTCGTCGTAGGCGTGGGTGGGTGCCGGCGCTCAGGCACGCCAGTGCGGGTCGTAACCGGTGGTCAGTTCCGGTCCGTTGTGGTGCCACTTGGGTTCGCGGTTCACCGCGATGCTGGTCAGGCCGCGCAGCCGTCGGATGACGGCGCCGTACGGCTTGAGCAGCGCGGACGACAGGGCACCGCCGGTCGGCTCGTCCATGAACGGCATGAACGCGTCCGGGAAGCTCGGCATGGTGCAGCCGATGCAGATGCCGCCGACGTTCGGGCAGCCGCCGATGCCGGCCATCCACCCGCGCTTGGGCACGTTGCAGTTCACGACCGGACCCCAACAGCCGCTCTTCACCAGGCACTTGGGGGAGTTGTAGTCCTTCGCGAAGTCCGCCTGCTCGTAGTACGCGGCCCGGTCGCAGCCCTCGTGCACCGTCTTGCCGAAGAGCCACTGCGGACGCAGCATGTGGTCCAGTGGGGGCGGCGGCGCGGCACCGGCCGCGTGGTAGAGCACCCAGATGAGGGTCTCCATGAAGTTCTCCGGCTGGATCGGGCAGCCCGGCACGTTCACCACCGGCAGCGCGCCCTGCGACCTGAAGTCCCAGCCCAGGTAGTCCGCGAGGCCCATGCAGCCGGTGGGGTTGCCCGCCATGGCGTGGATGCCGCCGTACGTGGCACAGGTGCCGGCGGCCACCACCGCCCAGGCCTTGGGCGCCAGTTGGTCGATCCACCAGTTGAGGGTCTGCGGCTCGCCCGTGTCGGGGTCGTTGCCGAACGACGTCCAGTAGCCGTCGCCCTCGATGATGTTCTGGTTCGGCACCGAACCCTCGATGACGAGGATGAACGGCGCCAACTCCCCGCGCGCCGCCGCCCGGTAGGGAGCGAGGAAGTCCTCGCCGCCCAGGCTGGGGGAGAGGACCTTGTTGACCAGGTTCACTCTCGGCAGACCCGGGATGAGCCCGGCGACCAGGTCCTCGATGCCGGGCTGCCCGGCGGCCGTCATGGACACGGTGTCGCCGTCGCAGCTCATGCCCTCCGAGATCCAGAGGATGTAGATCTCGTCGAACCCGTTCCCGCGCGCCTCGGACCGGCTGGGTTCACGCGTCACTTCGGTGGTGCCGCTCTGAGTGGTCATGTCGTCGGCCTCCGCTGGAGTCGGTCTCGGAGTCGGTCGTAGGCCGCGGCCAGGGGAGCCGCGAGGGTCAGGGCGGGCGGCTGGTCGGGGGCGTGCGGGTGCGGGCGGGTCGGCGCGCCGGCCTTGGCCTGCCCGATCAGCTCGCCCAGCCGGTCCAGTTCCTGCTGGGAGACGGCCTGCCGCAGCCGGGGCATGAGGGTGCCCTCCTCCTCCTGGATGTGCTCCGTCACCTCACGGCGCAGTTCCGCCACCAGTCCGCCGGTCCGCCGGTCGCCCTCGCCGAGCCGGTCGAGCGCGAGGAGGGTCTGCTTCACCCCCATGTGCTCGCTCAAGTGCTCGTCGATCTCCCGGTCGCCGTCCGTCAGCACCTTCCTGGCCAGCGGGTACAGGAGCATCTCCTCCAGGGCCGCGTGCCTGGACAGTTCACGCACCAACAGCTCCACGACACCGCGCCGCTGCCGGTCGGAGGCCGCGGCCTCATAGTCGCGGAACAACTGCTCGACCATCCGGTGGTCGTGCTTGAGGACGTCAAGGGCGTCCATCGAACCGTCCCTCCTCCGGCCCGCCGGCCGGACGCTCGGGTGGCCGCGGGGACTGCGGCCGGATCGGCCGGCCCGGACCCGGTGGGGCGTCGGGGCCGAGCGTTTCGACCTCGTCGGGCCGGAAGTAGTGGAAACGGCCGTACCAGCCGTGGAGTTCGGCGGCCGGGTCGTCGTCGACCGTGACCGCCAGGTGCGTGCTGCCGTCCACGTCGTGGAAGACCGCGGCCACCCGCGCGGTGCGCCCGGCCAGGAACATGTCCTGGGCGTCGGCGCCCCGGCCGCGCGGACACAGCCGCACCCGGCTGCCGCCGCCCACGGGCACGCCGTCCACCAGCACGGTGTCCGTCGCCGGGGACAGCCCGTCGTCGCCGCCCTCCTGCCACCAGGCGGGCCGCTCGGCGGCGGGGGCCGGCGGTGGTTCGGCGGCGGGGGCCGGCGGTCGTTCGGCGGCGGGGGTCCGCGGGGTCAGGGAGCGGATGGCGCCGTGCAGCCGGGAGAACACCTCCCGGGGCATGGTGTCCACCCGGTCGAGGATCCGCGCGGCCCGCGCATCGGTGGCCCGGGCCTCCGCCTTCTCCTCGTCGGTCAGCAGCATCGTGCGCAGCGTGAGGATCTCGTCGATCTCCGCCGCGTCGTGCAGGTCGCCCGGGCTCTCCGGCGCCACCTGGGGGTGGTCGGGGAGGATGATCGGCGCGGAGAGCAGCAGCGTGCCGGTCGCCCCGTCACCGCTCGGGGACCGGGGCGGGGCCCCGCCCAGCACCGGGAACGTGAACGCGTTGCGGCAGCCGCGGACCTGCTCCGCGAGGGCGGCCGGCGGATCGATCAGCGACACGAACTCCACCCCGTCACCGGTGAGGAGGGTGTGCGTGGCGAGCAGCGCCTGCCCCAGCACCGCGTTCCGGGGTGCCCGCGGGTCCGGCGCGTCACCGGTGTTCTCGGTGCGCACCCGCAGCCGGTACAGCCCGGGCCCGAGCGGCTCGGCCGTGACCGTGGTCGCGGCCCGCACCTCCCGGCGCCGGCGCACCGTACGCCCCGCGCCCGCCGGCAGCGGCTCGTACTCCGCCCCGGCCGGCGCTCCCACGGCGACGGTCCGGCCCTGCCGCGGCAACTCCTCCAGCGGCAGCACCAGTTCGGTCTCGCGGGGTACGGCCTCCTCGAACGACAGGTGGGCGGTCCCGTCGGCCGTCCGCAACGACTCGACCGGGCGGTGCGCCCCGTCCCCGTCGGCCGCCTCCACCTGCTTGTGCTGGAGTTGCAGGTACCGCACGCGCACCCGCACGGCCGCGTCGGCGCGCCGCACCCGCAGCAGGCACTCGGTCCGCTGGTACCAGGAGTCGGCGGAGCCGGAGACACCGGGCGTGACCGGCCCCTCCCGCTCCACCCAGTTCCGGGGCGGCAGCACCCCGAACTGCCAGCGGACCCGGTTCTTCGCCGAGGACCGGCGGTACGGATAGAGCAGATAGCCCTCGTACAGCACGGCGTCCGCGACGGCACTCAGCTGCGCACAGGCCCCGCCGGTTCCGTTCGCCATGCCCTCTCCTCGCCACTGGTGCGTCCGTGGACCCCACCCCCCACGGTCACACCGGTCACGCCCGCCCGCCCCTCCGGCGCACCGTCATTGGGCCGGACAGGGGAGAACGCACGTCCGTCACGTGGTGCGGGCCAGGTCCGGGCAGCAGCGGACGAAGTCCCGTACGACCGGGTTCCGGTCGCCGGCGGGCGCCCGGGCCACGGCGATCCGGGTCGGGCTCACCCCGGTGACCGGGCGGTGGACCACGCCGGGTCGGGCGTGGAACCGGGCGGCGGACGCGGGTGCGAGGGCGATGCCGTACCCGCCGGCGATGGCGCTCAGCCAGTCGTCGGGCTGCTCGGTGACCGCGCCGATCCGGACCGGACGGCCCTCGCGCTCACCGGCGGCCGGCCAGTGGTCGCGCCAGGCGCCGGTCTCCGCCGGGGCGGCCACGAACGGCTCGTCCCACAGCTCCCGCAAGGCGAGCTCCGCCCGCTCCGCGAGCCGGTGCGTGCTCGGCGGCGCCACCCAGCGCTCCTCGTCGAACAGCACCTCGACCCGCGGCGCCTCCTGCCCCGGGAACGGCAGCCGCGGCAGCGCCGCGTCCACCTCGCCGTCGACCAGACCCGCGCCCGGGTTCGTCCAGGCCGCCTGCCGCGGCTCGGCCGCCATCCGGGCCGCCGCCGGGCGAACTCGGCGACGATGTCCGGCGTGGCCTCGTTGGCCGCGCCGGCGACGAAGCCCACGCGCACCACCCGGGCCCTCCGGCGAGCGTGGACGGCATGAACCTCGCCTGTCTCACCGTCACCGTGCGACCGTCCTGGCCAACGCGGGCATCGCGGCGGAACCGACCTCGCGAAGGCGCCGTTCGTCCTCGCCAACTCGGCCCAGGTCCGCCTGGTGCTTTCTACGTCGGCGCGGTGGCCGCCCATGTCCGGGCCCGGGTATTTCGCACCACCGTCGTCCCGGGCCTGTTCCCGGCGCCGGCGGTCGGGACCCAGGCGCTGACGGCGGCCCGCTGAACGGACGCTCGGCGCAGCAGCGGGGCCTTGCCAGGGGCAGGGGCGGGGCCTGGCTCAGTGCAGCAGCAGATACCGGGTGACGAGGGACCGCGCCCGGTCGGCGTCGATGCCGAGGGCCCGGCCGAGGGCCTCCCAGGACTGCTCGCCGTCCTCCTCGATCGTGCAGGCCGCCTCCCGCCCGGCGCGCCGGCTCAGCCGGTCCAGCGCGGCCACGGCCCGCAGGGCGGCGGCCGGCGCGTCCTCGGCCAGCGCGCACAGCTTGTCCTCCAGGGCGCTCAGCAACTGCGCCAGGTCCTCCGGCAGCGGCACCGTCCGCCGCTCGACCGTGCGGATGTGCTCGCTCCAGTCGCGGCGCGGCCCCGAGACGTCCAGCTCCTCCAGACCGTCCTCGTCCAGTTCGTCCCACGGGACGGGGACGCCCGGCCCGCGCCAGCCGCAGCTGCACGCGGCGCGCACCGCCGCCGCCCGCGGCCTGCGCATCCTGCCGTCGTACGCCCACCACTCGCTGGTCCGGTACATCTCGGCGCCGCTGCCGATGTCGAAGTACGCGGGCTTCGGCTCGCTGCCGTCCTCCAGGACGGCTCCCACGATGCCCTCGTGGGACTCCCCGAACTCCTCGGTCGTCCACGCCACGGCCGCCCCCCTCCCCTCGCCGGCTCTGTCCCGGCCATCATCGGCGACGCCGTGCCCGCCCGGGGAGCGGACGGGAAAAGGGGGCCGAAAGGGGGCTGCCGGCGGTGCTGTGGGAAAGGGTGGGTGTCCGACCCTCTGTCCGGTATGCCCTCGCGCCCGTACACTGCCAATCCACAGACATGCGGGCGGAGTTGACCGGGGGGAGCCATCATGTCCGGAGGTCCGTACGGTCCGGGTCGGGGTTTCGATGGGCCGCCGCTGCCGCCCATGCCGCCGGGGCCGCCGCCCAGACCGGCGGCCCCGCCGCCCGCGCCGCCGGACGCCTGGCGGGCCATCGCGGTCGCCCTGCTCAACCTGAGCGGGTTCGGCCTCGGTTACGCGCTCCTGCGCCGCTGGGTGGCGATGGCCGCCTGCTGGGTCGCGACCGGTGTGCTCCTGGTCGTCGCGCTCCCCGCCGACGCCGACGGCCTCCCCGCAGCCGTGCCCGCCGGCTATGCCGCCCTGCTGCTGGTGGCGGCGGTCCACGGCGCGATCGCCGGACTGCGCACCCGGCTCGCCCGGCCGGTCGGCGCGCCGCTCGCGCTGCTGCTGGGCGTGGTGCTGCTCGCCGTACCGGCCGGCGGCGCCCTCTGGTACGAAGACGCGCACGACGAGGCCGTGGAGCAGGCGCTCCTCGGCCGCCTGGAGCGCGCCGACGACCTGGTGGCCGACAGCGGCCGTCGGCCCTTCGGCGCCGCCCGGTCCGACTACGGGACGGCCCTCGGGGTCTACCGCGACATCGCCGTGCACCACGCCGGTTCCCGTGCGGCCCGGCAGGTTCCCGACCGGCTGCGGACCTACTACACGACGGTCGGCGCGGCTTACGGCCACCGGGAGTACTGCGACGCCGTGGAGCCGCTGAAGTACCTCCGCACCGTCCCGGACACCATGCCGCGGGAACAGCTCGGGTCGCTGGCGCGCTGGCCCGACGAGCGGCTCGCCACCGCCTTGTACGAGTGCGGTGCACAGCATCTGGCGAGCGGCGACACGGACTGGGTGAACCGCTTCGGCGACCTGCTCGACACCTTCCCGCGGTCCGGGGCGGCGGCCAGGGTGGTGCCCGCCGTCGACGCGGCGGTGGCGAAGACCGAGAAGGCCGTCGGCGGGGACGAACCCTGCGCGGCCGTCGAGAAGCTGCGCGACCTGGACACCCGGATCGCCGACCTGTCCAGGTCGGCCGGCGACACGGACGGCCGGCTGGCGAAGGCCGCGGGCCGGGCCGGCCGCAGCGGCGACGCCGGCGGGTACGCCTGCGGTGTCGACCAGTACCGGGACGGGGACTTCGACGCGGCGCGGAAGACCATGGAGCAGTTCGCCGCCGGCCACAAGCACGACAAGAACCGCGCCCGCGCCCAGAAGGTCGCCATAGCCGCCGAGGTCGCCCAGACCCTCCCGGCGGCCGGCAAGAAGCTGCCCACCCTGGCCTCCGGCGGCAGCATCTCCGTCACGGTCAAGAACGACAGCCCGGACGACATCACCGTCCTCTACACCGGCCCGGTCACCGGCAGCTTCACCCTCAAGGGCTGCGGCGGCTGCAAGGCGTACACGTTCGCCGACACGGCGTTCTCCACCTTCAAGCCCTGCAACGACAGCGGCCGGAACTACCCGCAGCGCACCATCAGCCTGCCCGTCGGCACCACGTACTTCGTGCACAAGCCCAACGGCGACAGCACCGCGACCCCGGCCTCGGACACCGCCAGGCTCCGGTCCGGCTACATCTACACGGAGTGCGCCTACTCGACCCAGCGGCTGGGGTCCGGGTACTGACCGGCGTGCCACACCCCAGGGCACGCACCGGCCTCCCCGGCTCCACCGGGGAGGCCCACGCCTCCGGCTGCGGCGACGACCGCATCGGCTCCCCGGACCGGCTGACCAGGCCGCTCGGAGCGCCCGATGAACGCCCTCGGCCTCGCCCAGCGCACCCCGCACGACGGCGAACGGCACCTGGAGAAGCGGCGGAGGCGGTGGGCCGCCGTCCGGAGCCGGGCCTGCCGCTCCCGCACGGCCTGCACCTGGCGGCCACCCGCGACTTCGTCCACGGGGAGATGCCCGCCCAGGCCGCGCAGGCGGGCCGCGATCCCCGGCTCAAGCCGTGTTTCAGAGTCCCTCGCCGAGGGCGGCGATCACGGCCGGGCCGTGGCCGACGGCCGTGAGCGGGGCCCGGACGTCGTCGTCGAGGACGGGGACGTAGCCGAACAGGACATCGGCGGGCCCGCTCACCCGTACCTCCCCGAGCGCGGCCGGCAGCAGCAGGGTCCGTGCCCGGTCGAGCCGGCCGGTCCAGCCGCCGCAGGTGACGGTCACCGGGGCGCCGGCGTTGCTGAGGACCTGCGCGGTCGCGAACGTGCGGGCGAGGGGGGCGGTGCTGCCGGCGGTCCAGCGTTCCAGCGCGAAGTACGGTCCCGCGCACAGCACCGTGCGCACCACCGAGTCGTCGACCGGCACGCTCAGCCCCGGCTGGAACCGCGGCCGGGGCTCCGGCCGCCACTCGTCCAGCAGCCGCTCGATGTTCGCCTCCCGCTCCCGCTCGGCCAGCGGTGCGCCGTCCTCCATCCGCCAGGGCATGGCGTGCTGCTGGATGTCGGAGGTCTGCTCGATCTCGTACACCAGGGTGCCCGGCCCGAAACTGTGCAGGGTCCCGCCCGGTACGTACACGGTCTGCCCGGCGCGTACCGGCAGGCGGCGCATCACCGCGTCGAAGTCCTGCGCGAGCAGCGCCCGGCGCAGCCGCTCCCGGTCCACCCCGGGCCGCACGCCGACCAGGGCGGTGGCGCCGGGTACGGCGTCCAGCACGTGCCACGCCTCGGTCTTGCCGTTCGGCTCGCCCTCCAGACGGCGGGCGGTGGCGTCGTCGGCGTGCAGGTGCACGGGCAGCGCGCGGGTGCCGTCGATGAACTTGGTGAGCAGGGGGAAGCGCGGTCCGCGCGGGCGGTCGCCCAGCAGGCCGCCGGGGTCCTCCGCCATCAGCTCCCGCAGCGAGCGCCCCGCCAGTGGACCCTCGGTCACCGTGGCGCCCTCTCCGTCGACGTCGCTGACCTCCCAGGTCTCGGCGACCGGGCCGCACGGCAGCCCCGTCCGGCCCAGCCGGTCGGCCAGGGCCCGGCCGCCGAAGACATGCTGCTTGACGGGCGTGCTGAGCCGCAGCGGGGACCAGCTCACCGGGTGCGCCATGTCAGCCGGCCGCGTTGTCGACCCGCATCCGCACCTGTTCCTCCAGCCGGCGCAGGCTGCCGTCCAGGGCGTCGCACACCGCCCGTTCACCCGGGTCGTGCCCCTCCTCGAAGAAGGACAGGTGCACGGTCACCTCGCTGGCTCCACTGCCGATGCCGGCCACCTGGAGCCAGCCGGCGTAGGCGCCCTGCTCGCGCGTGCCCCACTCCAGGCGCATCTGGTCCGGCTCGGACCGCAGCAGGGCGGGCGTGTCCTCGCCGGAGCGGTCCTCGTGGACGGTCACGGCGGGCGGATCCTGGACGTCCACGTGCAGCTCGCCCGGGAGCCAGGCATCGAGCTGGGCGGTGTTCGCCGCCTGGTCGAAGACCTGCTCGGGCTGCGCGGGCATCGTGCGGGAGCGTTCGTACTCGGCCATCGTGGTCTCGCCCCTCCGGTCGGAAGCAGTTCCCCGACCGCGTGCCCCTTCCACGGCGACCGAAAAGCCCCGGCGGCACCTTGCTCCCCCGGCGCCCGACCGGACGCCCACTCGACCCGGGGGTGTGACCGCCCTGCGGGGGACCGCTCACCCCACTGCCGCGCGCGCCGTCCGCTCCACCAGGGACACGCCGTCGCTCATGGAGGCGCTGCCGTCCGACAGCACCGCGACGAGGTACCGGTGCCCCTTGACGGTGATCCGGCCGACGCTGTTGACGTCCCACAGGCCCGTCGTGCCGCGCTGGAGCCAGCCGTTCTTCAGGGTCTTCCCGGAGCCCTTGGCGCCGGCCGCCGGGACGCCCCAGGTCTGCTCGGGCACGACCCGGCTCATCAGGGTGCGGATGTAGGCGCGGGAGTCCGCGTCGAGTCCGCCGGAGCCCGCGTGGACCGTTCCGCCGGTGCCGAACACGGCCCGCAGCAGCCGTATCTGGTCGAGCGCGGTCGTCCGGGTCAGGCCCCACTTGGCGCCGGGCCCGCCCGTCGTCGAGGTCAGGCCCAGGCGCTTGTTGGCCGCCGCCAGCCCGGGGGCCCGGCCGATCTGCCGCCACAGGGCGTTGGCCGCCGCGTTGTCGCTGCGCCGGATCATCGGCTCGGCGCGCTCCCGTTCCCGCGCGGTGAGCCCCCGCCCCGCGTCCTGTGCCTGGAGCAGCAGCGCCGCGAGGATGTCGACCTTGACGATGCTGGCGGTGTCGTACGCCCTGTCCTCGCCGTGGACCACGGGTGTGGGGTTGGCGCCGTCCAGGTCGAGCACGGCCGCCGTGGCCTGTGCCGAGGCGGCCGCGGCCGGAGTGGGGTGCAGGAGTCCGGTGGCGAGGAGGGCGGTCGCCGAGGCCACGAGGGCGCAGGCCTTGGCGCGTGCGGTGCGGGAGAGGCGGGACGACATGGGTCACGAACGTAGACAACCGCGGCGCCCGGCGACGTGGCGCCCGTCACCTCAGGCCCCGTTCGCCCCGAAATGTGAGAAGAGCCACCCGGGGGACGCACCGTTGCGACCGGGTCGCTCGCACAGCGGCGTGTACACCCGGCCGGGCCGTGCTCCTCGCTTATCGTCGGCCAGACACCGACATCCGGAGTGAAAATGGACAAAGCGGATGAGCTGATTGGTGTGACGGAGGGTGTGGCGGCCGTGCCCCACCCCGCTCCGCCCGTGCGCCGCATCCGGCCGTGGCCACCGGGCGCCCGCCCGAGGTCCTGGCCGCCCGGCGCCGTCCCCCGGCCGCGGCCCCTCGGTGCCGCCCTCGCACTCGCGGCCGTGCTCCTCCTGGCCGGCGCGCCGTGGCTGGACCACCCCGCCGTCCAGGCCTGGCGCACCGTCTGCGTGGCCATCACCCTCCAGGCGCTGCCCTTCCTGCTCCTCGGCACCGCCCTGTCCGGCGCCATCAACGCCTTCGTGCCGGCCGACCTGTTCACCCGGGTGCTGCCGAAGCGGCCGGCCCTCGCCGTCCCGGTCGCCGGCGTGGCCGGCGCGGTCCTGCCGGGCTGCGAGTGCGCCTCCGTGCCCGTCGCGAGCAGCCTGATCCGCCGCGGCGTGACCCCGGCCGCCGCCTTCGCCTTCCTGCTCTCCGCGCCCGCGATCAACCCCGTCGTCCTCACGGCCACCGCCGTCGCCTTCCCGGGCGACCCCGCGATGGTCGCCGCCCGGCTGCTCGCCTCCCTCGCCACGGCGGCCGTCATGGGCTGGCTGTGGCTCTGGCTCGGCAAGGAGACGTGGCTGCGCCCGCTCCTGCGCCACCGGCACACCGGCCACCGGCACGGCCACAGCCGCCGGACCGAGTTCCGGCTCGGCTTCCAGCACGACTTCCTGCACGCCGGCGGCTTCCTCGTCGTCGGCGCCATGGCCGCCGCCACCTTCAACGTCACCGTGCCGGGCTCCGTCCTCGACGCCTTCTCCGGCTCGCCCTGGCTCTCGGTGATCTTCCTGGCCGTCCTCGCCGTGCTGCTGGCCGTCTGCTCGGAGGCCGACGCGTTCGTCGCGGCCTCGCTCACCGGCTTCTCGCCGACCGCCCGGCTCGCGTTCCTGGTGGTCGGACCGATGGTCGACCTGAAGTTGATCGCGCTTCAGGCGGGCACCTTCGGCCGCGCCTTCGCCTGGCGGTTCTCCACGGCGACCACCGTCGTGGCCGTCACCGCGAGCGTCCTGATCTCAGGAGCGCTGCTGTGAAACGCCCTCTCCAGGCCCTGCTCCTGGTACTGACCGGCACCGGTCTGCTGCACACGGCCCTCCTCACCGACACCTACCTGCGCTACGTCAAGGCCGGACTGCGCCCGGCACTGATCGTCTCCGGCGCCGTCCTGCTGCTGCTCGGCCTGGCGGGAGCGGTCACCCGCGACCGGCGGCACACGGCCGGCGCCACCGGGCACGGCCACGACCACACCGGCACCCCGCGCGCCGCCTGGCTGCTGCTCCTCCCCGCGCTCAGCCTGCTCCTGAACCCCCCGCCCGCGCTCGGCGCGTACACCGCCGCCCGCGCCGACACCAAGCCCGTCGCCGAGCAGAAGGGGTTCGCGCCGCTGCCCGCGACCTCGCCGCTGCCGCTGACCCTCACCGACTTCACCAAGCGGGTCCAGCAGGACCGCGGCCGGGCCGTCGAGCACCGCACCGTCCGGCTGACCGGCTTCGTCACCCCGGCCGCCGGGGGCGACGGCTGGTACCTGACCCGGATCGTCTTCTCCTGCTGCGCGGCTGACTCACAGACGGTCAAGGTGCGCGTCTACGGCGGCGAGACGCCGCCCGCCGACACCTGGCTGGAGGTGACCGGAACCTGGCACCCGCGCGGCACCCTCGGCACCAGGACGGCGGAGGCGGCGCTCGACGCCAGGGACGTCCGACCCGTCGCCCCGCCGGTGAACGCCTACACCGACGACCTGCCGCTGACCCCCTCCGAGGAGCGCTGAGGGCCGCCGGTCGGGAGGCGCGGCCGGCCGGGGCGCAGCCGATCCGGAAGACAGGCCCGGCCCGCGCGGACGACCGGCCGGGAGAGGTGCAGGATGGTGTCATGACCCTCGCCCGGACGACCGGGTCCGGGAGACCGCGGGGGCCACTGCGGGTTCCGGCCGCCGGTGGGCGGGAGGAGGCGGTGACGATGACACGGACACCTCCCACGACGGTCACCCGGATACGGCTGTGGCGGTGGCGGCGCAACCCGCTGCGGCGGCACAGCGATGTCGTCGAGGCCTGGATCGTCCTCGCCGGCTGGGTGCTGGCCCTGGTCGTCGGGGTCGTCGCGGGCCTGTGGGCGGCCCAGGTCTCCGAGTCCGCGTTCACGGCACGGCTGACCCAGGTGCACCCGGTGTCCGCGGTGCTCACCGACGACGCGGCGCGGACCCCCGCCGCGGGCAGCGGCTACGACGACGGACGGGTCTGGACCGCCGTGCGCTGGACGGACCACGACGGCTCGGCGCACACCGACCGGGCGAAGGTCTTCCCGGGCGCCCCGGCCGGCACCCGGGTGACGGTGTGGACGAACCAGGCGGACCGGATCGTGCCCGCCCCCATCACCGGAGCGGCGGCCGACCTCCAGTCGGCACTCACCGGCGTCCTCGTCGCCCCGGCGGCCGGCGCGCTGGTCTGGGGCGCCGGCCGGCTGGTCCGGGGCCGGCTCATCCGACGGCGCCTGGCCGAGTGGGACGAGGAGTGGCGGCAGATCGGACCCCGGTGGGGAAACCTCAGCGGAGGGCGGGGCTGACGGGCCCGCGACCGGCGCGCCTACCACGGAGGTTGTACACGGGTCCGGCCCTACCGCGGGCGTTGGAGCCGGGCGTCAACTCCCGGGTTGGCGACGTGCGCACCCCCGGCACGTAGCTTGTGTGCCGTGCCGAGAGGCACTCGTCAACCAGGGGGAAACACATGCGGACGAACATCTTCACCAGGACCCTCCTCGCCACCGCGACCACGGTGGCGCTGGCCGCGGGCAGCCTCGCCGCAGCGGGCACCGCCTTCGCGGCGCCCGCGACGGCCCACCCGGCGGCGGCCACCGAGGCCGTCACCCCGCAGGCCGTGACCAACCTCGGCCTGAACGCCACCGAGGCGAAGAAGGTCCAGCGCTGGCTGAAGACGTACTGGAACTACCGGAACTCCATCGACGGCAAGCTCGGCACCAACAGCTGGAAGGCCTTCCAGCGCTGCCTGAAGAAGTACTGGGGCTACACCGGCCCGATCGACGGCGTCGTCGGCAAGGGCACGATCAAGGCGCTCCAGCGGCTCCTGAAGGACAGCTACGGCTACCGCGGCCCCATCGACGGCATCGCCGGCTCCGGCACCAAGGCCGCGTTCAAGCGGTTCGCCAACGCGCACTGAGTCCCGGCACGGCGGCCCGCCCGCCCGCCCTCCGTCCCGCTGCCGGGCGGAGGGCACCGGGTGGGGGAGGCCCCCGGAAGACGGGGCCCGACGGGCGAACCGGGGGCGTGATCACGCTCCGTGGGGTTACCCGACGGACATGGCGAAGTTGCACGTACCACGGCGGCACCACAAGCAGGCCGCCGACGAGACCCCGCAGACGCGGATCCCCGAGCCGGACGAGGCCGGACCCGGCGAGGACGTCGAGCGCAGGGCGCCGGACACCCCCGTGAAGCTGCCCCGGCGCGCATGGCCGGCGGTGTTCAAGGGCGCGCTGCGCGAGTTCCGCGACGACGAGCTCACCGACCGGGCCGCGGCGCTCACCTACTACGCCGTCCTGTCCCTGTTCCCGGCCCTGCTGGTGCTGGTCTCCCTGCTGGCCGTGGCCGGCCGGTCGGTCACGGACAAGGTCCTGGCCAACCTGCGGAACCTCGCCCCCGGCCCCGCCCGCGACATCATCACCCGGGCGGTGCAGCAGCTCCAGAACGGCACCGGAACCGGCTCCCTCGTGGCCGTCCTCGGCCTCGTGCTGGCCGTGTGGTCGGCCTCCGGCTACGTGGCCGCGTTCATCCGCGCCGCCAACGCCGTCTACGACATGCCCGAGGGCCGCCCGGTGTGGAAGCTCCTCCCCGTGCGCGTCGGCGTCACCGTCGTCCTGGTGGTCCTCGCCGTGGCCAGCGCGCTCATCGTGGTCTTCACCGGCGGCCTGGCCCGCCGGGCCGGGGACGCGCTCGGGCTCGGCGACACGGCGCTGACCGCGTGGTCCATCGCCAAGTGGCCCGTGCTGGTCCTGCTCGTCACCATGATGATCGCCATCCTGTACTGGGCGACCCCGAACGCCAAGGTCAAAGGGTTCCGGTGGATCACCCCCGGCAGCGTCCTCGCCCTGCTGATCTGGATGGCCGCCTCCGCCGGCTTCGCGTTCTACGTCGCCAACTTCGCCTCCTACAACAAGACCTACGGCACCATGGCCGGCGTCATCGTCTTCCTGGTCTGGCTGTGGATCACCAACCTGGCCATCCTGCTCGGGCTGGAGTTCGACGCGGAGACCGTACGGCAGCGGGCCATCGCCGGCGGCCACCCGCCCCGGGCCGAGCCGTACACCCAGCCCCGCGACACCAGGAAGTGGGACGAGGAGGACGTACGCCGCCTGGACGAGACCTGACGCGCCCGCCCTCCCCGCTCCGTCACGCGGCGTATCCGCCGTCCACCGAGAACTCCGCGCCCGTCACGTACGCCGCGTCCGGCCCCGCCAGGAACGCCACCATGGACGCGACCTCCTCGGCCGTACCGAACCGGCCGAGGGCGGTCGCGGCCGCCTGACCGGACGCGAACGGGCCGTCCGCGGGGTTCATGTCCGTGTCGGTCGGCCCCGGGTGCACCACGTTCGCCGTGATCCGGCGCCCGGCCAACTCCCGCGCCAGAGCCTTCGTCAGCCCCACCACGGCGGACTTGCTCATCGCGTACAGCGTGGCCCCCGGACCCTGCACCCGCGCGGTGACACAACTGCCGACCGTGATGATCCGCCCGCCGTCGGCCATGACCGCGGCGGCGGACCGGGCGGCCAGGAAGACCCCGCGCACGTTCACCGCCAGAAGCCGGTCGACATCGGCGAGGGACAGGCTCTCCAGCGGCCCCATCATCCCGACGGCCGCGTTGCCCACCAGCACGTCCAGCCCGCCCAGTTCCTCCGCCGCGCGCCGCACCGCGTCCGCCGCCTGCGCCGCGTCCGCCGCGTCCGCGCGCAGGGCCACCGCCCGCCGCCCCAGCGCCTCGATGTCCCGCACGACCTCCTCGGCCGCGTCCTCGCCCCGCACATAGGTCACGGCCACGTCCGCGCCCTCGCGCGCCAGCCGCCGTGCCGTCGCCGCGCCGATGCCCCGGCTGCCACCGGTGACCAGTGCCGTCCTGCCCCGCAGATCCGCTGGTGAAGTCATGTGCCCATCCCAGCCGACGGCCCGGCGGAGCACCGGCGGCGAACGGACATCGACCTCGGCGGCGCGGAATGCGGTCGGCCCCGCCGGGCGGAGAAGCCGGTCCTGCCGCAAGCCGATGGCGCGTCGCGGTGTCTTTCGGCAGGCTGACGCCATGACACAGCCACAGCCACTGCTGCTGCCCCCCGCGCAGGCGCAGTTCACCGAGCAGCTCCCCTACCACCGTCTGGCCCGCCTCTCACCGCGCTACCGGTGGTGGCGCCCCCTGCTCGGGACCCTGGTCGTGGCCGTGGCGTACATGACCACCGTGGTCGTCCTCATGTTCCTCGTCGCGGCCCTGGGGTCGGGCCTGGGCTACCCCCAGGACGACGACGGCTGGCCGGAGTTCGGCCCCGTCTCCGAGACGGCCGTCGACCTGCTCTGCATCGCGGTCGGCATACCCGTCCTGCTGCTGGTCGTGCGCTGGATCGGACGGCGCCCGGCCGGCACGGTGTCCTCCGTGACCGGCCGGCTGAGATGGCGCTGGCTGCTGCTGTGCGTGCTGACCGCCGTACCGATCGTGGGCCTCGCGATGGGCTGTCTGTTCCTGCTCCCCGCGGACGGCGAGCCGGACAGCCAGTGGGTGGGATGGCCGGCCTTCGGACGGGCCCTGGTCATGCTGGTGCTGCTGGTGCCGGTGCAGGCCGCCGCCGAGGAGTACGTGTTCCGCGGCTGGCTGACGCAGACCGCCGGGGCGTTCCTGCGCTCGCCGTGGGCCGCGCTGCTGCCCCAGGCGGTCCTGTTCGCCGCAGCCCACGGCTGGGGCACGCCCTGGGGCTTCGCCGACCTCGTGGTGTTCGGTGTGGCCGCGGGCTGGCTGACCTGGCGCACCGGCGGACTGGAGGCGTCCATCGCCCTGCACACCGTCAACAACCTGTTCGCCTTCGGCGTCTCGGCCGCCGTCGTGGACGGGCTCACCAGCGACGAGACCGCCGCCGACGCGAGTTGGCAGCTCGTCGTGCTCGACGTGCTGAGCATCGCGCTGTACACGGCGGCCGTGGCCTGGTGGCTGCGCCGCCGCCGACTGGACCGCACGGCTCCGGCACCCCGGCCACCGGCCCTCCCGCCGGGCCACCCGTACGGCAACGGTGTACCGGTGCCGCAGCAGTGGACGGCGCAGCCGGGATGGGGTCCGGGGGTGGCGGGTGCGCCGCCGTGGGCGGGACAGCCGGGGCCGGGCGCGGGGGGCGTCGGGCCGTGGGCGGGGCGGCCGGGGCCCGGTGCGGCCGGTGCCGGGCCGTGGGCCGGTCAGGGCGGACCGGGTGCGGGCGTTCCCCCGACGGCACCGGACGGGACCGTCCCGGCACCGCCCCCGGCCGGTCGGCCCGAGACCGGTACGGCCCTTCCTCCCGCCTCTCCGGGCGCCGGGGGAGACGGCACGGACCGTACGTAGGCCGCGGCCGGCTCGCCCCCGGGCGTCCCGTCCACCACGCGGACGCCGCCGGCCCCGCTCAGGCGGTGTGCAGGGCCGAAGCCGAGGAGGACGCCCTGGAGCAGGGCGCGCGTCGACCCCGGTCCTCCGGTGTGCCCTTCTCAGGGCTCCGCGTCCTCGGCGAGGTCGGCGGCCAGGGCCGCCAGCGGGAAGTCCCTGCGGCTCGCCGCGCGTGCGGCCACGAGGGCCAGGGCGGAGGGCAGCCGGCCGCACCGCCGGACGATCTCCCTCACGGCCTCCGGCTCGGCGGCCGGTCGCGCGGCACCGATCCGCCGGGCGAGCAGGTCACGGGCGTCCGCCTCGCAGGGCAGACCCAGGTACAACGTGCGCAGGGCCCCGGCGGCCCGCTCCCGGGACCCGGACAACCCGAGCCGTCCTGCCGGCCCGGCGGGTTCGGCCACCGGCCTCGGCCCGATCGGCCCGCCCCGGCTCGTGACCACCGTCAGGCAGCCCGGCGCCTCGGGCAGCAGCGGGCGGAGCTGTGCGAGGCAGGCGGCGTCGTCCAGCAGGACGAGCAGTCGGCGTCCCGTCAGCACACCGCGGTACCGCGCGGCGAGGGCGGCCACGCCCTCGGGCATGCTCCGCGTGGACACACCGAGGGCCCCGAGCAGCCGGCGCAGTGCCTCGGCCGGCTCCAGGGCGGCCTGATGGGGAGCCGATCCGCCCAGCTCCAGGTGGAGCTGACCGTCCGGGAAGCGGTCGGCGACCCGGTGCGCCCAGTGGACCGCCAGCGCGGTCTTGCCGACACCGGCCGGACCGCTGATCAGCACACCCGACGCGGGGCAGACGCCGGTCGAGGGGGCCGGCGCGTCCGGCACCGCTTCCGCGCCCCGCAGGGCATCCGGCGCTGTTTGTGGTGCCCCCGCGGTCTCCCCGTCCAACAGCGCGTCCAGCGCCGTCAGTTCTCGGTTGCGGCCCGTGAAGACCGGGAGGTCCGGCGGGAGTTGGGCCGGGCGGACGAAGGGGCGCGCGGGGTCCGGCGGGGCGGCGGGGAGCCGGTGCCGGGCGGGGCGTATCTGCCGGCGCAGGACGCGGGCGTGGGCCGCGGCCAGTTCGGCGCCGGGAGCCACCCCCAGCTGTGCGGCGAGGTCGCGGCGCGCGTCCTCGTAGGTGGCCAGCGCCTCCGCCTGGAGCCCGCACGCCGCCAGGGACAGGATCAGGCGGGCCAGCAGCGGCTCGTCGAGCGGGTTCAGCGCGACCGCCCGGCGCACGCTCGGCAGCACCTGGTCCGCGCGCCCGCACAGCAGCGCGGCGTCCGCCGCCATCCGCGCCGTGCGGAGGATCTCCCGGTCCACGGCCGCGAAGTGCGGATGCGCGCGCACCGGTCCCGGCAGGCCGGCCGCCACCGGGCCGCGCCACAGCCGCAGGGCCCCGGCGAAGTGCCGTACCGCCTGCTCGGGGCGCGCGGTGGCGGCGGCCCGCATGCCCCGCCGGGTGAAGGCGCGGAAGCGCGGCAGGTCGGCCTCGTGGGCCGCCGCCTCCAGCAGATAGCCGCCGGTACGGCCCAGCAGGCGCCGCCCGGGTGCGCGCGGGGGCAGTCCGGGCTCCAGCAGCCTGCGCAGCGTGCCGACGTGCCGCCGTACCGCGTTCGGCGCGTCGGCGGGCGGCCGGCCCGGCCAGAGGACGTCGACGATCGTGCTCATCCGCACGGGCCGGCCCGGCCACACCAGGAGCACGCCGAGCAGCGCCCGCGCCTGCGGATACCCGAGGTCCAGCTCGCTCCCCGCGCGCAGCACCCGCAGGGGGCCGAGCACCTCGAACCGCAGCACCTCGGACCGCGCCACGTCACCGAGCCCGCCGGGCACGCGCACCACCCCGTCGCCGGTCAGCCGACGCGGGCCGCGATGGTCCGCGCGCACATCAGGGACTCGGTGCGGGTGGTGTCCACCTCCAGGTCGTACGCCACCCCGTCGTGCACCACCTCGGCCTGGGCCGCCGCCATGCCCCGGGTCCGGTCCCCCCGCGCGATCTCCCGTGCCGCGGCGACCTCGGCGTCGCACCGCACCCCCACCCACAGGACGTCCAGTCCGGCGAGGGCCTTCCGCCACCGCTGCTGCGAGGCCGCCCCGCCGAGGAACACGTCGTCCACGACGATCCGGGCGCCCGCGCGGGCCGTCGCCGCGACACCCTCCATCCAAGCGGCCTCCAGCGCCCGGAAACCCGCACCGACCTCGACCCCGCCGTCCTCGGCGAACTCGATCCCGCCGTCCGCTCCTCGGAGTGCCGGAGGCAGTGCGTCGACCAGCGAGTCGATGCCGAACACCAGCCAGGGGTCGGGCAGTACGGCTTGCAGGCACCGCCCGATCCCGGACTTCCCCGCGCTGGAACCACCGTTGAGAAGGATCACCTGAGTCGTCACCGTGCCAGCCTACGGAGCCGTCCGGCCAGGCGGCCAACCCGCCTGGCGCCCCGGACCCCGGGCGCTGTCATCCCGCACCGGACCGCTCCTCCCGGCCGGCGAGCCGCTCCCGGACCCGTTCCGCGTCCGGATGACCGAGCCGGGTGAGCAGGGCGAGGGCCTGCTCCCAGGCGGCCCGCGCGCCCTCCCGGTCACCGGTGGCCAGGTGTGTGTCGCCCATGCGGGTCAGCGTGTCGGCCTCCGGGTACGGGACGCCGAGCGCCCGGTACAGCGTCAGCGCGTTGCGGTAGCCGAGCAGGGCGTGCGGATGCCGGCCCAGGCAGTGGTAGGCGTAGGCGATGCTGTCCCAGGCCGCCGCCTGCCCGTACCGGTCGCCCAGGTCCTGGAGCAGGGCCAGGGCCTCGAAGCAGCGCGCGAGGGCCGGCCGGTACTCGCCGCGCAGCGCGTGGTACCAGCCGACGGAGTTCAGGACGCTGGCCTGCGCAGGCCGGGACCCGGCGGCGCGGTACAGCTCCAGGGCGAGCTGGTTGTGCCGCAGGGCCCCCGCCAGGTCGCCCTCCTGCTCGCACGCCCAGCCCAGACTGCGGTGGGTGCCCGCCCGGCCGACGGTGTCGCCGGCCAGGGTGAACAGCGTGAGCGCCCGGTCGAGGCGGGCCCGGCTCTCGTCGGACAGGCCCAGCCTGCCCTCCGCCCGGGCGAGCCCGCGCAGGGCGCGCGCCTCCAGGGCGGGGTCGGCGAGCCGCAGCGCGGCGTCGAGGGCGGTGCGCTGGGCGGCCAGTCCGTCGTGCCAGTGGGCGCGCCGCTCGAAGTACGGCTCCAGGGACCAGGCCAGCAGGCACGCGTACCGGTCGTGGCCGGTCGTGGCCGCCGCCCGGAGGACGGCCGACAGCGCCGGGTGTTCGGCGGTGAGCCAGGCCAGAGCCGCGCTGTCGTCGGCGAACGGCACGGCCCGCGGGTCCGGCGGCGCGGGCGCCGGCGCCGGGGCGTCACCGCTGGGGTCGAGCAGCATTCCGGCGGCGTGGGCGCGCTCGACGTAGTGCCGGAACAGCCGGTCGCGGGCCTCCTGCCGCTCGGCCTCGCTGTGGTGCTCGGCGAGGAGGTCACCGGCGTGGGCGCGGAGCAGGTCGTGGAAGCCGTAGCGCCCGGGCGCCGGTTCGGTGACGAGATGTACGGCGGCGAGTTCGGCCAGCAGCGAGCGCGCCCGGCGCGGCGGCAGACCGGCGAGCGCGGCGGCGGTGGCCGCCGACAGGTCCGGGCCGGGGTGCAGGGCGAGCAGCCGGAACAGCCGGGCGGCGGCGGACGACACGGCCCGGGTGGACCAGGAGAAGACGGTGGCGACATCCACCGGGGTGCCGGGCCGGGTGAACCCGGCGAGGCCGCCGCGAGCCTCGCGCAGTTCGGCGGCCACGGCCGCCAGCGGAAAGTCCGGGCGCAGGGCGGCGCGGGCGGCCACGCAGGCCAGGGCGAGGGGCAGCCCGGCACACCGGGCGACGATCTCGTCCACCGCCCGCGGCTCGGCGGCGATCCGTTCCGCCCCGAGCCGTCCGGCGAGGAAGTCCCGCGACTGGCCGGCGTCGAACGGCCGCAGGGTCAGCGAGCGGGCGCCGTGCGCGGCCACCAGCCCGGTCAGGTCGTCCCGGCTGGTGACGATGGCGAGGCAGCCGGGGGTGCCGGGCAGCAGCGGCCGTACCTGCTCGGCGTCCCGCGCGTTGTCCAGCAGCACGAGCACCCGGCGCCCCGCCAGCACACTGCGGTACAGCGCGGCCTGCGCGGCGAGGCCCTGGGGCACGTGCTCGGGCGGTACCCCGAGCGCGTGCAGGAAACCGCGGACGGCCTCACCGGGGTCGGTGACCGCCGCGGAGGCGGCGAAGCCGCGCAGGTCGACGTAGAGCTGCCCGTCCGGGTAGCGGTCGGCGACCCGGTGGGCCCAGTGCACCGCCAGCGTGGTCTTGCCCACCCCGGCCATCCCGCCGAGCGCCGAGACCAGCACCGTCCCGACGGGCTCCCCACCGGCGAGCGGGTCCAGCAGCTCGGCCAGTTCGATGTGCCGACCGGTGAACGCGGGCAGGTCGTGCGGCAGTTGGGCGGGTACGACGGGACGCGCGACGACGGCTTCCGCGAGCGGCGGCTCCACCGGGTCCCCGTCCCCTGTCCCGCCCAGCGCCGTCCGATGGGCCTCCTGGAGCTCGGGCCCGGGGTCGAGGCCCAGCTCCTCGGCGAGCCGGCGGCAGGCGTCCCGGCAGGTGGCGAGCGCCTCGGCCCGCCGGCCGGTGGCCGCCAGGGCCAGGACCAGCCGGGCCAGCAGGGGCTCGTCCAGCGGATGCGCGGCGGCGGCCTCCCGCAGCCGGGCGAGGACCGCGCCGGGCACGGCCGCCTGCAAGGCCGCGTCGGCCGCCTCCCGCAGCGCGGCGAGCCGCTCGCGCTCCAGCCCGTCCGCCCCGAGCCGTTCCCGCACGTCCGGGGCGAGGCCGGAGGCGACGGGACCGGCCCACAGCGTCAGCGCCCGGCCGAGCAGATCCACGGCCCGCCCGGGCGCGCCCTCGGCGACGGCCCGCCGGGCCTCCTGCCGCAGTGCCCGGAACCGTGCGAGGTCCACGTCGTCCCCGTCGGTGACGAGCCGGTAGCCGCCCGCGCCGCGCACCAGCCGGTGCCCCGGCGTCCGCGCGGGCAGCCCCGGCTCCAGCAGCCGCCGCAGCGAGCCGACGTGCCGGCGGACCACGTTGAGGGCGGTGGGCGGCGGACCCGGCCCCCACAGCACGTCGACGATCTCGGGCACGGGCACGGGCTGACCGGCCCGGAGCAGCAGCAGGGCCAGCAACGCCCGCGCCTGCGGCCCGCCGGCGTCCAGCTCTTCCGCCCCCCGCCAGACCCGCACCGGCCCCAGCACCGCGAACCGCACCGACACCCCTTGTGGCATCCCGCTCCCTCCGCTCACCCTTTCGGCCCCGACTGTACGTGTCCAGGGGAAACCGGCAGGAACGGCGGACTCCGCAAGCAGCGGCTCGCGTTACCGGCCCCGGGCGGCGCGCCGGTGGGTCTCCCGTACCCGGACCACGCCGGGGTCGGTCTCCGCACCGGGGCGCCGGACGAGGACCAGGGTGTTCGGCGGGGCCGCTTCCGGTTCGTGCAGCGGGGCGAGCCGGCCGGAGTCGAGGTGTTCCCGGCACAGGGAGCGGGGCAGCACGCTGTAACCGGCGCCCGCGGCGACCGCCGAGAGGACCGCGTACAGGGTTGGCACGGTGACCGCGGCACGCGCGGTGTGCCGCTCGCCGAAGACGGTCCGCCGGTAGCGCCGTACGAGGGGCAGGTCCTCGGCGTAGGTGACCAGGGGTACCTCGCGCGGGGCGGCGCACAGGTCCTCCGCTCGTGGGTGCGCGGCGGGCGTTCGGCCCAGGCGGGTGCTGCGACCAGCAGGTACTCCTCGCCGGCGAGCGGCACCGATTCCACGTTCCGGCCCCGTGGGCGCCGGGTGGCGACGACCAGGCCGTGCCGGCCGGTCCGCATCTCCTCCAGCAGCGGCTCGGGCAGCCCCTGCGCGACCCGCAGCCGGACCCCGTCGGCGACGAGGGGCACCAGCGCGGGCAGCGCCCGCACGCAGAGCAGCTCCGACGGGCCGGCGGGGTGCACGGGCACGGCCTGCCCGGCCGACGGGCCGGCGCCCTCCGGAGCGGCGAGCGCGTCCAGCGGACCCGTCGGCCGGACCGCGAGCTCGTGGGCGGCCGGGGTGGGTTCCACACCGCGCGGCAGCCGCGTGAGCGGCTCCCGGCCGGTCTGCTGCTCCAGGGTGCGGATCTGGGCGGTCACAGTCGGCTGTGAGAGCCCGAGGGCGGGGGCGGCTGCGGTGAAGGGGCCCGCGCGGTACACGGCCAGAAGGTCCGCAGCAGGTTCAGGTCGGCGTGCGGGGCCTCACCGCCGCCCGGATCCGGCGTTTTCTGAGCGACACCGCCACCTGGGAGTCGTACTACGACAACGTCGCCGACATCTCCTTCCCGCTGGGCGGCGGCCCGGTGCTGGAAGACGGCCTCGCCTTCCGCTTCGGCACCTTCGGCCGAGGGCGTCCCGGGCCGGCTGCCTGGACGGCGCGGCAGGACGGCGCGCCGGAGGAGGGGCTCGACGTGCCGCACGTCTGGCTGGTGGAAGATCTTTCTGGCGGCCGGGTCCGTATCCTCACCCGGGAGACGCAGATCGGCCGACCGGCCGCCGCACTGGCCCGGCAGACGCCGAACCCGGTGCCGAACGGCCATCAGGCGTGGCTGGACGGCCTGGTCCGCGCCGCCGAAGCCGCATAGTCCCCTGGGAGTTGACGTCATGACCGACAAGCTCACCGTGAGTGTCCTGGGCACCGGCATCATGGGTGCCGCGATGGCCCGCAACCTCGCGCGGGCCGGACACACCGTCCGCGTCTGGAACCGCACCCGCGCCAAAGCCGAACCGCTCGCCGCCGACGGCGCGCACGTCGCCGGCACGCCCGCCGAGGCCGTCGAGGGCGCCGACGTCGTCCTGACCATGCTCTACGACGGCCCGGCCACCCTGGACGTCATGCGCGAGGCCGCCCCCGCGCTGCGCTCCGGTGCCGCGTGGGTGCAGTCCACCACCGCCGGTGTCGAGGCCATCCGCGACCTGGCCGCCTTCGCCCGGGAACACGGCCTCGTCTTCTTCGACGCGCCGGTGCTGGGCACCCGCCAGCCCGCCGAGGCCGGCCAGCTCCTCGTCCTCGCCGCGGGCCCGAGCGAGCACCGGGCGACGGTGGCCCCGGTGTTCGACGCGGTCGGGTCCCGCACCGTGTGGACCGGCGAGGACGGCGCGGCCGGCACGGCGAGCCGCCTCAAGCTCGTCGCCAACAGCTGGGTCCTCGCGATCACCGCCGCGGCCGGCGAGGTGCTGGCCCTGGCCCGGGGGCTCGACGTGGACCCGCAGAACTTCTTCGACGCGATCGAGGGCGGCCCGCTGGACATGGGGTACCTGCGGGCCAAGTCGAAGCTGATCCTCGACGGCCCGTTGACCCCGGCCCAGTTCGCGGTGGCCACGGCGGCCAAGGACGCCCGGCTCATCGTCCAGGCGGGTGAGCAGCACGGCGTGCGCCTCGACGTGGCCGCCGCGAGCGCCGAGCGCATGGAGCGTGCCGCCGCACAGGGCCACGCCGACGAGGACATGGTCGCGGCCTACTTCGCCAGCTTCGGCTCCGCCGACCGGTGAGGTTCTCTTCGTGCCCCGACGGCGCCCCGGTGTCCACACCGGGGCCGAGCGCCGGCGCGGCGGGGGCACGCTGAAGGACGGCGAGCGTGTTTGCGTCCGGCGACCGGCGGCCCGGGGCGAGGAGCCCGGCCGAGGCGCGGACCTCCGTGTGGCCTCGCTCGGCCGCCGCCGGCCGCTCGGCGCGGCGGGCGCTCACGCGCCCGTCTCGGCGCCCTCCGTGGTCTCCTGCGCCGATTCGCCCTGCACGACGTAGAAGACGGAGGTGCCCTGCTTGGTGCGCTGGGCGCCGTTCTTCGCCACAAGGTTCTCCAGCGTGGTGCGGACGACCTTCCTCTGGATCCCGCGCTCGGGATACGCCTGGATCAGGGCCTCGCTGACCTCGGCGGCGGAACGGGGCTCCGTCTGCTCCGCCAGGTGCCGGCGGACGAGTTCGATCAGCGTGGGCTGAGCGGGCTCGGACGGCGACGCCTTCGTGGCCGCCGGTTTCCCGGCGGTCGCCTTCTTCGCCACCGCCTTCTTCGCCACCGCCTTCTTCGTCGCCGTCTTCTTGGCCACCGGCTTCGCCGCCGCGGGCTTCTTGTCGTCGGCGCGGCGCGTGCCGCCGCTCTTCTTGCGCGGGGCGGGTACGACCGCCCGCCCGGCCGGTGCGGCGAGGCCGAGTGCCTGCTGCATGTTCAGCAGGGTGCCGTGGTCATGCTGAAGGGTGGCCAACTGCTCCTGTAGCACGGCGATTTCAGCCGTGATGCGTTCCTGCTCCTTGAGGTTGTGTTCGAGGTCGTTGGTCACCTGGCTGACGTACTGAGAGGTCAATTCGGTGACGGGCCCGGCGCTTTCCGGCATCATTTCCTCCGCTCCTGACGGTGCGACACCTGGATGATACGGGTCGGTCAACCCGTTTTCACCGTTGGCGAGGCGGCAGCGGCTGACCGACAACCCGCTCCGGGCCGCTACCGGGCGCGCCAGCATACCGTCGGTGAGGGCAGGCGCGAGCCCGGTCGGACCGGCGGGCCGTCACGTGGGTGCCACCGGCAGGGTGAGCCGGGCCGGGCGGAGTCCGGGTGCCCGCGCGGCAAGGGTGACGCGGCCCGGCCGCTTGGCCGTGCGGAGGACGACCAGGGGACGTCCGGCCGGTCCCCCCGCCGTCGCGGTGGGCGACCGTCGTCAACTCGCCTGTACAGTAAGGCAGTTGGCCCTGGAAGCAGAGGTACGGGTAACCGAACCCGTGCCATCGGCGTCGTAGTTCGATCCCGTTGCCGAGCGGCCGGATCACCACGCTCGGGTGGTCGCGGTCCCGCAGCACCGTGGCGGTCGGGAACATCCGCCGGGGCCCCGCCCCCGGGCGCACCCGGCCCGGTGACTACGATCCCTGCCCATGCCCGTGCGTCAACCCAGCGGTACCTCCCGGCCGAGACGGCTCATCCGTACGGCGTTCCTGCTGGCGGGCGGGCTGTTGCTCCTCGCCGGCGGCGAGGACCGCCTGGGCGGGCCCCCGCCGCGTCCGGCGGGACCGCCCGCCGTCACCGCCTGTCTGACGCGATCGGGGGACCTGATCGCCGATGTGAACAACGACGGTCTGCCGGACCGGATCACGGACCCGTCCCACCGGGGTGCCCGGTCGGCCATCACCTTCGGCATCGGCTCGCCCCGCGAAACGACGGTCGGGGCACGGGGGTTGGCCGACCGCACCGCGGGCCGGCAGGAGTACGTGAGCACCGCCGTGGCGGACTTCGACCGGGACGGCTGGGCCGACCTGGTCGTCGTGGCGGGGCAGGAGCAGGGCGGCGACGACCCGGTTCGGCCCCGGGTGGCCGAACTGAGGCTGGGACCCTTCTCCGACACCGGCCGCAGCCGGCGGACCGTCCCCCTCGACCTGGGGGCCACGAAGGACATCGCGGTGGCCGACTACAACCACGACCGGTATCCCGACCTGACGGCGTACACGTACTCCGGAGACGGCACCTACCAGATCCAGGCCCGCCTGGGCGACCCGCACCGGGGCCTGTCGCCGGACACCCGCGCCTACACGACGGACGCCCCGGCCACGGGCTACCACCCCCCGTCCCCGCTGCCCCACGCGGGGGCGGCCCCGTTCTACCCGCCCTGCGGGACACGGGCGCGAGCCGGCTGACCCCCGCGCCGTGTGCTCACCCGGGGAGCATCTTCTCCGGCACGGCGGGCTACCAGGGCCAGGCGGTGCAGGGTCCCCTCCAGGACGTACGGGGAGAGGTGGTCGGCCACGGTGAGGACCATGTGCGGCGTACGCGGCGATGTCACATGCCGGAGGGCCGGCCCGTCGTAGAGGGCGTACGAGCGAGAACCGACCCGAGGACTCGCGCCGACCCGAGGAGCCACCCCGTGCCGACAGCCCGGGAAGCACGCAACAAAGCGACGTTCCGCCGCCTGCGCGACGCCGTCCACACCGGTGACCTGGAGACCGTCTCGAAGGCGATCGACGAGATCGTCGCGCCGGACCTGCTGTTCCACGCGCCGGTACCGATGGGGGCGACGGGCGCGCAGGCACTCAAACGCGTGTGGGAGGCGCTTCTGCGCGCATTCCCCGACCTGCGCGTCGAGATCGAGGACGAGATCGCGGAGGGGGACAAGGTCGTCTTCCGGAACACCGTCACCGGTACGCACCAGGGGGAGTACCAGGGCCTCCCGGCCACCGGGAGGCCCGTCAGGTACCAGGAGATCTTCGTCCTCCGGTTCGCGGACGGCCGCGTCGCCGAGGTCTGGGGTGTCGTCGACGTCCTCACGCAGATGCGGCAACTGGGCATGGTCCCCGGCGGCCCGTCCTGAACCCGCGTCCGGGGTCCGGCCGGGTCGCCCCCGGCCTCGCCGAGAGCTGGAACACCGCTCAGCCGGTCGGCTACGTCCGGCTCCGGCACGACTCCGATGCCCCTCGGAACCGACTCTGTTCACAGTGATGAACTCTGCACACATGGGTGTACATGGTCGTGGCCGGTGTGCAAGGCTCAGCCAACTTCTCTTGTCCACAGTGGAGTTGGAGGGCGAGCATGAGCGTTTCCCGGCGTGCGTTGCTGGCCACGGCGGCCGGTGCGGCGGCCGTAGGGACCTCCGCGGTGCCTGCCGCGGCGGCGTCGGACCGGCAGCCACCAGGCGCGACCACGCGGACACTGCGCGCCGCGGCGGACTACGCCGTGGAGAAGGTCCGCACCGTCGCGCCCGGAGTGACGGGCTTCCCGGTCGGGACCAAGTTCGAGAAGTGGACGTACTCGCGCAACGGCGACTGGGTGGGCGGCTTCTGGCCCGGAACGCTGTGGATGGCCTGGCTGTACAGCGGGGACGACGCCTTCCGCGCGTGGGCGGTCGAGTCGGCCCGGAACCTCGCCCCCCGGCAGGACGACACGAGCACGCACGACCTCGGTTTCCTCTTCTCCCCGTCCTGGGTCACCGCCTGGCGCCTGACCGGTGACGACGAGTGGCGGACGGGCGCGATACGGGCGGCCGACTCCCTGATCCAGCGGTACAACCCACGCGGGAAGTTCATCCGGGCCTGGGGCGCGCTGACGGACCGCGCCAACGCGGGCCGCGTTATCATGGACACGATGATGAACCTCGATCTGCTGGCGTTCGCGAGCCGGCAGACCGGTGACGACACCTACCTGGACATCGCCGTCGAGCACGCGAGGACCGCGCAGCGCGTCTTCCCCCGCCCCGACGGATCCACCCCGCACGTGTTCGACTTCGACCCGGACACCGGCGCCCCCATCGGCCCCAACACGGTGCAGGGCTACAGCCCCACCTCCTGCTGGTCGCGCGGGCAGGCCTGGGGCATCTACGGTTTCACCACGATGTACCGGCGGACCGGGCACAAGGAGTTCCGGGACACCGCGCGCCGGCTCGCCGACTTCGCCATCGGAGCGCTGACCCCGGACCACGTGCCGGTGTGGGACTACCGCGCGCCGCAGCAGCCGCACGACATCAAGGACGCCTCCGCCGGCGCCATCATGGCGTGCGGCCTGCTCGACCTGCACGCGGCCACGGGCAGACACACCTACCGGGAGGTCGCGCTGCGGCTGCTCACCGCGCTCGCGGACACCTGCCTGACGAGGAACTCGGCCCGCGCCGACGCGGTCGTGGCGCGCTGCACCCGCAACCGCCCGGCCGAGGACGGCATCGAGGTCTCCCTCCCTTACGCGGACTACTACCTCCTCGAAGGCATCCTGCGCGTGCTCCGGCCCGAGGCCGTCGACCGGGCGATCGACCTGTCGCAGCCGGCGTGAGCCGACGGCGCGGCGACCGGGGGGACGTCCTCCCGGCCGCCGTCCGCACTGGCGCGGAACCCGGAGCCGGGGAGCGGCGGGCCCCGGCGACGGATGTCCGGATCTATGGGTTGCCTGTCCTCATGGACATGGTGCCGCCCGCACCCGCGGGCCGACACTGAGGTCACCGCGCGATGGCGCGCGAACGACTGGCAAACATGAGGTGCAAAGATGGCTGACGAGTCCGTGGCAGGCGGAATCACCGTGCCCGACACCAAGCTCGCCCGGGAGGCGACCCAGCTCGTGCGGGACGAGACGAGCGACCTGATCTACCACCACTCGCGCCGCGTCTACCTGTTCGGCGCCTTGCAGGGCCGTCGACGCGACATCGGCTTCGACCCGGAACTGCTGTACATCGGCGCCATGTTCCACGACCTCGGCCTCGGCGCGCGCTTCCACGGCAGCGGCCGGCGCTTCGAGGTCGACGGGGCGGACGCGGCCCGCCGGTTCCTGCGGGACCACGACGTGCCCGAGGACGGCATCCGCCGGGTGTGGACGGCGATCGCCCTGCATACCACGCCCGGCATCCCGGAGTTCATGGAGCCCGAGGTGGCGCTGGTCACCGCCGGTGTGGAGTACGACGTGCTGGGCATCGGATACCACGACATCGCCCCCGCCGACCGTGCGGCCGTCGTCGCGCTGCACCCCCGCCCCGACTTCAAGCGGCAGATCCTCGACGCCTTCACCGAAGGCATCCGTCCCAAGCCCGAGACCACGTTCGGCAACGTCAAGGCCGACGTCCTGGAGCACTACGTGCCGGGATTCGAGCGAGGCGACTTCGTGCGGACCATCCTCGAATCGCCGTGGCCGGAGTGAGCCCCACGCGCCCACGGCATGTCGTGGCCGTGCTGACCTTCCCCGGTGTCCAACTGCTTGACGTGGCCGGACCCGCGGAGGTCTTCACGACCGCGAACGCCTACGGGGCCCGGTACGACGTGCGGGTCGTGTCCGCCGCCGCGGGGCCCGTGGCCACCTCCGCCCAGGTACGGCTGGACGCCGCCGGCGGCTGGGAGGACCTGCCGGCGCGGTTGGGGACGCTCGTGGTCCCGGGCCGGCGGGACTGGCGGGAGGCCGTCGCCGACCCGGCGCTGGTGGCCGGGACGGCGGCGCTGGCCGGGCGGGCCCGCCGCGTGGCCTCGGTGTGCGCCGGCGCCTTCATGCTGGCCGAGGCCGGGCTGCTCGACGGACGGCGGGCCGCCACGCACTGGCGCCTGGCCCGGGAACTGGCGCTCGCCTACCCCGGGGTGACCGTGGAGACGGACGCCCTGTTCGTCCGTGACGGCAACGTCGTCACCTCCGCCGGAGTGACCGCGGGCATCGATCTCGCCCTGGCCCTCGTCGAGGAGGACCACGGACCCGACGTGGCCCGCGAGGTCGCGCGGGAACTGGTGGTCTTCATGGCGCGTCCGGGCGGTCAGTCCCAGTTCAGCGCGCGACTGACCCTGCGCGAGTCCACGCACCCCGTCGTCCGGCAGGTCATGGACGTCGTCGGCGCGGATCCGGGCGCGGACCATGACCTGACCGCCCTGGCGCGCCGGGCCGGCGTGAGCGTACGTCACCTGAGCCGGCTCTTCCGGGCGCACACCGGGATGACGGTCGGGCGCTACGCCGAATCGATCCGGCTCGAAGCGGCCCAGGCCCTCCTGGAGGCGAGCGGCGAGCCCGTCGACACCGTCGCGGCACGCGCCGGCTTCGGCTCGGCGGAGACCATGCGGCGGGCCTTCCAGAACACGCTGGGCATCTCACCGACGGTCTACCGGGCCCGCTTCCGCACGACCGTCCCCGGGTGAGCCGTGACCCCTGACCGGGCACCGATGCCGGCGAGCGTCCAACGCCCGCCGGGACCGCGGTCGCGGTGGGGCCGGCGCTCGCCTCCTCGGGTGGCGGCGGGACAGCGGGCGACTACGGGTCCGGGGCGCTGTCGGGCGTCGGTACGGGTGCCGGGGTCGCGTTCCTGTACCGGGCGATGGCGCAGGGGCGGATGAGCGTCGTCGTACCGGTCAGCGATGTGGGGGCGGTCGCCCTCCCCGTCCTGGTGGGCGTGGCCTTCCTCGGTGAACGGCCGGCCGCCGTCGCCTGGGCCGGGATCGCCGTCGCCGTACCGGCGGGTCGGACACGGGGCGTTGTGGTGCCGGGCCGGGCACGGAGCGCCGTAGCGCCGCGCTGGGCACGGACCGCCGGGTCGGTGACCCCCGGAGTGTCCGCCGCGCCGGCCGCCAGCGTCGGCTTCGGGGTGCGGTTCCTGGCGATGGCCCAGGTGGGGGCGGACGGCGGCCTGTGGCCCGTCGTCGTCAGCCGGGGCGCGTCCGTGCTGCTGATCGCCGTGGTGCTCGCCCCGTACCGGTCCCCTGTGATGCTGCCCGGCCGGCTCGCGGCGGTGGCCGGCGTGGGCGGTGCGGTCGGGACCGTGGCCATCCTCCTCCACCTCGCCGCGACGCGGCACCAGTTGATGGCCGTGGCCACCGTGCTGACCGCGCTCTACCCGGCCGTCCCGGTGCTGCCGGCACCGGCCTTCCTCCACGAACGGCTCACCCGCCGGCAGACCGCCGGCCTGGTGTGCGCGGCAGCCGCCATCGCGCTCATCGCCCTGCGCTGACCACCGTACCGAGCGGCCCCGCCGTAGGGGACCGGCCCGGCGATCCGCCGTCCGTCGTGCCACGTGACCCCGTGGGACCCCTTAGCCGCCCCGGGGGGCCCTGGGGGCTGTAGGGGTGTCCCGCGTCATCGGCCCCTGCCTAGCCTCCGACAGCGGAGGGGAAGCGGACCGGAAACCGTCCGGAGGCGATCCGCACGGCCGAGGCCCTCACTTCGATCTCGATCGGATGGCGCGCTGGTGAACAACGAAGAGCAACTGCTCGACTATCTCAGGCGGACGACCGCGGATCTGCGGGAGGCGCGGCGGCGGCTGCGCGAGAACGAGCAACGCGCACACGGCCCCATCGCCGTCGTCGGCATCGGCTGCCGCTACCCCGGCGGCGTCACCACCCCCGAGGAACTGTGGGAGCTGGTCGCGACGGGCACCGACGCCGTGTCGGACTTCCCCGCCGACCGCGGCTGGGACGTGGACGCCCTGTACGACCCCGACCCGGCACGGCCCGGCAAGACCTACGCCCGTACCGGCGGATTCCTGCACGACGCCGCCGACTTCGACCACGACTTCTTCGGCATCAGCCCCCGCGAGGCCCTCGCCATGGACCCGCAGCAGCGGCTGCTGCTGGAGACCTCCTACGAGGCCTTCGAACGGGCCGGCATCGTCCCGGCCTCCCTGCGCGGCAGCCGTACCGGTGTGTTCGCCGGCGTGATGTACAACGACTACGCCACCCGCCTCACCTCCGTACCCGACGACCTCGACGGCTACCTCGCCAACGGAAGCGCCGCCAGCATCGCCTCCGGACGCGTCGCCTACACCTTCGGCCTCGAAGGCCCGGTGGTCACCGTCGACACCGCCTGCTCCTCCTCCCTGGTCGCCCTGCACTGGGCGGTGCGCGCGCTGCGGTCGGGGGAGTGCTCGCTGGCCCTGGCCGGCGGCGTCACCGTGATGTCCACGCCGGAGACGTTCATCGACTTCAGCCGGCAGCGCGGACTCGCGCCGGACGGCCGCTGCAAGGCGTTCGCCGCGGCGGCCGACGGCACCGGCTGGGGCGAGGGCGCCGGCATGCTGCTGCTGGAACGGCTCGCCGACGCCCAGCGCAACGGACACCCGGTACTCGCCGTGATCCGGGGCAGCGCGGTCAACTCCGACGGCGCCAGCAGCCGGCTGACCGCGCCCAACGGGCCCTCCCAGCAACGGGTCATCCGGCAGGCGCTGGCCGGTGCCGGGCTCACCGCCGCCGACGTCGACGTGGTCGAGGCGCACGGCACCGGCACCTCCCTCGGCGACCCCATCGAGGCGCAGGCGCTGCTCGCGACGTACGGCCGCGAACACCCCGCCGACCGGCCGCTGCTGCTCGGCTCGGTCAAGTCCAACCTCGGGCACACCCAGGCCGCGGCCGGTGTCGCGGGCGTCATCAAGATGGTGCTGGCCATGCGGCACGGCGAGGTGCCGCCCACCCTCCACGTCGACGCCCCCACGGACCAGGTGGACTGGAGCGCGGGCGCCGTCGAACTGGCCCTGGAGCGGCGCCCGTGGCCCGCCACCGGACGGCCCCGCCGCGCCGCCGTCTCCTCCTTCGGCATCAGCGGCACCAACGCGCACGTCGTCCTGGAGCAGGCACCCGCCGACGCGCCTTCCGGCGATACGGATTCCGGCGATGCCGACCCTGCTGAGAGCGGCACCAACCCGCCGGTGAGGGAAGGCGGTCACGTCCCCTGGATCGTCACCGGCCGCACACGGCAAGCCCTCACCGCCCAGCTCGCGCGCCTGCGCGACCACGTCGACGCGCACCCCGGCGCACGCCCGGCCGACCTCGGGCTGTCGCTGGCCACCACCCGCGCCCACTTCGAGCACCGCGCCGTCGCGGTCGGCCGGGACACCGGCGAACTGCTCGCCGCGCTCGCCGCCGCGACCCCGCTCACCCCCGTCAGCGGCAAGACGGCGTTCCTGTTCACCGGCCAGGGAGCGCAACGCCCCGGCATGGGCCGGGCCCTGCGCCGGGCCTTCCCGGTGTACGCCGAGGCCTTCGACGCGGTGTGCGCGCTCGCCGACCGGGGCCTTCCCCGGCCACTCGCCGAAGTGATCGACACCGACGCGGAGTCACTGACCCGGACCGACTACGCGCAGACCGCCCTGTTCGCCACCGAAGTGGCCCTGTACCGCCTGCTGGAGTCCTGGGGCGTGACCCCGGACTTCGTGGCCGGGCACTCGGTCGGCGAACTCGCCGCCGCCCATGTCGCCGGGGTGCTGTCCCTGCCGGACGCCGTCCGGCTCGTGCTCGCGCGCGGCACGCTGATGGCCGCCCTGCCCCCGGGCGGCGCCATGGCCGCGCTGCGCGCCGGTGAGGACGAGGTCGCCCCCCACCTGGACGACCGGGTCGGCCTCGCCGCCGTCAACGGCCCCCGCTCCGTGGTGATTTCGGGTGACGAGGAGGCCGTCGACGCCCTCGCCGCCCGCTTCGGGAAGAGCAAGCGGCTGACGGTGTCGCACGCGTTCCACTCGCCGCTGATGGAGCCGATGCTCGCCGACTTCGCCAAGGCCGCCGCCGCGTGCTCCTTCTCGGAGCCGCGCATCCCGGTCGTCTCCACGCTCACCGGCGCCCTCGCCGAACCCGGCCGGCTGACCACCCCGGACCACTGGGCGGACCACGTCCGGGGGACCGTCCGCTTCGCCCCCGCCCTGACCACCCTGCACGAGCTGGGCGTGCGGACGTTCCTCGAAGTCGGCCCCGACGCGGCCCTCACCGCCCTGGCCGTGGACTGCCTGCCCGAGGGCACCGTCACCATCGCCGGGCTGCGCCGCGACGGCGACGAGGAACGCGACCTGGTCACGGCCGTGGCCCGGCTGCACGCGGCCGGCACCGCCGTGGACTGGGCGGCGTTCTTCGCCCCCCACGGCGCCCGCCGCACCGAGCTGCCCACCTACGCCTTCCAGCGCGAACGCCTCTGGCTTGAGGCCGGCCCCGGCGGCAGCGGCGACGCCGACGGCCTCGGGCAGCGCGCCACCGGGCATCCGCTGCTGACCGCCGCGACCGACCTGCCCGACACCGGGGGAGCGGTCCTGACCGGCCGGCTCTCCCTCGCCTCCCACCCGTGGCTGGCCGACCACGCCGTGCACGGCACCGTGCTGCTGCCCGGCACCGGCTTCGTGGAGATGGCCCTCCAGGCCGCGGAGCGCACCGGCTGCGACACCGTCGAGGAACTCACCCTGCACGCCCCGCTGATCCTGCCCGAGCAGGGCGCACTCGCCGTACAGGCCGCCGTCGGCCCCGAGCGGGACGGACGGCGCGAGCTGACCGTGTGGTCCCGCCGCGCCGACAGCCCCGACGCCCCGTGGACCCGCAACGCCGCCGGCGTCCTCACCACCGCACCCGCCGACGCGGCGTCGCCGGCCGCCCTGACCGACTGGCCGCCCCGGGACGCGGAACCCGTCGACCTGGACGGCCTCTACCCGGGCCTGGCCCGCACCGGTTACGGCTACGGCGAGGTCTTCCAGGGCCTGCGCGCCATGTGGCGCCGCGGGGACGAGCTGTTCGCCGAGGCGGCACTGCCCGAGGGCGCCCGCGCCACCGCCGCCGCGTTCGCCGTCCACCCGGCGCTGCTGGACGCCGTCCTGCACGTCAACCTGCTGGACCTGCCCGGCGGCCAGGCGGTGCTGCCGTTCGCCTGGGGCGGCGTCACCCTGCACGCGGCGGGCACCGACGCCCTGCGCCTGCGCCTCACCCCGTCCGGCCCCGAAGCCGTCGCCCTCACCCTCGCCGACGCCGCCGGAGCGCCCGTCGCGACCGTGCGCAGCCTCGTGGCCCGCCCCGTCTCCGCCGAACAACTCGCCGGGGACGGCGACGACCCGCTCTACCGGATCGACCTCGTCCCGGCCCCGGTCCCGGCGGCCACCGAGCTCCCGGCCCTGGCGGTGTGCGGCTTCGGCGGCACCGGTCCCGGCCACAGCGGCGCGGCCGGGACCCGCGCGGGCGACACCGGCGAGACGCGGAGCGCCGCCCTCGCCGCCGCCCTCGACGCCCCCCACCACCCCGACCTCGCCGCCCTCACCACCGCCGGCCCCGTCCCCGGCCTGGTCGTCCTGCCCGTACCGGCCGCCCCCGGCCCGGTGCCGGACCTCCCCGCCCTGGTCCGCGACCGCGTGAACACCACCCTGGACACCCTCCGCGCCTGGCAGGCCGACGACCGCTGCGCCGGCGGCCGGCTCGCCGTGCTCCTGCGGACCGGCGACCTCACCCACGCCCCGCTGTACGGACTCGTACGCGCCGCCCAGGCCGAGAACCCGGACCGGTTCCTGCTGGTCGACAGCGACGACAGCGCCGCCCCGGGCCCCGCCCTCGCCGCCGCGCTCGCCGCCGGTGAACCGGAGGTCGCGGTGCGGGACGGCGAGGTGCGGGTGCCGCGGCTGGCCCGCGCCAAGGCCGGCGAGCCGCTCGCCTGGGACCCGGACGGCACCGTCCTGATCACCGGCGGCACCGGTGGCCTCGGCGCCCTCATCGCCCGTCACCTGGTCGCCGAGCACGGCGTACGGCGCCTGCTGCTGGCCGGCCGGCGCGGCGCGGACGCCCCCGGTGCGGCCGAACTCGCCGATGAACTGGCCGAGTCGGGTGCCGAGGTGACCCTCGCCCGGTGCGACGCCGCCGACCGCGCCGACCTGGCCGCGCTCCTCGCCGCGCACGAAGTGCGGGCGGTGGTGCACGCCGCCGGTGTCGTCGACAACGGCGTGCTGGCCACCCTGGACGCGGACAAGGTCGACCGGGTGCTGCGGCCCAAGGTGGACGCCGCCTGGAACCTGCACGAACTGACCCGCGACACCGACCTGTCGGCCTTCGTCCTGCTGTCCTCCACGGCCGGTCTGCTGGTCGGCGGCGGCCAGGCCAACTACGCCGCCGCCAACACCTTCCTCGACGGACTCGCCGCCCACCGCCGGTCGCTCGGCCTGCCCGCCGTCTCCCTGGCCTACGGCCTGTGGTCCGGTTCGGGCGGCCTGAGCGCCGGCATCGACGCCGCCGACCTGGAGCGGCTGCGCCGGCTCGGCCTGCCGCCGCTCACCCCGGCCCAGGGGCTGCGCACCTTCGACGCCGGCCTCGGCGGCGCGGACGCCGTCCTGGTGCCCGTACGCCTGGACGCCGCCGCGGTGCGCGCCCGGCCGGACGGTGTGCCCGCCCTGCTGCGCGGCCTGGTGCGGCCGGCCCGGCGGCGCGGCGCCGAGCCCGCCCCCGCCGGCTCCTGGCGCGAGCGGCTGGCCCCGCTGCCGGACGCCGACCGGGACCGCGCCCTGCTGGAGCTGGTCCGCACCCATGTCGCCGGCGTCCTCGGGCACCCCTCACCGGAGTCGGTCGACCCGGGACGCGCCTTCCAGGAGATGGGCTTCGACTCGCTCGCCGCCGTCGAACTGCGCAACCTCCTCGCCGGCGCCACCGGCCTCACCCTCCCGGCGACGCTGGTGTTCGACCAGCCCACGCCCCACGCCCTCGCCGCCCACCTCAAGACCGCGCTCGTGCCCGGACCGGCCGACCAGGCCCGCTCCGCGCTGGCCGAACTGGACCGCCTCGAAGCCGCCCTGCACGCCCTGCCCGACCAGGACGGCAGCCACGCCCGGGTCACCGCGCGCCTCGAAGCGCTGCTGCGGGGCTGGCAGGACAGCCACGCCCGCCCCACCGGGCCCGCGTCACCGGCCGACGTCCACGACGCCAGCGACGAAGAACTCTTCGCCAGGATCGACAACGAACTGGGAGCCCTGTGATGGAAGACTCGGCCACGGCCGGCAAGCTCCGCGACTACCTCAAGCGGGCCACGACCGAGCTGGAGCGCAGCCGCCGCCGCGTACGGGAGCTGGAGGAGCAGGACCACGAGCCCGTCGCCATCATCGGCATGGGCTGCCGCTACCCCGGCGGCGTGCGCACCCCCGAGGACCTGTGGCGCGTCGTCGACGAGGGCATCGACGTCGTCACCGAGTTCCCGGCGGACCGCGGCTGGGACGTCGAGGCGATCTACGACCCCGAGCCCGGCGCCCCCGGCAAGACCTACGTCCGCCACGGCGGCTTCCTGCACGACGCCGCCGAGTGCGACCCCGCCTTCTTCGGCATCAGCCCCAAGGACGCGCCCGGCACCGACCCGCAGCAGCGGCTGCTGCTGGAGGTCACCTGGGAGGCCTTCGAGCGGGCCGGCATCGACCCCACCACGGTGAAGGGCACCCCCACCGGCGTGTTCGTCGGCCTGATGCACCACGACTACATCGGCGGCACCATCTCCGGCAGCATCGTCTCCGGCCGCATCGCCTACACCCTCGGCCTGGAGGGACCGGCGGTCACCATGGACACCGCCTGCTCCTCCTCCCTGGTCGCGCTGCACTCGGCGATCCAGTCGCTGCGCAAGGGGGAGTGCTCCCTGGCGCTGGCCGGCGGCGCCGCCGTCATGGCCAGCCCCGAGATGTTCATCGAGTTCAGCGAGCGCCGCGCGCTGTCCCCCGACGGCCGCTGCCACTCCTTCTCCGACGACGCGGCCGGCGCCGCCTGGGCCGAGGGCGCCGGCATGCTCCTCGTGGAACGCCTGTCGGACGCCCTGCGCAACGGCCACGAGGTGCTGGCCGTCGTCCGCGGCTCCGCCGTCAACCAGGACGGCGCCTCCAACGGCCTCACCGCGCCCAGCGGTCCCGCCCAGGTCCGCGTCATCCGGCAGGCCCTCGCCGACGCCCAGCTCGCCCCGCACCACATCGACGCGGTCGAGGCGCACGGCACCGGCACCACGCTCGGCGACCCCATCGAGGCGCAGGCCGTCATCGCCGCCTACGGGCAGGACCGGCCGGAGGGCCGGCCCGTATGGCTCGGCTCCATCAAGTCCAACATGGGCCACCCCCAGGCCGCCGCCGGCGTCGGCGCCGTCATCAAGATGGTCATGGCGATGCGCCACGGCACCCTGCCGCGCACCCTGCACGTGGAGAAGCCGTCCGCCGCCGTCGACTGGAGCGCGGGCGACGTCCGCCTGCTCACCGAGCCCCGCCCCTGGGACACCCCCGACGGCCGCCCGCGCCGCGCCGGTGTCTCCTCCTTCGGCATCTCCGGCACCAACGCCCACACCATCCTGGAGGAGGCGCCGCCCGTCGGCACGGACGGAACGCCGGCGGAGCGGGCCGCGCTGCCCGTCGTACCGTGGGTGCTGTCCGGCAAGGGCGCCGACGCCGTCCAGCGGCAGGCGGAGCGGCTGCTCGCCGCCGCCGGCGACCTCGACCCGTACGACGTCGGGTACTCCCTGGCCACCACGCGCACCGTGTTCACCCACCGGGCCGCCGTCACCGGCCGCGACCGGGACGAACTGCTGGCCGGTCTGCGCGCCGTCGCCGACGGCAGCCAGGCCGCCGTCGTGGCCCCCGAACCCGGCCGGCTCGGCGTACTGTTCTCCGGGCAGGGCTCCCAGCGGCCCGGCATGGGCCGCACCCTGCACGCGGCGTTCCCGGTGTTCGCCGCCGCCTTCGACGAGATCTGCGCCGCCTTCGACGCCCACCTGGACCGGCCGCTGCGCGAGGTGATGTCCGACGAGGACACCGACCCCGCCCCGCTGCACCGGACCGTCTACACGCAGGCCGCGCTGTTCACCTTCGAGACCGCCCTGTACCGGCTGCTGGAACACTGGGGCGTCCGCCCGGACCTGCTCGCCGGGCACTCCATCGGCGAGGTCGTCGCCGCGCACGTCGCCGGCGTGATGGACCTGCCCGACGCGGTCGCCCTGGTCGCCGCCCGCGGCCGGCTGATGCAGGAACTCCCGGCCGGCGGCGCCATGGTGTCCCTGCTGGCCGCCGAGGCCGAGGTCAGGCCGCTGCTCACCGACGGCGTCGACATCGCGGCCGTCAACGGCCCCCGCGCGGTGGTCGTCTCCGGTGACGAGGAGGCCGTGGCCGCCGTGGCCGCCCGCTTCGACAAGACCAAGCGGCTGACGGTGTCGCACGCCTTCCACTCCCACCGCATGGACCCCATGCTCGACGCGTTCCGCGAGGTACTGGCGGGCCTCACCTTCCACGAGCCCCGCCTGCCGGTCGTCTCCAACGTCACCGGCCGCCTGGCCGACGAGCTGACCTCGCCCGACTACTGGGTGCGGCACGTCCGCGAGGCCGTCCGCTTCCACGACGGGGTCACCGCGCTGGCCGCCGAGGGCGCCACCCGCTTCCTTGAGGTCGGCCCCGACGCGGTGCTTTCGACCATGGCGCAGGACGTCGTCCCGCACGTCATCGCCACCCAGCGCCGCGACCGCGCCGAGGACGCCGCCCTCGTCGACGCCGTCTGCCGGCTGCACCTGACCGGCACCGGCCCCGACTGGAGGGCCGTGTTCGCCGGGGGCCGCAAGGTCGACCTGCCCACCTACCCGTTCCGCCGTGACCGGCACTGGGAGGACGCCCCCATCCTCCAGGCCGAGCGCGCCGCGGCGGCCCGCGCGGGCACGGACGCCGCCGACCCGTTCTGGGAGCTGGTCCGGGACCAGGACGTCACCGCCGTCGCCGCCACGCTCGGCGTCACCGACGAGACCTCCGTCGCCGCCGTCGTACCGGCCCTGGCCGCCTGGCACGGGCAGCGGCAGGCCAACGCCGCCGCCGACGGCTGGCGCTACCGCGTCGCCTGGGAACCGCTGGCCCCCGCCGCCACCCCCGCGCGCGGCGGCCACTGGCTGGCCGTCGTCCCGGCGGCCGACGACCCGTGGACCACGGCCGTCCTGACCGGGCTCGCCGATCAGGGGCTGCGCGTCGACACCCTCACCGCACCCGCGACGGCCGACCGCGCCGAGCTGGCCGCGCTGCTCGCCGGCCGGGGCGGCGTCGACGGCGTGCTGTCCCTGCTCGCACCGGCCACCCCCCTCACCGCGACCGCCGCTCTCGTGCAGGCCCTCGGCGACGCCGGGATCACCGCCCCGCTGTGGTGCGTCACCCGCGACGCCGTCGCCCACGGCACGGCCGCCACCGTCACCGGCTTCGACCAGGCCCCCGTGTGGGGCCTCGGCCGGGTCGCCGCTCTCGAACACCCCGACCGCTGGGGCGGACTGGTCGACCTGCCCGCCGAGACCGGCCCGCGGACCGTGGCCCGGCTGGCCGCGCTGCTCGCCGACGCCGGCGGCGAGGACCAGGTCGTCATCCGCGAGTCCGGCGCCTACGGCCGCCGGCTGGAGCACGCCCCGGCCCGCGCCGGCGCCCCCTGGAAGCCGTCCGGCACGGTGCTGGTCACCGGGGCCACCGGCGCCGTCGGCACAGCCGTCGCCCGGTGGCTCGCCGCCGAGGGCGCCGACCACCTGCTGCTGACCTCCCGCCGCGGCATGGACGCGCCCGGCGCCGCCGGCCTCGTCCGCGAACTCACCGACGCCGGCACCCGGGTGACCCTCGCCGCCTGCGACGTCGCCGACCGCGAGGCACTGGCCGCGCTGCTGGACTCCGTACCGGAACAGCACCCCCTCACCGCCGTGCTGCACCTGGCCGGCGTCCTCGACGACGGCGTCCTGGACGCGCTCACCCCCGACCGGTTCGCCGGCGTCCTCGCCCCCAAGGCCGACGCCGCCCGCCACCTGCACGAACTCACCGCGGACCGGGACCTGTCGGCGTTCGTGCTGTTCTCCTCGCTGACCGCCACCGTCGGCGGCGCCGGACAGGCCAACTACGCCGCCGCCAACGCCTTCCTCGACGCCCTCGCCGAGCACCGGCGCGCCACCGGACTGCCCGCCACGTCGATCGCCTGGGGACCGTGGGGCGGCGACGGCATGGCCGCCCACGGCACCGTCCGCTCGGCCGCCCGCGCGATGGGCATGTCCCCCCTCGACCCCGGCCGCGCGCTGACCGCGCTGCGCCGCGCCCTGGACGGCGGCGACACCACCGTCACCGTCGCCGACGTCGACTGGTCCGTGTTCGCGCCCGCGTTCACCGCGACCCGGCCCAGCGCCCTGCTGTCCGCGCTGCCCGAGGCGCGGCGCGGCACGGCCGGGCCCGCCGAGCCGGGCGCGGTCGACGGCTTCGCCGAGAAGCTGGCCGGCCTGACCGGCGGCGAACGCGAACGCGCGCTCCAAGAGCTGGTGTGCGGCCAGGCCGCCGCGGTCCTCGGCTACGGCGGCGCCGACGCGGTCGAGCCCACCACCGCCTTCCGCGACCTCGGCTTCGACTCGCTCACCTCCGTCGACCTGCGCAACCGGATCAGCGGCGCCGCCGGGGTGCCGCTGCCGGCCACACTCATCTTCGACTACGCCACCCCCGCCGCCCTCGCCAAGCACCTGGGCACCGAACTCGCGGGCGCCGACACCTCCGTGGACTCCGTCCTCGCCGACCTCGACCGGGTCGCGGCCCGGCTCGGCGACCTCACCGCCGAGGACATCGAGCAGGCACGGATCACCGCCCGCCTCCAGTCGCTGCTGGGCGACCTGAACAAGACCCTCGGCCAGGACGCCGCCGCCCTCGCCGGACGGCTGGAGGAGGCCTCCGCCGACGACGTCTTCGCCTTCATCGACAACGAACTCGGCTCGGCGTGACCCCACCCTCCCACGACACCCCGGCCCCACCGCAGTCCACCTCTTCGCACAGGAGTGGCGACACCCGATGACCAACGACGAAAAGCTGCTCTCCTACCTCAAGCGGGTCTCCGCCGACCTGGCCCAGACCCGGCAGCGGCTGCGCGAGGTGGAGACCCAGGACCGGGAACCCATCGCCATCGTCGGGATGAGCTGCCGCTTCCCCGGCGGCGTGACCACCCCGGAGGAGTTCTGGCGGCTCGTCCACGACGGCACCGACGCCATCGGGGACTTCCCCGACGACCGGGGCTGGGACATCGACGCGCTGTACGACCCCGACCCGGACGCCACCGGCAAGAGCTACGTCACGCGCGGCGGGTTCCTGTCCGACGCGGCCGGGTTCGAGCCGGACTTCTTCGGCATCAGCCCCCGCGAGGCGGTCGCGATGGACCCCCAGCAGCGGCTGCTGCTGGAGGTGTCGTGGGAGGCACTGGAACGCGCCCGCATCGCCCCCGACTCCGCGCACGGCGCCCGGATCGGGGTGTTCGCCGGCACCAACGGCCAGGACTACAAGGACCTGCTGGCGAGGATGCCGGAGGACAGCGAGGCCGCGCTCGGCACCGGCGTGCTGGCCGCCGTGATCTCCGGCCGCATCTCCTACACCCTGGGCCTGGAGGGCCCGGCGGTCACCATCGACACCGCCTGCTCCTCCGCGCTGGTCGCCGTGCACCTGGCCGTGCAGGCGCTGCGCGACAAGGAGTGCACCCTCGCCCTCGCGGGCGGCGCCACCGTCATGGCCACGCCGGGCAACTTCATCGCCTTCAGCCGGCAGCGCGGCCTCGCCCCCGACGGCCGCTGCAAGTCCTTCGCGGACACCGCGGACGGCACCGGCTGGAGCGAGGGCGCCGGCATGCTGGTGCTGGAACGGCTCAGCGACGCCCGGCGCAACGGCCACGAGGTGCTGGCCGTCGTCCGCGGCTCCGCCGTCAACCAGGACGGCGCCTCCAACGGCCTGACCGCCCCCAACGGACCGTCCCAGCAGCGCGTCATCCGCGCCGCGCTCGCCGGGGCCCGGCTCACCGCCGCCGACGTGGACCTGCTGGAGGCACACGGCACCGGCACCACGCTCGGCGACCCGATCGAGGCCCAGGCGCTGCTCGCCACCTACGGCCAGGACCGGCCCGCCGACACCCCGCTGTGGCTCGGGTCGGTGAAGTCCAACATCGGGCACACCCAGGCCGCGGCCGGTGTCGCCGGCATCATCAAGGCCGTCATGGCGATGCGGCACCGCGTCCTGCCGAAGACGCTGCACGCCGACGAGCCGTCCACCAAGGTCGACTGGGGCCAGGGCCAGGTCCGGCTGCTGACGGAGAACCGGCCCTGGCCCGACCCCGGCCGTCCGCGCCGCGCCGCCGTCTCCTCCTTCGGCGCCAGCGGCACCAACGCGCACACCATCCTGGAAGAGGCCCCCGCCGGGGAACCGGCCGAGACCGAGCCGCGTACGGCACCGCCGCTGGTGCCGTGGGTGGTCTCCGGCCGCACCGAGCGCGCCCTGCGCGAACAGGCCGCCCGCCTGGTGGCCGCCGCGGGCGCGTCCGACCCGGTGGACGTGGCGCACTCGCTGGCCGCCACCCGCACCGCCCACCCCTACCGGGCCGTGGTCCTCGGCCCGGACCGGGACACGCTCCTGACGGGCATGACCCGGGTCGCCGACGGCGGTCCGGCCGCCGCCTCGGGCCGGGTCCGCAAGGGACAGACCGCCTTCCTGTTCACCGGGCAGGGCGCCCAGCGCGCCGGCATGGGCCGACAGCTGCACGCGCACTTCCCCGTCTTCGCCCGCGCCTTCGACGAGATCTGCGCGCTCTTCGGCGACGACGAACTGCGCGACCTCGTCCTCGGCGACGACCCCGAGCCGCTCCACCGCACCGCCCGCACCCAGATGGCGCTGTTCGCCTTCGAGGTCGCGCTGTACCGGCTGGTGGAGTCCTGGAGGCTCACGCCCGACTACCTGGCCGGGCACTCCATCGGCGAGATCGCCGCCGCCCACGTGGCCGGCGTCCTGGACCTGAAGGACGCGACCACACTGGTGGCCGCGCGCGGCCGGCTCATGCAGGCGCTGCCCGAGGGCGGCGCGATGATCGCCCTGCGCGCCTCTGAGGAGGAGGTCCGCCCGCTGCTCACCGAGCGGGTCGGCATCGCCGCCGTCAACGGCCCCGAGTCCGTGGTGATCTCCGGGGACGCGGCCGAGGCCGAGGCGGTGGCCGCCCACTTCGCCAAGAGCCGCCGTCTGACGGTCTCGCACGCCTTCCACTCGCCGCTCATGGAACCGATGCTGGACGGGTTCCGGGCGGTCGCCGAGTCCCTAACCTACCACCGCGCCACCGTCCCCGTCGTCTCCAACGTCACCGGCGCCCTCGCCACCCAGGACATCGCCGGCCCCGACTACTGGGTGCGGCACGTGCGCGAGGCGGTCCGCTTCCACGACGGGATACGCGCCCTCGCCGCCGAGGGCGTCACCCGCTTCCTCGAACTCGGCCCGGACGCCGTGCTCACGGCCATGGCCCGCGAGTGCCTGGCCACCGACGGCACCGGCACCGACGCCGTACTCGCCGCCGCCACCCGCCGCGAACGCGACGAGACCGAGACCCTGCTCACCGCCGTGGCCCAGCTCTACACCGGCGGCGCCGCCGTGGACTGGACCGCGCTGTTCACCGGCGCCCGCACCGTCGACCTGCCCACCACCGCCTTCCAGCGCGAGCGGTTCTGGCCCGAGACCGCCGCACCCGTCGGCGACGTCGGCTCCGCCGGCCTGGACCCCGCCGACCACCCGCTGCTCGGCGCGGCCACCGTGCTCGCCGACTCCGACGGCGCCGTGCTCACCGGCCGGCTGTCGGTGCGCACCCACGCCTGGCTCGCCGACCACGTCGTCGGCGGCTCCGTCGTCGTCCCCGGCACCGCCATGGTCGAACTCGCCGTCCGCGCCGGCGACCAGGTCGGCTGCGGACGCCTGGAGGAACTCGCCCTCGAAGTACCGCTGGTGCTGCCCCCGGACGACGGCGTGCGCGTCCAGGTCGCCGTCGGGGCACCCGACCCGTCCGGCGCCCGCACGGTGCAGGTGTACGCCCGCGCCGAGAGTCTGCCCGCCGACGAGCCGTGGACCCTGCACGCCTCCGGCCTCCTCACCGCGGACACCGGCACCCCCGGCAGCCGCCTGGACGTCTGGCCCCCCGAGGACGCCGAACCCCTCGACACCGACGGCCTGTACGAGCGGCACGCCGCCGCCGGACTGGCGTACGGGCCCGCCTTCCAGGCCCTGACCGCCGCCTGGCGGCGCGGCGAGGAACTCTACGCCGAGGTACGGCTGCCCGAGCGGCCCGCCGCCGACGCGCCCCGCTTCGGCCTGCACCCGGCCGCCTTCGACGCCGCCCTGCACGCCCTGGCCCTGCTCGGCGACGGATCCGCCGACGACACCGCCCGGCTGCCGTTCACGTTCGCCGGCGTCACCCTGCACGCCGTCGGCGCCTCCGTGCTGCGGGCCCGGCTGGTGCCCACCGGGAACCACGCCTTCGCCGTCGACCTGGCCGACGCCACCGGCGCCCCCGTCGCCACGGTCACCTCGCTCGCCTCCCGCCCGCTCACGAACCTGCGCGCCGCCCGCGACACGACCGCCGACGCCCTGTTCACCCTCGACTGGCAGCCGCTGCCCCTGGACGCCGACGCCCCCGACACCGCCCACCGGGTGCTGCACAGCACCCCCGGCAGCGACGCCGGCGCCGTACGCGAGGCGCTGCGCGTCGCACTCGCCGCCCTCCAGGACGACGACCCCCGTCCGCTGGCCGTCGTCACCCGCGGCGCGGTCGGCGTCGCGGGCGAGGACGTCCCCGACCTGGCCGGCGCGGCCGTCTGGGGCCTGGTGCGGTCCGCGCAGTCGGAGAACCCGGACCGCTTCGTCCTGCTCGACCTCGAACCCGGCGCGGACGCCGACGCCGTCCTGCCCGCCGTCCTCGCCTCCGGCGAACCGCAGATCGCCGTCCGGGCCGGCACCGCCCACGCCGCCCGGCTGGTGCGCGCCGAAGTACCCGACGCACCAGCCGGTTCGGAGATCGACCCCGAGGGCACCGTCCTGATCACCGGCGCCACCGGCGGCCTCGGCCCGGTGATCGCCCGGCACCTGGTCACCGCCCACGGCGTCCGGCACCTCGCCCTGCTCAGCCGGTCGGGCCGCGCCGACGACCTGATCACCGAACTCGCCGCCCTCGGCGCCACCGCGACCGCCCACGCCTGCGACGTCGCCGACCGCGACGGCCTCGCCGCCGTCCTCGCCGGCATCCCGGCCCAGCACCCGCTCACCGCGGTCGTCCACGCCGCCGGCGTCCTGGACGACGGTGTCGTCGCCTCGCTCACCCCCGAGCGGATCGACACCGTCCTCGCGCCGAAGGCGCTCGGCGCCCTCCACCTCCACGAACTCACCGGCGGCCTCTCGGCGTTCGTGCTGTTCTCGTCCGTCGCCGGCACCGTCGGCGCCCCCGGCCAGGGCAACTACGCCGCCGCCAACGCCCTGCTGGACGCCCTCGCCGCGCACCGCCGCGCCCAGGGCCTGCCCGCGCTGTCCCTGGCGTGGGGCCCGTGGGCCCCGTCGGGCGGCATGACCAGCTCCCTCGACGAGACCGACCGCGCCCGCATGGCGCGCGGCGGCATGACCGCCCTGTCGGCCGAGGAGGGCACCGCCCTGTTCGACCGGTCACTGCGCGCCGGCCGTGCCGCCCTGGCGCCGGTGCGGCTCGGCCTGCCCGCGCTGCGCGCCCAGGGCAGCGGCCTCGCCCCCGTCTTCCGCGCGCTGGCGGGCCGCCCGGTGCGCCGGGAGGCCGTGGCCCAGGGCACCGACGCCGGCTTCGCCGAGCGCATGGCCGCCCTCGGGGACGAGGAGCGCGCCGAGGCCCTGCTGCACACGGTCCGCACCCATGTCGCCGCCGTGCTCGGGCACGCGAACCCGCAGAGCGTGGAGACCGACCGGGCCTTCAAGGACCTCGGCTTCGACTCGCTCGCCGCGATCGAACTGCGCAACTCCCTCTCCGCCGAGCTGGGCCGGCGGCTCGCCGCCACCCTGGTCTTCGACCACCCCTCGCCCGAAGCGCTCGCCGCCCACCTCGGCACCCTGGTCGACGACGGCGCCCGGACCGGGGCCCGCCGTGGACGCCGTACCGCCAGGGCCCGCGCGGACGAGCCGCTGGCGATCGTGGGAATGGCGTGCCGCTACCCGGGCGACGTCCGCACCCCGGAGGACCTGTGGCGGCTGGTCGCCGACGGCACCGACGCCATCAGCGCGTTCCCCGCCAACCGGGGCTGGGACGTCGACCGCGTCGTCGACCCCGCCCGGCAGCGCCCCGACACATCCTACGTCGGCGAGGGCGGATTCCTGCACGACGCGGGCGCGTTCGACGCCGCGTTCTTCGGCATCAGCCCCAAGGAAGCCCTCGTGATGGACCCGCAGCAGCGGCTGCTGCTGGAGGCGTCCTGGGAGGCGCTGGAGAACGCGGGCATCGACCCGCACAGCCTCAAGGGCAGCCGCACCGGTGTGTTCGCCGGCGTCCAGTACCACGACTACTTCGGCAGCTTCGGCTCCGGCAGCATCATCTCCGGCCGCGTCGCCTACACCCTCGGCCTGGAGGGCCCGTCGCTGTCCGTCGACACCGCCTGCTCCTCCTCGCTGGTGGCGCTGCACCTGGCCGCCCAGTCGCTCCGGCAGGGCGAGTCCGGGCTCGCCCTGGTCGGCGGCGTCGCCGTCATGGCCACCCCGGAGACCTTCATCGAGTTCAGCCGGCAGGGCGCGCTCGCCCCCGACGCCCGCACCCGCGCCTTCGCCGACGCGGCGGCCGGGACCGTGTGGGGCGAGGGCGTCGGCGTCCTGGTCGTGGAACGGCTCTCCGACGCCCGCCGCAACGGCCACGAGGTGCTGGCCGTCGTCCGCGGCACCGCCGTCAACCAGGACGGCGCCTCCAACGGCCTCACCGCCCCCAACGGCCCCTCCCAGGAACGCGTCATCCTCGAAGCCCTGGAGAACGCCCGCCTCACCACCGCCGACGTCGACGTCGTGGAGGCGCACGGCACGGGGACGACGCTGGGCGACCCGATCGAGGCGCAGGCGCTGCTGGCCACCTACGGCCAGGACCGCGCCGAACCCCTCTGGCTCGGCTCGGTCAAGTCCAACATCGGGCACACCCAGGCCGCCGCCGGTGTCGCCGGTGTCATCAAGATGGTCATGGCGATGCGCAACGGCGTCCTGCCGAAGACCCTCCACGTGGACCGGCCGTCCACGAAGGTCGACTGGGACGCCGGACAGGTGCGGCTGCTGACCGAACAGCGGGACTGGCCGCGGCTCGGCCGGCCGCGCCGGGCCGGCGTGTCGTCCTTCGGGATCAGCGGCACCAACGCCCACGTCATCCTCGAACAGGCCCCGCCCGCCCCCGCCGCACCGGACCGCACCGGCCCGCAGGGCCTCGCCGTGCCGTGGCTGCTCACCGCCAAGACGCCCGCCGCGCTCGCCGGTCAGGCCGCCGCGCTCCTCGGCCACCTCGACACCCACCCCGGGCTCGACCCGTCCGACATCGGCTGGACCCTCGCCACCACCCGCGCCCGCTTCCCGCACCGGGCCTCGATCACCGGAGCCGACACGGCCGAACTGCGCGGCGCCCTCGCGGCGCTGGCCGACGGCGGCACCGCCCGCACCCTCGCCGAGGGCACCGCGCCCGGCCGCGCCCGGCCCGTGTTCGTCTTCCCCGGCCAGGGCTCCCAGTGGTCCGGCATGGCCACCGAACTCCTCGAAGAATCACCGGTGTTCGCCGCCCGCATGGCCGAGTGCGCCGCCGCGCTCGCGCCGTACACCGACTGGGACTTCGCCACCGAACTGCGCGGCGACCTGGACCGCGTGGACGTCGTCCAGCCGCTGCTGTGGGCCGTGATGGTGTCCCTCGCGCACACCTGGAGCGCGTACGGCGTCACCCCGGCCGCCGTCATCGGACACTCCCAGGGCGAGATCGCCGCCGCCTGCGCGGTCGGGGCGCTGTCCCTGGAGGACGGCGCCCGCGTCGTCGCCCTGCGGTCCCGGGCCATCGCCGAACTGCTGTCCGGCTCGGGCGGCATGATGTCCGTCGGCGAGGGCGCCGACGCGGTCCGCGCCCGGCTCGCCGCCTGGGACGGCCGGCTGTCCGTCGCCGCCGTCAACGGCACCGCCTCCACGGTGGTGTCCGGCGACGCCGACGCCCTGGACGAACTCCTCGCGCGGCTCAAGCAGGAGAAGGTACGCGCCAAGCGGCTCCCCGTGGACTACGCCTCCCACAGCGCCCACGTCGAGACCCTGCGCGAGCGCCTCGCCGACGACCTCGACGGCATCGCACCGCGCGCCACCCAGGTGCCGTTCTACTCCACGGTCACCGGCGGCCCGCTCGACACCACCGAACTCGGCGCCGGGTACTGGTACACCAACCTGCGCGGCACCGTACTGTTCGAACAGGCCGTGCGCGCCGCCGTCGCCGACGGGCACCACCTGTTCATCGAGTCCAGCCCGCACCCGGTGCTCACCGTCGGCATCCAGGAGACCGACGACGCCGTGGCCGCCGTCGGCTCCCTGCGCCGCGACGAAGGCGGCCGGGACCGGCTGCTGACCGCCCTGGGCGAGGCGTTCACCCACGGCGCCGGCGTCGACTGGACCGCCGTCGCCGAGGGCCGCCGGCCGCGCCGCGTCCCGCTGCCCGGCTACGCCTTCCAGCGCGAGTGGTACTGGCTCGACTCCACCGCGAGCGGCGCCGACGTCACCTCCGCCGGCCTCGACCCGACCGACCACGCCCTGCTCGGCGCCGCGATGATACGGGCCGACAGCGAAGGCGTCGTCCTCACCGGCCGGCTTTCCCCGGGCACCCAGCCCTGGCTGGAGGACCACCGGGTCGGCGGCCGGCTGCTCTTCCCCGGCACCGGGCACCTGGAACTCGCGCTGCGCGCCGGCGACCAGGCCGGCTGCGGCGACATCGCCGAACTCACCCTGCACGCACCGCTGGTCCTGCCCGACCACGGCGCCGTCCAGCTCCAGGTCACCGTCGGCCCGCCCGAGGGGGAGACCCGCCCGGTCACCATCTGGTCCCGGCCCGAGGACCCCGACGAGGACCTGCCCTGGACCCGGCACGCCGACGGCCTGCTCGCCCCCACCGGCACCCTGCCCGCCGACCCGGCCCCGCTCACCGCCTGGCCCCCGCGGGACGCCGAACCGGTACCGCTCGACGGCCTGTACGACGAACTCGCCGCCCTCGGCCTCGGCTACGGCCCCCTCTTCCAGGGCCTGCGCGCCGCCTGGCGCACCCCGGACGGCCTGTACGCCGAGGTCGCGACCGACGCGGCCCCCGACGGCTTCGCCCTGCACCCCGCGCTGTCGGACGCCGCCCTGCACACCGTCGGCCTCACCAACGCCGCCGGCGACGAGGCCCTGCTGCCGTTCGCCTGGTCCGGGGTACGGCTGTACGCCACCGGCGCGACCGCGCTGCGCGTCCACGTCCGGCCCACCGGCGAGGGCACCGTCTCGCTCACGCTCGCCGACCCCACCGGCGCGCCGGTCGCCACCGTCGACGCGCTCACCCTGCGGCCCCTGCGGACCGAGGCCCTGGCCGCCGCGGCCCGTTCGGCCCGCGCGGGCGCGCTGTACCGCGTCACCTGGGTGCCGGCCCCGTCGGCCCCGCCCGCCGAAACGGCACCGGAAGTGGTGCGCGCCCCGGCCGGAACGAGCGCCGCCGAGGCGCGGGCGGCCGTCGACACGGTCCTCGACCGGCTGCGCCCCGCGCTCGCCACCGCCGACACCACCCTGGTCGTGGTCACCGGCACCGACCCCGCGGGAGCCGCGGCCGGCGGCCTGGTCCGCTCCGCCCAGTCGGAGAACCCCGGCCGGATCGTGCTCGTCGAGGCCGAGGCGGGCGACGAGCCGGACGCCGGACGCCTCGCCGAGGCCGTCGCCACCGGCGAGCCCCACCTGGCCTACCGCGACGGCACCTGGCAGGTGCCCCGGCTGACCCGCGTCACCGACGGCGCCGCCGACGACGAGGAGACCGGGGACGGTTCCGGCCTCGGCCGCGGCACCGTTCTGCTCACCGGCGCCTCCGGTGCCCTCGGGCGGATCTTCGCCCGGCACCTGGTCGCCGAGCGGGGCGTGCGGCACCTGCTGCTGGTGAGCCGTAGCGGTGCTCCTGACGACCTCGTCGCCGAACTGGCCGCGCTGGGCGCCGAGGTGACGAGCGCCGCGTGCGACGTCGCCGACCGGGCCGCGCTCGCCGCCGTGCTGGACGCCGTACCGGCCGACCGGCCGCTGACCGCCGTGATCCACGCGGCCGGCGTCCTCGCCGACGGCGTGCTCACTTCCCTGACGCCGGAGCGGATCGACACGGTGTTCCGGCCCAAGGCCGACGCCGCCTGGAACCTGCACGAACTCACCGCCGGCCTGGACCTCGCGGCGTTCGTGCTGTTCTCCTCGTCCGCCGCCACGCTGGGCTCGCCGGGCCAGGCCAACTACGCCGCCGCCAACGCCTACCTCGACGCCCTCGCCGTACACCGCCGTACCCTCGGACTGCCCGCCCACTCCCTGGCCTGGGGCCTGTGGGCGCAGGCGGGCGGCATGACCGGCACCCTCGACGAGACGGACCTCACGCGCATCGCACGCGGCGGTGTCGCCCCGCTGGAGACCGAGGAGGGCGTCGCCCTCTTCGACGCCGCCCTGCGCGGCGCCGACCCCGCCGTGCTGCCGGTGAAGCTGGACATGGCCTCCCTGCGCGCACAAGGGGAGGGCCTGGCCCCGCTGTTCCGCGCCCTGGTCCCCGTACGGCGGGCCGGTGCGGCCACCGGGCCGGGCGCCGGCGGTGGCGCCGACGGGCTGCGGGACCGGCTCGCCGGGCTGCTGGAGGCGGAGCGCGAACCGTTCCTCACCGAGCTCGTGCAGAGCCATGTCGCGACCATCCTCGGCTACCGCTCCGCCCAGGACGTCGGCCGCACCCTGGCCTTCCGGGAACTCGGCTTCGACTCGCTGGCCGCCGTCGAACTGCGCAACCGGCTCTCCGCGGCCACCGGCCTGAGGCTGCCCGCCACCCTCGTGTTCGACCACCCCACCCCCGCCGGACTCGCCCGCCACCTGCTCGGCGAACTCACCGGCACCCTCGCCGCCGCCACCGCCCCCACCGCCGCCCGGGACACCGCCGCCGACGAGCCGATCGCCGTCATCGGCATGGCCTGCCGCTTCCCCGGCGGCATCGCCTCCCCGGAGGACCTGTGGCGACTGGTGGCCGAAGGCCGGGACGCCATCGGCGAGTTCCCCACCGACCGCGGCTGGGACGTCGAGAACCTGTACGACCCGACCCTGGACCGGCCCGGCACCAGCTACACCCGGCACGGCGCCTTCCTGTACGACGCCGCCGACTTCGACCCGGCGTTCTTCGCCATGGACGACGAGGAGGCCCTGGTCACCGACCCCCAGCAGCGGCTGCTGCTGGAGACCTCCTGGGAGGCGCTGGAGCGCGCCTCCATCGACCCCGCCACCCTGCGCGGTTCCGACACCGGTGTGTTCGCGGGCGTCATGTACCACGACTACTTCGGCAGCTTCGGCTCCGGCAGCGTGGTCTCCGGCCGCGTCGCCTACACCCTCGGCCTGGAGGGCCCGACCCTGTCCGTCGACACGGCCTGCTCCTCCTCGCTGGTGGCGCTGCACCTGGCCGCGCAGGCGCTGCGGCAGGGCGACTGCTCCCTGGCGCTGGCCGGGGGCGTGACCGTCATGGCCACCCCGGGCACCTTCGTGGAGTTCAGCCGGCACCGGGGCCTGTCCCGGGACGGCCGCTGCAAGCCCTTCGCGGACGCCGCCGACGGCACCGGCTTCGGCGAGGGCGCCGGCGTCCTGCTGCTGGAACGGCTCTCCGACGCCCGCCGCAACGGCCGGACGATCCTCGCCGTGCTGCGCGGCACCGCCGTCAACCAGGACGGCGCCTCCAACGGCATCAGCGCCCCCAACGGCCCCGCCCAGCAGCGCGTCATCCGCCGCGCCCTCCAGGCGGCCGGCGTCCCGGCGGCCGAGGTCGACGTGGTCGAGGCGCACGGCACCGGCACCACCCTCGGCGACCCCATCGAGGCCCAGGCGCTGATCGCCACCTACGGCGCCGAGCACACCGAGGACCGCCCGCTGTGGCTCGGCTCGGTCAAGTCCAACCTGGGGCACACCCAGGCCGCCGCCGGTGTCGCCGGTGTCATCAAGATGGTCGAGGCCCTGCGCGCCGAGACCCTGCCGGCCAGCCTCGGCGTCGACCGGCCCTCCCGGCACGTGGAGTGGGAGGGGAGCAACGTCCGGCTGCTGACCGAGAACCGCCCCTGGCCCGACCCGGGCCGCCCGCGCCGCGCCGGCGTCTCCTCCTTCGGCATCTCCGGCACCAACGCCCACGTGATCATCGAAGCCGCGCCGCCCGCCGGAGAACCGGCCCAGGAGCCTCCGGCACCGCCGACCGGCACCGTGCCGTGGCTGCTGTCCGGTCACACCCCGAAGGCCCTGCGCGCCCAGGCCGCCCGGCTGCTGGAGCACCTGGCCGCCGCCCCGGACACCGACCCGCACCGCCTCGCCGGCGCGCTCGCCCACGCCCGCACCCGGCTCGGCCACCGGGCCGCCGTCCTCGGCCGCACCCGCGACGAACTGACCGCGGGCGTCCGGGCCCTGGCGGAGGGCCGTACCCCGCCGTCCGGCGTCCTCGGCACCGCCACCGACGGCCGGCTCGCCTTCCTCTTCTCCGGTCAGGGCTCGCAGCTGCCGGGCATGGGCACCCGCCTCGCGGCGGCGTTCCCCGTCTTCGCCGCCGCCTTCGAGGAGGTCCGGGACCGGCTCGACCCGCTGCTGGACCGGCCGCTCGCCGACGTCCTGGACTCCGCCGAACTGCTGGGGCGCACCGAGTACACCCAGCCCGCCCTGTTCGCGCTGGAAGTCGCCCTGTACCGGCTGCTGGAGTCGTTCGGCGTCCGGCCCGACCTCGTCGCCGGGCACTCCGTCGGCGAGTTCGCCGCCGCCCACGTCGCCGGCGTGCTCGACCTGGGGGACGCCTGCACGCTCGTCGCCGCCCGGGGACGCCTCATGCAGGCCCTGCCCGAGGGCGGCGCGATGATCGCCGTACGCGCCACCGAGGACGAGATCACGCCGCTGCTGGGCGACGGCGTGGGGATCGCGGCCGTCAACGGGCCCACGTCCGTCGTCGTCTCCGGCCCCGCCGGCCCCGCCCGCGCCCTGGCCGCCCGCTTCGAGCGCACCAGGGAACTGGCCGTCAGCCACGCCTTCCACTCGGAGCTGATGGAGCCGATGCTGGCCGGGTTCCGCGAGGTCGCCGCCTCCCTGTCGTACGGGACGCCGCGCATCCCGCTGGTCTCCACCCTCACCGGCGCCCCGGCCACCCCCGAGGAGCTGTCCACGCCCGAGTACTGGGTGCGGCACGCCCGTGAGGCCGTCCGCTTCGCCGACGCCGTCACCGCCCTGTACGCGGCCGGCGCACGGCACTTCGCGGAGGTCGGCCCGGGCAGCGCGCTGACCACCGCGGCCGGCGAGTGCCTGCCCGACGGGACGGCCGTCGTACCGCTGCTGCGCAAGGACCGCGAGGAGACCGAAGCCCTGCTCACCGGGCTCGCCGCCCTGCACGTGCACGGCCGCGCCGTCGACTGGGCGCCGCTGCTGAGCCACCGGGACGGCTCGGACCTGCCCACCTACGCCTTCCAGCGCGGCCGTTACTGGATGACCGGCGACGTCGGCCTGCCCCGCCCGGCGGCCGACCACCCGCTGCTCGGCACCGCCGTCGAACTCGCCGGCGCCGACGGCACCCTCCACACCGGCCGGCTCTCCCTCGCCGACCACCCGTGGCTCGCCGACCACAGCGTCGGCGGGGTGCCGCTGCTGCCGGGCACCGCCTTCGTCGAGATGGCCCTCGCCGCCGGTGCCCGCGTCGGCTGCGGCACGGTGGAGGACCTGACCGTCACCGAACCGCTGCCGCTGCCCGAGGACGGCGCCGTCCGCCTCCAGTGCACGGTGGGCGAACCCGACGCGACCGGCGCCCGCGCCTTCCGCGTGTACGCCGCCGCGGTCGACGGCGACCCGTGGACCACCCACGCCACCGGCACGCTCCGCCCCGCCGGGGACAGGCCCGGCCACGACCTCACCGCCTGGCCGCCGCCCGGCGCCGAACCGGTCGACCTGGACGGCGTCTACGACCGGCTGGCCGGACTGGGCGCCGAGTACGGGCCCCGCTTCCAGGGCCTGCGCGCGGCCTGGCGGCACGGCGAGGAGGCGTACGCCGAGGTCGCCGTCCCCACCGACGGCGCCGCGTTCGGCCTGCACCCGGCGCTGTTCGACGCCGCCCTGCACGCCATCGGGCTGCGCGCCGGAGCCGAGGAGCGCATGACGCTGCCCTTCGCCTGGAACGGCGTGGAGCTGTACGCGCCGGGCGCGACCGCCCTGCGCGTGCGGATCGCCCCGGCGGGCACCGGCGCGGTGCGCATCGAGGCCGCCGACGAGACCGGCCGGCCGGTGGTGCGCGTGGCGTCCCTGTCGCTGCGGGAGGTCGACCCGGAGCGGATCGCCGCGGCTGCGAGCGGGGGACACGACGACCTGTTCGCTCTCGACTGGGTGCCCGTCTCCGTTCCCGCGGCCCCGCAGGCCGGGCGGTGGACCGTCCTCGGCCCCGGCCACCGGGAACTGGCCGGCGCCCTGGCCGGCGAGGTCGCCGAGGTGGCCGTCGCCGACGACCTGGCCGAGGCCGCCGGGCAGGCCCCCGACACCCTGGTCGTCGTCCACACCGGCGGCGACGGTCCGGACGCGGCCCGGGCCGGCGTCCGGCGGCTGCTCACCCTGGTGCAGGACTGGCTGGCCGACGCACGGTTCGCCGACACCACCCTGGTGCTGGCGACGCGCGGCGCGACCGGCCCCGGGGACGTCACCGACCCCGGCGCCGCCACCGCGTGGGGCCTGATCCGCTCCGCCCAGACCGAACACCCCGACCGGATGGTCCTCGCCGACCTGGACGACACGGACGCCTCCCGCCGGCTGCTGCCCTCCGCCGTCGCCTCCGGCGAACCCCAACTGGCCCTGCGGGACGGCGGGCTGAGCGTGCCCCGGCTGGTGCGCGCGCCGCGCCTGGCGGAGCCCGCCCCGGCCGACTTCTCCGGCGGTGTCCTCGTCACCGGCGGCACCGGCGCCCTGGGCGGGCTGGTCGCCCGGCACCTGGTCACCGCGCACGGCGCCGAGCGGCTGGTGCTGCTCAGCCGCGGCGGACCCGACGCGCCCGGCGCGGCCGGCCTGCGGGACGAACTCACCGCGCTCGGCGCCCGGGTGACCGTCGTCGCCTGCGACGCCGCCGACCGCGCCGCCCTCGCCCGCGTCCTGGACGAACACCCGGTCTCCGCCGTCGTGCACACCGCGGGCGTCCTCGCCGACGCCGTCCTCACCTCGCTCACCCCCGAGCGGCTGGACGCGGTCCTGCGGCCCAAGCTGGACGCCGCCTGGCACCTGCACGAACTGACCCGGGAGCGGCCCCTGACGGCGTTCGTGCTGTTCTCCTCCGCGGCGGGCCTGCTCGGCAGCCCCGGCCAGGCCGGTTACGCCGCGGGCAACACCTTCCTCGACGCCCTCGCCGCCCACCGCGGGTCGCTCGGCCTGCCCGCGCTCTCGCTGGCCTGGGGCGCCTGGGCGGGCAGCGGCGGCATGGCCGACCGGCTCGGCGACACCGACGCCCGCCGCATGGCCTCCGGCGGGGTGCTCGCCCTCGACGCGGAGAGGGGGCTCGCCCTGTTCGACACGGGCGTGGGCCGCGCCGAACCGCTCCTGCTGCCGGCCCGCCTGGACCTCGCCCCGCGCGAGGCCGCCCGGGTCGCCCCGCTGCTGCGCTCCCTGGTGCGGGCGCCGCGCCGGACCGGGCCCGGGGCGTCGGCCGCCGCGTCGGCGCTGCGCCGCGAACTGGCCGCGCTCACGCCCGAGGAGCGGACCGAACGGCTGCTGCGGCTGGTGCGCGACGAGGCCCGGGCGGTGCTCGGCGTCGAGGAGTTCGAGGCCGGCCTGCCCTTCAAGGACCTCGGCTTCGACTCGCTGACCGCCGTCGAGTTCCGCAACCGGCTCAACGAGGCCACCGGCCTCAGGCTGACCGCCACGCTCGTCTTCGACCACCCCACGCCGGCCGCGCTCACCGACCACCTGGCCGGTGAGCTGGCCCCGCGTACCGGCGGCGGCCCGCGCGCCGAGGAGGACACCGTGCGGGCCGCGCTCGCCGCCATCCCGGTGGGGCGGCTGCGCGAGGCCGGCCTGCTGGACAGCCTGCTCGAACTCGCCGGGCTGCGGCCCGCGCCGGAGCCGGCGCAGGACGGCGGAAACGGCCGCGCGCCGATCGACGCCATGGACGCCGAGAGCCTGATCAGCATGGCGCTCGACGACCTCGTCGGCGACGACGACGCGCTGTGACGCCGAGCAGGGAAGCCGCGCCGGGACCACGCGCGGTGAAGCCGCGCCGGGACGGCACGGCTTGTGACGACGCCCGCGACAAGGAAGAGGACCATGGCCGAGTCCGAGAAGCCGGACACCAGGATGGTCGAGGCGCTGCGCGCCTCGCTGAAGGAGATCGAGCGGCTGCGGGAACGCAACCGCGCGCTGACCGCGGCGGCCCGGGAACCGATCGCGATCGTCGGCATGGCCTGCCGCTACCCGGGCGGAGTGCGGTCCCCGGAGGACCTGTGGCGGCTGGTCGCGGACGGCGCGGAGGGCATCACCCCGTTCCCCGGCGACCGCGGCTGGGACCCGGACCTGTACGACCCGACGCCGGGCGTGCCGGGCCGCTCCCGCACCCGTGAGGGCGGGTTCCTGCACGACGCGGGGGACTTCGACGCCGCGTTCTTCGGCATCAGCCCGAACGAGGCCCTCGTCATGGACCCGCAGCAGCGGTTGCTGCTCGAAGGCTCCTGGGAGGCCCTGGAGAACGCCGGCATCGACCCCGCCGGGCTGCGCGGCAGCCGCACCGGCGTGTTCGCGGGCGTCATGTACCACGACTACTTCGGCAGCTTCGGCTCGGGCAGCATCGTCTCCGGCCGCGTCGCCTACACCCTCGGCCTGGAGGGGCCGACGCTCAGCGTGGACACCGCCTGCTCGTCGTCGCTCGTCACGCTGCACCTGGCCGCGCAGGCGCTGCGGCAGGGCGAGTGCACCCTGGCGCTGGCCGGGGGAGTGACGGTGATGGCCTCGCCGGGCACGTACGTGGAGTTCAGCAGGCAGGGCGCCCTCTCCCCGGACGGGCGCTGCCGCTCCTTCGCCGACGACGCGGCCGGCACCGGCTTCTCCGAGGGACTGGGCGTCCTGGTGCTGGAGCGGCTGTCGGACGCGCGGCGCAACGGGCATCCGGTGCTGGCGGTGGTGCGGGGTTCGGCCGTGAACCAGGACGGGGCGTCCAATGGTCTGACGGCGCCGAACGGTCCGTCGCAGCAGCGGGTGATCCGGCAGGCGTTGGCGTCGGCCCGGTTGTCGGCGGCGGACGTGGACGTGGTGGAGGCGCACGGTACGGGGACGACGCTGGGTGACCCGATCGAGGCGCAGGCGCTGCTGGCCACCTACGGGCAGGAGCGCTCCGCGAACGCGCCGTTGTGGCTGGGGTCGGTGAAGTCGAACATCGGGCACACGCAGGCCGCCGCCGGTGTCGCGGGCGTCATCAAGATGGTGATGGCGATGCGTCACGGGGTGCTGCCGAGGACCCTGCACGTCGATCAGCCGTCCACGAAGGTCGACTGGGACGCCGGGCAGGTCCGCCTGCTGACGCAGGAGCGGCCCTGGCCCCGGACCGACCGTCCGCGCCGGGCCGGTGTGTCCTCCTTCGGCATCAGCGGCACCAACGCCCACGCCATCATCGAGGAGGCGCCCGCGCAGGAGCCGGCGGAGGCCGAACCGGACGCCCCGGCGGTCGTCTGGCCCCTGTCCGCCCGCTCGGCAGCGGCCCTGCCCGCGCAGGCCGAGCGCCTGCACGCCTTCCTGGCGGACCGGCCCGAGCTGCACCCGGCGGCCGTCGCCAGGGCCCTCGGCACCCGGCGCACCGCCTTCGACCACCGCGCGGCCGTCACCGGCACCGACCGGGACCAGCTTCTCGCCGGACTGCGCGCGCTCGCCGACGGTACCCCCGCCCCCACGGCCGCCACCGGCAGGGCGCGGACCGGCACCCGTACGGCGTTCCTGTTCACCGGCCAGGGCGCCCAGCGCCTCGGCATGGGCCTCGAACTGCGCGCCCGCTACCCGGTGTTCGCCGACGCCTTCGACGCGGTCGACGCCCGGCTCGGCCTGGACCTCGCCGGACTGCTGGCCGGCGACGACGCCGACGCCGTCCACCGCACGGGGTACGCCCAGCCGGCGCTGTTCGCCTTCGAGGTGGCCCTGTTCCGCCTGCTGGAGTCCTTCGGCGTGCGGCCCGACGTCCTGGCCGGGCACTCCGTCGGGGAGATCGCCGCCGCGCATGTGGCCGGCGTCCTCGACCTGGACGACGCCTGCACCCTGGTCGCCGCCCGCGGCCGGCTGATGGAGGCGCTGCCGGAGGGCGGCGCGATGGTCGCCGTACAGGCCGGCGAGGAGCAGGTACGGCCGCTGCTGGACGACCGCGTCGGGCTGGCCGCGGTCAACGGGCCGTCCTCCGTGGTGCTTTCGGGCGAGGAGGCGGCGGTGCTCGCCGCCGCCGAGGGCTTCGCGAAGACCAAGCGGCTCACCGTCTCGCACGCCTTCCACTCGCCCCTGATGGACGGCATGCTCGACGCGTTCCGGGCGGTCGCCGAGAAGCTGACGTTCCATCAGCCGCGCATCCCGCTGGTGTCCACGCTCACCGGGCGCCCCGTCGACGGCGAGCAGCTGTGCGACCCCGGCTACTGGGTGCGGCACGTGCGGGAGACGGTCCGCTTCGCCGACGCCGTCACGGCCCTCGCCGCCTCGGGCGTCGGCCGCTTCGTGGAGGTCGGCCCGGACGCCGTGCTCACCGGCCTCGTCCGCGCGTGCCCGGCGGCCGACGGCGCCGTCCTCGTCGCCCTCGGCCGGCGCCACGGCAGCGAGCCCGTGGCCCTCCTCACGGGTCTCGCCCGTCTGTACACCGACGGCCTCGCCCCCGACTGGGCGGCGCTCTTCCCCGGCACGGCCCGCGTGGACCTGCCCACCTACGCGTTCCGGCACGAGCGGTACTGGCTGAACGCGGACGTGGCCCTCACCGCCCTTCCGGCCGCCGAACCCGCGTCGCCCGCCGCGCCCGTGGACGCCAGGCCGCTCGGGCAACGGCTCGCCGGTGCCCCGCCGGCCGAACAGGAGGCGCTGCTGACCGAGGTGATCCGGGCCCAGACCGCGGCGATCCTCGGGCACCCGGGACCGGAGGCCGTCGAGCCCGACGCCGTCTTCCTGGAGATCGGCATGGACTCCGTCTCCGCGGCCGAACTCCGCGGGGCCCTCGGCGCCGCCCTGGGCAGCACCCTGCCGGCCGGGGCCGTCTTCGACCACCGCACCCCGGCCGCTCTCGCCGCCGCCCTGCGCGGGCACCTGGCGGGCGGCGCTCCCGGCCCGGCCGGCGCCGGTGACCTCGAATCCGTCAGCGGGCTGGTGCGGCGCGCGGCCTCGGACGGGCGCATGGAGCGGGCCATCGACCTCCTGCGCACCGTGGCCGACATCCTGCCCGGCTTCTCCTCCCTGGCCGAGTTCGGCGCCGTCCCCGACCCGGTGCGGCTGGCCACCGGCGACGCCGCCCCACGGCTCGTCTGCCTGCCCTCGCCGATGGCGCTCGGCGGCGCCCACCAGTACGCCCGCTTCGCCCGGCACTTCGACGGCCGCCGGGACGTCGTGGTGCCCGCGGTGCCCGGCTTCGGCCCCGGCGAGGCGCTGCCGCGTTCCGTGGACGCGGTGGTGGAGGTGGTCGTCGAGGGCATCCGCCGGGCCTGCGCGGACGAACGGCCGTACGTGCTCGTCGGCTACTCCTCCGGCGGTCAGTTCGCCCACGCGGCGGCCGAGATCATGGAGAAGGCCGGACAGCCGGCCGCCGGCGTGGTGCTGCTGGACACCTATCTGCCCGGGGACGACGGCAAGGACGACCTGTGGCGGCAGATGTTCGACGGCATGCTGGACCGGGAGTCGTCCCTCGGGGGCTTCGGGACCGCCCGCCTCGCCGCCATGAGCCGCTACAGCGACCTGATCCAGCACTGCCTGCCCGGCGCCCTGGCGGCGCCCGTGCTGTTCGTACGGCCCACGGAGTCCTTCGCCGCCGGCAGCGACGACTGGCGGGCGAGCTGGCCCACGGAGCACGAGCCGGCCGACGTGCCCGGCACGCACTTCACGATGCTGGAGGACCGCGCGGAGACCACCGCCGAGGCGGTCGAGGCGTGGCTCACGGCGGCCCGGTCCACCGTCGCGTCCTGAAATCCGGGGCGGTCGGAAGAGAAGGGGCGCGGGCGGCCGAAAGGCTGCCCGCGCCCCGATTCCTCTTCACTCGCCGGCCTCGCGGAAATGCGCCAGCCACGCGTGGATATCGCATCGGATACTGGCCGGATCGACACCTAATTGCAGGGCGATTTCATCCGCGGCCGATTCGGGCTGCCAGCCGCTGCGCTGGAGCGCCAGCCACATCGTCGTGCCGCGTGGGCCGCATCGGTGCCGCTTCCCGGTGCGCCGGGAGAACAGCTCCAGATATCCGTCGGGCCGGACCCGTGCGGTCAGTTCTTGGTCAGGCCTCGTGACCATGGCACTTCCCTTCTTTCGCGGATTTCCGTGGACGGTTCCGACGGTACCCGCGGACAAGCCCCGGGACACGGGTGGCAACCGGCCCTTTCGAAGGGGAGTCAAATATGCGGACAAGGGTGATGACACCGCGGCACAAAGGTGGTGGACACCCGCCGGAACCTGCCGGTTCGAGGTAGAGAAACCTCTACCTCGAACCGGCCTGGCAATGCCAATGCGCCGCGGTCCCGGCGTTCCTAATCTGGTCCGCAGACACCGCGTGAGAAGCGAAATCTCGTAGGGGAGCCCCCGTGCACACTTCACACGACCTCCGCCGGGCGGAGGCGGTACGGCTGGACGCCGTGTCGAAGACCTATGGCCGAGGGGACAGCCAGGTGGCCGCGCTCCGCGGGCTCACCGTGAGCTTCGCCGACGGCACCTTCACCGCCGTCATGGGACCGTCCGGATCGGGCAAGAGCACCTTCCTGCACTGCGCCGCGGGACTGGTCCAGCCCACCTCCGGCACGGTCACCGTCGGCGGCACCGACCTCGCCGGCCTGGACGACACCCGGCTGACCAAGCTGCGCCGCGACCGGATCGGCTTCATCTTCCAGTCCTTCAACCTGCTGCCCGCGCTGACCGTCATGCAGAACATCACCCTGCCGCTGCAACTGGCCGGACAGCGGCCCGACAAGAGCCTGATCCGCACCGTCGTGCAGCGCGTGGGCCTGGCCGAGCGGCTCGGCCACCTGCCCTCCCAGCTCTCCGGCGGCCAGCAGCAGCGCGTCGCCATCGCCCGCGCCCTGGTGACCCGCCCCGCCGTGGTCTTCGCCGACGAGCCCACCGGCGCCCTCGACACCCGCACCGCCGCCTCCGTGCTCGGTCTGCTGCGCGAGTCCGTCGACACCGCCCGCCAGACGCTGGTCATGGTCACCCACGACCCGGTGGCCGCCTCCTACGCCGACCGCGTGGTCTTCCTCGCCGACGGCGCCTTCGCCGGCGAACTGCTGCGGCCGACGGCCGAGGCCGTCGCCGCCCGGATGACCCGGCTCGGCGCCTGGGAGGACGACACCCACCGGCAGGGCGCCGCGCAGCCCTCGGGAGGGCGGTACTGATGTGGCGCCTGGCCTTGCGCACCCTGAAGTTCCGCAGGACGAGCTTCGTCGCGACCTTCCTCGCCATGTTCCTCGGCGCCGCGATCGTCATCGGCTGCGGCGGCCTGATGGAGACGGGCGTCCGCATGGCGGCCGAACCCCAGCGCCTGGGCGGCGCCCCGGTCGTCGTCACCGGTGAACAGACCTACGACTCCACCGCCCTGACCGAGCGCCACCGCATCGCCCCCGGCCTCGTCGGCGAGGTCGCCCGGGTACGGGGCGTCCGCGCGGCCGTCGGCGACGTGTCCGTCCCGGCCACCGTCCTCAAGGACGGCAAGCCGGTGACCGGCGAGTCCGCCTCGTACGGCCACGGCTGGGCCTCCGCCCGGCTCACCCCCTATACCCTCGCCGCCGGAAAAACCCCCGTCGCCGGCGGCGAGGCCGTTCTCGACGCGGACCTCGCCCGGCGCGCCGGAGCGCGCCCGGGATCCTCGGTCGACATCGTCGTCCAGGGCACGGTCCGCCGGTTCCTGGTCAGCGGGATCGCCGAGCAGCGCGGCGACCACAACCCCGACGCCGCCGTGTTCTTCACGGACGACGAGGCCCGCACCCTCGCCGGTGGCCGGATCGACTCCATCGGAGTCCTGCCCGCCCCCGGCGCCCGGGTCGCCGCGGTCGCGGACGCGGTGCGCGCCGAGGTCGGCGACCGTGCCGAGGTGCTGACCGGCGAACGCCGGGGACTGGCCGAACTGCCCGGCACCCTCTCCAGCAAGCGCACCGTCGTCATCCTCGCCGCGGTCTTCGGCTCCTCCGTCGTCCTGATCGTCATGTTCGGCGTCGCCTCCACCCTCGGCCTCTCCCTCCAGCAGCGCGCCCGCGAGATGGCCCTGCTGCGCGCCGTCGGCTCCACCCCGCACCAGCTGCGCCGCATGATCCTCACCGAGACGGCCGTGCTGTCGGTGGGCTCCGTCCTGCTCGCCCTGCTGCCCGGCTACGCCATCGGGCGGCTGCTGTTCGGGGTGCTGACCGCCAGCGGTGTGGTGTCGCCGGCGATCGTCTACCACGCCGGCTGGATGCCGATGGCCGTCGGAGCCGTCGTCACCGTCCTCGCCGCGGCCGGCGCCACCCGCTTCGCCGGACGGCGCGCCGCCCGCACCGAACCGGTCGCCGCGCTGGCCGAATCCACCGCCGGCACCCGCTGGTTCAGCGTGCCCCGGCTGCTGCTCGCGCTGTTCTTCCTGGCCAACGGCATCGGCCTGGCCGTCGCCACCGCCACCGTCATGGAGGACGGCCCCACCCTCGCCAGCACCGCCGGACCCGCCTCCGTGCTCTTCTGCATCGGGCTCGCCCTGCTCGCCCCCGGCATCACCAAGGCCATGGTCGCGCTGCTCCGCCTGCCGGTGCGGGCCCTCTCCGGGCTCTCCGGTCAGCTGGCGCTGCGCAACGCCGCCACCGCCAACGTCCGCATGGCGGGCGCGGTCGCGCCGATCGTCCTGCTCATCGGCATCGCCACCGGCACCCTGTACATGCAGTCCACCGAGGACCACGTCTCGCGGACCTCCTACGACCGCAACATCCTCGCCGACTACGTCCTCGACTCCACGACGGGCGGATTCGCGCCCGGTGTCGTCGACCGGGTGCGCGCCACCCCGGGGGTGGCCGCGGCCTCCGAGTTCGTCACCAGCCGCGGCTTCGTGGACCGCGCCGGCGGCCCGGACCAGGTCGACCTGCGCGGCGTCTCCGCCGACGGCGTGCGGCAGAGCCTGGACCTGCCCGTGGTCGCCGGTTCCCTCACCGGCCTGCGCGGTGACACCGTGGCCCTGTCCGACAAGAAGGCCCGGGAGTACGGGGTGAAGGTCGGCGAGCGGCTGCCGATGCACCTCGGGGACGGCACCGCCGTACGCCCCACCGTCGTGGCCCTGTACGCCGACAACCCCAAGCAGGAGTACCTGACGCTGCCCGCGGCCACCCTCGCCCCGCACACCGGTGACGGGCTGCCGCACCAGATCCTCGTCCGCACCGCGCGCGGCGGCGGCGCCGACGTCCACGCACGCCTCGCCGCGCTGGCCGCCCAGGTGCCCGGCACCGAACTGGACGACAGCTCCTCACTGGCCGGCCGGAACAACCAGATCCAGCAGATCCTGGTCTCCGCCAACTACACCATCGTCGCCATGATCGTCGGGTACGCCGCGATCACCGTCGTCAACACCCTGGTGTCCGTCACCCGGAAACGGCGCGCCGAGTTCGGCCTCCAGCGGCTCACCGGCGCGACCCGCGCCCAGGTGCTCGGCATGCTGACCGTCGAGGGCCTGTTGATCGGCGTCGTCGCCACCGTCCTCGGCACCGTCGCCTCCGCGACGACCATCGTCCCCTACAGCCTCGTCAAGAGCGACTCCTACCTGCCCTCCGGATCCATCGGCATCTACCTCGCCATCGTCGGCGGATCGCTGCTGCTGGTGTTCGGCGCCACGTTGCTGCCGTCCTGGCGCGGCATGCGCAGCCCCGCCGTGGAGACGGTGAAGGCCGCGTGAGTCACCTCCTGGCCGGGCCGCCCCCGCTTTCCCCGGGCGGGGGCGGCCCCTCCATGACGGGCGGTCGGGAATGGGAGCATGAGGACATGAAGACTGTGCCGGTCACGTGGCGCGGCCGACTCGGCCGCGCCACCGTGGACACCCTGGTCGGCGTGGCCATCGCCTCCGGAGCGCTGCTGTCGGTCGTCCTCTTCGTCTCCACCACCTACTTCATCGTCCTGTGCCTCATCGGCATCGGCTTCCTCGCGCTGCCCTACCTCACCCGGGCCGTGCGATGGCTGTGCGACCTCAACCGGCGGGCCGCCGCGCGCTCCGGCGTCCCGGTGGAGCGGCCCTACCGGCCCGAGCCGGAGGAGATCGAGAAGGACATCGTCGGCTGGATGCGGCGCTGCAAGTGGATCCTCGCCGACCCCGCGACCTGGCGGGACCTGCTGTGGCTGCTCCTCAACTGCGTCGTCGGCCTCGTCGGGTTCGTCCCGGCCGCGCTGCTCTACTACGCGGGGGAGGGGCTGTTCCTCGCCTGCGGCCTGTGGCGGCCCCTCGCGGACGACGGACACGGCCGCTGGTACTCCTTCGTCACCGTCGACAGCTGGCCGGCCGCGCTCGCCGCGGCCCTGCTCGCACTCGTCGTGCTCACCGGCTGGCTGTTCCTCGGCCCGCTGGTGCTCAAGGGGTACGCCTACTTCGTCCGCTTCCTGCTCGGCCCCACCCGTCAGTCCCAACTGGCCTCGCGCGTCCAGCACTTGTCCGAGACCCGCTCCGGCGCCCTGGACATCCAGGCCGCCGAACTGCGCCGCATCGAACGCGACCTGCACGACGGAGCCCAGGCCCGGCTCGTCAGCCTCGGTCTCCAACTCGGCGCCGTGGACCGGACGATGAACCAGGACCCGGAGGAGGCCCGGCGGCTGCTGCGGCAGGCCCGCACCTCGTCGGTGCAGGCACTGCGCGAACTGCGCGACCTGGTGCACGGCATCCACCCGCCGGTCCTCGCCGAGCGGGGCCTGCCCGACGCCCTGCGCGCCCTGGGCCTGGCCAGCCCGCTCCACGTCACCGTGGTGGCGGACCTGCCCGGCCGGCTGCCCGACCCGGTCGAGTCCGCCGTGTACTTCGCGGTGTCCGAGCTGCTCACCAACGCCCTCAAGCACGCCGACGCGCGGCGCGTGGAGGTCGTCGCCTGGTGCGAGGAGGGCATGCTGCACGCCCGGGTCACCGACGACGGCCGCGGCGGCGCCGACGCGTCGGCCGGGAGCGGCCTCGCGGGCATCCGGCGGCGGCTGGCATCCTTTGACGGGGTCCTGGAGATCGACAGTCCACCGGGCGGTCCGACCGTGATGAAGATGGAGTTGCCGTGCGCGTTGTCCTCGCCGAAGACCTCTTCCTCCTGAGGCAGGGGATCATCCAACTGCTGGAGGCGTATGACTTCGAGGTGGTCGCCGCCGTCGACAACGGCACGGACCTCGCCGCCGCGATCACCGAGCACCGGCCCGACATCGCCATCGTCGACGTACGGCTCCCGCCCACCTTCACCACCGAGGGCCTCCAGGCCGCCCTACGCGCCCGCCGCGAGCAGCCCGGCCTGCCGATCCTCGTCCTCTCCCAGCACGTCGAGCAGATGTACGCCCGCGAACTGCTGGCCGACGGCACCGGCGGCATCGGCTATCTGCTCAAGGACAGCGTGCTGGACGACGAGCAGTTCATCGACGCCGTGCGCCGGGTCGCGGCCGGCGGCACGGCCATGGACACCGCCGTGGTCGCCCAACTGATGACCAGTCACTCCCGGGACGAGCCGCTGGCCGCGCTCACCGCCCGCGAGCGCGAGGTGCTGGAACTGATGGCGGAGGGCTGCTCGAACACGGCGATCGCCCAGCGGCTCACCATCACCGAGGGCGCGGCGGCGAAGCACATCTCCAACATCTTCACCAAGCTGATGCTGCCGCCCTCGGGCGACAGCAACCGCCGGGTGCTCGCCGTACTGGCCTACCTCAACGCCTGAGCAGGCCGGTTGGGGCGGGTAGGGGTGGTCCGCCCCCGCTTCGCGCGTGAGACTTCAGGGGCACCGCCCCGCGCCCCGCGCCGCAGCCCAGGAAGGGAACGCCCGCCCCCATGACCACCCTCACCGAGCAGGACAGTCTCTGGATCCGCCGCTACCATCCCCGCCCGGACGCGGCGGCCCGGCTGGTGTGCCTGCCGCACGCCGGCGGCTCGGCCACCTTCTACCACCCGGTGTCGGCGGGCATGCCGGCCTCCGTGGACGTACTCGCCGTGCAGTACCCGGGGCGCCAGGACCGCCGCACCGAGCCGTGCGCCACGAGCATCGCCGAACTCGCCGACCAGGTCACCGCCGTCCTGCTGCCGTGGGCGGACCGCCCGCTGGTCCTCTTCGGCCACAGCATGGGCGCCACCCTCGGCTTCGAGGTCGCCCGCCGGCTGGAACGCGACCACGGCATCGTCCCGCGCGCACTGTTCGCCTCCGCCCGCCGGGCCCCCTCCTGCCCGCGGCACGAGACGGTCCACCTGCGCGACGACGACGGACTCGTCGAGGAGATGCGCCAGTTGAGCGGCACGGACGCGGCCATCCTCGACGACGAGGAACTGATCCGCATGGCCCTGCCCGCGATCCGCGCCGACTACCGCGCGGCCGAGACCTACACCTACGAGCCCGGCCCGAACCTGGCCTGCCCCATCGTCAGCCTGGTCGGCGACGACGACCCCAAGGTCACCGTGGACGAGGCCCGCGCATGGTCGCGCCACACGGACACGGCGTCCGAGTTCCACGTCTACCCGGGCGGCCACTTCTACCTGACCGCGCACGCCCAGGACGTCCTGGACCTGCTGACCACGTGGGCGGTGCGGTCGTGACGTCGGTCCTGATCACCGGGTGCAGCAGCGGCATCGGCCTGGAGACGGCGCTGGCGTTCGCACGGCGCGGGGACCGCGTCCACGCCTGCGTCCGCGACCCCGCCGGCGCGGAGGAACTGCTCCGGCGCGCCCGCGCCGAGGACCTCACCCTGGACGTGCCCCGGCTGGACGTCACCGACGACGCGTCCGTCACCGCCGCCGTCACCGCGGTGCAGGACCGGCACGGACCTGTCGACGTGCTGGTCAACAACGCGGGCATCGACCGGACCGGCCCCGTCGAGACCATGCCGCTCGACCAGGCGCGGGCCCTGATGGAGACCAACCTCTGGGGGCCGCTGCGCGTGTCCCGCGCCGTGCTGCCCGGCATGCGTGCCCGTGGCAGCGGGGTCATCGTGAACGTCTCGTCCCTCGCGGGGCGGACGTTCGCGGTGCCGCACGGCGGGTTCTACGCGGCGAGCAAGGCCGCCCTGGGCGCGCTCAGCGAGGCCCTGTACGCGGAGGTCCAGCCCTTCGGCATCCGGGTGGTGTGCCTGGAACCGGGCAGCTTCGCCTCCCGCATCCAGGGCAGGTCCGTCGCCGGCGCGAGCGACGGGAAACCGTCCGAGGACGACCCGTACCGCGCGGACCACGCCTGGCTGGCCCGGTTCCTCGCCCGCGTCGCGGAAGGCGCCGCCGACTGCGCGGAGGCGGCCGAGGCCGTCGTCGCCGCCGCCGACGACCCCGGCACCCCGCTGCACACGGTGGTCGGCAAGGACGCGGAAGCGGCACTGGGGTTCCTCGCGGGCGTCTCCTACGAGCAGTGGCTGCCCCGCTTCCTCGACCAGGCCGAGTCCCTGGCCGGGCCCCGGCCCACCCCGTGAACGAGCGGCCATCGATGCGACGCGGGCCTCGGAGGTGGCCGATCCGCCTCCGAGGCCCGCGACCATGACGGCCGACGAGATTCAGTCCTGCACCTGGATCGAGCGCGCCGGGCACAGGTCGGCGGCCCGGTGCACCTCCTCGTGGAGATCCGCGCCCGGCACCTCCCGCAGGACCAGGACGAGGCCGTCGTCGTCCTGGTCGAACACCTCGGGACTGAGCATCGCGCACTGGCCGGAGCCCACGCACCGGTCGCGGTCGGCGGTGACACGCATGAGGGGGACTCCGTCCGGGTCGGCCGTCACCAGGTGACGGGGAGTTCGTAGACGCCGTAGACCATGGCGTCGTCCTTGAAGCGCAGTTTCTCCGGCTCGGCCGCCAGCCGCAGGCCGGGGACGCGGCGCAGCAGCGTGCCGTAGACCGTCTCCAGCTCCACCCGGGCCAGGTTGGCGCCGATGCACTGGTGGATGCCGTAGCCGAAGGCGAGATGGCTGCGGGCCTCCTCGCGGCGGATGTCGAGGGTGCCCGGGTCCGGGAAGACGGACTCGTCGTGGTTGGCGGCGTTGTTCAGGGCGAGGATGCCCTCGCCGGCGCGGATGGTGACGCCGCCGACCTCGATGTCCGCCACCGCCACCCGCGCCGTGCCGGAGTCGGAGATGGAGAAGACGCGCAGCAACTCCTCGATGGCGTTCGGCAGGAGCGCGGGGTCGTCCCGCAGCGCCGCCATCTGCTCGGGGTGCCGGAGCAGGGCCAGCACACCGAGGGCGATCATGTTCGCCGTCGTCTCATGTCCGCCGACCAGCATCAGCCGGGCCATCGTCACCACGTCGACGTGGTCGGCGACCTTCTCGGTGCGGTTCTTCTCCAGGAACCGGCTGATGAGGTCGTCGCCCGGCTCGTCCTCCTTGAGGGTGACGAGCTTGTCGAGGTACGTGTCCAGGGCCTGCACCGCCGCCCCGTACTCCGCCGGGCTCAGATCGTGGTTCATCATCGCCGCCGACCACTCCTCGAACTGGGCGTGGTCCTCGTACGGCACGCCGAGCAGTTCGCAGATGACCAGGGACGGCACCGGCAGCGCGAGCGCGGTGACCAGGTCCACCGGGCCGCCCTGTGCCAGCATCGCGTCGACGTGCTCGTCCACGATCTGCTGGATGCGCGGGCGCATCTCCCTCACCCGCCGCGCGGTGAACTCCGGGATGAGCATGCGCCGTTGGGCGCTGTGCTCCGGCGGGTCCATGTTGAGCATCATCAGCCGGACCTGCGCCAGCATCTCCTCGGGGATGTGGAACTGGTGCGGGTAGCCCGGCAGTTTCAGGTTGGAGCTCACCCGGCTGTCGCCCAGCACCTGCCGGACGTCCTCGTGCCGGGTGACCAGCCAGGTCGGCTTGCCGTTCACCTTCAACGCGGCACGCGAGACGGGGGCGTTCGCGCGCATCCCGGCGTACTCGCGCGGCTCGCTGAACGGACAGGTGCGCCGCATCGGGAACCGCGGGAGCGGCGACCCCGTCTCGGGTACGGCGTCGGCGGACTGGGTCATGGCTGCCTTTCGGTACGTGTCGGTGACGGAAGCGGGGTACGGGGGCGGGGCCGCGGTGTCACCAGGTGACGGGCAGCTCGTACAGGCCGTAGACGATCGCGTCGTCCTTGAACCTGAGCTCCTCCAGCGGGGCGGCCAGGCGCAGCGTCGGCACGCGCCGCAGCAGCGTCGAGTAGACGACGTCCAGCTCCATGCGCGCCAGGTTCTGCCCGATGCACTGGTGGACGCCGTAACCGAACGCCAGGTGGCTGCGGGCCTCGCGCCGCACGTCGAGGCGGTCGGGGTCGGGGAACACGCGCTCGTCGTGGTTGGCCGCGTTGTTCAGCGGCAGGATGCCCTCGCCGGCCCGGATGGTCACCCCGCCCAGCTCGATGTCCTCCAGGGCGACCCGGGCGGTGCCCGCGTCGGAGATGGAGAACAGGCGCAGCAGCTCCTCCACCGCCTTCGGCATCAGCTCGGGCTCCGCGCGGAGGGCGGCGAGCTGGTCGGGGTGCTCCAGCAGCGCCAGCACGCCCAGAGCGATCATGTTGGCGGTGGTCTCGTGCCCGGTGACCAGCATCAGCTTGGACATGCTGACGATGTCGGAGTGCTCCACCGCCGGTGTCTGCCGGTTGAACTCGATCAGCCGGCTGATCATGTCGTCGCCGGGCTCGCTCTCCTTGGCGGTGACCAGCCCGTCCACGTACCGGTCCAGCTCGTAGTGCGCGCGGCCCCGGTCCTCGTCGCTGATGTCGTGGTTCATGATGGCCCACGCCCACTCCTCGAACCGGCCGTGGTCCTCGTACGGCACGCCGAGCAGTTCGCAGATGACGAGGGACGGCACCGGCAGCGCGAGCGCGGTGACCAGGTCCACCGGGCCGTCCGCGCCCTTGGCGAGCATCTGGTCGATCTGCTCGTCCACGATCTGCTGCACCCGGCCGCGCAGCTCGCGCATCCGGCGGACGCTGAACTCCGGGGCGAGCATGCGGCGTTGGACGGTGTGGTCCGGCGGGTCCATGGAGAGGAAGGTCAGCGGCACCGACTGGAGCGTCTCCTGTGGGACCGGCACCTGGAGGGGATATCCGGGCAGCTTCAGATTGGCGCTGACCCGGGAGTCGCCCAGGAGCTTCTTGTACAGGTCGTGACGGGTGACCAGCCAGGCGGGCTTGCCGTTCACCTTCAGCCGGGCCCGGGAGACCGGCTCGGTCTCGCGCAGCTCGGCGTAGGCGGCCGGCGGGCTGAAGGGGCAGGCCCGCCGCATCGGGAACTCCGGCAGCGCGGCCTCGTCGGCCGGTTCGGCAGGTGCAGTCATCATGTCCTCATCGCACGGAGGGAGCGGGACGCGCCGGTAGCGGAGCGGGTCCGGGCCCGGCGCCGGTGCGGCGCTGTCAGCCGCCCCTCGCACGCTAAGCAGCCACGACCGGGGCCCCAACCCCTAGGCGCCCCTAGGGTCACCACCCCGATCGCCCCCGAGCAGCACCGCCCTCCCCGCCGCCCTGGGGAGCCACCCCTTACGACCGGTCACCATGTGCGGTCCTGTGCGGCCGGCTCGACGCGGCGCCGACGCCTCCGACCGGCCGCCACGTGCCGACTCCGGCGACCGGCCGGCGACTTGCACGCCCGCGCTGATCCCCGGCCGGCTGCCATGGGCTCTGGCCCGGCGACCGGCGCCGACTCTTCCGGTGGGCCGGCTCGCGGCGACTCCGCCCGCCAGGCTCGCGCCGACTCCTCCCGTCCCCCCCCCCCCGCGCTGGTCCGACGGACGGATCGAGGACGAGTTCGCGGTCGGGCGTCTGATCGAAGGCCCAGCGGTACGGGTGGCCGTCCGGGTCGGTCGCCGCGGCGAGCACCTGTGCCGTGCAGTGGGCGGAGTACGCGGAGGTGTTCGACACGTCCAGCGTGCCCTCGCCTCCTCGACGCCGGCGTTCCACCGGCGGCCGTGGCCGTCCTCGGGAGGCCACGAGGTCACCAGGTGCACCGCCTCGGGCACCCGCAGGACGTCCGGCGCGGCCGTCTGGTCCGGACGGCGCGGCGCGAGCTCCCTCCCGTGGGCGCGGGCCCGGCCCAGCGGGGGACAGCCGCAGGACGCCGGCAGGGGGTACGCGGAGTTCCGCGGCCTTGTCCAGCACCTGCTGAGGTTCCCCTGCGTTCCGCCGGGTCCGCCCGTCGCCGCCCCCCGCCGACCCCTAGACGATGCCCTCCCGGCCGGACCCCGCCTAGGGGCGGTTAGGGGTCCGGCGGCGGCGCGGCGGCGGTTAGCGTCGGCTGCGGAACACGGGCAGAGGCACGGCGGACCGGACAGGGACACGGATCCCCACCGCCCCGGCTCTCCCGGTCCCGGCCGGCGTCCCGTCCCCGGCCGCCGCCGAAGTCCCGCAGCCGAGCAGAGGTGATCAGCGTGACCCCGGATCCCAGCGCGAAGGGCACCGTACCCTTCGGGGAGTACCGGACCTGGTACCGGGTGACCGGTGAGCTCGGCGCGGGACGACCGGCGGTCGTCGCCGTGCACGGCGGCCCCGGCAGCACCCACGACTACCTGCTGCCGCTGGCCCGGCTCGCCGAGGACGGCTGGCCCGTCGTCCACTACGACCAGCTCGGCAACGGCGGCTCCACCCATCTGCCTGACAAGGGCGCCGAGTTCTGGACCGTCGAGCTCTTCGAGGAGGAACTCGGCAACCTGGTCGAGCGGTTGGGGATCGCCGACGACTACGTGCTGTTCGGCCAGTCCTGGGGCGGCCCTCTGTGCGCCCGGCACGCCATGACGGCCCCGGCCGGTCTGCGCGGACTGGTCATCGCCAACGCCCCCGCCTCGTACCCGCTCTGGCTCCAGGAGATGGCCCGCCTGCGCGCCGAGCTGCCTCCGGACGTGCAGGAGACCCTGCTGCGCCACGAGGCCGCCGGCACCTACGACAGCGAGGAGTACCTGGCCGCGATGCGGGTCTTCTACGACCGCCACGTGTGCCGTGTGACGCCCTGGCCCCGGGACTTCCTGTCCTCCTTCATGGAGATCTACAACGACCCGACCGTCTACTACGCCATGAACGGGCCCAACGAGTTCCATGTCATCGGCTCGCTCAAGGACTGGTCGATCGTCGGGGACCTGCACCGCATCCGCACGCCGACCCTGCTGATCAGCGGGCGCCACGACGAGGCCACACCGGCCGTCGTGCGGCCGTACCACGACGAGATCCCCCAAGCGCGCTGGGAGATCTTCGAGGAGTCCAGCCACCTTCCGCACCTGGAGGAACCGGAACGGTTCTTCGCGGTCATGACCGACTTCCTCAAGAGCCTCTGACGCCCGCCGAGGCCCGCTGACGTCCACGGAATCGGCCGACGTCCCGAGGCCCCGCTGACGTCCACGAGAGCCGCTGACATCCACGAGTCCGTGAAAGGGGGCGGGGAACCCGCCATGGCACACGACACCGCGCTCGTCTTCCCCGGCATGGGCCCCGTCCCGTTCGCCGAGGTCGGCAGGTTCATGGTGGCCAACCCCTTCGCCCGGGACCTGGTCGCCGTCGCCGACGAAGCGCTCGGCTACTCGCTCGTGGACGCCTTCCGGACCTCCCCGGGCGACTACTCCGAGGCCGCCCAGGTCGCCTTCTTCGTCAACTGCCTGGCCTGCGCCCACTGGGCCCGGGACCACCTCGGCGTGGAACCCGACATCGTCGCCGGGCCCAGCTTCGGCGAGAAGGCCGCCCTCGCCTGGACCGGCGCCCTGGAGCTGCCCGACGCGGTCCGCCTGACCGCCGAGATCGCCCGCTGCCTGGAGGAGTACTTCGCCGAGGAGCACCGGGACAAGGTGACCCTGTCCTTCGTCCGCGCCCCGCGCGACGGGCTCGACGCGATCCTCGCCGACCTCGACGCGGCGGGGGAGTGGCACGAGATCTCCTGCCACGTCGACGACGGCTTCTACATGGTCTCCCTGTCCGAGCGCCGCGTGGAGTGGATGCAGGAGCGGCTGCGCGCCATCGGCAGCCTCCCGCTGTACACCATGCGGCCCCCCATGCACGCCTCGGCGTTCCGGTCGCTGCGCGACAAGGCCGCGCGCGAGGTGGTGTCCCGCTACACCTTCGCCGACCCCCGGCTGCCCGTCGTCGCCGACCAGGACGGCAGGCTCCTGCACACCGGCGAGGAACTGCGCACCATGCTGCTCGACGGCTTCGACCACCCGATGGACTGGCCGAGCGTCACCACGGCCCTCAAGGAGGCCGGCGTCCGCCGCCTGTGCGTCGCCGGGCCCGACAGCCTCTTCGGCCGGGTTCCCCGCACGATCCGCCAGTTCGACGTCGTCGCCGCGCAACCGCGGCTGGCGATGACCCCCCGGCGCCGCTCGCGCGCCGCCTGACCCCGCCCGACACGTTGGAGGCACCCATGTGGGACGACCGGTTCGAACAGATACTCCGCCCCTTCCTGCCGTTCCTTCCGCCGCAGGAGGAGCTGACGCCGGAAACCGACCTGAAGGACCTCGGCCTGGACTCGCTCGGCACCGTCCAGCTCCTCGGCACGCTGGAGGAGGACTACCAGGTCCGCTTCCGCGACAGCGCGCTGACCATGGACACCTTCCGCACCGCCGGCGTGCTGTGGGACACCGTGCGGGGCATGCTCCAGAGCACCGCGAGCTGACGGGACGGCCACCGTGGACCCCACCATGGACGGCACGCTGTCCGCCCGGTTCGCGCGCGGCCTGGCCCTCGCCCCGGACCGGCCCGCGCTGCGCGCCGACGGCGTCGAGCTCACCTACCGCGAACTGCACGAACGCGCCCTGCTCCTGGCCGGCTCGCTGCTGGCCGGGTTCCCCGGGCGGCAGCCCGCCGTGGGGGTGCTGGCCGGCAAGGGACCCACGGCGTACGCGGCCCTGCTGGCCGGCCTGTACAGCGGCCTCACCGTCGTCCCCCTCCAGCCGGCCTTCCCCGCCGCCCGCACCCGGCAGATGATCGAGGCCGCCGGGGTCGGCGCGCTGCTCGCCGACGACGAGGCCCTGCCCGCCCTGACCGCCCTGCACGAGGCCGGCGTCACCCTGCCGACCCTGTTCGCGCCCGGCGGGCACCCCATGCCGGCGCTCGCCGTCGACCCGGACAGCACCCTGAAGGCGCCCCTGCCGGCCCGGCCCTGCGACATCGCCTACGTGCTGTTCACCTCCGGCTCCACCGGCCGGCCCAAGGGCGTCCCGGTCACCCACGCCAACACCGCGCACTACTTCCGCCTGCTCGACGAGCGCTACGACTTCGGGCCGCACGACGTCTTCTCGCAGACCTTCGACCTCAACTTCGACTGCGCGATGTTCGACCTGTTCTGCGCCTGGGGCGCCGGCGCCGCCGTCGTACCGGTCCCGGCGCGGGCGTACGCGCACCTGCCGGAGTTCGTGGCCGAGCAGCGGATGACCGTGTGGTTCTCCACGCCCAGCGCGATCACCCTGGTGCGCCGCACCGGCGGGCTCGGGCCGGGCGCGCTGCCGTCGCTGCGCTGGAGCTTCTTCGCGGGGGAGGCGCTCAGCTGCAAGGACGCCGAGGACTGGGCCGCCGCCGCGCCGGGCGCGACCCTGGAGAACCTGTACGGCCCCACCGAACTCACCATCACCGTCACCGCGCACCGCTGGACGCCGGGCCGGTACCTGAACGACATGGTGCCCATCGGCGCCGTCCACCCCGGCCACACGACGCTCCTGCTGGACCCCTCCGGCACGCCCACCGCCGGGGACGAGGGCGAACTGTGCGTCGCCGGACTCCAGTTGACCCCCGGCTACCTCGACCCGGCCGACGACACCGGACGGTTCCTGCACCACGACGGCCACCGCTTCTACCGCACCGGCGACCGCGTCCGGCGCGCCGGTGACGGCGGCTGGCTCTACCTGGGCCGGCAGGACGCCCAGGTCCAGGTGCACGGGGTGCGGGTGGAACTCGCCGAGGTGGACGCCGCCGCGCGTACCTGCCCGGGCGTCGAGGACGCCGTCACCGTGGCGGTGCCCGTGGACGGCACGGTGGAGCTGGCCGTCTTCCACACCGGCGAGCCCGTGCCACCCGCCCGGCTCGCCAGGCACCTGCGGGAGCTGCTGCCGGCCGGGGTCGTCCCGCGTGCCTACCACCACCTGGACGCGCTCCCGCTCAACTCCAACCGCAAGACCGACCGCAGGAAGCTCGCCTCCCGGGCCACGGCCATGCGGCAGGCCACCGGGGCGGGACGCACACACGAAAGGCGGCAGGAGTCGCAGTGAACGGTCAACCGACAGCGCAGGCCCGCACCGACGCCCGGGTCCACGACCTGCTCGACGAGGCCACCGCCGAGCGCCCCGACGCCCCGGCGGTCACCGACGGCACGGGCCGCTGGACCTACCGGGAACTCGCCGCCCACAGCCACGCCGTCGACGCCTGGCTGGAAGAGCGCGGCATCGGCCACGGCGACCGGGTCCTCGTCCAGCTGCCCAGCACCCGCGAACTGGTCGCGCTGCTGTACGGCACCGCGCGCCGGGGCGCCGTCCTGGTCCCCGTCAACACCGGCATGAAGGACTACCACCTGCGGTCGGTCGCCGAGAACGCCGACCCCGCGCTGGTCGTCGTCACCGATCCCGCCGTCGAGCGGATCACCGCCCTCGCCGGCGGCGTCCCGGTCCTCGGCCTCGGCGAGGCGTGGCGGGAGATCACCGCGCTGCGGGTGCGGGGGGCGCGCACCGGCGGAGCGGACGTCGACCCCGAGGACATCGCCGTCCTCGTCTACACCTCCGGCTCCACCGCCGCCCCCAAGGCGGTCATCTGCCCGCACGGCCGGATGGTCTTCGCCACTGAGGCCATCAACCTGGAACTCGGCTACCGCCCCGACGACGTGGTGTTCTGCCGCTTCCCCATCTCCTGGGACTACGGCCTGTACAAGGTGCTGCTCACCGCGGCCGGCCGCTGCGAGATCGTGCTCGCCGACGGCGAGTCCGACCTGGTGCTGCTGCGCCGCATCCGCGAGACCGGCGCCACCATCGTCCCCATCGTGCCGTCCCTGGCCACGATGATCTGCGCCCTCGCCGAACGCGAACCCGGCCGGGAGTCCCGGGTGCGCATGTTCACCAACACCGGTGCCGCGCTGCCGAAGTCCACCGCCGACGGACTGCGCGGCGCGTTCCCCGGCGCGGAGGTGGTCATCCAGTTCGGGCAGACCGAGTGCAAGCGCGTCTCCGTACTGCCGCCGGCCCACCAGGACGCCAAACCGGACTCGGTCGGCCGCCCGCTGCCCGGCACCCGCGCCTACGTCGTGGACGACGAGGGCAACGCGCTGCCGCCCTGGCAGACCGGCGAGATCGTGGTCGAGGGCCCGCACGTCATGCCCGGCTACTGGCGCGCGCCGGAACAGACCGCACGCGCCTTCCGCCCCGCCCCCGGCGGCGGACTGCGGCTGCACACCGGCGACTTCGGCCACGTGGACGAGGACGGCTTCCTGTACTACGAGGGCCGCCGCGACGACATGTTCAAGCACAAGGGCGTGCGCATGAGCACCACCGAGATCGAGAGCGCCGCCACCGACGTCCCCGGCGTCCGCGCCGCCGCCGTGCTGCCGCCCGCCCCCGGCCGCGACCTCGCGGTGTTCGCCGAGGGCGACATCGACCCGCACGCCCTGCTCAAGGAGCTGTCCCTGCGGCTTGAGCCCGCCAAGGTGCCCGGCGTGAGCCGCGTCGTGGCCGAGCTGCCGCTGACCCCGCACGGCAAGCACGACCGCAAGCAGCTCGCCCGCCTCCTGGAAGGAACCACCCCGTGACCGGCCCCACCGAGCTGGCCGAACGCTTCGGCACCCCGTCCTACGTGTACGACCTGGACCGGGTGGCGGCGGCCCGCGACGACCTGTTCGCCGCGCTGCCCGACGAGGTCGAGGTGTTCTACGCCGCCAAGGCCAACCCGCACCCCGAAGTCCTGCGCGAACTGCGCTGCGGCGGCGCCCGCGGCTGCCGCGCCGAGATCAGCTCCGTCGGCGAACTCGACGCCGCCCTGCGGGCCGGCTTCCCCGGCGACCGCATCCTCTACACCGGCCCCGGCAAGACCACCGGGGAACTGACCGAGGCGCTGACGCGCGGCGTCCGCCTGTTCTCCACCGAGTCCTACGGCGACCTCTGCCGCGTCGGCGAGACAGCGCTCGAACTCGGCCTCACCGCCGACTGCCTGATCCGGGTCAACAACGCCACCGGCGCAGCCGCCACCAGCATCCGCATGACCGGCGTCCCCTCGCAGTTCGGCTTCGACAGCGAGACCCTGCCCGGCCTCGCCGCCGCACTGCGCGAGGTCCCCGGCACCAGCATCGCCGGACTCCACTTCTTCCCGCTGAGCAACGCCAAGGACGAGGCCAGCCTCGTCGCCGAGTTCCGCCACACCGTCGCCACCGCCGCCGCCCTCCAGGACGCCCTCGGCGTCACCTTCCGCTTCCTCGACATCGGCGGCGGGTTCGCCGCGCCCTACGCCGTGCAGGGCGAGCGGCCCGTCTACGGCGGGCTCCGCGACGCCCTCGCCGAGACCCTGGACGAGCACTTCCCCGGCTGGCGGGACGGCGCCCCGCGGATCGCCTGCGAGTCGGGCCGCTACCTGGTCGCCGACAGCGGCACCCTGCTCACCTCCGTCGTCAACGTCAAGGACAGCCGCGACACCCGCTACCTCGTCCTCGACGCCGGCATCAACACCTTCGGCGGCATGTCCGGACTCGGCCGCATCCTGCCCGTGTCCGTCGAGCCGCACGAGTCCGTCGGCGCGGACGGCACCCCCGCCAGCCTCGCCGGGCCGCTGTGCACCCCGGGCGACCTGCTCGGCCGGAACGTCCCGCTGCCCGAGCTCGCACCGGGCGACCTGCTCACCGTGCCCAACGCCGGCGCCTACGGACCCACGGCCAGCCTGCTGATGTTCCTCGGCCGGCCCGCCCCCGCCGAGATCGTCGTCCGCGGCGACACCCTCGTCTCCGTCTCCCGCATCCGGCACACCCGCACCTACGACCACGGACAGGCCCTGTGATGAGCCCCTTCCCGACCGCCCCCGCCCCCGGCGACCAGCCCGTGCTCGTGGCCGGCGGCATCTCCGACTCCCACACCTGGAACCTCGTCTACCTCCAGCTCCTGCTTCAGGAGCACGGGCACCGCGTGGTCAACCTCGGCCCCTGCGTCCCCGAGGACCTGCTCATCGCCGAAGCCCTCGCGCACCGCCCGGCCCTCATCGTGATCAGCAGCGTCAACGGCCACGGCTACCACGACGGCATGCGCACCGTCACCCGGCTGCGCGAACACCCGGAGCTCGCCGGTGTGCCCGCCGTCATCGGCGGCAAGCTCGGCATCGCCGGGCCCTGCGGCGGCGACGAGGTGGCCGCGCTGCGCGCCGCCGGCTACGACGCGGTGTTCGACGACAGCGCCGAGGGCGTCGCCGCCTTCCGGCGGATGCTCGACACGCTGCCGCAGCGGGCCCTGGTGTGACCGGCGTCGGGTTCGGCGCGTTCGTGCGCCGGGCTCACGACGCCGGCCACCTGGTGGTCCAGCCCCGGATGGGGATGAGCAGTCCGGAACGGATGCGGGCCGGGCTGCTCGCCACGAAGGGCGCCGCGGCGACCACCGTCGGCACGATCACCCTGGACAGCTACACCCGGGTCGGCGACCTGGAGTCGGCCGAACTGGCCGTCCTGGAGGGCGTCGCCCTCAACGGCTACCCGATCGTGAGCCACGAGACGACCACCACCCTGAACGTCCTCGACGGGATCCACGGCCCCGACTTCCCGGTCCAGGTCCGGCACGGCTCGGCCGCGCCGGAGGACATCTTCCGGGCGTTGACGGCCGTCGGCCTCGACGCCTCCGAGGGCGGACCGGTCTCCTACTGCCTGCCCTACGGCCGGGTCCCGCTGCGCGAGTCCGTCGCCCACTGGGCCGCCTCCTGCGAACTGCTCGCCGCAGGGCGGGAATCGGGAGCCGAACCGCACCTGGAGACCTTCGGCGGCTGCGTCCTCGGCCAGCTCTGCCCGCCCGCCCTGCTCGTCGCCGTCAGCGTGCTGGAGGCGCTGTTCTTCCGCCGGCACGGCATCCGGAGCATTTCGCTGAGTTACGCGCAGCAGACCGACCCGCGCCAGGACGCCGAAGCGGTGGCCGCGTTGCGCAGCCTGTGCGCGCGACTGCTGCCGGACACCGAATGGCACGTCGTCGTCTACGCCTACATGGGACTGTTCCCGGAAACCGAGGAAGGCGCCTACCGGCTGCTCGGGAAAGCGGCGGAACTCGCCGCCGCCACCGGCTCCGAACGGCTCATCGTGAAAACCGTCGCGGAATCCCGCCGCATTCCGTCGGTCGCCGAGAACGTCGCCGCCCTCGAACATGCCGCGGCCGTCGCCGCGCGCACGCCGCGCGCCCCACTCGACGGCACCGGCACCCAGACCTACGCCGAGGCGTCGGCGCTGGTGAACGCCGTGCTGGAACTGGACGACGACCTCGGCGCCGCGCTGCTCACGGCGTTCGCCAAGGGATATCTCGACGTTCCCTACTGTCTGCATCCGGACAACGCCGGATTCAGCCGGAGTTATATCGCCGCGGACGGCCGGCTGTGCTGGGCCGACATCGGAAGGATGCCGCTGGACGGTGTCGCCGACGTACGCCCGGCCCGGGCCATCACCTCCGCGGATCTGCTCGACTCGCTGTCGTATGTACGCCGTTCGTTCGACCGGCACGACCCCGACGACACATGGCCGGTCGCGTTGCCGGCCCCTAGGGGTGCTTAAGGGTGTGGCCTTTCCGGGGCCGTCACTACGGTGTGGAAAAAGGTGAGGAAAACCGGTGTCGGCCGAAAGTGGAGATGCGTGGATGAACGGGCCCGGAACCGACTCAGCTCTGGCGCGACGGCTCGCCACGGCCGTACCGTCCCAGCACCGCAGGCTGGTGACCGAACTGGTGCGCACCGCCGTGACCGAGGCGATTGAAGCGGCCCGGCCGGGCACGGTGGACACCCTCGACCCGGCCGCCCCGTTCGCCGCGCAGGGACTCGACTCGCTCGCCGCCGTCGACCTGCACCGGCGGCTGACCGAGCGGACCGGGCTCGACCTGCCGGTCGGTGTCGCCTACGACTGCCCGACCGTGCACGACCTGGCGGCCCGGCTGCTCGCCGAGGTCCACGGCGGGGCCGACGTCCCCGACGAGCCGGCCGCTGACGGCAGCGCCGACGAACCCGTCGCGGTCGTCGGCATCGGCTGCCGCTTCCCCGGCGGCATCTCCTCGCCCGCCGACCTGTGGCGGCTGCTCACCGAGGGCGGCGAGGTGCTGTCCGGCTTCCCGCGGGACCGTGGCTGGGACCTGGACGCCCTCTTCGACGAGGACCCCGAGGTACCCGGCAGCGCCTACGTCCGCAGCGGCGGATTCCTCGACACCGCCACCGAGTTCGACGCCGACTTCTTCGGCATCAGCCCGCGCGAGGCGCTCGGCATGGACCCGCAGCAGCGGCTCGTCCTGGAGACGTCCTGGCAGGCCCTGGAGGACGCCGGCATCGACCCCACGGGGCTGCGCGGCACGCCGGCCGGGATGTTCTTCGGCGCCGAGGTGCAGGAGTACGGGCCGCGCCTGCACGACGCCCCGGACGGGCTCGACGCCTACCTGCTCGCCGGGAACGCGAACAGTGTCATCTCCGGCCGCGTCGCCTACGTGCTGGGCGCCGAAGGGCCGGCCGTCACCGTCGACACCGCGTGCTCCGCCTCCCTGGTCGCCGTCCACCTGGCCTGCCGCTCGCTGCGGCAGGGCGAGTCCTCGCTCGCGCTCGCGGGCGGTGTCGCGGTCATGGGCGGTCCCGGTGTGTTCACCGCCTTCAGCCGGCAGCGGGGCCTCGCGCCCGACGGCCGCTGCAAGGCGTTCGCCGCCGCCGCGGACGGCACCGGATTCGCCGAGGGCGTCGGCGTGCTCGTCCTGGAGCGGCTGAGCGACGCGCGCCGCAACGGGCACCGCGTCCTGGCCCTCGTGCGCGGCTCGGCCGTCAACCAGGACGGCGCCTCCAACGGCCTGACCGCGCCCAACGGCACCTCCCAGCAGCGGCTGATCCGCCGGGCGCTCGCCGACGCCGGCCTCACCGCCGCCGACGTCGACGTGGTCGAGGCGCACGGCACCGGCACCCGGCTCGGCGACCCCATCGAGGCGACCGCGCTCCTCGCCACCTACGGCCAGGGCCGGCCCGCCGACGCCCCGCTGCTGCTGGGCTCGGTCAAGTCCAACCTCGGGCACACCCAGGCCGCCGCCGGCGCCGCCGGCCTGATCAAGACGATCCTCGCCATGCGGCACGGCCGCGTACCGGCGACCCTGCACGTCGACGCCCCCACCCCGAACGTCAACTGGTCCTCCGGTGCCGTGGAACTCGTCACCGAGGAACGCGCCTGGCCGCACACCGGCCGCGCCCGACGAGCGGGCGTGTCGTCCTTCGGCGTCAGCGGAACCAACGCCCACGTCATCCTGGAGGAGCCGAACCCCACGGACGCGGGTCTCCCGGCGCGGCCGGAGGACGCGGACGACGGTGCGGTCGGCGGTGCGGCCGGCGGTCTCCCGGTGCGGTCGGAAGACGCGGCCGACGGTGCGGCCGGCGGCCCCGTACGCCCGGACTCCGTGCTCGGGACCGCCGACCCCGGCACCCCCCTGCCCTTCGCCCTGTCCGCTCGCGGCGGAGCCGCTCTGCGGGCCCGTGCCGCTGATCTGCTGCCTCTCGTGGACGAGACCGACCCGCTGGACCTCGCCCACTCGCTGGCCACCACCCGGGCCGCCCTCGACGACCGGGCCGTCCTCGTCGCCGCCGACCGCGACGAACTCCGCGCCGCGCTGGAGGACTTGGCCTCCGGGGTCACCCCGCTCACCGGGCGCGCCGACGGCGAGCTGGCCTTCCTGTTCACCGGGCAGGGCAGCCAGCGGATCGGCATGGGCCGCGAACTGGCCGCCGCCTACCCGGTGTTCGCCGACGCCCTGGACGACGTCTGCGCCCACTTCGACCTCCAGCTCGCCCGGCCGCTCACGGACGTCCTGTTCGCCGCGCCCGGCACTCCCGAGGCCGAGCTGCTGCACCGTACCGAGTACGCGCAGCCCGCCCTGTTCGCCGTGGAGGTCGCTCTCCACCGGCTCCTGGAGAGCTGGGGCCTCACCTCGGACCAGCTCGCCGGGCACTCCGTCGGCGAGATTGCCGCCGCGCACGTGGCCGGCGTGCTCACCCTCCAGGACGCGACGATCCTGGTCGCTGCCCGTGGCCGGCTCATGCAGCGACTGCCCGAGGGCGGCGCCATGGTCGCCGTACGCGCCGCCGAGGACGAGGTGGCGCCGCTGCTCACCCCGCGCACCGGCATCGCCGCCGTCAACGGGCCCGCCTCCGTCGTGGTGTCCGGCGACGCGGACGACGTGGAGCGCATCGCCGCCGAACTCGCCGCGCGCGGCCACGACACCAAGCGGCTGCGGGTCAGCCACGCCTTCCATTCGCCGCTGATGGAACCGATGCTGGACGGATTCCGGCGCGTGGTGAACGTGCTCGACTTCGCCGAGCCGAGAGTGCCGGTGGTCTCCACCGTCACCGGCGGGCCCGTCACCACCGAGCTGTGCGACCCCGAGTACTGGGTGGAGCACGTACGCGCCCGGGTCCGCTTCCACGACGCCGTCCGCGCCCTCGCCGACGCCGGGGTCCGCACCTTCCTGGAGGTCGGCCCCGACGCCGTCCTGACCGCCATGGGCCCCGACTGCACCGACGCACCCGGCACCGCCTTCCTGCCGGTGCTGCGGCGCGAGCGGCCCGAGGCCCGCGAGGCCGTCGGCGCGCTCGCCGCCGCCCACGCCCGGGGCGTCCCCGTCGACTGGCGGCGGCACTTCGCCGGCCTCGGCGGGCACCGGATCGACCTGCCGCCCTACCCGTTCCAGCGGCGCCGCTTCTGGCTGGAGCAGCGCGCCGCCACCGACGCCGCCGGCCTCGGCCAGCTCCCCGCCGGCCACCCGCTGCTGGCCGCCGTGGTGGCCGTCGGCGCCGAGGGCGTCGTCCTCACCGGGCGGCTGTCCACCCGGACCCAGCCCTGGCTCGCCGACCACGTCATCGGCGGGCGGGTGCTGTTCCCCGGCACCGCCTTCGTCGAACTCGCCCTGCGCGCCGGCGAGCACGTCGGCGCGCACACCCTGGAGGAACTGACCCTCGGCGCCCCGCTCGTGCTGCGCGCCGACGAGGACGTCGCCGTCCAGGTCGCCGTCGGCGAACCCGACGAGGCCGGGCGCCGCCCCGTCACCGTCCACACCCGCGCCGACGAAGCCGCCCCCTGGACCCAGCACGCCGCAGGCGTCCTCACCACCACCGCCCCCGCCGCCACGGCCGACCTCACCGTGTGGCCCCCGCGGGACGCCCGCCCGCTCGACACCGCCGGCGTCTACGCGGACCTCGCCGACCAGGGCTACGGGTACGGCCCCGCCTTCCAGGGCCTGCGCGCCGCCTGGCGGCACGGTGACGACGTCTACGCCGAGGTCGCCCTGCCCGAGGAAGCCGCCACCGACGCCTCCCGGTTCGGCCTGCACCCGGCGCTGCTCGACGCGGCCCTGCACGCCGCCGACCTCGACGCCCCGCCGCGCCCCGAGGTCCTGGTGCCGTTCGCCTGGAGCGGGGTCACCCTGCACGCCACCGGCGCCCCCGCCCTCCGCGTGAAGATCACCCGCGCCGGCGGCGACACCATCGCCCTGCGCCTCGCCGACGCCACCGGCGCCCCGGTGGCCGACATCGAGGCCCTGACCTCCCGTCCCGTACCGGACGGTGACGTCCTGTACGCGGTGCGGTGGTCGCCGTACCCCCGACCGGCGACCACCGCGCCACCCCCGCGCACCGCCGTCCTCACGGACTCCGTGGACGCCCTGCTCGACGGCCCCGCCCCGGACGCCGTCGTGCACCGCGTGCCCGGCCCGGCGGACGCCGACGCCACCGCGGCGCGCGCCCACGTCCACCACGTCCTGCGGCTGCTGCGCACCTGGCAGGAGGACGAGCGGCTGGCCGGCACCCGGCTCGTCGTCGTCACCCCGCCCGGCAGCCCCGCCCACGCGGCCGTCCGCGGCCTCGTCCGGTCCGCCCAGGCGGAGAACCCCGGCCGGTACGTCCTCGTCGAGCACGAGCACCTGCCCGGCGAGGCCGACCTGCGCCGGGTCCTCGCCACCGGCGAACCCGAACTGTCCCTCGCCGACGGCGGGTTCGACGTGCCCCGGCTGACCGTCCTGCCCTCCGGGGACGAACCCACCGCCGACTGGGGCACCGTCCTCGTCACCGGCGGCACCGGCGGCCTCGGCGCGCTGCTCGCCCTGCACCTGGTCCGCGCCCACGGCGTGCGCCGCCTGGTGCTCGCCGGCCGCCGCGGCACGGCCCCCGGCCTGCACGCCGAACTCACCGCGCTCGGCGCCGAGGTGACCGTGGCCGCCTGCGACGTGGGCGACCGCGAGGCGCTGCGCCGCCTGCTCGCCGAGCACCCCGTCGACTCCGTCGTGCACGCGGCGGGCACCGTCCGCGACGGCGTCGTGGACACCCTCACCGACGCGATGGTGGACGAGGTCTTCCACGCCAAGGCGCTGGGCGCCTGGCACCTGCACGAGCTGACCCGGGACCGCGACCTCGCCCACTTCGTGCTGTTCTCCTCCCTCGCCGCCGTCCTCGACGGCCCCGGCCAGGGCAACTACGCCGCCGCCAACGCCTACCTCGACGCCCTCGCCGCGCACCGCGCCGCCCTCGGCCTGCCCGCCACCGCGCTCGCCTGGGGCCTGTGGGACATCGACAGCGGCATGGGCGCCGCACTGGACGAGGCCGCCCGGGAGCGCATCGCGGCCTACGGCATCCCCGGCCTGTCCGCCGCCCGCTCCCTGGAGCTGTTCGACGCGGCCGTCCGTTCCCGCGCGCCCCACCTCGTCCCCGTCGAGATCGACGCCGCCGCCGTACGCCGCCGCCCCGACGGCATACCGCCGCTGCTGACCGGCCTCGTCCGCCCGGTCGCCCGCCGCGCCGCCGCGAGCGCCCCACCCGCCACGGGCACGGACGGACAGCTCGCGGCGCTGCCCGCCGCCGACCGCGACCGCGCCCTGCTCGACCTGGTGCGCACCGAGGTCGCGGCCGTCCTCCGGCACGACGGGCCGTCCGCCATCGACCCCGGCCGGGCCTTCTCCGACCTCGGCTTCGACTCGCTGGCGGCCGTGGAACTGCGCAACCGGCTGAACACCGCCACCGGGCTGCGGCTGCCCGCCACCCTCGTCTTCGACCACCCCACCTCCCGCGCCCTGGCCGAGCACGTCCGCGACACGCTCTTCGGCACCGGCCCGCGGCACACCCCCGCCGTCGCCACCCGCACCGCACCGGACGACGACCCGATCGCCATCGTCGGCATGAGCTGCCGCTACCCCGGCGGGGTCCGCTCCCCGGAGGACCTGTGGCGGCTCGTCGCCGACGGCGTCGACGCGGTCGGTGATTTCCCGGCGGACCGCGGCTGGGACACCGAGGCGCTGTACGACCCCGAGCCGGGAACCCCCGGCCGCACCTACACCCGCCAGGGCGCCTTCCTGTACGACGCGGCCGAGTTCGACGCCGGCTTCTTCGGCATCGGCCCCCGCGAGGCCACCGCCATGGACCCGCAGCAGCGGCTGCTCCTGGAGGTGTCCTGGGAGGCGCTGGAGCGCTCCGCCATCGACCCGCACCGGCTGCGCGGCTCCCGTACCGGCGTGTTCGCGGGCGTCATGTACCACGACTACGGCACCTGGCTCGCCGAGGTGCCCGAGGACCTCGCCGCCTACCTCGGCAACGGCAGCCTCGGCAGCGTCGTCTCCGGCCGGGTCGCCTACGCCCTCGGCCTGGAGGGACCCGCCGTCACCGTCGACACGGCCTGCTCCTCCTCCCTGGTCACCCTGCACCTGGCGGCCCAGGCGCTGCGGCAGGGCGAGTGCGACCTCGCCCTGGTCGGCGGCGTGACCGTCATGTCGACACCGGACACGTTCATCGACTTCGCCCGGCAGCGCGGGCTGGCCGCCGACGGCCGCTGCAAGTCCTTCGCCGCCGCGGCCGACGGCACCGGCTGGGGCGAGGGCGCCGGCGTGCTCGTCGTGGAACGCCTCTCCGACGCGCGCCGCAACGGCCACCGCGTGCTGGCCGTGGTCCGCGGCTCCGCCGTCAACTCCGACGGTGCCTCCAACGGCCTCACCGCGCCCAACGGCCCCTCCCAGCAGCGCGTCATCCGCGCCGCGCTGGCCGCCGCCGGGCTCGGCCCCGCCGACGTCGACGCCGTCGAGGCACACGGCACCGGCACCACCCTCGGCGACCCGATCGAGGCGCAGGCGCTGCTCGCCACCTACGGCCAGGACCGCGCCGAACCGCTGTGGCTCGGCTCCGTCAAGTCGAACATGGGGCACACCCAGGCCGCCGCCGGCGTCGCCGGCGTCATCAAGATGGTCATGGCGATGCGCAACGGGGTCCTGCCGAAGACCCTGCACGTCGACGCGCCGTCCCCCCAGGTCGACTGGGAGGCGGGCGCGGTACGGCTGCTCACCGAGCGGCGCCCGTGGCCGGCCCCGGACCGGCCGCGCCGCGCCGGAGTGTCCTCGTTCGGGATCAGCGGCACCAACGCCCATGTGATCCTGGAGGAGTTCGCCCCGCCCGAGCCCGCCGAGCCGGACCCCGCCACCGCCCCGCCGGTGCTCGCCCTGCCCGTCTCCGCCCGCTCGCCCGAGGCCCTGCGCGGCCAGGCCCGGCGCCTGCGGGAACTGACCGGCACGACCGCGGCCGACCTCGGCCTGGCCCTCGCCACCACCCGCGGCACCCACCCGCACCGCGCCGTGCTCCTCGCCGGCGGCGACGACCAGACCGCCGCCGCGCTGGACGCCCTGGCCCACGGCACCGAGGCACCCGGGCTGCTCGTCACCGGCTCCGCCACCGACGGCACGCTCGCCTACCTGTTCTCCGGCCAGGGCGCCCAGCGCCCCGGCATGGGCCGCGACTGGTACGACGCCTTCCCCGTCTACGCCGAGCACTTCGACCGCGCCGCCGCCCTCTTCGACAAGCACCTCGAACGGCCCCTGGCCGAGGTCGTCTTCGGCGACGACCCGGAGCCCCTGGAGCAGACCGCGTACACCCAGGCCGCGCTGTTCACCACCCAGGTCGCGCTCTACCGGCTGCTGGAGTCCTTCGGGCTGCGCCCCGACTGGCTGGCCGGCCACTCCGTCGGCGAGTTCGCCGCCGCGCACGTCGCGGGCGTGTGGTCGCTGGCGGACGCCGTCACCGCGGTCGCCGCCCGGGGCCGGCTCATGCAGGCGCTGCCCGAGGGCGGCGCGATGACCGCCGTACAGGCCACCGAGGAGGAGGTGGCGGCGCTGCTGGACGGACGGTGCGGGATCGCCGCCGTCAACGGCCCCCGCGCCGTGGTCGTCTCGGGCGACGAGGACGCCGTCACCGAGGTCGCCGCGCACTTCACGACGACCCGCCGGCTGCGCGTCTCGCACGCCTTCCACTCACCCCGCATGGAGCCCATGCTGGCCGCGTTCCGGGAGGTCATGAACGGCATCGAGGCCGCCGAACCGGCCGTGCCGATCGTCTCCACCCTCACCGGCGCACCGGCCGGCGCCGCCGAACTCGGCTCCGCCGACTACTGGGTGCGGCACGTGCGGCAGACCGTGCGCTTCGCCGACGCCGTCACCACGCTGGCCGCGCAGGGCGCCGACACCTTCCTCGAACTGGGGGCCGTGCCCGTGCTCACCGCGCTGGGCCCCGACTGCCTGCCGGACGCCGAGGACACCGCGTTCGTCCCGGCCGGCCGGAAGGACACCGACCCCGTGCCCGGCCTGCTGGCCGCCCTGGCCACCGTGCACACCCGGGGCTTCGACGTCGACTGGGCGGCGCTCTACGCGTCGTACGAGGGCCGCCCAGTCGAACTGCCCACCTACGCCTTCGAGCACCGCCGGTACTGGCTGCCCACGCCCGCCGTCGCCGTCGGCGACGCCGCCGGACACGGGCTCGCCGCCGCCGGCCACCCGCTGGTCAGCGCCCGCCTGGACCTGCCCGGCGACGCCGGGGTCCTGCTCACCGGCCGGATCTCGACCGCCACCCACCCGGTCCTCGCCGAGCACGCGGTGCTGGGCACGGTCCTGGTGCCCGGTGCCGCGCTGGTCGACCTCGCCCTGCACGCCGGACGTCTCACCGGACGCCCCGTCGTGGAGGAACTGACCCTCCAGGCCCCGCTGGTGCTGGACGCGGACACCGCCTTCCACCTCCAGGTCGCGACCGGCCCCGACGGTACCGTCGAGATCCACTCGCGCCCCGAGAACGCCCCGGCGGACGCGGGCTGGACCCGGCACGCCACCGGCACCCTCACCGGCTCCGCCACCGCACCCCCGCCCGCGCCCGGCGCCTGGCCGCCGCCCGGCGCCACCCCGCTCGACGTCACCGGCCTCTACCCGCGCCTGCACGCCGAGGGCTACGACTACGGCCCCGTCTTCCGCGGCGTCAAGGCCGCCTGGCGGCACGGCGACTGCCTCCTCGCCGAACTCGAACTCCCCGACTCCGCACGGCAGGACGCCGCCCGGCACACCCTGCACCCGGCCCTGCTGGACTCCGCCCTGCACGTCACGTCCCTCGCGGACGGCGAGCCGGACCAGAGCACCGACGGCATCGCCCTGCCCTTCACCTGGACCGGCGTCGCCCCGCACGGCCGGGGCGGCCTCACCGCCCGCGTCCGCGTCACCCCCGGCACCGACGGCACCCGCATCGACCTCGCGGACGGCGAGGGCCGGCCCCTCGCCACCGTCGCGTCGTACGCCACCCGGCCGGTCACCGCCGACCGGCTCACCCAGCGGCAGCGCCACCTCTACGCCGTCACCGACGAACCGCTGCCCGAGACCGCCGGACGCCCCGACCGCCGTACCTGGGCGGTCCTCGGCGACGACGACCTCGGCCTCGGCGTCCCCGTCCACACCGGCCTGGACGCGCTCGGCGCCTCGGTGCCCGACGTGGTGATCCTGCCCGTCACCGCGCCGCGCGCGGACGGCGAGCGACTGCCGGGCGCCGTGCGGACCGTGCTCGGCCACACCCTTGGGACCCTGCGGGCCTGGACGGCCGACGAACGGTACAGCGGGTCCGTGCTGGTGGTGCTCACCGGCGGCGGCCTCGCCGACGCCGCCGTGCACGGCCTGGTGCGGGCCGCGCAGGCCGAGGACCCCGGCCGCATCCTGCTCGTCGCACGGACCGGTCAGGGCGGCCCCGTACCGGACCGGGCCGCACTCGCCGCCCTCCTCGACTCCGGGGAGCCGGAGGTCCGCTGGCGGGACGGCCGCGCGCACGCCCCGCGCCTGGTGCGCGCCGACGACTCCCCGGCCCAGGAACGACCGTGGGGCACCGTCCTCGTCACCGGCGGCACCGGCGGACTCGGCGCCCTCGTTGCCCGCCACCTGGCCACCCGGCACGGCGTCACCCGGCTGGTGCTGACCAGCCGCCGCGGGCCCGACGCGCCCGGCGCCGCCGCCCTGCGCGCGGACCTGGCGGAACGGGGCGCCGACGCCGAGATCGTCGCCTGCGACGTGTCCGACCGCGCCGCGCTCGCCGCCCTGCTCAGCGCGCACCCCGTGGACAGCGTCGTGCACACCGCCGGCGTCCTGGACGACGGCCTGGTGGCCTCGCTGACGCCGGAGCGGCTGGACACCGTACTGCGGCCCAAGGCGGACGCCGCCTGGCACCTGCACGACCTCACCCGGGACCGGGAGCTGTCCCGCTTCGTGCTGTTCTCCTCGGCCGCCGGCACCCTCGACGCCTCCGGCCAGGGCAACTACGCCGCCGCCAACGCCTTCCTCGACGCGCTGGCCGCCCACCGCGCCGGGCTCGGCCTGCCCGCCACCTCCCTCGCCTGGGGACTGTGGTCCGGCGGCGGCATGGGCGCCGCCCTCGACCAGGCCGGAATCCAGCGCATCGAACGCTCCGGCATCGGCGCGCTCGACCCGGACGAGGGACTGGAGCTGTTCGACGCCGCCGTGGCCACCGGCAGCCCCGCCCTGGTACCGGTACGGCTGGACACCGCGGCCCTGCGCCGGCGCGGCGACGACGTTCCCGCCGTACTGCGGACCCTGGCCGGCGCCACCGCCCGCAAGGCCGGCGACGACCGGGCCCGCACCCTGGGCGAGCGACTGGCCGGGCTCCCCGCCGCCGACCACGAGCACACCGTCCTGGAGGCGGTCCGCACCGAGGTCGCCGCCGTCCTCGGCCACGCCGGACCGGCCGCCGTCGAGCCGCGCCGCGCCTTCACCGAGCTGGGCTTCGACTCGCTCGCCGCCGTCGAACTGCGCAACCGGCTGAACGCGGTCTGCGGACTGCGCCTGCCGTCCACGCTGATCTTCGACTACGCCACCCCGGCGGCCCTCGCCGGCCACCTCCTCCAGCGGCTCCTCCCGGACACCGCGGACCCCGAACCCCCGGCCGCCACGCACGGCGACGACGAACTGCGCGCCCTGATCTCCCGCATCCCCGTCGCCCGCATCCGGGAAGCCGGCCTGCTCGACAGCCTGTTGAAGCTCTCCGAGCGGGCCCCGGACCCCGCCCCCGCCGACCGCGCCCTGGACATCAAGTCCATGGCCGTCGCCGACCTGGTGCGCGCCGCGCTCGACCGCAGCGGCACCCAGTGACCCCGCCCCGGTGCCGGACGACGCGCCTGGTCCGGCACCGGGCCACCCGTACCGGCGCACCTCCACCGCGTCACCAGCGCCGCCGAACCAGCAGGGAGCGACACCGACCGTGGACACATCCGTCGAGCAGATCGTCGAGGCGCTGCGCGAGTCATTGCTCGATAACGAGCGGCTGCGCCAGCAGAACGCCCAGCTCACCGAGGCGGCGCAGGAGCCCGTCGCGATCGTCGCCATGAGCTGCCGCTACCCCGGCGGCGTCACCACCCCCGAGCAGCTGTGGGAGCTGGTCGACACCGGCACGGACGCCGTCGGCGACTTCCCCGCGGACCGCGGCTGGGACACCGAGGGCATCTACGACCCCGACCCCGACGCCCCCGGCAAGACCCATGTCCGTGAGGGCGGCTTCCTGTACGACGCGCCGCGGTTCGACCCCGGCTTCTTCGGCATCAGCCCCCGCGAGGCCATCGCCATGGACCCGCAGCAGCGGCTGCTGCTGGAAACGTCCTGGGAGGCCTTCGAACGCGCCGGCATCGACCCGCACACCCTCAAGGGCAGCCGCACCGGCGTCTACGCCGGCGTCATGTACCACGACTACGGCAGCTGGCTCACCGAGGTGCCGGAGGGCGTCGAGGGCTACCTCGGCAACGGCAACCTGGGCAGCGTCGCCTCCGGCCGCGTCTCCTACACCCTCGGCCTGGAAGGGCCCGCCGTCACCGTCGACACCGCCTGCTCCTCCTCGCTCGTCGCCCTCCACCTCGCGGTGCGGGCACTGCGCACCGGCGAGTGCGACCTCGCCCTCGCGGGCGGCGTCACGGTCATGTCCACCCCGGACACCTTCATCGACTTCTCCCGCCAGCGCGGCCTCGCACTGGACGGCCGCTGCAAGTCCTTCGCGGAGGGCGCGGACGGCACCGGCTGGGGCGAGGGCGCCGGCCTGCTCCTGCTGGAACGGCTCGGCGACGCCCGCCGCCACGGCCACCGCGTGCTGGCCGTGGTCCGCGGCACCGCCGTCAACCAGGACGGCGCCTCCAACGGCCTCACCGCCCCCAACGGCCCCTCGCAGCAGCGGGTCATCCGCGCCGCCCTCGCCGACGCCCGCCTCGAACCCCGCCAGGTGCACGCCGTCGAGGCCCACGGCACCGGCACCCCGCTCGGCGACCCGATCGAGGCGCAGGCGCTGCTGGCCACCTACGGCCAGGACCGGGCCGAGCCGCTGTGGCTGGGGTCGGTCAAGTCCAACATCGGGCACACCCAGGCCGCCGCCGGTGTCGCCGGGGTCATCAAGATGGTGATGGCCATGCGGCACGGCCGGCTGCCCAGGACCCTGCACGCCGAACAGCCGACCTCCCGGGTCGACTGGGAGGAGGGCGCCGTCGAACTGCTGAAGGACGCCCGCGACTGGCCCGCCGACGGCGAGCCCCGCCGCGCCGCCGTCTCCTCCTTCGGCATCAGCGGCACCAACGCCCACGTCATCATCGAGGCCGCCCCGGAGCCCGAGCCCCGCGCACAGGAGCCCTCCTGGACCGGACCGCTCCCGCTGGTGCTGTCCGGCCACGGCGAGCAGGGCCTCGCCGCCCAGGCCCGCGGCCTGCTGGACCACCTCACCACCGGCACCGACCCCGTCCCCGACATCGCCCACACCCTCGCCACCGGACGCGCCGCGCTCACCGAACGGGCCGTCGTCACCGGCGCCGACCTGCCCGCCCTCACCGCGGGCCTGACCGCCCTCGCCGAGGGCGGCACCGCGCCGAACGTGGTGCGCGGCAGGCCCGCGACCGAGTCCCGGATCGCCTTCGTCTTCCCCGGACAGGGCTCCCAGTGGGCCGGGATGGCCGCCGACCTGCTCGACACCTCACCCGCGTTCGCCGCGCGCATGGCCGACTGCGCCGCCGCCCTAGCCCCCGTCACCGACTGGGACCTCATCGAGACCGTACGGGCGCGGCAGCCGCTGGAGCGGGTGGACGTCGTCCAGCCCGTGCTGTGGGCGATCATGGTGTCGCTCGCCGAGGTGTGGCGCGCCCACGGGGTCCGGCCCGCCGCCGTCATCGGCCACTCCCAGGGCGAGATCGCCGCCGCCTGCGTGGCCGGCGCGCTCTCCCTCGCCGACGGCGCCCGCGTCGTCGCCCTGCGCAGCCAGGCCATCGCCCGCGAACTCTCCGGCCGCGGCGGCATGATGTCGGTGGCGCTGCCCGAGGCCCGGGTGCGCGAGCTCATGGGCCGCTACGACGGCCGGGTCGCGGTGGCCGCCGTCAACGGCGCCTCCTCCGTGGTGCTGTCCGGCGACGCCGACGCCCTGGACGAACTCCGCGAGACCATCGTGGCCGGCGGCGACCGCGCCAAGCGGCTCCCCGTGGACTACGCCTCGCACTGCGCGCACGTCGAGTCGATCCGGGAGCGGCTGCTCACCGACCTGGCGGGCATTCAGGCCCGGCCCGCCGAGGTGCCGTTCTACTCCACCGTCACCGGCGCCCGGCTGGACACCACCCGCCTGGACGCCGGTTACTGGTACACCAACCTGCGCCAGAGCGTGCTGTTCGAGCCCACCACCCGCACCCTGCTCGACGCCGGGTACGGGGTGTTCGTGGAGTGCAGCCCGCACCCCGTGCTGCTGCACAGCATCGAGGAGACCGCCGACGCCGCGGGCGCCGACGTCACCGGCCTCGGCTCGCTGCGCCGCGACGACGGCGGCCCCGAGCGCGTCCTGACCGCCCTGGGCGAGGCCTTCGTCGCGGGCGTCCCGGTCGACTGGTCGGCCGTGTTCAGCGGCATGCCGGTACGCGCCGCCGACCTTCCCACCTACGCCTTCCAGCGCGAGCGGTACTGGCTGGGCCGGTCCGCCGCCACCGGTGACGTCACCGCCGCCGGCCTGGACACCACCGGCCATCCGCTGCTGGGCGCCGCCGTCCCGGTCGCCGAGGGCGGCACCCTGTTCACCGGCCGGCTCTCCACCGCCACCGCCCCCTGGCTGGCCGACCACGCCGTGTCCGGCACCACCCTGCTGCCCGGCACCGCCCTGGTCGAGCTGGCGCTCGGCGCGGGCCACGACCTCGGCTGCGGGCACCTCGCCGAACTGACCCTCCAGGCGCCGCTGCCGCTGCCCGAGCGGGGCGCGGTCCAGCTCCAGCTGCACGTGGCCGCCGCCGACGACGGCGGACACCGCGCGCTGACCGTCCACTCCCGCCCCGAGGGCGCCGACGGCACGGCCTGGACCCTGCACGCCACCGGTCTGCTCGCCCCGCGGGCCGCCCCGCCGTCCTTCGACCTGACGGCCTGGCCGCCCCAGGGCGCCCGGCCCGTACCGGTCGAGGACGCCTACGACCGCCTGGCCGGCCTCGGCTACGACTACGGGCCCGCCTTCCAGGGGCTGCGCGCGGTCTGGCGGCGCGGCGACGAGACCTTCGCCGAGGTCGAACTGCCGGTCGAGCGTGAGGGCTTCGCCCTGCACCCGGCGCTGTTCGACGCCGCCCTGCACGCCGACGGCCTCGCCGCGGACGGTTCCCCCGCCGACGGTGAGGCCACCGCCAGGCTGCCCTTCGCCTGGACCGGGGTCTCGCTGCACGCGGCCGGGGCCACCGCCCTGCGGGTCCGGCTGCACGGCGGCGAGACGCTCTCCGTCCAGCTGGCCGACCCCACGGGCGCCCCGGTCGCCGAGGTCGAGGCCCTCGTCTCCCGGCCCGTCGACCCGGCCGCCCTCACCCCGGCCGCCCGCCCGGACGACCTGTACCGCCTGGACTGGCCGGCCCTGCCCGTGCCCGAGGCGCCCGCGCCCGGCTTCGCCGTCCTGGACGAACAGGGCCCGGCCGCGCTGGACACCGTGCCCGCGTGGGTGGTGCTGCCGGCCGGCGACGCCGACCCGCTCACCGGGGCGCGCCGGGCGACCGAGCGGGTGCTGACCGCCGTACAGGACTGGCTGGCCGACGAACGCACCGCCTCCGCACGGCTGCTGGTGCTCACGCGCGGCGCCGTCGCGGTGGGGGAGGAGGACGTCACCGATCTGGCGGGGGCCGCCGTGTGGGGCCTGGTCCGGGCCGCGCAGGGCGAGCACCCGGGCCGGTTCGTGCTCGTGGACGGCGCGGACGCCGACGCCGCCGTGGCCGTCGCGGCGGCCACCGCGGAACCCCAACTCGCCCTGCGCGACGGCACCGTCCACGTGCCCCGGCTCGCCCGCGCCACCCCGGCAGGACCGCCGCCCGCCCTCGACCCGGACGGCACCGTGCTGATCACCGGCGGCACCGGCGTGCTCGGCGCCCTGGTCGCCCGTCACCTGGTCGCCGCGCACGGCGTGCGCCGCCTGGTGCTGGCCGGGCGCAGCGGCACCGCCGCCGACGACTTCGCCGACCTGGACGCGGAGATCGTCGTGGCCCGCTGCGACGCCGCCGACCGCGGCCAGCTGACCCGCCTCCTCGCCGACGTACCGGCCGAGCACCCGCTGACCGCCGTCGTCCACCTCGCCGGCGTCCTCGACGACGGACTGGTCACCGACCAGACGCCCGAACGCCTGGACGCCGTACTGCGTCCCAAGGCCGACGCCGCCTGGCACCTGCACGAGCTGACCCGCGACCTCGGCCTCGCCGCGTTCGTCCTGTTCTCCTCCGCCGCCGGCACGGTCGACGGCGCCGGACAGTCCGGCTACGCCGCCGCCAACGCCTTCCTCGACGCGCTGGCCGCCCACCGCAGGCACCACGGCCTGCCCGCGCACTCGCTGGCCTGGGGCTTCTGGGAGCAGCGCACCGGACTGACCGCCCACCTCACCGACGCCGACGTGGCCCGCATGGCCCGCGCGGGCGTCCGTCCCCTCGCCACCGAGGAGGGCCTGCGGCTGCTCGACGCCGCCCTGGGCACCGCCGAGCCGCTGCTGCTCCCGGTCGGCCTGGACCTGGCCGTCCTGCGCCGCGCCGGCGACGTCCCGGCCGTGCTGCGCGCTCTGGTGCCCGTGCGCGCCCGCCGTACCGCGGCCTCTCGCGCGGACGCCGGATCGCTCGCCGACCGGCTGGCCGCCCTCGGCCCCGCCGAACGCGACGCGGCCCTCACGGAACTCGTCCGCACCCATGTCGCCGCCGTCCTCGGCCACGGCGGCGACATGGCGCTCGACCCGCGCCGCTCCTTCCGCGAACTGGGCTTCGACTCGCTGACCGCCGTGGAACTGCGCAACCGCCTCGGCACCGCGGTCGGCCTGCGCCTGCCCGCCACCCTCGTCTTCGACTACCCCGACGCGGGCGCCCTCGTGGGATTCCTGCGGAGCGAACTCTTCGGGGACCAGGCCGAGGCCGCCGCCGAGGCCGCCGCGCGGGAACCCGACGAGCCGGTCGCCATCGTCGCCATGGCCTGCCGCTACCCCGGCGGCGTCAGCACACCCGAGGAGCTTTGGCGGCTGCTCGCCGACGGCGGTGACGGCATCGGCGCCTTCCCGACCGACCGCGGCTGGGACCTGGACGGCCTGTACGACCCGGAGCCGGGCAAGGCCGGCCACTCCTCCACCCGGGCGGGCGGATTCCTGTACGACGCCGCCGACTTCGACCCCGACTTCTTCGGCATCGGCCCGCGCGAGGCCCTCGCCATGGACCCGCAGCAGCGGCTGCTCCTGGAGACCTCCTGGGAGGCGCTGGAACGGGCCGGCATCGACCCGCACTCCGTGCGCGGCAGCCGCACCGGCGTCTTCGCCGGCGTCATGTACCACGACTACGGCAGCCGGCTGCGGCACGTCCCCGAGTCCGTCCGCGACTACCTCGGCAACGGCAGCCTCGGCAGCGTGGCCTCCGGCCGGGTCGCCTACGCCCTCGGTCTGGAGGGCCCGACGCTCACCGTCGACACGGCCTGCTCGTCGTCCCTGGTGGCCCTGCACCTGGCCGCGCAGGCACTGCGCCAGGGCGAGTGCACCCTGGCCCTGGCCGGCGGTGTGTCCGTGATGTCGACCGTCGACACGTTCGTGGACTTCAGCAGGCAGCGCAACCTCGCCGCCGACGGCCACGCCAAGTCCTTCGCCGACGCCGCCGACGGCACGGCCCTGTCCGAGGGCGCCGGCATGCTCGTCCTGGAGCGGCTGTCGGACGCGCGGCGCAACGGGCATCCGGTGCTGGCGGTGGTGCGGGGTTCGGCCGTGAACCAGGACGGGGCGTCCAATGGTCTGACGGCGCCGAACGGTCCGTCGCAGCAGCGGGTGATCCGGCAGGCGTTGGCGTCGGCCCGGCTGTCTGCGGCGGACGTGGACGTGGTGGAGGCGCACGGTACGGGGACGACGCTGGGTGACCCGATCGAGGCGCAGGCGCTGCTGGCCACCTATGGGCAGGACCGTACCGAGCCGTTGTGGCTGGGGTCGGTGAAGTCGAACATCGGGCACACGCAGGCCGCCGCCGGTGTCGCCGGTGTCATCAAGATGGTGATGGCGATGCGTCACGAGGTGCTGCCGAGGACGCTGCACGTCGATCAGCCGTCCACGAAGGTCGACTGGGACGCCGGACAGGTGCGGTTGCTGACGGAGGAGCGGCCCTGGCCCCGGACCGACCGTCCGCGCCGTGCCGGTGTGTCCTCCTTCGGCATCAGCGGCACCAACGTCCACACCATCATCGAGGAGGCCCCGGCCGGGGAGCCCGCCCCGGACACGGACACGGACGCGGCACCGGCCCCGCTGCTGCCCCTCGTGCTCTCCGGCGCCACCCCCGAGGCCCTGGCCGCGCAGGCCGCCCGGCTGAGCGCGGTCGCCGACCGGTCCCTGCCCGACCTCGCCCGCTCCCTGGCCACGGGCCGCGCCGCCCTCACCCACCGGGCCGCCGTCGTCGCCCGCGACCGGGACGAACTCCTCGCCGGACTCGCCGCGCTGACCGACGGCACCGCCTCGGACACCGTGGTCCGCGGCCGGCCCGCCGACGGCAAGGCCGCCGTCCTCTTCACCGGCCAGGGCGCCCAGCGTCCCGGCATGGGCCGCGCCCTGTACGCCGCCCACCCGGCCTTCCGGCAGGCCCTCGACGAGGTCTGCCAGGCGCTCGACGCCCACCTCGACCGCCCGCTGCGGGACGTGATGTGGGCGGAGCCAGGCACCGAGGACGCCGGCCTGCTCGACCACACCCTCTACACGCAGAGCGCCCTGTTCGCCGTCGAGACCGCCCTGTACCGGCTGCTGGAGTCCTGCGGCGTACGGCCCGACTGGCTCGCCGGGCACTCCATCGGCGAACTGACGGCGGCGCACGTCGCCGGCGTCTGGGACCTGGCGGACGCCGCCCGGCTGGTCGCCGCGCGCGGCCGGCTGATGCAGGCGCTGCCCGCCGGCGGCGCGATGCTCGCCGTCGACGCCACCGAGGAGGAGGTGCTGGAGCACCTCGGCCCCGAGGTGTCCGTCGCCGCCGTCAACGGGCCCCGCGCCGTCGTCGTGTCCGGCTCCGAGGCCGCCGTCGCCGCCGTCGCCGAGGCGTTCCCCGGCCGCCGCACCAAGCGGCTGCGGGTCAGCCACGCCTTCCACTCCCCGCTGATGGACCCGATGCTGGCGGAGTTCGAGAAGACGGCCCGCGAACTGCGGTACGCGCCGCCCGCGATCCCCGTCGTGTCCGACGTGACCGGCGTACGCGCCGGCGAGGACGAACTGTGCGCGCCCGAGTACTGGGTCCGGCACGTCCGGGAGGCGGTCCGCTTCGGCGACGCCGTCCGCACACTGGAGGCCGACGGCGTGCGCACCTTCCTCGAACTCGGTCCCGACGCCGTCCTGTCGGCCATGGGCGCGCAGGCCGTCGCCGACGCCGAACGGTCGGCGTTCGTGCCCGCGCTGCGCCGTGACCGCGACGAGGAGCGGACCTTCGCGACGCTGCTCGGCGCCGCCCACGTGCGCGGCGTGACCGTCGACTGGCAACGGGTCTTCGCCGGTACCGGGGCCCGCCGCACCGACCTGCCGACCTACGCCTTCCAGCGGCGGCGGCTGTGGCTGGACGACGAGCCCGGCGCGGTCACCGACGCCGGCGGGCTGGGCCAGGCACCGGCCGGGCACCCGATGCTCGGTGCCGCCCTGGAACTCGCCGGCGACGACCGGGTGGCCCTCACCGGCCGGCTGTCCCTCGCCACCCACCCGTGGCTCGCGGACCACGCCGTGGCCGGGGTCGTCCTCGTCCCGGGCAGCGCCTTCGTCGAACTGGCCGTGCGGGCCGGCGACCGCACGCACTGCCCGCGCGTGGAGGAACTCACCCTGGAACGGCCGCTGGTCCTGCCCGATCGGGGCGCCGTCCACCTCCAGGTGGCCGTCGCGGCCCCCGACGCCGACGGGCGCCGGCGGCTGACCGTGCACGCCCGTCCGGAGGGCGCGGACGGCGAGTGGACCCGGCACGCCACCGGCGTCCTCGCCCCGCACAGCGCCCCCGAACCGGCCCCGGTCACCGACTGGCCGCCCGCCGGAGCCGTCCCCGTGGACGTCACCGGCACCTACGACCACCTCGCCGAACAGGGCTACCACTACGGCCCGTCCTTCCGCTGCCTGCGCGGCGCCTGGCGGCTCGGCGAGGAGGTCTGGGCCGAACTCGCCCTGCCCGACGCCGAGGCGGCCGACGGCTTCGGACTGCACCCCGCGCTGCTCGACTCCACGCTGCACGCCATCGACCTGCTCGACGGCCAGGACCCGACCGTGATGACCCTGCCCTTCTCCTGGGAGGGCGTCACCCTGTACGCCACCGGCGCCACGGCCGTCCGGCTGCGCCTCACCCCGCACGGCACCGACCACATGACCCTGCGCCTGTACGACGGCACGGGCGCCCCCGTCGCCGAGGTGACCGCGCTGCGCGTCCGCCAGGTCACCACCGAGCAGCTGAACGCGGCCACACCGGCCCCAGGCGACCTGTTCCGCGTGCGCTGGACCGAACTCCCGCTCACCCGCACCGACTCGGCACCCGAGCCCCGCACCCTCACCGTGCCGACGGAGGGTGACCCCGGTGACGACCTGCCCGCGCTGGCCCGTCGGACCGCCGTGCGGGCCCTCGCCGCGCTGCGACGGGACCTCGCCGACGTGCCGGACGGCGCGCCGCTGGTGGTGGTGACCCGGTCCGCCGTCGCCGTCCACGCCGACGCCGTGCCCGACCCGGCGCAGGCCGTGCTCTGGGGCATGGTGCGGGCGGCGGCGGTCGAGCACCCCGGCCGGTTCGTGCTCGTCGACACCGACGACGACCCGGCCTCGGCCGCCGTCCTCCCGGCCGCCGTCGCCACCGGCGCACCCGAACTCGCCCTGCGGGCGGGCACGGTGTACGTGCCGGAACTGGCCAAGGCCACGGACGCGGAGCCCGGCCCGGCGCCCGCGCTCGACCCGGACGGCACCGTGCTGGTGACCGGCGGCACCGGCAGCCTCGGCCGACTGCTGGCCCGGCACCTGGTCACCCGGCACGGCGTACGCCACCTGCTGCTGACCGGCCGGGGCGGGCGGCTGCCCGAGCCCGGCGCCCTGGACGACCTGGCCGCCCTCGGCGCGAAGGTGACCGTCGCCGCCTGCGACGCCACCGACCGGGACGCGCTCGCCGCCCTGCTGGCGTCCGTGCCGGCCCAGCACCCGCTGACCGCCGTGGTGCACGCCGCCGGCGTCCTGGACGACGGACTGCTCACCGACCTCACCCCCGAGCGGCTGGAGGCGGTGATGCGCCCGAAGACCGACGCCGCCTGGCATCTGCACGAGCTGACCCGTGACCTCGGCCTCGCCGCGTTCGTCCTGTTCTCCTCCGCCGCCGGCACCCTGGGCGCGGCGGGGCAGGCCAACTACGCGGCCGGGAACGCCTTCCTGGACGCCCTCGCCGCGCAGCGCCGCACCGAGGGCCTGCCGGCCCTGTCGCTGGGCTGGGGGCTGTGGGACACGGGGGAGGGCATGGCGGCCGGTCTCGGTGAGACGGAGCTGCGCCGGCTGGCCCGCGACGGCATCCTGCCGCTGCCCGCCGACCGCGCGCTGGACCTGTGGGACGCGGCGCTGACCGAGGCGGGCGCCACGGCCGCCGACCGCGCCCTGCTGCTCCCGGTCCGCGTCCAGGTCACCGCCGACGCCCCCGCCCTGGTACGGGGCCTCGCCCCGGCGGCCGTACGCCGCACCGCCCGGGCGGCGGCCACCGAGGCGCCGGCAGCCGTCGAACCGCTGCCGCGGCGGCTGGCCCGGCTGAGCGCCGCCGACGCCGTGCGGCTGCTGGTGGAGACGGTGTGCGGGCACGTCGCCGACGTCCTCGGACACGGCTCCGGCAGCGCGGTCGATCCCCAGCGTTCCCTGGGCGACCTGGGCGTGGACTCGCTCGCCGCCCTGGACCTGCGCAACCGGCTCGGCGCCGAGACCGGCCTGCGGCTGTCCACCACCCTCACCTTCGACTACCCGACCTGCGACGCCCTCGCCCGGCACCTCTTCGAGGAGCTCGGCGGGGACACGTCCGGCGACGCGGTCGACATCGAGGCCGAAGTGGTCCGCCTGGAGGAGCTGTTGGGCACCGCGCTGGACTCGGCCGCGCTGGACGAGGAGCAGCGGGCCCGGGTGGCCGCCCGGCTGCGCACCCTGAGCGCGCGCTGGGACGGCACCGGTGAGTGGCGGGAGAGCGGCACCGGTCCCACCGGGGACACGGGTCTGGAGACGGCCACGGCCGACGAGCTGTTCGACATCCTGGACGGTGAACTGGGCAGCTTCAGCTGAGGCACACGCCCGACGGAGCGCGGCCCCACCGGAGACACCTCCGGTGGGGCCGCGCTCCGTGGACGGTGAGCCGGGGACCGCTCAGCCGGCGGACGAGTGGGTGCCGGCCCAGCGGTCCGACAGCTTCGGTATGCGGTGGTCCAGCATCTTCGACGGCAGCTCCGAGCGGTTGGCCACGTTCAGCTTGCGGTAGACCCGGGTGAGGTGCTGCTCCACCGTGCTGATCGTGACGTGCAGGCGGGCGCTGATCTCCCGGTTGGTGTACCCGAGCGCGGCCAGCCCGGCGACCCGGCACTCCGCGTCGCTCAGGATGGCGGGGCCGGCGTCGGAGTCGGCGCTGTCGGGCCGCACCGGGTCCTCCAGCAGGTGCGCGTCGACCGGCGACTCGATGCGGCAGGCCTCGGCCTCCCGCGCCGCCTGCCGTGCCACCAGCCGGGCCCGGGCGTACTCGCCGAGTTCGTAGTGCGCCGCGGACAGGTCGGCGTACGCCTGGGCCAGCGCGTACCGGTCGCCGCACGCCTTGAGCAGGTCGATCGACTCGCGCAGCAGCGAGGCCCGGCGGTGCGGCTTGCAGGTGGCGGCCAGCAGGCGCAGCGCCATCGCCCGGGCCCTGGAGCTGTGTCCTCCGGGCAGCCGCAGCTGTTCCTCGGCCCACTCCCGGGCGGTGCGGGCCTTGCCGATCCGCAGATTGGCCAGGGCCAGGTCGGACCGCCAGGGGATGCCCTTCTGGAGGCTGGGGTTGCCTTCCCGGAGCAGCCGTCCGCAGGTCTCGAAGTCGCCCAGCGCGGCGAAGGGCCGGTCGGTGGCGAGGAAGTGGTGACCGCGGGCACGCAGGTACTGGATGCCGAACACGGTGCGGAACATCGGTTCGGGCACGTCGTGCTTGAGCAGTTCCTCGGCCTCGTCGTAGGAGCCCAGGGCGGTGTGCGCGGAGATCGCCGTCGACAGCGGGAGGCCGATGAGGACCCCCCAGCTCTCGGCGCGCAGGGTGCCGAGCGCGGCGAGCGCGCCCTGCGACGCGGTGGTCACGTCCCCCTGGAGCAGGGCGATCTCCGCCCGGATGCTGCCGAGCAGGGCCTGCCAGGTCGTCGCCCGGCGTTCCACGGCCCGCTCCAGCAGTGCGTCGCAGGCGTCGGCGGCGATCGCGGGCCGGTCCGCGTGGGCGACCGCGAGCAGGGACATGGCGGCCAACTCCAGGTTGAGGTGGTCGAGTTGGTGCCCCTGGAGGGCCTGGGCGACGGCCGCCGCGGAGTCGTCGGTTGCCTCACCGCCGATGAGCGCGGCCACCCGGGCGGCCAGTCCGCCGGTACCGGCGTGCGCCTGCCGGCGGCGCGGGTCGAGACCGGCCACGGGGGCGCCCTTGCCGGGGAGCGCCACGCCGTAGAACCACTGCCGCACGAACTCGACCTCGGCGACGATCTGGGCGTCGGCGGGCGACTGCGCGTGGACGAGGGTGGCCACGGCCTGGGCGGCCAGTTCGGTGTCGCCCTGCCACAGCAGGTACCGCAGGACGGTGGCGGCGTCCCGCATGCTCAGTTCGCCGGCGAGCGCGGCCTCCCGCAGCGGTTCCAGATGGGGGGTGGCCGCCGCCGGGTTGGTGCGCCACTGCGCGCGCGCGAGGGCCACCGACAGCGCGTGGCGCTCCCGCTCGTCGGCGCAGTCGCGCAGGACCAGGCCGAGGTAGTCGGTGCAGCGCTCCACGTCGTCGGCGGCCAGCGCCTGTTCCGCGGCGGTGCGCAGGATGCCCGCGCCCCAGCCCGCCGGAACCAGGTCCGCGAGACGCAGGTGGCGCGCCACCTCGACGGCGGGCGCGCCGGAACGGTACAGCAGGTGGGCGATCCGGCCGTGCAGCCGGGTGCGGGCGACGGCGTCCATGTCCTCCAGCACCGCCGCGGCGGCGGTCGGGTGCCGGAAGGCGTGACCGTCCAGCAGGCCCGAGGAGTTGAGGACGTCCACGGCTTCTTGGGTGCCGGCCGGTGTGGTGCCGGCCAGCTCTCCCACGGGGACGGTCCCCGCCAGGCCGCCGAGCGCGGCCAGTGCGCGGGCCACCCGGACGTGGCCCGGCTCGCCGCGGTGCAGCAGGGACAGCACCGCCTGGCGGTAGGCGGCGCCGGCGACGGGCAGGCCGATCTCGGGGGCGGAGTGGGTGCTGTCGTCGAGCAGGGCGTGGACGAGGAGCGGGCTGCCGGCGGTGGCCCGGTGGTAGGCGTCGCGGATGTGTCCAGGCAGGGCCCGGCCGGCCTGTGCGGCGAGCAGTTCGCCGACGCTCGCCTCGGACAGGGGGGCCAGGCGTACGCGTCGGTGCGGCTGGCGGAGCAGCTCGGTGTGCGCGGGCGAGCGGGTCTCGCCGAGGTGTCCCGAGGTGGCGCACACCACGAGCACCCGCCGGGAGCGGCCGCGGTGCAGCAGGTGGACGATCGTCTGTAACGAGGCCCGGTCCATGGCGTGGGCGTCGTCCACGGCGATGACCAGGGGCCGGTCGCCACCGGCGAGGCGCAGCAGGGTTTCGGCCGCCGTGTCGTGTCCGGCGGGCGCGCCGACGGGCTGGTGCGCGGGGTCCGTGGGCCGGCGGACGTCCGGCGAGGAGTGCACTGCCGACGGGGCAGGGTGTGACATGGCGCACTCCGCCTGGGCGGCGCGGAGCAATTGCCCGGCCAGACCCATCGGATGATCTCGTTCGGCCGAACCGGCAGTACCGGTCAGTATGTGTGCGCCGGTGCTGTTCAGCGTGGTCAGGAATTCATGTACCAGCTGGGTCTTGCCTGATCCGTGACCACCCGTGATGATCACGAGACGGCCGTGTCCCCGCGCGCTGTCAGTGAACGCCTCACCCAGGGCCCGGAGTTCTCGCGTACGGCCGAAAAGGTGCATCGAGGTTCCCCCTAGATTCATTTTTTCGAGCGAGATGGCGCCCCGTTTCCCCCGTGACGAGGCGGCGTCGCGCGACGCTGCGTGGAGAGTTTGTAAGGCGACGGCGCTGTCGCGAAGGCGGCGCGCCGGATCGGCCCGGAATCGGTCAAAATGGCCTCTGACCGGCGGCGAAGAGTGTCGCATCGATGTACCCGAATGATTTCGGCCAATTGCGTGGCTGATTTTGGTTCGGATGTCCGCGGCTTTGCTGGTGAAGTACCGAATAAAGATTAGGTGCTCATAGCAGGCAGAAACGCTATCTGTCTAGGCCAACGTTGTCAACTGTCGCCCTTGACGACCTCCTGCCCTACTGTGCGGATCGTCCACCGAGACGTCCTTTTACAGTCTGTTGATTTACCGGACGGTTAAAGAAAGGGGCCGGGCACGGTCAATCGTGACATCGGTCACGGGAAAGCGCTTCCGCTGCCCGTTCGGGCAAGGCCATTGCCCGGGAGCCTGTGAACCCTTTAGGCCGGTGGCGGTATACGAAGAGGGCACGCCTCCGGCCACCACCGGACCTTCCTGCACCGGACCGTGGGTCAGGGACTCGTGAGGACGACCAGTTGCCGGGTCGCCCGGGTCATGGCGACGTAGTGGTCGACCGCCCCTTCGACGCCCTCGCCGAACTTCTCCGGGTCGACCAGGACGACCAGGTCGAATTCGAGTCCCTTCGACAGCTCCGGCGTCAGGGAACTGACGCGGGCGGTCGGCCGGAACGCGGGATCGCCGATGACACAGGCGGTCCCGTCGGCGTGCGCGGCGAGCCAGGTGTCGAGGACCGAGCGCAGCTCGGAAACCGAGCCGTGGACGACGGGGACGCCGTTGCCGCGGATGGACGTCGGCACGTTGGCGTCCGGCAGCACCGCCCGGATGACCGGCTCGGCCTCCGCCATGATCTCCTCGGGCGTGCGGTAGTTGACGGTCAGGGACGCCAGGCGGATCCGGTCGAACCCCACCCGGGCGAGCCGCTCCTGCCACGACTCCGTGAACCCGTGCCGGGCCTGGGCACGGTCCCCGACGATGGTGAAGCTGCGGGACGGGCACCGCAGGAGCAGCATCTGCCACTCCGCGTCGGTCAGTTCCTGCGCCTCGTCCACGACGACGTGCGCGAACGGCCCGGCGAGCAGGTCGGGGTCGGCGGCGGGCAGGGCGCTGTCGTCGACCAGGGAGTTGCGCATGTCCTGCCCGTGCAGCATGACCAGCACGCCTTCGCCGTCGTCATAGGTGTGCGCTTCCAGCAGGTTGTCGACGACCCTGTCCATGCGCTCCCGTTCGGCGGCGAGGACGGCGGCGTGGCGGCGCTTTCGCCGGGCCGCCTCCGGGTCGCCGAGCCGCTGCCGGGCCGCGTCCAGGAGCGGCAGGTCGGACACCGTCCAGGCCTGGGCCTCCGCGCGCTGCAACAGCCGCACCTCCTCGCGGCTCAGCCACGGGGCGCACATCCGCAGGTAGGCCGGTACCGACCACAGGTCCCCGACGAGATCGGCCGCCTCCAGCAGCGGCCAGGCACGGCCGAAGGCCGCGAGCAGGTCCCGGTTGCGCAGCAGCGACCTGCGCAGCAGTTCGGGCGGGGCGTCACCGTCGTGCTTGTCCACCAGGATCGTGAGCAGTTCCTCCCACACCTGGTCCCGCGCCTCGTTGTGCGGAGTACCGGGTTCGGCCGCCTCGAACGCCACGGCCCAGTCGTCGGCGGTCAGCCGGACGTCGCCCCAGTGCGTGGTGACCGTCATCCCCTCGGCGGGCGGCTCCTCGTAGAACGCGACGGCCTTCTCGATCGCCTTCACCATGTCGGCGGACGACTTCAGCCGGGCCACCTCCGGATCGGCCTCGGCCACGGCTGCGGCGCCCTCGGCGACCAGGTCCCGCAGGGTGCACGTCTGCACGCCCTCCTCGCCGAGGCTGGGCAGGACGTCGGCGACGTAGGCCAGGTACGGCCGGTGCGGACCGACGAACAGGACGCCGCCCCGGCGGTGGCCCAGGCGCGGGTCGGCGTGCAGGAGGTAGGCAGAGCGGTGCAGGGCGACGACGGTCTTGCCCGTACCCGGGCCGCCGTCCACGACGAGGGCACCGCGCGAGCCCGCCCGGATGACGGCGTCCTGGTCGGCCTGGATGGTGCCGAGCACGTCCCGCATCCGCGGCGAGCGGCTGCCGCCCAGACTGGCGATGAACGCGGACTGGTCGTCCAGCGCGGCATGCCCGACCAGCCCGTCCGGGGTGAACACCTCGTCCCAGTAGTCGGTGATCCGGCCGTCGGTCCAGCGGTACCTGCGACGGCTCGCCAGCCCCATCGGGCGGGCGTGGGTGGCTCCGAAGAACGGCTCGGCTGCGGGGGAGCGCCAGTCGACCAGCAGCCGGCGGCCCGCGCTGTCGGTGAGCCCGAGCCGGCCGACGTAGACGGGCTCCTGGCCGTCCGCGCCGACCATGCGTCCGAGGCACAGGTCCAGTCCGTAGCGGCGCAGGGCGCGCAGGCGACCGGTGAGCCGGTGGATCTCGGCGTCCCGGTCCATCGCCTGCCGGCCCTTGCCGCCCGGCGCCCTGCGCTCGGCGTCGAGACGGTCGGAGAGTTCGGCGATCGACTCCTCAAGACACTCCGCGATGGCCGCGAAGTGCCGCTCGTCGTCGGCGATCAGCGCCGGGTCGGCCTTCGCGGCGAGACGGTCGGGGAGGTCGAAGGCACGGGTGGGCAGGGGAAGTTTCACGTCAGGGGCTCCCTTGTGAGGCCGGTTACGGCAGGCGGCAGGCGGCAGGCGGCAGGTGGCAGGTGGCAGGTGGCAGGACGGGGGGACGAGGGGATGGGGGGATGGGGGGGCGGCGAGCTCGGGGCCATCGGGGCGCGGTGCTCCGTGTGCCGTGTGGCCGCTCCCGGTTCGGGGCGGCGGGCTCAGCCGTGCGCGTCGAGCAGCAGCCGCGCGGCCACCGACGCCCCGTCGGTGCGGACGCGGCCGGCCAGGGCCGCCGCTCGTCCGCGGGTCGTCGGGGCGAGGGCCGTCCGCAGAACGGCCGACAGGGAGGCGAACGTCGGCGTGGGACCGTCGTGCGCCGCGCCGATGCCCAGCCCCGCCACCCGGCCCGCCCAGTACGGCTGGTCCGCCGCCTGGGGCACGACCACCTGGGGCACGCCGGCCCGCGCCGCGGTCGTCGTCGTACCGGCGCCGCCGTGGTGCACGACGGCGGCCACCCGGCCGAACAGGGCCTGCTGGTTGACCTCGCCGACGACGAAGCAGTCGTCCCGGTCGCCGGCCGGGGACAGGCCGGCCCAGCCCCGGGCCACCACCACGCGCCGCCCCTGCGCGCGGACCGCCTCGACGGCGACCTGGCCGATGCCCGCCGCCGCGTGCAGGGGCATGCTGCCGAAACCCACGTACACCGGCGGTGCGCCGGCCTGAAGGAACGCCGCCAGGCCGGCCGGCAGCGGGCGTCCGTCGGGCAGGAGCCAGGCGCCGGTCTGGACGACGTCGAGGTCCGGGCTCTTCCGCCAGGGGTCCAGCACCGGGTCCGTCGCCAGCCACGGCCGGTCGCCGATGACGTAGTCGCGCACGTTCTCCACCGGGGGCAGGCCGACCGACGCACGGCTCGTGTTGAGCGCCTCGGCGAACAGCGCGTCGGCGTTCCGGGCGTCCAGCTCCCACAGCACCTCGTTGTCGGTCACCTCCGGCGGGAGCGGGCGGCCCGGGTACGCCGGCGGCCGGCGGTGCGGCGCGGGCAGGGTGAGCTGCTGGAAGGTCACGGACACGGAACGGACGCCGAGCCTCTCCGCCACCGACAGCGCACCGGCCGCGGCGGGCAGCATGCCGGTCGCCACCAGCACATCGCAGCCCTGCGCCGCCTCGGTGACCGTGTCGAGCTGACCGGCGATCAGCTCCGCCGCGCGCCGGGGCAGGGACGCGGGCGGGGGCGCCGCCTTCGTCGGCGCGCGCGCCGACGGGCCGACCGGGACCAGCGGGACGCCGACCTCGGCCAGCCGCCGCGCGAAGTCCTCGTCCGGCGGCGCGCACACCCGCACCTGAGCGCCGAGTCCCCGCAACCGCGCGGCGAGTCCCGCCAGGGGTTCGACGTCCCCGCGCGACCCATATGTCGACAGAAGTACCCGCACTTCGCGCATCACCTGTTTCCGCAGCTTCCTGGCCTCGGCGGGCAATTCTGCGGTACGGCGGGGGCCTTGCCGCAAGCCCCCCGGTGCGCTATAAGTTAAGAGTGGCGAGGAGTGGCTGACTCCTCGCCTTCGTGTTTGTGCCCCAGCGAATCCCCTGGGCGCCCCCTCGGCGACCCGCCTGCCCAGTGAGGTGCCGGATGCCCCGCGGTAGGTGATTCTGGAGGAGTGTGGGGTGAGCGAGGTGCGCGGCTCCAGGCGGCCTACGCCGCCTCCGGCCGTCGTGCGCTGCGTGTGACACTCGTGGCCGCGACCGGCTTCTACGCCTTCCGCTACGGCTTCGGCCGTCCCGTGGCGGCGACCTATGCGCTGTTCACCGTGGTCGCGCTGGGCGGGCTGGCCAGGATCCCCGGTACCGGGCGGCAGCGAGCGGCGGTGATGACGCGCCTGCTGCCGGTGTGCTGGGTGCTGGTGGCCGCCGGCACCTATCTGTCGGTGCGGACCTGGAGCGCGGTCGTCGGCATGCTGGTGGTCGGCTTCACGCTGGCCTTCGCCGCCGTCGGCGGACCCCGCCCGGCGGGCGCGGCGCCGGGCCTCCAACTCCTCTACATCCTCCCCTCCTTCCCGCCGTACGACCCCGGCTCGCTGGGCGACCGGCTGATCGGTACGACGACGGGGCTGGCCCTCTTCGTCGCGGCCGAGGCGCTGCTCTTCCGGGAGCCCGCCGCGCCGACGTACCGGGAGCGGGTCGCCCGCGCGGCGGTGGTCGCCGAGCGGTGCGCGGCGAAGCTCGCGGCACACCGGGACGCCCTGTCCGGCACCGACGTCCTGGCGGCCCAGGAGGCGAGCCAGTCGCTGCGGTCGCTCAGCGTGCCCGAGGCGGAGCGGCCGGCGGGGCCCGGGGTGCGCGCCCGCGCCCTCGCCCACACCGGCCTGGCCACCCGCACCCTGCTCGGCAGGCTCGCCGAGCTGCCCGCCCTGCCGCACCAGGGCCCGGCACCCGAGGTGACCGCCGTACTGCGGGCGGTGGCGCGCACGGCCACGGCGACCGCGAGCTGTCTGCGGGCCGGGACGTCCCCCGCGGCACGGCAGAAGGAGCTGACCGCGGCACGCGCCGACCTGTCCGCCGTGTCCGCGGGCCCCCCTGCCACCCCGGCCGGCGCATTTCTCCCGCCCGCCGTCCTGCGCTGCCACGCCGCCGTGCTGGAGATCGCCGACGCGGCGCTGGCCATGGGCGCGGCGGCCGATCTGGCGGTGCGGGGCCGGCACGCCTCGGTGGAACTCCAGCCCGGCCGGTTCTGGTACGCCACCACCTGGGCCCCCGTCCTGTGGTGGCACCGGCTGCGCGGCCATGCCGGGCGCCGCTCGGTGTTCTTCCAGAACGCGGTGCGCATCGCCCTGGCCCTGACGGCGGCCCGGCTCGTGGCCGGGGTGGACACGCTGCCGCACGGCTTCTGGGCGATGCTGGCGACCCTCACCCTGACCCGCACCACCATGGGCGAGACCTGGAGCACCATCCGCCTGGCCCTGGTGGGCACGCTGGCCGGGGCCCTGCTGAGCGTCGGCATCCTGATCACCGTGGGCTCCGACACCACCGTGTACGCCGTCCTCCTGCCGCTGTGGATGCTGCTCGGCTTCACGGTGGGGCCGGTCAGGGGCGTGGGATGGGCGCAGGGACTGTTCACCGTGCTGGTGGCGCTGGTCTTCGCACAGCTCGCGCCGCCGACCTGGCGGCTGGCCGAGGTCCGCGTGCTGAACGTGCTCATCGGCAGCGCGATCGGCGCGGTCTTCGGCGTGCTGGCCTGGCCCCGGGGCGGCCACGAGGAGCTGCGCCGGACGGCGGCGGACCTGCTGCGCAGGGCCGCGGAGATCGTCGTGGCCACCAGTGCCTCGGTGGCGTGCGGCACGGTGTCGCCCCCGCTGTCCAGGGCGCCCCATCACCGCTGCCTGCAACGTGCCATCGTCCTCGCGGAGTCCGCGTACGCACAGGTGCAGAGCGAGCCGACACCGCCCTTCGGCGGCAGCGGGCGCCGGGTGCGGCCACCCGCCCTGGACTGGCAGGCGACGCTGATCGCCGGGCACCACACCCTGTGGGGCTCGGCACGGCTGCTGGAGCCGCCGCTCACCCCGCTGAACCCGGCGGCGGCCCTGTCGGCCGGCATGCTGGGGGAGCGGGTGGCGGGCCGGATGCTGCTGGTCTCGGCGGCGCTGGACCCGGGAGACGACACCCCCGTCGCGGCGACACCGCTGATCGATCCGGCCCTGCCCGGTCTCACCGCCGAGCCGCCCGGCGCTCCCCGCCGGTACTACGCGACCGTCGCGTGGCTGGACTCCCTCATGACCGACCTGACACGCATCACGTACGCCGTCCCGTGGCACCCGTCGGCGAGGACGACGGCCGACACCTCCTGAGCCGGGCGCCTGGCGCGGCGCCCGGAGGAGGTGCCGCGCCCGCGGCTACCGGTTGAGGGTGACCGAGTTGTACGGCGTCAGGTTGAAGCTCCCGATCTCCTGCTCCAGCAGCGCCAGATGGCACCCGGCACCGTTGTAGCCGGTGCACAGGCTCATGCTGGCACCGCCGTACTGGTTGTTGAAGACGTAATGATCGCCGTACTGGTTGCTCAGGTTGTGCGCGCCGTAGCTCCAGTACACGTTGGTCGGGTGCGGGTCGAGGTACGGGTTGCGGTCCTGCCCCCAGATGCAGACGGCCCCGTACGGGCAGCCGTTCCAGTCACCTGCGGCGGGCCGCGCCTGCGCCGCGCCGCTCAGCGCCACGACGGACGCCGCGGCGGTCACGGCTACGGCGAGCCCTCGCGAGATCTTGTTCATGTCATCCCCCTGTCCTGAGCGGGCACGCGCTCAACACTGCGCCGACGCGGGCAGGTTGGCGTACGCGTCGCCCTTGAAGTACACGGCGCTGCTGTAGCCGTCCGCGAAGCCGATCCAGATGTCGTTGGTGTAGCCGTTGTCGGTGATGGTCTGACCGTGTGTCCAGCAATAGGCCTGATAGGTCTGGCCGGCGGTGAGCGTGGCCAGATAGGCGCTGTCCTTGGTCGGCAGCTTGCGGACATTGACGTTCTCGTACGGCACCACGCCGTACGACGTCTCGTCGGCCGCCGCGGCGGCTGTCCCCACCGGTGCGACGACCACCGCCGCGGTGAGGACGCCGAGGGCGGCGAGCACACGGGAACGACGCATGTGGATTCCCCCAGTCCCAGCGCAGCAGGCGGTCGGTGACGCGGTCATGTCCTGCTGCTGTCCTCGGACCATGCTGCCCGCCGTCCCGGCGACCGGGACAGGGACGGTCCGTAGGAGAAAGGTCGATGCTTCGATAGCCTTTTGACTATGGTCCCTGCTCAAGGACGTCGCGGGAAGGTGCGGGAGCCGAGCGTCCATCAGCTGCGCCTGCTCCTGGCGGTGGCGGAGGAACTGCACTTCAAGCGGGCAGCCGCGCGGATGTTCATCTCGCAACCGGCACTCAGTCAGCAGATCCGGGCGCTGGAGGAACGTCTGGGGATCGGCCTGGTCGAGCGCGGCGGCGGCGGTGCCCGGCTGACGACCGCCGGTGCGGCCGTCGTCGAGGAGGCCAGGTCCGTCGTCGCGGCGATGGAACGACTGCTCCGGGTGTCCGACGCGCAGGCCGACGCCGTCCGGGGGGAGCTGTGCGTCGGCTCGCTCGGCGCCGAAGCGGCCATGCCGCACGCCAGGGCCGTCCTCGCCCACCTGCGTGACCACCACCCGCACCTCCGGGTCGAGGTGCGCAACCTGAACTTCGTCGAGCAGTTCGACGCACTGGCGAACGGGGAGGTCGACGCGGCCTTCCTGCGCGGCCCCCTGCCCCCGGGCCTCCAGAGCGTCCGGCTGGCCAGTGAGCCGCGGGTCGTCTGCCTCCCGGCGGACGACCCCCTGGCCGGCGAGACCACCCTCACCCTGGCGCAGCTCGCGGACCGCACGGTGGTCGACATGCCACGCGACGTCCCGCGGCTGTGGTGGGACCACCTCACGGTCAATCCACGACCGGACGGTACGCCGGTGCGGTTCGGCCCCGTCGTCCGGGACACCGAGGCCATGGTGCTCGCCGTGCTCCAGGCACGGGCCATCACCTTCCTCCCGGCAGCCGCGCGCCAGCTCTACCCACGGCCGGGCCTCGTCTACGTGGACGCGCCCGAGCTCGGCGAATCGGAGTCCTACCTGGCCTGGCTCCCGGCACACCGGGACGTGCTCGCCGTACGCGCCCTGCGCGAGGCGGCCCGCGCCACCGCACAGGACCGTGAGCAACGCCCGTGACACTCCGCCCCGGTCACTGGCCCACCCGTCCGTCGACGCACTCGCGCAGCAGATCGGCGTGTCCGCAGTGACGGGCGTACTCCTCGATCCGGTGCACCAGCAGCTCGCGCACCGCGATCCTGTCCTTCCCCAGCCGCTCACCCAGATCGGGGTGCCCGGCCAGCGCCGCGTCGGTCGCGGCCTGCTCGCGCTCCAGATCGGCGTACGCGGCGTCGACCACGGCCTGCTCGGCGACGGCTCCGAGGAAGTCCCCGTCCGGCTCGCCGTACAGCGTCGGCAGCGGGTCACCGTCGCTGATCCAGCCGCGCCAGTCCCGCTCCACCTCCGCGAGGTGGCGCAGCAGGCCGAGCAGCGACATCGTCGACGGCGGTACCGACCGGCGGGCGAGCTGCTCCGGGTCCAGGCCCTCGCACTTCATCCGCAGGGTGGTGCGGTACCCCGTGAGGAAGTCCTCCAGGGTCGCCGACTCGCCTTCCGGACCGGCCCCTTCGCTGTGCCGGGGATCGTCCGCGGGGTCGACCCACATGTCGGGGTGGACGGTTGCCTGGCTCCAGCGCGCGGGTTGCTCAGTCATGCGTGCCATCGTCGCCCCGCCGGGCAGGAGTTCGCCAGTGCCGGGTCATGTCCCTCGGGGCGCCCGCCGCCTGACCGGAACCGGCCGGGGAGGCGGCGGGGCCGTCCGCGTCAGGTGGTGCCTTGTGCCGTGACGCAGCCGATGGAACCGGCGGGGACGTTGTTGCCGGTCGACGTGGCGGTGAAGCCGAAGGTGACACTGCCGTCGGCGGGCACGGCCCGGTTGTGGTCCACGTTGCGGACCGTGACCGTCCCGTCGGTACCGGTGGACAGCGTGCCGTTCCACACGCTGCTGATCTTGGTGCCCGCTCCGGGCTGCCAGGCCACGGCCCACCCGTCGAGCGGCGCCGTGCCGTGGTTCATGACCTCGACGGAGGCCTGGAAGCCACCGCTCCAGGAGTTCACCACGGAGTACGTGGCCATGCAGGAACCGGTGTGCGGATCCGTGGGCGTGGGCGTGGGCGTGGGCGTCGGCGTGGGCGTCGGCGTACCGCCGGAGGTGCGGATGCCCGTGACCTCGCCATGGCCGCCGTCGAAGACGATGTCCGAGCAGGAGAAGAAGTTCTCCTGGCTGTCCGAACGGACCCACTGGATGAACAGCAGGGCGTCACCGGACCGCCCGGAGGGCAGCTTCAGGTCCCAGTAGTAGTGGCCGCCGTCGGTGCCCGGCGACCCCTGCTGCGGCGGATTGGTGACCGTCTGGACCAGGTCGAGGTCGGCCCAGCGCAGGGCGGAGGTGGGCGACCAGCCCTGCTTGGTGACGTAGACCCGGAAGTCACCCGGGTGCGCCGCCCAGTTGCTGTACTGCGCCTGGATGGTCGCCCCGCTGGTCAGATGGGTGCGCGGCCAGTCCGAGCGGGCCGCGTTGTAGGCGCGGAAGTCGTACGGCGACCGGTCACCCGCGCTGCACAGGGTGCCGTCCGGGACGTAACCGGCGCCCCGGCCACCGGCGTTGGAGTCGAGCACGGCGAACCAGTTGTACAGCGCCGACGCGCCGCTCTTGGCCAGCGCGTCCCGGCACGCCGGGTTGGTCGGGTCCAGCCCGCCGGTCGTCGTGTGCGCGTCCAGGTAGCACAGGTAGGTGCGGGATCCGGGCAGCATCGCCACCCCGTGCGCCTGGGCGCTGGTCTGCCCCAGGAGAGTGAGGGCGAGTGCCGCCAGCAGCGTCGACAGAGCCGCTGCCACCGACATCAGTCTGTTGCGTCGAGCCACGTTCAGCTCCTTCCGATTCGGATCAGACGGGGGGTAAACCCCGGGCGGGCGCCGTACCGGAGTACGGCGGGACCGCCGGGGCGTCGGTGTACGTCACGCCGGCGCCGAGCGGGCGGGCGGACGGGGTGCCGGCGCTGGTCTCGACGACGGGGTGCGCGGTGAGCTGCCCGGTCAGACCGAGCGCCAGGGTGGCGAACAGCGCGCCCAGCGAGGCCGCCCGGTGCCGCCGGCGCCCTGGTCTCGGCCGGTGCGCGGGTGTCCGGCGGGTGGGGTGTGTCATGCGTCCTCCTGGTGCGGGGCTGCGGGTGGCAGGGGGGCAGGTGCGGTCGGCGGGCGCGTCATTCAGCTCCCGGCGCAGTGCGGGGCGGGTGTGCCGGCGGTGCCTTCCGCGGTGAAGCCGAACGTCGTGGTGTCGCCGGGGCGCAGGGAACCGTTGAAGGCGGCGTCGCGGACGGTGGCCCGGCCGCCGGCCGTGGTCAGGGAGCCGTTCCAGAGGCTGGTGACGCGGGAGCCGCCCAGGTCCCAGTCCACCGACCAGCCCGTCAGCGCGGTCGAGCCGGTGTTCTCGACCGTCACCTCCGCCTGGTAACCGCCCTGCCAGGAGGAGGCCGTGCGGAACCGCGCGGTACACGCTCCGGGCGCCGGCGGGGAAGTGGGGCCGGCACCGGAGTACGTCAGCCCGTACCCGTACGGGAAGAGCGGGTCCTTGCCGTCCCCGTCGTTGACCGGTTCCTGCGAGGAGGTCCGCGGCCAGCTCACCGGCAGCTTCCCGGTGGGTGCGTAGTCGCCGAACAGGACGTCGGACACGCCTGCGCCCTCCGTGCCGGGCAGCCAGGCGGCCAGCAGCGCCGTCCAGTCGGGCAGCCGGCCGGAGACGTCGAGCGGACGGCCCGAGACGAGGACCACGACGACCGGCACCCCGCTCGCCCTCAGCCGGGCGAGGGTCTGGAGGTCCTCCTGGTCCAGCCCGAGGCCGCCCGGCCGGTCGCCCCGGCCCTCGGCGTACGGGGTCTCGCCGACCACGGCGACAGCGGCGCGGTAACTGGAGTCGATGCCGTTGCCGTACCGGTCGTAGGTGACCCGGGACGGGTCGGTGACGGCGGCCCGGATGCCCTCCAGGACCGTGGTGCCGTCCGTGACGGGACCGCTGCGCCCCTGCCAGCCGACGGTCCAGCCGCCGCTCTGGTTGCCGATGTCGTCGGCGGACTTGCCCGCGACGAACAGCTTGGCCGACTTCGGCAGGGGCAGCACACCGCCCTCGTTCTTCAGCAGCACCTGCGAGGCGCGCACCGCCTGCCGGGCCAGCTCCCGGTGCGCGGCCGAACCGACCGTGGAGGTGTACGAGCGGTCGGTGAACGGGCGCTCGAACAGGCCGAGTTGGAACTTCTTGGTGAGGATGCGCCGGTTGGCGTCGTCGATCCGGGACTGCGCGATCCGGCCCGCGGCGACCTCGCCGCGCAACAGGGTGAGGAACTTCTTGTAGTCGTGCGGCACCATCACCATGTCGACGCCCGCGTTGACGGCCGTGGTGATCTCGGCGCCGGTGAAGCCGCTCTGCCCGTCGAGCTGGTCGACCGCGGCCCAGTCGGACACCACGAACCCGCCGAAGCCGAGTTCACCCTTCAGCAGGTCGGTCACCAGGTACCTGTTGGCGTGGGACCGCACCCCGTTCCAACTGCTGTACGACAGCATCACCGCGCCCACGCCCCGGCGCACCGCCTCCTTGAACGGCGGCAGGTGGACGGCGCGCAGCTCGGCCTCGGACAGCCTGGTGTCGCCCTGGTCCACACCCCCGGCCGTGCCGCCGTCACCGAGGTAGTGCTTGGCGGTGGCCAGCACGGGCGCCGGCCCCTCGCCCAGGGGCTCGCCCTGGAGCCCGGTGATGAACGTCGTGAGGGAGGAGGGCAGTTCGGGCGTCTCGCCGTACGACTCGTAGGTACGGCCCCACCGGTCGTCGCGGGCCACGCACAGGCATGGCGCGAAGTCCCAGTCGATCCCGGTGCCCGACACCTCCTCGGCCACCGCCCGCCCGATCCGCTGGACGAGCGCGGGGTCCCGGGTGGCGCCGAGGCCGATGTTGTGCGGGAAGAGCGTGGCCCCGCGCACCGCGTTGTGGCCGTGCACCGCGTCGATGCCGTAGATCACCGGAATGCCGAGCGGGGTCGTCAGGGCCGTGCGCTGGAGCGCGTCGTAGGTGTCCGCCCAGGTCTGCGCGTTGTTGGGGCTGACGGTCGAGTCACCGCCGGAGAGCACGGAGCCGATCCGGTAGGCGGCGAGGTCGGACTGCGGGACGAGGGCGTCCTTCTCGATCTGCGTCATCTGGCCGAGCTTGTCGTCCAGGGTCATCCGCGCCAGCAGATCGCTGACGCGGTCCGGAACGGGTGCGGACGGGTCCTGGTACGGCAGGACCGCGGCCGGGGAGGCGGCGACGGGCTCCGGTGCGGCGACGGCCGACGCGGTGAGGGCCAGGGTCGCGGCACACACGGCCAGGGCCGTCACCGGGCGGCGGCGGGCGAGCGGGAGGCTCATGCGGGCGGGCCTTTCCTGGAGCGGTCCGGGAGCGGGACGGGGCAGGTCCGTTGAGCGGGGCGGCGCCGGGAGGTGGAGCCGGGACCCGCCCGATCGGCCGGTGCGAGACGGGCGGGTCCCGGAGCGGATGGGTGTGTCACACGGACGGTGCGCGGGTCACGCGGTGGTGCACGCGGCCCCGTTCAGGGTGAATCCGGAGGGCTTGGCGAACGTGCCGCCGTAGCTGCCCTGGAAGCCGAAGGTCACCTGACCACCGGGCGCGATCTGTGCGTTGTAGGTGAGGTCGCTCGCCGTAACCGCCCCCGAGGACGGCGTCACGGCGGCCCCCCAGGCGCTGGTGATCCGCTGCCCCGAGGGCAGGGCGAAGACCAGCCGCCAGCCGCTGACGGGGGAGGAGCCGGTGTTGGTGACGGTGACCTCGGCGGTGAAGCCGCCCTGCCAGACGTTGGTCCCGTAGGCCACCTTGCAGGCCGCCGGGTTCCCGGGGCCGCCCGGGTCGCCGCTGCCGGTCTCGACCGTGGAGGAGAACGAGGTGACGGCCAGGCCGGCGCCGTTCTGCCACGGTTCGAAGCCCGCCTGCACGCTGGTCAGGTACCAGCTGTCCTGCGCGAGTCCGCGGGACACGGCCTGCCGGACGAAGTCCATGACGTCGAAGCTCCAGCTGGTGATCGCCGACGGCGCGACGAAGGACAGCACGTCGTTGCCGCCGTTGTTGCCGGACCACACCTGCCACTGACGCCCGGCCACGGTCGCGGTGCCGACCTGCGAGCCCACCGGCTGGATGGAGCCCACCTTGTTGAACCACACCATGATCTCGGTCTTGTTGACGCCGTCGGTGCGGGGCGTGGGGTCGAGCCAGATGTCGTACGCGGCGTCGTACACCGCGTTGCTCACATAGCCGTAGGAAATGCTCGTGGGAGCGCGGGAGATGCTGCTGAGCCGGGCCGGAAGGTTCGTCCCGGGCGAGCAGTTGGTGTAGTGGCAGCCGTTGTAGACGGACGGGTAGGACTTCGGGGCGCCGTTCGTCGGAACGGAGCCGTCGGCCTGGGTGACGCGGAATCCGGAGTCCGTGACGTCGATGCACTGGGTCTCGCTGGTGCCCCAGCGGTTGTTCTGGACGACGTAGCGGTCCTGGATCGTCGTCGAGCCGTACTGTTCGCAGATCGCGGTGCCGGCCTGGGCCGCGGGAGCGACGGTGAGCAGCGCCGCCAGGGCGGCGAGCGCGGTGAGCAGGGCGCCCAGCAGGCCGCGCGCTCCACGGACAGGGTGCTTGTACGGTCGCATGCGGGTCCTCTCCATGACGGTGAGGGGAGTTCGGGAGCGCTCCCGGGCGCAGCTGGATGGGAGCGCTCCCATTCCCTCCGTTGGGCAGGGACTGTAGGGAGAGTTCATGTCCCTGACAAGGCTCCGCGCGCGAGGAGTGTCGAAGAAGTTTCGAAACCGCAGGTCGGCGACGGCCCGGTCGGCTCGGCTGCCGTCGCCTGGGAGCGCTCCCGAAGCGGGGATTCGCCGCAGTGCACCCCGGCACGCCCGCCGGCGCTACGCCGACTCGCGCACCACCAACTCCGTACGGAGGATCACGTGCCGCCACGCCACGGACGACTCCTCCATCTCCTCCAGGAGCAGCCGCACCATGGCCCGCCCGATCTCCTCCAGCGGCTGCCGGACCGTGGTCAGCCGCGGCTCGGTCCGCTCGGCCAGCGGGAAGTCGTCGAAACCGATGACGGCGACGTCCTCCGGCACCCGGCGTCCCGCCGCGCGCAGCGCCTCAAGGGCGCCGGCGGCGGTGGTGTCCGAGGCGGCGAGCACACCGTCGATCTCCGGGTGCCGTTCGATCAGCCGGGCCATGGCGCGCCGGCCGCTCTCCGCGGTGAAATCGCCCTCCGCGACCCAGGACGGCGGGGCGTCCAGCCCGGCGTGGGCCAGGGCTTCGTGGTAACCGCGCAGCCGGCACCGGGTGACGTACATGTCGAGCGGCCCGGTGATCGTGGCGATCGTCCGCCGGCCCTTGTCCAGCAGATGGGCGACCGCGCTGCGGGCGCCGCCGACGTTGTCCGCGTCGACGTAGCTGACGTGCTCGTCGGCCGAACGGCGGCCCAGCAGGACGGTCGGCAGCCGGGCCTCGGCGAGCCTGTCGGGCAACGGATCGTCGGCGTGCACGGACATCACCAGCACCCCGTCGACCCGGCCGCCGCGGGCGTACTCCAGGAAGCGCTCCCGGTCGGTGTCCGAGCGGACCAGGGTGAGCAGCAGTTGCATCCCGGTGTCGCTCAGGGCGTCGCCGAGCGAACGGACGATCTCGGAGAAGAAGGGCTCGGCGAACTTCCGCCAGTCCGGCTCCGTCATGACGAGCGCGACCGCGTCGGCCCGCCGCCCGGCGAGTGAACGGGCCGCGAGATTGGGGACGTAGCCCAGTTCCGCGATGGCCTGCTGCACGGCCCGGCGTGTCGACTCCTTCACGCCGGCCGCGTTGTTGACGACGCGGGAGACCGTGCCCCGGCCCACTCCGGCGTGAGCGGCCACCTCCTCCAGCGTCGGCGAGCCAGGGCGCCGCTTGCCCATGACCACCTCCCCCAAGAGATCACCGATATTACGGGTCCGGCGACGGCGGGCCCACGGAAAGTTTCGAACGGGCTGCCGGGAGGGGTCGTGACCGGTCACCCCTTTGCCCCGCCCGCCGTCCCACCCCGCGCTCCGCCGAGGCGCATATGCCATATTGCGGGTAATTACGACGAAAGGTGTGCCATGAAGGTCGCAGTCATCGGCGGTACCGGGCTGATCGGGTCGCAGGTCGTCAGGAACCTGAAGGCGGCGGGGCACGAGGCGGTGCCGCACTCGCACTCCACCGGGGTCGACGTCATCAGCGGCCAGGGGCTGGACGAGGCCGTGGCGGGAGCCGATGTGGTGGTCAACACGACGAACTCCCCGACCTTCGACGCGGCCTCCCTGACCTTCTTCCAGACCTCGATGGACAACCTCCTGGCCGCCGCCCGGAAGGGCGGCGTCGGCCACATCGTGATCCTCTCGATCGTCGGCGTGGACCAAGTGCCGGAGCTGGACTACTACCGGGCCAAGGTGCTCCAGGAGAACATCCTCGCGGCCGGTGGCGTCCCGTACTCGATCGTCCGGGCCACGCAGTTCATGGAGTTCATGGACGACGTCCTGTCCTGGACCACCGAGGGCGACACCGTCCGGCTGCCCGCCACGCCGATCCAGCCGATCGCCGCCAGGGACGTGGCCGACGCGGTGGCGGAGGTCGCCGTGGGCGCCCCGCTCAACGGCATCCGCAACATCGCAGGCCCCGAGGTCTTCACCCTGGACGAGCTGGGCCGCACGACCCTGTCCCGCAAGGGCGACGACCGCGACGTCGTCACCGATCCGACCGCCGGCATGTTCGCCGTCGTCAAAGGCGACGTGCTCACCGACCCGCACGCCCGGCTCGCCCCCACCCGCTACGAGGACTGGCTCTCCTGACCCGCCCCGGTGCCGGACCGCGACGTCAGATGCCCAGGACCTCCAGGAGGGCCGAAGGGTCCGGTTCCGGGGCGCCCTCCAGCCGCTGCTCCGCCCAGATGACCTTGCCCTGCGGCGCGTAACGCGTCCCCCACATGTCCGCGAACTGGGAGACCAGGAACAGACCGCGGCCCCCTTCGTCGGTGCTCGCCGCGCGCCGCAGCCGGGGTGAGGTGTTGCTGCCGTCCGCCACCTCGCACACCAGGGTGCGGCCCAGCAGCAGCCTCACCCGTACGGGCGGAGCGCCGTAGCGGATCGCGTTGGTCAGGAGTTCGCTGAGGATCAGCTCCGTGCCGAACGCCGTCTCCTCCAGCCCCCAGTCGGCGAGCCGCCGGCTCGCCTCGCCGCGTACCCGGGACACGGCCTCCACGTCGAAGGGGACGTCCCAGGTCGCGACGCACGCCGGGTCGAGCAGCCGGGTCCGGGCGACCAGCAGCGCCACGTCGTCGCTGGGATGCCCGGGCAGCATCCTCTCCACGAGGACGCGGCAGGTCTCCTCCGGCGTCCGGTCCGCGTCGGCGATGGCCGAGGACAGCATCGCCAAGCCCTCGTCGACGTCCCGTCCACGGTTCTCGATCAGCCCGTCGGTGAACAGGACGAGACGACTGCCCTCGGGCAGCTCCAGCTCCCCGGCCTCGAAGGGATGACCGCCCACCCCCAGTGGCGGCGACAGCGGCAGGTCGGGGAAGGACACCCTGCCCCGCGGATCCACCACGGCGGGTGCGAGGTGCCCGGCGCGGGAGAGGGTGCAGTGCCCGCCGACCGGGTCGTAGACGGCGTAGAGGCAGGTGGCACCGGTGAGCGGAACCCGGTCGTCGTCGGCGGTCGCGCTCGGGCCGTCCAGCTGGGTGTCCAGCCGGGTCACCATCTCGTCCAGATGCCCGAGCAGTTCGTCCGGGGCCAGGTCCAGCGAGGAGAAGTTCAGCACGGCCGTGCGCAGCCGTCCCATGGTGACCGCGGCCTGGAGCCCGTGCCCCACGATGTCCCCGACCACCAGCGCCACCCGGAACCCGGGCAGCGGGATGACGTCGAACCAGTCGCCGCCCACGCCCGACTCCGCCGGCAGATAACGCGAGGCGACCTCCAGCGCGTCCTGGTCCGGCAGGCCCAGCGGCAGCAGATTGCGTTGCAGCGTCACGGCGAGCGCGTGTTCACGGGAGTACCGGCGCGCGTTGTCGATCGCGACGGCGGCGCGGGCCACCAGCTCCTCGGCCACGGCCACGTCCTCCTCCTCGAACCGGGGGAAGCCCGCACCACGCCAGAAGTTGACCATGCCGAGGACCACCCCGCGCGCCCGGAGCGGCACCGTGACCAGCGAGTGGATGCCATAGTCCAGCGCCCGCCGCGCCCCCTCGGGGTCCTGCGCCCGCCAGTCCTCGGCACAGTGCAGGTCCGGGACCAGGACGGCCTTGCCCCGCCGCAGCGCCGCCGCCATCGGCGTGTCGGCCACCAGGAGCCGGATCACCTCGCCCACCGGCTGCAAGGGGTGTCCGCCCCGCGAGGCCCGCAGCGCGGTACGGCGCATCTCGCGGACCGCGCTCGTGGGCTCCTGACCGCGCAGCACGGAGTCGAGCAGTTCCACGGTGACGAAGTCGGCCACGCGGGGGACCGCCACCTCGGACAGCTCCTCCGCCGTACGCCGTACGTCGAGCGTGGTGCCGATCCGCACCCCCGCCTCGTACAGGAACGACAGCCGGCTCCGCGCCACCTCGGCCTGCCCGGAGAGCGCCCTCAGCTCCGTGGTGTCACGGAAGGTGGCGACCAGGCCCTGGGCACCGCCGTACGGGGCGGTGGGCCGGGTGTTCACGGCCAGCAGCCGGTCCGCGGCCGGGACGACCTGGTCGGTCGCCGTCTCACCCGACAGCAGCAGCCGCGTCAGGACCGGTCCCAGCCCCAGCTCCCGCACATGCCGCCGGTCGGCGTCCCCGGGCAGGCCCAGCAGCCGGTGTGCCTCGTCGTTGGCCAGCACCACGCACCCGTCGCCGTCGACGATCACCACGCCCTCGCGCACCGCGTGCAGCACGGCGTCGTGGTGCTCGTACATCCGGGTCATCTCGGCCGGCCCGAGACCGTGGGTCTGCCGCAGCAGCCGGCGGCTGACCAGCGCCGCGCCGCCGGTCGCCAGCAGCAGCGCCCCCGCGGCCATGCCGAGCAGCATGGGCAACTGCTGGTCCAGCACCTGGCCGACGTTGCCGTACTGGATCCCGGCGGTGACCACGCCGACCACGCGCCTGCCGGGGTCCGTCACCGGTACGACCGCCCGCACGGCGTCGGCGGGCGGGCCGTGGAACGTCTCGGTGTACATCTCGCCCGTGGCGGCCCGGCCGACGCCCCCGGCCTTCGTGCCGATCAGGGTGGGGTCGTTGTCGGTGATCCGGATTCCGCGCCGGTCGAGGACGCTGACGAAGTCGACGCCGGACCCCTTCTGCACCTGCTCCGTCGCCGGCTGCAACTGGGCGGCCGGATGCGCCGACCGCAGCGCGACCGCCGTTCCGGGCGCGTGCGCGAACGCCTCCGCCACGGCGAGGGAGCGGTCCTCGGCGGTGCGCCGGGCGTCGTACCGCCCCTGCACCACCAGGGCGGTGGCCCCCGCCGCCACCAGCAACAGCATGATCAGCGCTTGCAGCACGAAGACCTGCGCGGCGAGCGTGCGGACGCTCAGGGACGGCGAAAGAGGGCGTCTGCGTGGCGGCCAGAGCCCGCGGTCACGGGTCGGACCGGATGACCCCCGTGAACCGGGCGGCGGCGCCGCGCTCGCCCATGGCCAGCGGGAACGTCCGCTCATCTCCCTTTTCTAGCACTGCGCCACCACGCTCGGCGACCGGTGCGTCCGCCGATGGGTGGGGGCGGGGCGCGGTGTGCCGGGGTGGGCGGGCGGCTGGTCTGTGTGCCGGGGGTGGGCGTGGGGTGTTGTGTGCCGGGTGGGCGGGCGGCCGGGTGTGTGTGTCGGTTGTGGGCGGAAGGGGGCCGTGTGATGTCGGGGTTGCCGGGGGGTGCGATCGTGCGATCGGCGACCGGTGTGGACCTCGATGGGGTGCGGGCGGGCACATGCCGTGCCGAGGTGGGCGGGAGCCTGGCCCGTGATGTGGCCGCCGATGCGCGGGGCGGGGCATGGCACGGGCGGCGCGGATCGGGGGCCGGGGCGGTCATGCGCCCTGCCGGGCCTCGGCGGCGGGCGCGTGGGCACCCTGGACCCGCGCATCGGGCGCGCCGCCCGTCGACGGTTCCGGGGCGCCGGCCGCCACCGCCCCGACGACCGGTGCCAGGCGGTCGTGCGCCGCCCGGTGCGTGGATCGCCGAACGTGCCGCGGCCCGCACCGCGCCGGGCCCGGCCTGCCGTCGCCGACGCGGACGGCGGCGACCAGGCGCGGCTCATGGACGCCGAGGTACACCGGGGGCCGTCCCGGGACACGGGCAACCGCGTCTGCGTGCTGCTGACCGGCACCTGGTTCACCGCATACCTGCCGGTGCGCGCCGCGCCGGTCGGACCGTTCGACGACGCCGATACCCCGGCGGACCCGGAAGACTCAGCGACCCACTCGGGGCCGTGGCGCACGAGCACGGGCAGCGGATCGGCTCCGCACGGGCGCAGGACGTCCCGTACGCGCGTGGCCACCCCCTCACGGGGTCCACTCCTCGGGTTGGCACCCGACGGACGTCCCGTACGCGTGGCCACCCCAGGGAACATGCCGCTGAGTGGAGCAATCACGGCGCGTCGCGGCCCCGCGCACCAGGCTGGACGTCTTGTCGAGTTCCTGTGACAGGAGTCCGTGTGCCACGTATGCCGAAGCCTGGACATACCGGTCGGGATCCGGAGGGCGGAGCCGGTGCGCGGACGCAGTTGTCGGCCCCTCCGGCATGGATGCGATGGCTACCGGTCCTGTACGTCGCGGCCCTTCTGCTGCTGGAACCCGTGACGCCCGTGGAGTGGCCGGTCAGCTTCGTGCTGATCGCCCTGCCCCTCGTGGCCGCCTTCGCCCACGGCCCGGCCGTCGTCGGCGGCGCCACCGTGTTCGCCGTCGTCCTGGAAGGGGTGCTGGCCGGCACCCCGTGCTGCGCGGGCCGTGAGGTCGGCTACCTGTGGGACCGCCACTACGTGGCCTCCTACATCTGCACCGGCCTGGTCGGCGTCCTCGGCATGATCCTGGCCGGGCACCGCATCCGCCGTGAGCGCACACTGGCCGACCTGCGCTTCGTGGCCGACATCGCCCAGCGGGTCCTGCTCCGGCCGGTTCCGCACCAGATCGGCAGCCTCCACCTGGACAGCCTGTACCGGTCCGCCGCCGCGGAGGCACGCATCGGCGGCGACCTGTACGAGGCCGTCCCCACCCGGTACGGCGTCCGGCTGCTCATCGGCGACGTCCGCGGCAAGGGGCTGCTCGCGGTGGAGACCGCCGCGGCCCTGCTCGGCGCGTTCCGCGAGGCGGCGCACGACGAACCCGCTCTGCCCGCCCTGGCCGACCGGGTGGAGACGAGCATGAACCGCAGGGCCGTGCTGCTGGGCGGCAGCGAGGTGGGCGAACGGTTCGTCACCGCGGTCTTCGCCGAGATCCCCTTCGGGGAGCCGCTGATCCGCGTCGTCAACTGCGGCCATCCACCCCCGGTCCGCATCCGCTCCGGCGAGGTGTGCGAACTCGACCGGGGGCGGTCGGCGCCGCCGCTGAACCTCGGGGTGCTGCTGGGGGAGCCGTACCACGTGGACGCCTACTCCTTCCGGCCCGGTGACCAGCTCCTGCTGTACACGGACGGCATCACCGAGACGCGTGACGCGGCCGGCTCGTTCTACCCCCTGCTCCAGCGCCTGCGTTCCTGGTCCGCCCTGCCGCCCCGGGAGCTCCTGGAACGGCTCCACCGCGACCTGCTGGCCTACAGCGGCGACCGGCTCCAGGACGACATCGCGGCGCTCGCCGTCCGCCTCCCGGCCGACGAACCGGCCGTACCGGCCACGCCGCCGCCCGGCTGAGCACGGCGCGCGGCACCCCGGGCCGCCACCGCATCAGAAGGGCAGCAGAGGATCCGCCGCCTCCCCGCGCACCGGCACCCTCTCCGGCTCGGACTCGGCGTCATCACCGGCCGGCGGCGGCCGGGAGCTGTCCGCGTCCAGCCGTACCGTCACCGCCCACCGGCCGTGCCGCCGGGGCCCGCGCCCCGGCGGCGCACCGCCGCAGGGCGGAAGCAGGGTCACGGAACGCGGGCCACCGCCGCGTAGATCCCGCTTCCCTCCGGCACCGCGTCCGTACCCGACACGCCCCACTCCGTGGCGGTCACCAGGCCGGGCGGCACGAGATCCAGGCCGTCGAAGAAGCGCTCCACCTCCGGGCGCGTCCGGAAACCGAGCTGGATGCCGCCCTTGGCGTACTCGGCCGTGACCTGCGCGGCGAGTTCCGGATAGAGGTCGGACGCGGCGTGCGACAGCACCAGGTGACTGCCCGTGGGCAGCGTGGCGATCAGGTTCCGGACGATTCCGTGGGCGTCCTGCTCGTCGGTGACGAAGTGCATCAGCGCGATCAGCGACAGCGCGATCGGCCGGTCGAAGTCCAGGATCCGGCGGGCGTGACGGACGATGGACTCCGGCTCCCGCACATCGGCCTGGATGTAGTCGGTGACACCCTCGTCGCTGCTGATCAGCAGCGCCTCTGCGTGGCGCAGGACGATCGGGTCGTTGTCGGTGTAGACGACCTTCGCCGTCGGCACGATCTCCTGGACGATCTGATGCAGATTGGGCTGGGTGGGGATGCCCGTGCCGATGTCCAGGAACTGGTCGATTCCCTGCCCGGCGAGCCAGGCGGCGGCCCGGTGCATGAACTGGCGGTTCTGCCGCGCCGCGTCCCGCGCCTCGGCCGGCAGCCGCTGTCCCACGGCCTCGTCGACCGGGTAGTTGTCCTTGCCGCCCAACAGCCAGTCGTAGACCCGCGCAGGGTGCGCCTTGCTGGTGTCGATCTCCAGGGGCGGCAGTGAATCGGTCGTCATAGCAGCTCCGTTGCGCGGGTGAGCAGTTCAGGCCATGTGTTCGATCATCCTACTCGCGCCCGGACGTGCCTCGTGCCGCGCGGGGAACGGGAGTTGAAGCGGACGACGGCCGTCCGCGACTCCCCGGCGACTTCCGATGCCCGGGGTCGAAACCGGGGACCCGGACGGCGGTTGCGCGATAGCCTCGGGGGGTGACGGTCCGGTACTACGTGTACATCAGCGACTCCAAGGTCGACATGCTGCTCTCCCAGATCGACCCCGATTTCGGCCGCAGGAGCACCACCGAAGCCGGCGTGAGCGTCAAGCTGTTCAGCGTCAGGCGCAGCGTCGAAGCACCGGCGCCGGACCGGACGGCCAAACTGGAGCGCGTCCTGCGGCACCTGGAGGAGACCGGGCAGACCGGATCGGTGGACGACCCGGGACCGTACTTCCGCGGCAGCCTGCCCATGCAGTGGGGGCCCCTGAACGGCGAGAACGGCGGGTCACTGGTGTACTTCGGCGGCCGGACCGAGCAGACGGTCCTCGGTCTCGGCGGCGCCAGTGGCCATGTGCTCGGCGCGAGCGCCCCGCAGGCCCAGGAGTTCGCGCCCTCCTCGGTGCCGACGCTCCTGGCCGGCCTGGCCTCGGCGTTCGCCGCCGACAGCGCCGAGATGCCCGCCGAGGAGTCGTCCCTGGCCTGGGTGCACACCGCCGGACGCCTGCTGCGCGGCCCCCGGCAGCAAGTGGAGTTCGTCGCCCGGCGCCTGCTGTCCGGCCCCAGCCCCTACCCCGAACTCGACGCCCGGCCCGGCATGCGGGTACTGCTCGGCAGCCCCCTGTACGTGGCCCTGGCCGACTGACGGCGCGGCGATGGCCCTCGGCACCTGGCGGCCCGGCGAGGTGGTCCTCGATCTGTACGAGGTACTCGACGACGTGCGCAGCGGCGGCATGGGCGTGGTCCACCGCGTCCGGCACCGCGGCTGGAACGTGGACCTCGCGGTCAAGACGCCCCGCCCTGAGCTGGTCGCCTCCGAGACGGGCAGGCGCCGGTTCGAAGCCGAGGCCGGCACCTGGGTGAGCCTGGGCCTGCACCCGCACACCGTCAACTGCGCCTACGTCCGCACGGTCGACGGCCTGCCCCGCGTCTTCGCCGAGTGGGTCGACGGCGGCAGCCTCGCCGAGGCGATCACCGGCGGCAGCCTCTACGAGGGCGGTCCCCGGGCCGCCCTCGCGCGCGTGCTGGACGTCGCCGTCCAGACCGCGTGGGGCCTCCAGCACGCCCACGACACCGGCCTGGTCCACCAGGACGTCAAGCCCGCCAACGTCATGCTCGAACCCGACGGGACCGCCAAGGTCACCGACTTCGGGCTGGCCGGAGCGCGACCGGCCGACACCGGCGGGACGCCCGCCACTCCGTCCGCCGTCACCTTCGGCGGTATGACCCCGGCCTACTGCTCCCCCGAGCAGGCGCTCGCCGCGGCCGGTCGCCGGGAGATCCGGCTCACCCCCGCGACGGACGTGTGGTCGTGGGCGCTGACCGTGCTGGAGATGTTCACCGGCCGCCGTCCCACCCGGTACGGCCAAGCCGCCGCAGCCGTACTCGAAGCGCTGCTGGACGCCGGCCCGGCCGACCCCCGCGTGCCGCCCATGCCGCCGGTGGTCGTGGGGCTGCTGCGCCAGTGCTTCCGGACCGAGGCGACGGCGCGGCCGGCCCGGCTGGACGAAGTCGCCGACGTGCTGCGCGACGCGTACGGCGACCTCACCGGCACACCGTTCCCGCGGCGGGCTCCGCAGGCCGCCGCCCTGCTGGCGGACGGGCTCTCCAACCAGGCGCTGTCCCTGCTCGACCTCGGCCGGACCGAGGAGGCCGAGGCGCGGTGGCGGGAGGCGATGACGGCGGAACCCCACCACCTGATCGCGACCTTCAACTTCGGCCTGCACCGCTGGCGCACGGCGCAGAAGACCGATCTCGACCTCATCGCCGAACTGGAGTCCGCCCGTGAGATCAGCGGGGACGACGTCCTGGGCGCGCGGCTGATCGGTCTGGTCCACCTTGAGCGCGACGACCGCGAGCGCGCCGCCGAACTGCTGCGCCCGGCGACCCCGGGCGAACCGGACCCGGCCGAGACCGAGGCCGCGCTGGCGGAGTTGACACGCCATCCGGGGACGCGCCCCGTGGTCCTCGCCGGCCACGAGGCCGGTGTGAGCGCGGTGGCGGTGTCGGCCGACGGGGGCCTGGTGCTGTCCGGCGACCATCGGGGCGGCCTGCGGTTGTGGGAAACGGCCGGCGGCCGGTGCCTGCGGGAGCTGACGTCCGAGGGCCCGGCCGTCGTGGTGACCGCCCTGGACGCCGAGGGGCGGATCGGCCTGGTCGGACGCGAGCAGGGTCCGCCGGAGGCATGGGACCTCGCGCACGGCGAGCGGCTCCCCCTTCCGCCGGGCCCTGTCGCCGCCGGCGTCACCGCGGTCGCGCTCAGCGCTGACGGGTCGGTCGGCGCCACCGGACACGCGGACGGCACCCTCCTGTTCCGGCACCTGCGCACGCGGCGAGTCCTGGGTCCGGTGCAGAGCCAGGCGGAGCTGATGACCGTGCTGGAGCTCAGTGACGACGGCTCCGTCGCCCTGACGGCCGGCGACCTGCGGGACGACAAGGTCCGCCTGTGGGACGTCGCCACGGGCGTCTGCCGGGCCGTCCTCACCGAGCCGCGGGCCAATCCCCTCCACTCGGCCTGGGGAGGCTTCGTGCGCAGAGCCGCCGCGGCCCCGGGCGCGCGGTACGCCGTGCAGGTGTGGGGCGGGCCGATGGTGCTGTGGGACGTGCGGACGGGCCGGATCGCCACCCAGGCGTCTCACCACCTGACGGATGTCACGGCGCTCGCCCTCACCCCCGACGGCTCCCTCGCCGTCGTCGGGAGCGGCAACCCGCTCCAGGTGGTGCAGACGGCGACCGGCCGCTGCCTGCGCACGCTCGACGAGGGCACGGCACGGCACGTGCACCACCTGGCGGTGAGCGCCGACGGCCGCTACGCCGTACTGCGCACGACAGACGGCGTGCGGATCAGGGTGCAGCCCCTTCCGGTCCCGGGCTACCGTGCGCCGTGGGCGTACGCCCGGCCCCGGCCCGCCGGTGAACTGTCCGATCACGCCGGGCGGTTCCGGGCGGCCATGCGCGAGGGCGAACGGCTCCTGGACGAAGGCCGCTACGCCCGGTCGGCCGCCTGGCTGCGCACCGCGCGGGCGGTGCCCGGCCACGCACGGCATCCCGACCTGCGGCACGCGTGGAACGCGTTGGGCCGGCACGGGCGCCGTACGGGACTGCTCGGTGCCTGGCAGACGTTCGACTTCACCGGCAGAGTGGCGCACCCCTCGGCGCTGGCGTTCGTCGGGGACACGAGCCTGTTCCTCGCCGCGCTGCACGGTGACAGGTTCCTGCTGTGCGACGCCGCCAACGCACGGCAGTACCGCGTGATCGCCTCAACGGCCACGGCCGACGTGGCCCTTGTGGTGACCCGCGACGGCACCCGGGCCGTCGTCCACGGCATGGGAGAGGCGGCCCTGCTCGACCTGCGGGACGACAGGACCGTCATGCTGCCGCACGACGCGGTCAGGGCCGTGGCATGGGCCGACGACAGCGGATGGCTGCTCACCGGCGACGACAGCGGACACCTGTGCCGCTGGGACATCGAGGACGTGGCGAGGCGCCACGACCACGCGAAGCCCTCCCTCGCGTTCCGCGCCCACCAGGAGCAGGTGGAGTCCGTCGCGATCAGCCCCGATGGCCGGTACGGCGCGTCGAACGCTTTCGCCGGCGCCGAAGAGGACCGGCAGCGGCGCCACGACCAGGACGAACTCTGCGGGTGGGACCTGGCCTCGGGGCAGCGTCTGTGGCGGCACACCGGGCGCCCCGGCCGAGCCGGCCTGCGGTTCACCCCGGACGGCCGGACCCTGCTGGAGTACGGCCTTTCCAGCGTGCACTCCTACGACGCCGCGAGCGGGCGCCGGATCTGCGCGGTGGACGGCCCCTACAGCGTCAGGACGCTGGTGACCTCCGCGGACGGCCGGCGCGCGGTGATCGCCGGATACGGGACCCTGGTCGTCCTCGACCCGGCCACGGGCCGTGTGCTCCGGGAGATCCGCGATCCCGGCCTGATCAACACCCTCACCCTCACCTCCGACGGCCGGTTCGCCCTCGTGGGCCTCGCACACCAGGAGGTCCACGTGTGGGACCTCGACCAGGGGCGGCGGCTGCGCGTCCTGTCAGGACACCAGGGGCAGGTCTTCGGCCTGGCCCTGAGTGCCGACGCCCGCCACCTGCTGGCGGCCGGGGTCGACTCCGTGCGCTGCTGGGAACTCGACTGGGACTACGACTGGTGACATGCCGTCCGTCACCCTGACCCCCGACGGCGCGCCCCCGGCCGCGGCGTACGTCTTCAGCCACCGCACCACCTGTCTGGTCGGCCGGGCGAGCGAGTGCGGGATCCGGCTGGCCCGCACCGAGACGAAGGTCTCCCGGCACCACTGCCTGCTGGACGTCAATCCCCCGCACCTGCGCGTGCGGGACCTCGACAGCCGCAACGGCACCTTCGTCAACGGCGAACGGCTGGCGCCGGGGTCGGCCGGGCGGGACCTGGCCGACGGCGACGAGATCCGCGTCGGCGGCGCGGTACTGCGCGTCTCCGTCCAGGCGGGGGAGCCCTCGCCGGCGCACGCCGACGCGCGGGACCCCGTCGACGCACTGCACACGCTGCTCGACGCGGCCGAGGCAGGAGAGCCGGGACTCGCCGGCATCCGCGGCTACCGGCTGCTCCAGGAACTCGGCCGCGGCGGACAGGGCGTCGTCCACCTCGTCCGGAACGAGGAGACCGGCGAACTCCTCGCCCTGAAGACCTTGCCGGCCCACCGTGCCGTCGACCCCGCCGCCCGCGACGGCTTCCTGCGCGAGTTCGCCTGCACGCGCGCCCTGCGCCATCCCCACGTCGTCGCCTTCCACGGCGGCGGCGTGCACGACAGCACCTTCTACTTCACCTGCGAGTTCTGCCGTCTGGGCAGCGTCGCCGACCTCGTGGCCCACGCCGGCGGCAGACTCGGCGTGGACCAGGCGGTGGGGGTGACCCTCCAGGCGCTCCGGGGACTGCACTACGCGCACGGGGCCGAGGTGCCGGTACGGCTGGCCGACGGGACCTCGGCGACGCACCGGGGGCTGGTGCACCGCGACATCAAGCCGCAGAACCTCCTGCTCACCGGGGCCAGGGACCGCGCGACCGTCAAAGTCGCCGACTTCGGCCTGTCCAAGGCGTTCGACAGCGCCGGCCTGTCCGGCCACACCCTCACCGGTGCGATGGGCGGCAGCCTGGCCTTCATGCCGCGGGGCCAGGTCATCGACTTCAAGTACGCGCTGCCCGAAGTCGATCTGTGGGCGATGACGGCCTGTCTGTACTGGATGCTCACCGGCTCGCCCCCACGGGACTTCCCGGCCGGTGCCGATCCCGTCGCCGTAGTCCTGCGCGAGCCGGTCGTGCCCGTGCGCGACCGGCTGCCCACCCTGCCCCGCCGACTCGCCGCGGTCATCGACACCGCTCTCGTCGACGCGCCCCGTGTCACCCTGACCAGCGCGGCCGACCTGGCACGCGCCATCCGTCAGGCGCTGTGAGCGAGGCACCGCCCGCCGCCAGGTGCCGCGACGAGTGCCGCCCCGATGCGGTGTCCGCGGCTGCGCGGCGGACGGGGCACCGGGGCGGCGATGTCCGGCCGGGGGCGGGACCGGGGCCGAGCGATCAGGGCTGCGCGGTCAGTTGGAAGCTCTGGGCGGCGGAGCCGTCACAGGTCCGCTGGGTGAGCTGGACGCTGTCGGCGGCCGTGCCGGACGCGGTCAGGCACTTTCCGCTGTGCCGGGCGGTGAAGTGGTACCGCCCGGTGGCCTCTTTCACCGGCAGCCACTGCTGGTTGGTGCCACCGCCGTAGGACCACAGCTGCAAGGGCGCGTTGTCGGCTGTGGAACGGTCGACGACGTCGACGACCTGCTGCGGATTGCCGCGGGCGGCGATGCGCGTGTAGCCGCTGTCGGTGGAGCGGAACTGGAACTGCTGTGCCGTCGTGGAGTTGCAGGTGTACTGCTGGATGACGGTCCCGTTGGCGGTGCCTGCGGCTCGGGCGTCGACACACGTGCCGTTCCCGGTGTTGCCCAGCGTGTACCAGGCGGTCTCGGAGATGCCGTCCGCGGGCGGCTGGGACGATGCCGCTCCGCCCAGCCACTTCAGCCCGTCCAGGACGAACTGGTTCTGCGTGGCGCTGGCGAAGGTGGACGACAGGGCCGTGTTGGTGTCGTAGTTCATCGCGTTGTGGCCGAAGTTCGCGTACAGCATCTTGTACTTGGTGTTCGTCCACAGGATCGGGTAATACCCGCTGTACCAGGTCTGGTTGGGGTCGGTGCCGAGCGGAAAGCTGCTGGGGTCGACGGAGGCCAGGATCTTGATGTCGGGGTTCTTGCGCAGGTCGTTGGACCAGCTGTACCACTCGCTCACCGACGAGGTGAAGGTGGCGGGCAGGTTACGGGTCGAGGGGTGCGTACGGTCCTCCACGCGCAGGACGGCCGTGGTCGGTCCCCAGGTGTTCGAGACGAAGTTCCCGCTGCCCAGGAACTGGTTGTGGTACCACGGCCAGCTCTGCGCGTCGGTGGTGAAGGCGGAGACGTGGAAGCCCATCCATGCGCCGCCGTTGCGCATGTACTGCTCGAAGCCCGCCCGTTGGGCGGCCGACTGGGGCAGGTCGTCGAGGAAGAGGACCACCTGGTAGTTGTTGACGCCGCCGTTCGCCAGCAGGTCCCAGTTGTTGCTGGCGGTGTAGGTGAAGCCGTTCGCGGCTGCCTGCTGCGGGAACCACTGGTTGGCCTCGTGGACGAAGCTGATGTGTGCGGCGTCGTAGGTGCCGTTGTACAGCGCCAGTACGCGGAACGGCTCCGCGGCCGGCGCGGCCTGGGCGGGTGGCTGTGCCGTCAGGCTCACCAGGGCCGCGAGGAGAAAGGCCAGCCACATGGGGATGCGTGCCGCGCCGGATCTCACCTGTTGCATCCGATGCTCCCTTCTCGGCCGGGCCCGGGAAGGGGGCCAGGCATGAACGAAGGCGTTCATGAACGTGAGTGCTGGTCGTATGCGTAGATGCTGCTGGCCGGTGAACCTAAAGGTCTGTACCAGACCCGTCAAGAGCCGACGACAAGAATGCCGCCGGCAGATCGGATGCGTTAAGCACTTGTAGCCAACGGACATGGATAGGCTGCGACAACTCCACTGCCAAGGAGGCGATGTGACGGACCGTGAGGACCGCGCCGAGTCGGTCGAATCGATGGAGCAGCTCGCCGTGGTCTGGCGCGCCATGGTGCTCGACCGCGACACGGACGCCGATGTGCGGGACCTCCCGGGCATCGCCGTCCGCTGGGCCGACTGCCGGTTCGCCTTCTGGAACTGCGTCACCCTGACGGACGTCGACGCGGACCCGGCCCTGGTCCAGGAACGCCTGGGCCAGGCGGCGGACATCATGCGCGCGAAGCGGCACCCGGGATTCCTGTGGCTCTTCGAGGACCTCCTCGGCGACGAGGCGCGTGCGGGCGTACGGACCGCGGCCGAGGAGGCGGGCCTTGAGTACGCCTTTCCCGGCACCGGCATGGCCGGCGACATCCTCCCCCTCCCCGAGCCGTCGCACCCGGACCTGACGTTCGTACGCGTGACCACCGAGGAACACGTGCGGGCGTACGCGGACCTGAACTCGCGCGCGTACGGCTTCCCGCTGGAGGACGGCCGCGACGGACTCCTCGGCTCGGCGCTGTGGAAGCACCAGGTGCATGCCTACCTGGGGCTGCGGGACGGTGTCCCGGTGGCGTGCGCCGGAACCGTCGAGGCGGAGGGCCGCCTGTTCGTCGTGCTGGTCGCCACCTCGCCGGACTGGCAGCGCAGGGGCTACGGGGAGGCGGTGACGCGCAAGGCCCTGTACGAGGGCTCCCGGGCCACCGGCCTGACCCGCGCCACGCTGCACGCGACCGAGGCGGGAGCGCCCGTGTATCCCCGCATCGGCTTCAGGCCGAACTCGCCGATCCACTTCTACGCACTGAAGCAGTGACCGGCACCGCTGGGGGTGCCAGGCGTCAGTCCAGCGCGCCGAGGGCCGCGATGGCGCCGGCCGGCTCGGCGCGGGTGGTGTAGCCGGTGTGGTGTGAGGAGAGCGGCCCCTTCGTCCGGCGGCCCGGGGCAGTTCCGGGCGCGCGACCGGATCCGTGACCCGGATGGCGTACCGAGGAAATGATTCGGCGGGTGAATCGGGAGGCGGGAGGCGTACCGGGGCGCCGCGGTCCGTGAGCATGGGCGCGTGCCCGACCGGGCGGCCCCGCCGTCCCGGCGGCACGTCTTCTGCCCTCCCGCATCCCACGAGGAGATCGTCGTGCGTGTCCGTCGTCAGCTCACCAGTACCCTCGGTTCCTTCGCCCTCGCATTCGCCTTCCTGGGCGCCGGCACCGCCACCGCGACCCCGGCGGCGGCCGATCCGTGCGGCTTCTACGAGACCGGCTCCGACGCCTACTACAACCACTGCACCTCCGACGGCTCCCACGTGGTGATCAAGGTCGAGGTGGCCTTGGCGCCCGACTACGAGCGGTGCGTCGCCCCGGGCAGGACCTGGCTGGGCTCCGCCACCAAGATCCAGGGCGCCTACTACGTGGGCCGCACCTGCTGACCCCGGCGTCACTCCAGCCCTGTGTTCTCCGAGCGCACCGGAACTGTTCTGTGAGTGCACTCTTGCGCGGGTGCCGGCCGACCTGCCACGGCAAGGACGCCGGCCCTTCTGTGCACTCCGGGACCAGGGTTGGTGCGCTCTGAGGCAATCACCCGGCGTTTCCCGGCCCCTTCGGGGCCGTCGACGTGTCCGTACGCCTCCGGACCGCCTCCACCCGGCAGCTCCCGCGGCCTCCGGCACGGTCTTCCGCACCTTGTTGAACATTTGAACCTCTCCTTCCACGCCTTGTAGAAAGACCGGGGCAGAGGGAGGGAGACGCCATGGCTGAGCGGCGACTGCGAATCCGGGTGGGCAGCGACGCACTCCAGGAACTGATCGAGGAACTCGCGGAACGGCTGGAGCGGTCCGTGGTCGTCGACGACCCCCTGGTCCGGCTGATCTGCTCCAGTCAGCACTTCGGCGACGAGGACCCGGTCCGCATCCGTAGCCTGCTGCGGGGCCGGGCCGACGACGTCGCTATCCGGTACGTCCTCGACCAGGGCGTCGCCCGCTGGACGAAGCCGGGGTTCATCGCGGGCCGCGACGACCTGGGGCTGCTCACCCGCTACTGCGTACCGCTGCGCGAACGCGGCGAACTGCTCGGCCTGCTCATGGTCGTCGCGCCGGACGGAACGCTCACCCGCGAGGAGGCCGACCAGGTCGCGCAGGCGGTGCCGGCGATCAGCGCCCAGCTCCGCGCGGACCAACTGGCCGCCTCCGCCGACGAGGTGGACCTGCACGAGACACTGCACTCCCTCTTCGGCACCGGTGAGGCGGCCCGCGCCGCGGCGCGCCGGCAGATCCTGGACGGCGGCGTCCTGCCCGACGCCCCGCACGCGGTGGTGAGCGTCGTCCAGATCTCCCGCTCGGTGGAGCCGCCGGGACAGGTGGAGATCGCGCTGCGCGCGTCCCTGGAGCGGTTCCTGCGCACTCGCTCGGCGGACGGCGCCATGGCCGCCACGCCGGACGGCGCGGTGCTCCTCCAGGTGTCGTCCAAGCCCTTGTCGGCACAGGAACTGGCAGACCAGGCCACGGCTGTCCGGGAGGCACTCGCCGCCTACCTGGAAGCCTCGGCCGCCCCCGTCCTCGGCATCGGCGGAACCCAGGACGGCCTCGCCGACGCCTGGACCTCGCACGCGCAGGCCATGGTCGCGGCCCGCGCCGCGCGCCGGCTGCCCCACCTCAAGGGCGTCGGCGCCTGGGAATCGCTGGGGGAACTCGCCGTACTCCTGCACGTACCCGACCACGCCCTGACCCGGTCACTGGTGCCCACACCGCTGCACCGGCTGCTGGACAGCCCCGGCGGCCAGCGCCTGGTGGACACACTGCGGTGCTTCCTCGAACACGCCGGGTCCATCCCGCGCACGGCCGAGGCCCTCCAGATCCACCGCACCTCCCTGTACTACCGGCTGCGCCAGATCCAGGAGATCACCGGACTCGACCTCGACAGCGGCGGCGACCGCCTGGTCCTGCACCTGGGCCTGCGCACCCTTGAGCTGCTCCAGGCGGAGACCGATGTCCAGCCCGCCGTCTGACCGGGCCGCCTCCCGGTGCGGGAGAACGCGGGACGCCACCGGTACCGGGCGGAACCGGGCCCGCCCTACAGAGTGACGAAACGAGCGCCGGCCGATCACTACACGGCGCCGGGGTGCGGTACCGGCCCCCTACAGAATGACGAAGATTTCGCCGGCCGATCACTACGGAGCGCGGTGGTGCGCGAGGTGTCGGATGGCACAGAATTCCGGTATGCGGGAGCCGTGCTGAGGCCGGGTCCGTGAATCAGAACCGTAACTCGCCGACGCGGAGCACGCCGTAGCGGTGGAGTACCAGGAAGGATCGACGTGGGGGCCGTGGAACAGCTGACGACCGGCGACGGAGTGCGCCTGGTGTACCGGGACAGCGGGGGAGAGGGATTCCCTCTGGTCATGCTGCACGGCTGGGGACAGACGCAGGAGATGTTCCGCCACCAGGTGCGGGGACTTTCCCCCGCGCACCGCGTCATCACCCTGGATTTCCGGGGACACGGGGTGTCCGACAAGCCGTACCACGGTTATCGCATCGCTCGTTTCGCGGCCGATGTGCTGGACCTCGTCGACCACTTGGGTCTCGACCGGTTCGACGCCCTGGGCTGGTCGATGGGGGCCTCGGTGTGGTGGAGCTTCGTCGACCAGTACGGCACCGGCCGTCTCCGGCGCTTCGTCGCCGTGGACCAGCCCGCGGCCGTCGCCGCGGTGCCGTGGATGTCGGTCGAGGAGCAACGGCAGTCGGGTGCCATCTTCGATGTGGCCGGTCTGCTCGCGCTCGGCGCTCAGCTCGCCGGTCCGGGCGGTGAACAGGCACGATACGAGTTCGTCCGCGGCATGTTCTCCGGTGACCCCGACCCCGCGATCCTCTCCTTCGTGGCCGAGCAGATCAAAGCCACCCCCGCGCACGCGGGAGTGCCGCTCCTCTTCGACCACTGCGCCCAGGACTGGCGGGACGTGCTGCCCCGTATCGATGTGCCGACGCTGGTCATCGGGTGCGACGGCAGCCATGTCCACCCGCGCTCGCAGCAGTTCGTCGCCCAGCGCATCCCGGGCGCGCGGCTCCATGTCTTCCCGGTCACGGTGGCCAACTCGCACTTTCCCTTCCTGGAGAATCCGCCGGCCTTCAACGACGTCGTCGGCGCATTCCTCTCCGAGCAGCCGGATCCAGTGGATCACACCGGCGTGAACGTCTGAATCCGACGTCCGGCTTCGTCTTTGGAAAACTGAACATGAAAAAGAAACGACGGGAGCCCGATGTGACCCGGTCGATCACCCCTGCCCTGCCCGAAACCCCCGAACACGAGCCGTCCACCACGGCCCCGGGAAATGATTCAGGCCCCTTCATCAACCTGCCCTGGCCGACCGTCGGCGACGACGAGCACCTGTATCTGGCCGTCAACGTCTCCGACGAGACCGTGCCTTTCCCGCACGATTCCCTTCTGCGACTGGAGCCCGGTGACATCGTCATCGGCGCCGCCTTCCGCAGCCCCCAGCTCCTTTCCAGCGGCGAGAAGCTGGCCCTGTTCCGTATTCCCCTGTGCCTGCTGGACGCGTCGGCGGCCGATCTGCACGAGGTCTCGCACACCCATCTCAGCGGTCGGAGCGGCCTGACGTCGCTGGTCTCGCAGTTCCTGACCGCACTCGCCAGAACGCCGCGCCACCAGCGCCTGACCGGCGGCCGTCGTCTCGCCCTGAACACGGCCGACCTCGTGGCCCTCCTCGTCGGGGACGTGCTCCAGATGCGCGGCCGGCGCGCGGCCCCCGGGGCTCAGGACATGCTGGCGCGGATCCAGCAGCACATCCAGGACAACCTCATGGACCCGGACCTCGCGCCCGAGTCGATCGCCCGGGCACACCACATCTCGGTGCGCTACCTGCACAAGCTCTTCCAGTCCGGCGGCACCACCGTGAGCGCCTGGATACGGCAGCGCAGACTCGACGCCTGCCGCGCCGAACTGCGCGGGCGGCGCCGTACCGTGGCCGCCGTGGCCAACCGCTGGGGCTTCGCCAGCCCCTCCCACTTCAGCCGTCTCTTCCGGCAGACCTACGGCATCACCCCCAAGGAGTGGCAGGCCGCCGCGTCCTGCGACGCCTGAGCCGCCCACCCGCCACCGCCAGAGGCACCCGCACCCGCCGGCCCGTTCGCCGGCATCTCCCGCCGCCGCAGCCCCGCATCCCACCACCGCCCACGAGGCCACCCATGCGAAGCCGTCGAGGCCGCCGGGCACGCCAGCGTCCGCCCCCTGGCCGGCCATCCCTCGCCGACGCACCCGTGAACCGGGAAGGAACACCGCCATGCCCCCAACCCCCACCGTCGTCCTGGTCCACGGAGCGTTCGCCGACACGGCGATCTGGTTCGGCGTCGTCGCCGAACTGCACAGCCACGGCATCCCGGTCGTCGCCCCGCCGAACCCGCTGCGCGGCCTCGCGGCCGACGCCGCGCGCATCGCGTCGGTGGCCGCGCAGATCGACGGCCCCGTCGTCCTGGTCGGGCATGCCTATGGCGGCGCGGTGATCACCGTGGCGGGCACCGCCGACAACGTCGTCGCCCTGGTCTACGTCGCCGCCCATGTGCCGGAGGAGGGGGAGAGCCTCGCCGAACTCCAGGGCCGTTTCCCCGCCGCCGGACCGGCGGGCGGCCTGCGGCGGTGGAGCTACCCGGTCCCCGGTGGCGGTGAGGGCGTCGAAGTCACCCTCCACGTGGAGGCGTTCGCGGCCGTGTTCGCCACCGATGTGTCGGCCCCAGTCGCCGAGGTGCTCGCCTCCTGTCAGCCGCCGCTGGCCCTGGCCGCTGCCGAGGAGAAGGCCACTGCCGCCGCGTGGCGGACCAAACCGTCGTGGGCCCTGGTGGCCGGCGCGGACCGGGTGATCGCCCCGGATGCGGAGCGCTTCGGCGCCGCGCGGGCCGGGTCGACGGTGGTCGAGATCGACGGTGCCTCGCACGCCGTCACCCTCTCCCAGCCCACGGCCGTGGCCCGGCTCATCCGTGACGCCGTCCACGCGGTGAGCTGACCCCGTACGCGACCGCCCGCGCGGCCCCCATACGCATCCCCCCGCATGAGACCGCAGCCGAAAGGAACGACCAGCCGATGACGACGCAGCTCAAGCCGCTTCTGCGGACGTGGGAATGGCAGGCCGAGGCCGCCTGCCGGGGCCTGGACAGCTCGGTGTTCTTCTCACCGCCCGGTGAGCGGGGCTCGGCGCGGCGCCGGCGCGAACAGAGGGCGCAGGAGATCTGCCGGCAGTGCCCGGTGCGCGTGCCGTGCGCGGGTTTCGCCGCGACGTCCGACCAGCGGTACGGCGTGTGGGGCGGCAGCACGGAGGCCGATCGCCGCGTCGCCAACGCGACCCCGGACATGCGGAGCGCCTGAACCTTCCAGCCTCGGGCGTGGGCCGTCGGCACCACGGGGCAGGGCGCCCGGAGCCGCGCGGGGAGACCGGTCGGCCGGCCCGCGCCGGAAGCGGTCCCGGTGGGCCGGGGTGCCCGAGAAGGCCCGGGCACCCCGGCCGTGGGTCAGGTCACCGCACGACGACCCCGGTACGACCCGTGACACCGCCGGCGGTCACCGAGACGGTGACGGTGCCGCGATGGTGTCGCCGCCGATCTGCTCGCCCTTGGCGACGGGGTCCTTCGGACCGTGGACCGTGATCGACGCGAGCGCAGGCTCCACGGTCTACGGGAGGCCACCGTCGTCACCGATCCGGACCAGCGCGAAGTGGGAGATGCCGCCCTGGTCGGCCGGCGCGACCAGCGTGGACGGCTTGGCCAGGTCCGGAGTCTCGCCGAGATCGGGGGTGACCTCGGTGATGCCGCCGGTCGACACGTCGTTCACCGTGTTCACCGAGGTCAGAGAGCGGGTCGCGGAACCGGCCGTGACGGTGTCGGAGAACGTCTCCGGGCCCATCACCATAGTGCCCTCAGGCCTGACGCCCAGCTGGGAGGCGAAACCCGGCTTGGGGCTCTTCAGCATGTGCCCGTCCGAGACGATGCCGCCGAGCGGGCGTCCACTGGCGTGGATCTCGACGTAGTCGCCGTTGATGCCGGCCACCGCGCCGGTGCGCCGGGCCATCGAGGACGGCGTCTCGGCCGCCGGGTCGGCGGCGGAGACGAAGGCGGTTCCCGCCCCGCCCACGGCACCGGTGAGCACCAGCGCCAGCGCCGCCGCCACCGCGATGCGGCGTGAGCCGGCCGCCGCGGGTCTCGTGCTGTGAAGTGTCATCACGCGTTTCCTCGAAGACGTGCGCGCCGATGGTCACCGACGCGCACGACCACCGCACGCCCGTTCGACCCGGTGGCGGGCCTCCCAGATGCACGACGCGGCCCGCACGGCAAGGATCGCTTGTGAGGCGTGTGTGCTCCGTGCTGGTGTGCGGTGCGCGCACCCACACGTCATCGGTTGCTCGGCATCCGTGCGAGCTGGGGGAAACGCCCGTTTCGGCGCTCCAACCGGACCATTGTCATGTTGATCAAACGCATCCTGAACCGTTCTCCTCAGTCTCCGCGATCGGCAGCGCACCCCACCGCCACGGAGCCTCCGGCGAGGGCCACCGGGCCGATGGTGACCGCGGCCGACTGCGGGCTGCTGCTCCTCCGGCTGACCTTCGGCCTGTTCATGGCCGCGCACGGCGCTCAGAAAGTCTTCGGTCTCTTCGGAGGTGGCGGCCTGACCGCGACCGGCAAGGCCTTCGAGTCCCTGGGGTATCGCCCGGGCAAGCTCTTCGCCGCGATCGGGGGCCTGTCGGAGCTGCTCGGCGGTCTCGGTCTGGCGCTGGGGCTGCTGACCCCGCTCGCGGCTGCCGCCCTGATCGGCGTCATGATCAACGCGATGGTCACGGTGACCGCCGCCCACGGCCTGTGGGACACGTACGGCGGTGTGGAGTACAACGTGGCGATCGCCGTCGCCGCCTTGGCCGTAGCCGCCATCGGCCCCGGCCGGCTGGCCGCCGACCGCTTCCTCCCCTGGGGCAGGGGCGGCTGGACGGAGGCGGCCGTCGCCCTCGGCCTGGGCGGCATCGGCGCCGCGATCTCACTCAGCGTCTAGGTGTGCTGTCTCTTTGGAATCGCAGATGTAGAGGTGCCAGTTCGTAGTCGTCGTCGACTGCTTGCACATGTGCTTCAGACCCGCGCTGGCCGCGTTGCATTCGGCGGCACCGGCAGATGCCGTGCAACCCACCTCGAAGCACGTCACAGGTGCATATACGACTTGGATATCCCATTTGAGGATCCGTAGCCACTTGGTGACTGTCGAGCAGGGAAATCGGTCATACCGATTGGCCGCGCACGAAGGTGAACGAGCAGTCCTGGACGGGATCAGCCCGTCGGTGCTGGTTTCGTCGTCAGCCGGAGTCGGGCCACGGCGTTCGAGCGCGGCTGTGACGGGGAGGACGGCGTGGGCGAGCAGGGCAAGAGTGACCCAACGGTGCCAGGAATCCCAGCGGCGCACTTGGTGCTCGTCCAGTCCGGCCAATGTCTTGGAGCTCTGGAAGGTCTCCTCCACCGTCCAGCGGCTTCCGGCGGCCTTGACCAGGGTGGACAGCGGGACCGGACGGGGCGAGTCCGGACCGGCCTGCCGACTCGATCACGGTCCGGTCGCGGAGTGCCGCCCGGACCAGCCCGTGGCAGCCACGACCTCACCCGCGATGTCTACGACAGCCCTCCCGTCCGTCACCACCCGTATCGTCTCTGCGGGGACGCGCTGGTCCAGGAGCCGCGCCTTGCGGGCACTGCCTTCCAGCTCCCGCTTCAGTTCCGAGCCGAGCTCCCGGCGCATCAACCGCTCGCGGGCCGTGGCATCGGAGGCGGTGAGAAGGACCCGTACAATCCGGACACCCGTTCCCATGGCCCGCTGGAACATGCCGGTCTCCTCGGGCAGCACACTGAGAGTGTTCGTATAGATCAGTCGGCGGTAGCCGAGCCGGGCGAAGTTGGCCCACACAGCGGTGAGGTTCGTCTCGGTGATCTCCGAGCGGTGAGGATCCCCTTCCGGGGCCGGGTGCACCTGCCCCATGAAGTCACCGTCGATGACCGCGTGAGGGATCGCCGCAGCCCGCAGCAACGCCGAAACCTCCCACCCCACCGTCGTCTTGCCGACTCCGGCCCGCCCGCCGATCAGTAGCACTTCCGCGTGATCCATAGAGGCAGCGTGCCAGCCCGCATCCGTCTTTCGCGATCCGATAGGGCGGGCGTCCGCCGTGGCGGCCCCGGCGCAGACGGTGGCCGATCGGGTCGGACGACTACGGGATGACCGCGTGGATCCGCCTGCGGCGCAGGTGGCCGCGGATCGCGCGGGGTGAGCAGGCACGGTCGGCCAGGACGCATGGTGGGGCGGATCCGGGGCCGGCCGGGGCCGGTTCTCGGTACCCGGACAGGGGCCATGACGCGTCACCGGGCCTGTCCCGCGGTGACGGCCAGTGCCAGGGGCCGTGCATGGCCGTCTGCGGTCAGATGGATCTTGGTGCTCAGCCCGCCCCGGGAGCGTCCGAGTGCGTGGTCGGCCGGCTCGCTCCGGCCTTCAGCCCCTTCTGAGTGATCCGACGGCGTGCTGGTGTGCTCGGACGGCGGTGGAGCCGACCGACACGGTCCAGCCGATGTCGTCGGCGGCACCGGCTGCCGCAGGGACGGCGGTGAAGATTCTCTCCCCAAGTGCCGTCGACGGCCCACCGCCGTCCCCGGACCGGATCGGCCGGCATCAGCGGCTCCACCCCGGTCCCGCGCTGGTCCACGACTGGGCACCCCGGATCACCGGGCTGATCCCGGTCTGTGTGGCCACCGCGGTGCGCCCGGTGTGAAATTCGGGGACAGGTGGTCAGCGGTGTGGTTACGATGCCGGCGATGAAGAACTTCTCCTCGTACGGATTGGGGGACTCGTTCGCGCAAGGTGAGTGCTGATGGCACATCACTTCGCGAACGACATCCCGTCCCGCCTGTTGATGTGGCGGCGCGTACGCGAGTACGCCGTGCCACCGTCCATGATCGAGACCGCGACCGCGCGTCGTGCGGTCGGTGACTGGTCGGGGGCCTGCGCCGCCGCCCGCATCGACATCGATCTCGATCTGCGCGCCGTGCGCAAGCGCCACGGCACCGATGTCGCCTCTCTGCTGCGTGCGGATCTGCGCCGGCTGGCGCCGGACCTGCTCCGCTGGCACATGCCCCGGATCGCCCCCGACGGGCGGCTCCGGCCCGGTCTCACCCTCTCCCTGGCCCGTTACGGCAGTTCGGGCGGCACGCCGCTGCACCTGGTGGTGCGGACACCACCGACCTTGGCGGACGCCGGCCAGCGTATGTCGCTGGCCCTGTGGGAGGGGCCCGGAAGCAGCGTCCCGGGACACCACCCGCACCCCTACCCCGACCGGCGCCACCGTCTCGACCTGCACCGGCACCTCTGGGACGCCGGACGAAGCGATGAACTCGCGCAGCGATGCGGCGCGGACGGCGCACCGCCGAGGGTGCCGTCCGGCCGCTCCGCCGGCCCCCGCCGTCCCGCCCCTCCGGATCTTCCGGAGCGGCCCAGCGGCGGCGACGCGTCGTGGGCGGTCTCCCGCTGGGCCGCCGAGGCGGAGCTGCTGTTGCGGGCCGAGGGCCGCCGCCCTCGCGGCGCCTTCACCGTGCGGCTCGGTGCGCGCAGCCGCGCCGTGCTCGAACTCGTCGCGCCCGACGACAGCCACGCCCCGACGTTCCGGCCGCTGCGGGAGCCGCTGCCGACGCAGCAGGTCGCCGCGCTTCCGGTGCTGCCGGAGGCGGCGGCCCGCGTCCTGCCCGATCTGGAACTGCTGCGCGCCGGACTCGTCGCGGCCGACCGCCTGCATCCGCTCGTCGCCGCGGCGCTGGCGGAGCCGGGCCCGGCAGCAGCGACCGGACCGGCCCCCGCATCCGACGACCCGCACCGGGTGCGGTGCCGGGGCGAGGTCCACCGGATCGCGCTGCGGGACGGGGCGCTGACGGCGATCGACCACGATCCGGCGGAACTGCGGCGGGAGGACCTGCTGGTGGCGCTCGGCGGGCCGGCGCTGCCCTGCCTGCGGGCCATCGACGCGGTGCACCGCAGCCCGGAGGCACTGCCCGCGGTCCGGGAGCGGCTCCTCCACGGTGACGTCGCCGGAGCGCTGACCGTGGTCGAGGGACTCCTCGGCCCCGGCGCCCTCCTGCCCGACGGGCCGCTCCGGCGGGAACTGGAGTCGGCCGCGACCCGACGCGTCGACCACGGTCTCTTCCGCTCGGGGCTGGTCACCGTGCACCCCGCTGCCCGTGCCTCCGGAGGCGGGAACGCCCCGGACGCGGAACACGCCGACACCAGTCATCGCCCCCGGCCCGACCGCCGTACCCCTCACGCCATGCTCCGCAAGCGGAGCAGCCGGGCCCGGCCACGCACCGGCCTCATGCGCTGACCGCTCGTCCACCGCCCGACTCGCCCACCGGCGCCGCACCTTCGGCGCCCCATGCCTCATGACATCCGGACGGGCCGCCCCGTCCCCTCATCCCACCCAGGTGATGCCCATGACCCCCAGCACCCTCGCGCAGCCCGCGGTCCCCGCCGTCGGCGCGCCCGCACCCCTGCCCGCCGGCCCGTCCGGCACCCGCGCCCAACTCGCCGTCGCCGACGACCTCCTGACCCTCCTGCGGACCACCACCACCGAGCCCCGCCCCGACGACCAGCTCGAAGCACTCACCCTGGCCGTCGCGGCCGACCTGCCCGTACTGCTCTGGGGTGAACCGGGCATCGGCAAGACCGCGGCCCTGACACAGCTCGCCCACTCCCTCGGCCTGCCGCTGACGACCGTGATCGCCAGCGTCCACGAGCCGTCCGACTTCTCCGGGCTGCCCATCGTGGGCGACGACCCGGCGGTGCGGGGTGTGCCGATGGCGCCGCCGCAGTGGGCCGTGGAACTGGTGCGGGCCGGACGGGAGCTGCTCTTCCTGGACGAACTCTCCACCGCCACCCCCGCCGTCCAGGCCGCACTGCTCCGGGTCGTCCTGGAGCGGAAGGTGGGCGCTCTCCAACTACCGCGGGGGGTGAGGATCGTCGCCGCCGCCAATCCCCGCGCTTCCGCGGCGGACGGGTGGGAACTGAGCCCGCCGCTCGCCAACCGGTTCGTGCATCTGCACTGGGTGCACGATCCGGAGGTGGTGGTACGCGGGCTGGGCGGGGTCTGGCCCCGGGCGGAGCTGCCCCGGCTGGTGCCCGAGCGGCTGCCGGAAGCGGCGGCCCACGCCCGGCGCGCGGTCTGCGGCTTCCTGCGGGCCCGGCCGACGCTGATCCACCGGCTGCCGAGCACGGAGACACGGCGTGGCACCGCCTGGCCCTCGCCGCGCAGCTGGGACGCCGCGCTGACCCTGCTGGCCTTCGGCACGGCGGCCTCCGTCTCCCGGGAGGTGCTGGCACTGCTGGTACGGGGCGCGGTGGGGGACGGCCCAGGGCTCGAACTCCTCGCCCACCTGGACCGGATGGACCTGCCGGACCCGGAACCGCTGCTGGCCGATCCCGCCTCCGCCGAACTGCCGGTGCGGGGCGATCTGCGCCAGGCGGCGCTGGAGGCGGTGGTGGCCGCCGTCGGAGCGCGACCGGAGCGGCAACGGTGGGAGGCGGGCTGGGCGGTACTGGTCCGGGCCCTGGAGACCGGCGCCCCCGACCTGCTGGTGGCCCCGGCGGCGGCACTGGCGGCGCTGCGGCGCGACGACTGGGAGGTGCCGGACGCGGTGGAGCGGCTGGCCGGGGTGGTCGGCCTCGCCCGACGGGCGGAGCAGTCGGTGGGACGGGCCACGGCGGCCTACGCCGGGCGCACGCCGGGAACGCGCCGATGACGGGGAGCACGAAGCGCCCCGGACCGCTGCCACGTCCCCTGCCCCGGCCCGCGCCGCCCCGCCCGGTACGGGCCACGGTGCCGCCCCCGCCGACCGCCTCCGGTGGGCCGGACGACCGTCCCGGACCGCCGCTGGACCAGGAGAAGTTGCTGGCCGCCCGGCTGCACGCCGTGAAGGTCCGCCCCTACCTGGCAGCCGCCCTCTTCGCGCTGCACGTGGTGGAGGACCGCTCGGTGCCGACGATGGCGGTGGACGCCCACTGGCGCTGCTACGTCTCACCCGGCTTCGTGGCGCGCACCCCGGTGGAGGAACTGGCGGGTGTCTGGGTGCACGAGGTCTCCCACCTGCTCCGCGACCACCACGCGCGCGGCGAGCGGTACGCGCGGGAGCACGACACGCAGGGGCCGGGCGAACGAAGCGAGACGGGGACCTCCCAGACCGAAGGCCGGGAGAGGCTACGGCGGAACATCGCCGCCGACTTCGAGATCAACGACGACATCTACGGCGACGGCCTGCCCCGCCCCCTCGGAGCGGTGCACCCGTCGATGCTGCGGCTGCCCGAATGCCTCCTCATGGAGGAGTACCTGCGCACGGCGTCGCTGTCCGGGCTCACCGCGGACCTGGCCTGGCTGGACTGCGGCAGCGGCGCCGACGGGCAGGCCCGGCCGTGGGAGCTGGGACCCGACGGGGCGCACGGGCTGAGCAGGCAGCAGCGGGACGCGGTCCGCTTCCGGGTGGCCGAGGGCATCGCAGGCCGGCCCGGCCACGCGCCGGAGGGCTGGCGCCGATGGGCCGAGGAGGTGTTCCACCCGCCGCAGCCCTGGCGGCAGTTGCTCGGAGCGGCGGTCCGCTCGGCGACGGGCGCGCCCGGGGCGGGGGAGGACCACAGCTACCGGCGTCCGTCCCGGCGCTCGGCCGGCGTCCCCGGAGTGCTGCTGCCGAGCCTGCGCCGCAAACCGCCCCGGGTCTGCGTCGTGATCGACACCTCCGGGTCGGTGAGCGACGCCGAACTGGGCAGCGCGCTGCTGGAGGTCGCGGCGATCTCGCGGGCGGTGGGCGGACGGCGCGACCTGGTCTCGGTGATCTCCTGCGACGCGGCGGCCGGGGTCGCCGTCCCCCTCTGCCGCGCCGAGAACATCGCACTGGTCGGCGGCGGCGGAACCGATCTGCGTTCCGGTTTCACCCGGGCGCTGCGCTCCCGTCCCCGCCCGGACGTGGTGGTCGTCCTCACGGACGGGCAGACGCCGTGGCCCTCCGCCCAGCCGCCCTGCCGCACCGTCGTCGGCCTCTTCCCACGCCCCGCCCACGCCGTGGACGAGGAAGACCCCGACTACGTCCCGGACACCCCACCGTCCTGGGCACGGGTCGTCACGATCGGCTGAGACCGCGACCGGTACCGGGCGGCATCAGTCGCCCGGCCGGCGCCTCGACCGAGGTGGCGACGGCCGCGCGGTGCCGCCTGAGCCGGGCGGCCTCGTTGTCGTCGGTGGCGTTGCGGATGGCGGGGGGCGTGAAGAGCCACGCCTGGGCGGATCTCTCCCCGCACTGCGGCACCGGGCCACCGGCGCCTGAGGCCGGTCCCGGGCGAACCGGCCCGGTGTCTCCAGGAGATCCGGACGGGCTTCTCGTGTGATCCTCAGCGTTGCGGCGGCTGTTCCTCGGTCCGGGGCCGGCCCAGGGTCTCCGCCGCGGCCTCGGCGAAGTCGTGGATGAGGGGCGAGCGCCGGGACGCCACCCACGCCAGGGCCACCTCGTTGGGGCCGATGCCCTCCACGGGCAGCGAGATCACATCCGGGCGGGTGTAGAAGGAGGCGGTGGACAAGGGGAGCACGCAGATGCCCGCACCGGAGGCCACCAGTTCCAGCTTCTCCTCCACCTGGTGGATCGCGGGCACCACGGGGCGCCGCCGCTCCCGCAACTCCAGTGCCACGTCACGCCATTCGGGTACGGCGTCCGGGTCCTGGAGCAGGTGCTCGGAGGCGAGGTCGCAGACGGTCACCGACGCCCTGTCCGCCAGACGGTGCCCCGCCGGCAGCATGACGACTCGGGGCTCCCGGAAGAGCGGCCGCACCTGAAGGCCCCGCTGGTCGACGGGCAGCCGTACGACGCCGATGTCCGCCCGGCCGTCCTGGAGCACCTCCACCTGGTTGTCCCAACTGGTGCGCAGCAGACGCACGTCGACGCCGGGGCGGCGGGCGGCGAAGACGGCCGTCGCCGGGGTGACCGTGATGCCGGGCATGAACCCGATGGTGAGGGTGGGGGTGCCCCGCGCCGCCGTCCTCACCCGCCGCAGCAGCGCCTCGGCCGAGGCGAGCAGCGGGACGGCGTCCTCCAGCAACTGCTCCCCGGCCGGAGTGAGCAGCGTGCCGCGCCGGTCCCGTGCGAAGACCTCGACGCCCAGGTCGTCCTCCAGGCTCCGGATCTGCCGGGACAGCACGGGCTGCGCGATGTGCAGCCGCTCGGCGGCGCGCCCGAAGTGGAGCTCCTCGGCCACGGCCACGAAATACCGGAGCTTCCGCAGGTCAAGATCCACCCGGACTCACCGCTCACTCTCTCCGAGGCGACGGCCCCGCCGGGCGGTCGGCTCTTCCTGGAACGACTCCTCGATCGCCTCGCAGGACGATCCAGGCAGCTGCGCACGAATCTACCCGTCCCGGCCACGGCGAGCCGTCACGGACGGTGCCCGTCCTGTCCTTGACCGGGGTCACTCCTCGCCGGCGAGGACGGCCAGCGGGTCGGTGTGCGTGGGGGTCCACCCCAGCTCGGCCTCGGCGCGTGCCGGAGTGAGCTGCTGGTCCAGGGCGAAGGCGTCCGCTACCGGACCCATCCGCTCACGTGCCTGCTCCAGCGTGATGGAGGCGACCTTGCCGTCGAGGCCGACGGAGCGGGCGACGGCCAGCGAGCACTCCTTGGCGGTGGGGTTCACGCCGCCCACACCGACGTACACCGAACCGGGCCTCGCCCTCAGGGCGGCGGCGTACAGCTCCGCGATGTCGTCGATGTGCACCAGCGCCCAGCGGTTCGCACCGTCGCCGATGTACGGAACGGCGCCCGCCTCCTTGCCGGGGACGGCGTAGAAGGCGTCGATCAGGCGGTTCTCGCCGCCGTACAGCAGACCGGGCTGCACCAGGACGGGACGGCCGCCCTGCTGCGCGCGCCCCAGTACGGCGTCCTCCACCGGCTTGCGCCAGGCGACCAGGGACGGCGGGTTCCAGGGGGCGGTCTCGTCCACGACCCCGTCCGTGTCGCCGTAGACCCAGGTGCCGCCGGTGTGCACGTAGGTGCCGGTGCCGATGCCGTCCTGCATGGCGGTGGCCGCCGCGAGGTCCTCGTCCCCGGTCTCCGCCTGCGCCAGGTGGACGACCGCCTCCGCGCGGGCCGCCGCCGCGTTCAGCACACCGAGATCGCCCAGCCCGCCGCGCACCGGCGTCGCCCCGAGGGAGGCGACGGTCTCGGCGGCGCGGTCGGTGCGGGCCAGCGCCTCGACGGTGTGTCCGTGGCGGATCAGCGCGCTGATCGTGGCCTTGCCGATGTATCCGGACCCGCCGGTGAGGAAGATCTTCATGGCCGTGGCTCCTGTCTCCGTAGCTCGCTCGCTGACTTCGCTGACCAGCCTGAGCCCGGGGAGGGATGCCCGTCCAAGACCTCTTCCGCCGTCTGTGATACCCGATGAGCATCAACAGTCGCGCAGGACGCGTGGCCGCCGCCCGGGCCCGGCGTCTGCCGGGTCCGGGCGGCGGCCCGGTGCGCGCAGTGGCTCAGCCGCGCAGCGTCGCGGCCGGGCTATTGTACGCCTCGGCCGTCAGCACCGGGCGCCGTGCCGAGCCGGCCCCCTTCGGCCAGGAGAGCCGGACGGTCCGGGACTCGCCGGGCAGCAGCCACAGGTAGTTGTCGCTGTACAGCGTCGGCAGGACCCGGCGGCCGTGCGCGTCCTCCAGCAGCGACAGCCGGACCATGGCGGCCACCGCCGAGCCCTGGTTGCGGATCACCGCCGTCAGCTCCTGGCGGTCGCCGGAGCGCGACCACCCGGTGATCGCACCTGTGAGCTTCACCTGCTTCACCTTGTTCAGCCCCCGCAGCGCGGCGGCCTCGCGGTAGCGCCAGTAGGTGTTCCGCGACAGCTCCCTGCCCCGGGAGTCCTCCAGCGTCAGCCGCAGCAGGTGCAGGTCCGGCAGGCCGTCCGTCCACGCGGCGGTGAACGCCTCGGCGGTGGCCGCCCGTTCCACGTCCAGCCGGGCGGTCCTGCTGCCGCCGAGCTGCCGCCCGGACAGGTCGTACAGCCGGGCGGTGACGGTGGCGCCCCGCAGGTCCGCCGACGTGTGGTTCACCGCGATGACCCGCCACTTCACCGGATCGGCCTGCACGTGCAGCGGCTCGCAGGCCGAACGGGCGCCGTAGTAGGTGCCGTTGACGTCGAAGTCGTAGTCGTACGTCTGCCAGACCGTGCTGTGCCAGGCCGGGTGGGACATCCACAGCATCAGACCGGAGGCGTTGTCCCACAGGTTGGCGTTCCACGCCTCGAACATGGCGCGGGTGTTCTCGTAGTTGACGAACTGCGCCTTGCGGGCGAAGTCGTCCAGGTCGCCGGACTCGCCGAGGCGGGCCTCGATGGCGGCCTTGTAGTTCTGCGGCGCCTGGTTCCCGCGCTCGCTCCAGTCGTGGTAGTACCACGCACCCCGGATCGGCCACTCCGGCTCGTCGCCCGTCATGCTGCGGGTACTCGCGGCGGTGGAGACGACGGGCATGCCGATCTCGGTGTGGAAGCCGAAGTCACGGCTGCCGTACGTCATCGGGTCGAAGTACTTCTCCGGCTCCACCCAGCCGTAGGGACCGCCGCCCGTGATGATGCCGCCCGCCGAGTTGTTCTGGTAGAGCACGCCGGGCACCTGCCGCTCCACCGCCTCGCGCATCCCCTTGTCGATGGCGGCCGGGGGATTGCCCTCGTTCGCGCCGCACCAGATCACCACGGACGGGTGAATGCGGTACCGCAGCACGGTGTCCCGTGCGATCGCGTTGAAGGCGTCGTGGTCCGGCGGGTCCATGCCCCACGCGTTGGGGAAGTCGTTCCACACCAGGATGCCGTGCCGGTCGCAGGCGGCGAAGAACTCCTCCCGGTCGCTGCTGCCGACCCAGTTGCGGATCATGGTGAAGTTCATGTCCCGGTGCATCCGCACCGCCGCGTCCATGCGCTCCGCCGGCATCCGGCGCAGCAGTTCGTCCCAGCCCCAGTTGCCGCCGCGAGCCAGCACGCGCACGCCGTTGACGCTGATCTTCAGCGGGTCCGGCGTGTTCGACACGGACTTGACGTCGGTCCACTGCTCGCCGTCGTCGGACACCTGGATCGTGTACGACTTCGGGTACGCGGTCTCCCAGACAACGGCGATGCGGTCGAACGCCCGGGAGGAGCCGAGGTCCACCTGGATCCACTGATGGTCCTCGTAGGCGGACGACCAGCGGGTGTTCGGGTTGCCGTCGGTGGCGTTCGACGCCGGGTGGTCGGACTCCTCCGTGGAGGCGGTGGCCTTCTGGCGCAGGGCGAGGTCGGTGCCGGGCTCACTGCGGTCGACGACGGAGAACGACCACAACGAGTTGCCCCAACTGGTATTGCGCAAGCCACAGTTGAGACGGACATAGCGTGCGGTCCGCCGGTCGAAGTCCTCGATCTGGAGGCTGGCGTTGCCGTTGTTGAACGGCAGCGGCACCGCCCCGTTGTCCACCGACTTCACATCGGTCCAGTCCGAGCCGTTCGGGGAGACCTGGACGACGAAGGTCTTCGCGTACGCCTGCTCCCAGGTGAGGTCGACCCTGTCGAAGGACTGGACGGAGCCGAGGTCGACGCTGATCCACTGGTCGTCCTCATAGGCGGAGGACCAGCGGGTGCCGGCGTCGCCGTCGGTGGCGTTGGCCGCGCGGTTGCTGTCCTGATCGGTGCTGGACGCATCCGCCTGGGCGTGCAGCGCGAGGTCGGTGCCCGGCTGGGCGCTGTCCCGCACGGACAGGGTCCACAGGGAGCTGCCCCATGAAGTGGCCCGCGTCAGGCAGCGGATGCGGACGTGCCGGGCCTGCTGCCGGTCGAAGGTCACGGTCTGCGTGTAGGCGTCGCCGGACGCCGTGAACGCGAGCGGTACGTCGTACTCGTAGCCGAACTGGCGGATGCCGAAGCGGGTGGTGCGCCGGTCGCTCTCCTGGCCGCCGACCGAGGCGGTGAGCGTGAGGTCGTGCAGGTGGGCCTCGCCCAGGCCGTTCGGCCACCACAGCCGGGGGTCGCGCAGCCTCAACTGGCCGAAGGCGTCCGGAGCGAAGACGACGTCCAGGCTCTCGCCCGCCTTCACGGTGACCGTCTTCGACACCCGTATCCCGTCGAAGGCGGCCGTGACCGTCGCCTGGTGGTCGGCGTTGTCCGCGTTGCGCACCGGCACCACGACGGTCAGCTCGGCCACCGAGACATCCGGCAGCGAGGGCAGCACGGTGTCCACGCGGGGGTCGCCGATGACGACGTGCCCGGTCGATCTCAGCCGGACGTGGTTCCAGATGCCCGCCGCGCGGTCGCGTACGGCCGGCATCCAGTCCCACCCCGAGGACGCCAGGTACGTCGGGGAGTTGAGGTTCATCTGCTGCGCGCCGGCGTCCACCCAGGACTCGCCCAGCGGACCCTTGTCACCGGGGCTGCCGGGGACCGGCATCGGCGTGATCCGCACCGCGAGCGCGTTGTCGCCGCTCTCGGCGAGCTGCCGGGTGACGTCGAAGGCGGCACGGGCGAACGGGTAGGTCAGGTCGCCCACCTGCTTGCCGTTGAGCCACACATCGGCCTTGTGGTTGACGCCGTCGAACTCCAGCCAGACGTGCCGGCCGGCGCCGGTGCGCAGACCGCGCGGCAACGCGAAGTCCCGCTTGTACCACCAGGAGTGGCGCGACAACGCCTCCGGGATGTGCAGGTTGTTCAGACCCGCCACCGGGTCGGGCAGCTTGCCCTGCTCCACGAGCGAGCCCAGCACGGTGCCGGGAACGGTGGCGGGCAGCCAGCCGCTGGTGTCGACGGACGTCTTCGACAGGCCGGCGCCGTCCGCCCCGGCCCAGTCGTCCATGGTGAGCCGCCAGCCCGACTCCACGGGCACGGTCCCGTCGTCCGCGACCGTGAGCGCCGGTGCCTCGTCGTGCCGGGTGCCCCAGTCGGTCCAGCCGGTGGCCGAGGGGCGGTGGCCCTTGGCGGTGCCGTACACCTCGAAGCCGTTGAGGCCGAGGGGCAGCGGACTGGAGCGCTTCCGCGAGGTCATGCGCACCCAGCGCGCGGACACCGGGCGGGCAAGCGGGACGTCCACGACGCCACCGGTCCCGGACGTGGTGCTGTACACCGTCGTCCAGGACTCGTGGTCCACGGACGTCTCGACCACGAAGACCAGCGAGAAGCTCGACTGGATCTCCTCGCCGGTGGTGCCGCTGTGCACATTGCCGGTGGTGGGCGGCGTGTACACCGGGTCGGAGGCGTCGGCCTCGAAGGTGAGGCGGACCCGCGTGACCTCGCAGGCCGCCTGGAGGTCGACGGCTATCCACTGCGGATCGCCGCCCTCGGCACGCCAGCCGCTGCCCTTGACACCGGGGGAGGAGAGGCGGTCGACCACGAAGGACCCGGGGGTCGCGGCGTAGGCCGTCGAGGAGACCGAGACCGGCCGGTAGAGCGCCAGCTCACCGGGGGAGGCGGCGGAGCCCACCGGCGCGCCGTCGGGCGCGGCGACGGCGGTCGCCGCGGGAAGCACGGCACCCAGGCCGAACCCGGCCAGCAGGGTGGTACCCGTGGTGACGATGGCCCGTCGCGACGGATGGCGCGACGGATCCGACTGATCTGTCATGAGCTGACGTCCCATCAAAAGCGGTGCAGTCCGGACCTCTCTGGGTCTGCCGCAGGAGCAATGACAACGTTGCCAAAGGCTCGATGGCGCAGCGGCTCATGTCAACCCCTGATGCGTGGATCGATGTGTGACCGCTTCCGCCGTCTTGTGACGGGTTCCGGTGGATCATGGCTGGAGCGAATGAGGGAAGCGGGCGGTCGTCATCCGTGGGCGCAGAGGGCTCGAAGAGGGGTCCTACGGTGGCGAAATCCTGCCACGCGGCATTTCCGCGGCGTGGCACGTCGGGTCGGCCGACCGTGGCGAGGTGGGTGGGAGCTCGCCCTGAATCCGCAGGGTGGTTGCAGATGTGATCGGTGTCGGACGGTGACGGGTGAACGTCACGCCTGGCTCACGGGGCGCTCATCGGCGGTAGGCGGTGGCGGCGACGGCGGGCAGCAGGGCGAGGGAGAGGAGGCCGCCGGTGAGGGCGAGGGCGGGGTAGCCGGCGGCGGCGACCATGAGGCCGGAGGCCATGCCGCCGGTGGCGCCGGCGATGGCGATGGAGACGTCGACCACGCCCTGGGTCCTCGCGCGGGTGGCCAGCGGCACGGTGTCGGTGATGATCGCCGTACCGGAGACGAGGCCGAAGTTCCAGCCCAGCCCCAGCAGGGCCAGGGCGAGCGCCAGGAGGGCCACGGAGTCACCGGGCGCCGCGGCGGCGAGCACACCGGCCGCCAGCAGGGTGATGCCGGAGGCGGCGGCGACCTTCATGCCGCCGTGGCGGTCGACGAGCCGGCCGGTCAGCGGCGACGGCAGGTACATCGCGCCGACGTGGAGGGCGATGACGAGGCCGGAGGCGGCGGTGCCGTGCCCGTGGTCGTGCATGTGGACCGGCGTCATGGTCATGATCGCCACCATGACGAGCTGGGTGAGGACCATGACCAGCGCGCCGAGGACGACGCCTCCGCGCCCCTCGCCCCGGTCGACGGCCTCCGCGGCGGCCCGGTGCGCGGCCACACCGGCTTCCTCGGCCACGGCGACCTCACGGGCCAGGAGCAGCGGGTCGGGGCGCAGCCGGAGGGCGAGAACGAGCGCGGCCAGCGCGTAGGCGGTGCCGGACAGCAGGAAGGGGCCGGCGAGGTTCGGGATGCCGAGGTGTTCGGCGAACGTGCCGGTCGGCGCGGCGAGGTTGGGGCCGGCGACACCGCCGAGCGTGGTCGCGACCAGGACCGTGGAGACGGCTCGGGCCCGGTGACCGGGGTGGGCGAGGTCGGCTCCGGCGTAGCGGGCCTGGAGGTTGGTGGCGGAGCCCGCGCCGTAGACGAAGAGGGCGACGAACAGCAGGACGGGATCGTCCAGGACGGCGGCGGTGATGACGCCGGCCGAGCCGACGGCACCGGTGAGGTACCCGGCGGCGAGACCGGGACGGCGGCCGTGCTTGTCGGAGATACGGCCGACGGCCACCGCGGTGAGCGCGGATCCGGCGGTGAGCAGGGCGCTGGGCAGGCCGGCGAGGCTGGTCGAACCGAGCATGTCCTGCGCGAGGAGGGCACCGACGGTCACGCCGGCGGCGAGGCCCGCGCCGCTGAGGACCTGGGAGGCGACCAGGACGCGCAGGACGCGGCGCTGCGCCTGTGCGGGGTCGCGTATGTGGGCCGTCGTACCGGCGGGTGCGGTGCTGGTCATGTCTCTCCCGGGGCGGTGGTGTCGCCGTGCACGGGGAAGGGGTTTCCCGCGTTGCTGTCCGAAGGGGCTTCGTACGAGGGCGACTTCTTACGGTGTGTGCGAGGGGTACGAGGGGTACGAGGGTGACTTCGTACGATCCGTCGTAACGCGTCGGCGCGCCGGGTCACAACCTTCCCGTTGCGGGCCGGCGCACGACAACGGGATTTCTCCGTGCCGACGCGATGACGCCGGTGCCGGGCTCGTCCGCGCCGGAGGGCGCCGCGAGGACGGCCAGGGCCGCGCGCTCCCCCGGAGGAGAGGGCGCCTTCGACGTGTCCGGCGTGCTCGGTCGCCGTCTCGGTCGATGCCCAGTGCAACCGGTGGTCGAGCGCCGGGTGTTGGGAGAGGGGGTGGCCGAAGAGGGAGTGGCCGACGCGGTCGCGGGCCTCCAGGCAGACGGTGTCGCGGCCGGCGGCGTTGAGGAGCGTGGCGGCGGACGGCCACTCGTCTCGGCTGCATGGGCGCGCCGCCACCGCCTCGCAGGCGCACGACGTCAGGGACGGAGTGCGACCAGGAGATCGACCACGTAGGTCTCCTCCACCTCATAGCGAGGAAAAATCTTGACCAGCCGCTCACGCTCATCAACGAAGAACGCCTGGCGGTCGGCCTCTTCGAGGACGAGGAATGCCGAGCGGCTGCCGATGTTGGCGAGATGCGTGTCCAAGGAGACGGTGCGGCTCCAGCGCACTTGACGGCGCGCAACCCGTAGCCCTGTCAGCCCCGCCAGCCGGATGGCGTCGTCGTCCGAAGGGCGCACGGCGGACCTCGGCTTCACCCCGCAGTGGTGCGCGATGCGCCCGTGCTGCTCGCGGATCCACGGCACGTCGAAGGCCGTGGTGTTCCACCAGATCGCCAGCGCACCGCCCGCCCGCAGGACACGCAATGCCTCCGGGACGGACCGGCCAGGGTCGGTCCACTGCCAGGACTGGGCATACGTGATGAGGTCGCAGGAAGCCGCGGCCAGCGGCAGAGCATTACCGTCACCCCGTACGACCGGCACCCCCGGGAGCGCCTGACGGAACTCACCAGCCATGGCCTCACCCGGCTCGACGGCGATCACATCAGCACCCCGCTCCCGCAGCAGCACGCTGGCGATTCCGGTGCCCGCGCCGACATCCGCGACCCGGGCGCCCGCCAGACGACGGCCCGCGAACTCCTCGATGCCGTCAAAGAGCGCGGCGGGGTAAGAAGGCCGGCTCGCCGCGTACTGAGCCGCGGCTACGTCGAAGGACTGGGCGCGAGAACTGGCGGTCATACCCTCATCATCGCCCCCGGCACCGAACATTCGACCGTCACCGACCTGGCGAACCGATGCGGTCACAGCACTCGCAGGCGTGGGCGGGGCGCCGGTGAGGGACGTCCAGTGCCGGGCCGTCTCCTGGTGGGAGCCGGTCGACGGTATCCCGTTCTCCGTCGATGGCGTATCCCGAGCCGGTGAGGTGGCTCTCGTCCGGGAACTCCCGGTAGGACAGGCCGCGGCGCGGCACGCTCGCGGTCAGCCGGGGACGCGGCAGCCAGCCCGTGTCCAGGGGCGGGTCGTGGTGGTCGGCGGCGGTGACGTGGACTGCCGGGTCGGCGACCACTCCGACCCGGCAGACGTCCCCGGCCTTCAGGTGCTCGGGCGGCGGGTCGGTTCGGAACGACTCCGACTCCGCCTCAGGGCCCGCGTACCCGCCGGTGTCCACGGGGCAGGCCACCAGGCTGGTACCGGCACCGCTCGTGATCCCCACGGGTTCCCCTGCACGGCCTCGGACCGGTGGCGGGCCCGGTACCGTGCCGGTTCACCCCGTACGTGCTCCACGCGCCGCCCCCGCACCCCCATGTACGATCTTCAACCATTGGATTCCGAGATTCCGGGAGGCGTCCGTGGCGCTGGAGGTGGCTGGCGTCTCGCCCGAGGAGGAATCCCTCTACCAGATGCTCGTGACGTCCGGTCGGGCCACCGGCGAGGACATCGCCCAGCGGGCCGGCCTGACCGGCGCGGAGACCGGGCGGATCCTGGACTCACTGGTCGCCAAGGGCCTCGCCACCCATACGGACGGCACGCCCCGGGTGTTCCGTCCCGCTCCGCCGGAGGTGGCGCTGCTGCCCCGGCTGAAGCGCAGCGCCGACGCGCTGGACCTGGCCCGGTTCGAGGCCGCACGGCTCATCGAGTCCTATCGGGAGACGATGCGCAGGCATGACGCCGGCCAGTTGCTGGAGGTGATCACCGGGGCGGAGGCCCTGCGCCAGCAGCTCCGGCAGATTCAGTCGGGCGCGCGCCACGAGATGCTGTGGTTCTGCAAGGCCCAGTACGTGGCCATGCCGTCGGGCACCAACGCCGAGGAGTTCGAGGCGCTGGCCCGGGGCGTGCGCTACCGAGTGCTGTACGAGAAGGCGTTCTTCGACGACGAGGGTGCCCTGGAGAACGTCGTGGCGGGTGTACGGGCCGGCGAGGTGGCCCGTGCCGTACCGCACCTGCCGTTGCGCCTGGCCATCGCCGACCGCTCCGTCGCCGTCTTCCCCCTCGTGGCCGGTGGGCCGCACGGCAGCCCGGAAGAGCCGACCACGGCGCTGGTCAGGGACAGCAACCTGCTCGCGGCCCTCCTCGCCCTGTTCGACCGCTACTGGGAGGACGCCGTCCCCCTGGACATCGACGGCACCGGCACGCTCGCCGGGACCGACGGGGCCGGCCCCGGCGACTCGCTCTCGGCCACCGACCGCAAGCTGTTGTCGCTGCTCGTGGCGGGGGTCGCCGACAAGGCGATCGCCTCGCAGATGGGGCTGAGCCGCCGGACGGTCCAGCGCCGCATCCAGGGCATGATGGAGCGCGCCGGCGCGGTGACCCGTATGCAACTCGCCTGGCAGGCGTCGCGCCGCGGCTGGCTGTGAAGAGGCCCGCCCGGAGGCCCAGGACGCCGGTACGCGCACTGTGGGCACGCGGTTCCCGGGCGGGTGCCGATCGACGCCACGGTGGAGTCGTCCCGCTCCTGCACCGGCGCGGCGGGTACCGGGCCCACCATGGGCATGGCACCCGCCGCGCCGACTGACCGCACGAGCGGGTCAGCGTCGTCCGCGCGTCACGCCGTACCGCGGTGCAGGTACGCCCGTTCCACGGTCTGGCGCACGCTGTCGCCTGCGGAGTCCGTGGCGGTCACGCGGAGCGTCACGTAAGCGTCACCGCGCACCTTCGACGGCCGCTCCACGGTGGCCGTGAACCGCCGGCCGTCGCCGTGCCGTTCGGTGCGCGCCGTGGTCCACGTCTTCCCGCCGTCGTACGACGCCTCGGCCTTCAGACGCACGCCGCGCGGGGCGGCCATGCCGTCCTGCATGCGGACGGTGAGGCCCAGTCGCTGTGCGCGTGCCCGGCTCACGGCGCCCTGCGCGTCGACCGGTACGTCGTAGTCGAGCTGGAGCAGCGACAGCGGGGCGGCATCGGCCGTGGTGTCCGAGCGGAACGTCCACGAGGTGCGCGTGCGCACGCCGAGGCGCCAGTCGTCCGAGACACGGGCGGTCGTCAGGTCCAGCCGGTACCGGGCATCGCCCGGGGCCACTTCGAAACTGCCCCACGCTCCGTCGTCGGAGACCGCGGTCCGCTCGCCGTTCCGGTACAGCACCGCCGACGCGACGTCGTCGGCGGCGGACGCCCGGCCGACGCCGAAGCCACTCCTCTCCGCGAACGACCAGTGGCCGGCGTCGGAATCGGTGAACTCCGGGACGTACACGGTCAGGGTGTCGCCGGTGCGGACCGACGGCCGGGTCCAGCCGCGGGGGATGGAGGGACGGACCGGCGCTCCGAACCACGTCTCCGTGACGTGCCCGCCGGGACGGTAGGTACGCGGCGCGTTCCGCATGCCGGCCGCCAGCGGCAGGTCGGGGACGTCGACGACGTCGTGGTGCACGACGTGGTTCCACAGCGTGTCCCCGCCGGTCACGTACTCGACGCGTTCCCGGCCCACCGGGACGTAGCGGCTGTACTGGTTCCACGCGGTCTCCTGGTACGGCCGCCACCCGAAACGCTGCTCGCTGGCCCACAGCGCGGCACCGGTGCGGGTGTACGTGCTGCGCACTACGGCGCTCTCCCGCTCCGAGACGGTGTGCACGACCTGCTTGGGGACGAAGCCCTTCGACACCTGCATCACGTCGTACAGGTACGGGCTGCGCACCGTGCCGGAGAACGCGACCGTCGTGGTGCCCTTCTCGACGCGCTTCAGCAGGGCGGTGCCGTCCTTCCAGGAGGCCCGCATGCTGGGCAGAGCCGTCCGGTCACCGGTCGGCTGCCACCGGGTCCAGGCACTGCCCTGCTCCTGGGGCCACACCATCAGCAGCGCCTTGGCCCCGGCCTTCGCGGCGGACCGGGCGAGTTCCGGCTCGGTGACGGAGAAGTCGTACCGTACGACGGCGAGTCTCCCGCGTGCCCGGCGGAAGTCGGGCGCCGACGACGTGCCCGCGTCCACGGCGGTCAGCCGTGCGCCGCGGTCCGGGAAGACGGAGGAGTCGGGCTCGTAGAACGGGACGAACTCCCGGGAGCCGCCGGAGACCTTCGCCCGCAGTTGCGGGGCCACCATCTGCCAGCGCGAGGAGAACTCGAAGGCGCCGTCGGTCACCCGGGAGGTCGGGCTGACGTAGAGGCGTGTGACGTCGTCGAAGTACATGACTCCCTGGACCAGTCCGTGACCGTCGATCCGGCGGTACACGGTGGTGCTGAGGATGCCGTGCTGTTCGGCCGGGCGCGGTGTGCGGATGTGCACCTGGGTGGCCTCGGCGGCGTTCAGCGTCACCGTCCGGTCCTTGGTGACCTTGACCTCGGGGACGACGACGGTGCCCGCCTCGCCGCCGTGATCGGTCATGTCGTAGAAGGCCGAACTCACGTAGTACGTGCCCTCCTCCACGAGGGCGACGTGGGCCTGCCTGTCCGTGTAGTCCACGAATCCGTCAGGGCCCCAGATCGTGGGCAACCAGTCCGGCATCACCTTGCCGTCGCGGTCGCGGTAGAACACGGTCAGCCGGTGCCGCGGGGCGTGCACCGCGAGGGAGACGGTGGTGTGGGTGAGTACGGCGCCGTCCGCCGACTTCGCGGTGAGGTACCCGTAGTAGGTGCCGCGGACCGCGTTCCGGGCGTCGGTGCTCAGCGGCACCTCGGCCGTGGCGCCGGGGGCGAGCCGCACCGTGTCGGAGCCGAGGCCGACCACCCCGTCCGGAAGCGCGCGCCCGGATGCGGTGGCCAGGCCGAGGGCCAGGGAGAGCGTGACCGGGCGGTCGCCGGAGTTGGTGTAGCGAACGGTGGCCGACTGCTGCCGCCCTCCCGAGCCGCCGGTGGTCAGCGGGGCGAGGGAGACGGAACCGCTGGCCCTGACGGGCCCCATGGCCGTGGCCACGTCGATACGGCCGCCGCCCTGTTCGGTCACCTGGGTGTGGGGCACGGTGTGCGCGGTGCTGATCAGCGCGTCCTTGAGCTGCTGGGCGTCCCAGTCCGGGTGCCGCTGGGCCAGGAGCGCGGCGGCGCCGGCGACGTGCGGGGTGGCCATGGAGGTCCCCGACAGGGCGACGTAGTGCGCGTCGACCGGGTCGCCCAGCGTGGTGCCGGACGCGCGGGCGGCGATGATGCCGACTCCGGGGGCGGTCACGTCGGGCTTGACCGCGCCGTCGCCCAGGCGCGGGCCGCGGCTGGAGAACGGGGCGAGGGAGTCGTCACGGTCGACGGCCCCCACGGTGAGCGCCGCGTCGGCCGCACCCGGCGAGCCGACACTGGAGGGACCCGTCTCCCCCTCGTTGCCCGCCGCGACGACGAAGAGCGCCCCGCTGGACGCGGTCAGGGAGTCGACGGCCTGGCTGAGCGGATCGGTGCCGTCGGTCGCAGACCCGGACCCCAGGCTCATGTTGACGACCTTGGCGTGTTCGCGCGCCGCCCACTGCATGCCGTCGATGACGGCCGACTCGGAGCCGTAGCCGTCGTCGCCGAGGACCTTGCCGATGAGGAGGTCGGCCCGGGGCGCCACGCCCCGACGGGTACCGCCCGACGCGGCGCCGCTGCCGCCGACGATCGAGGCGACGTGCGTGCCGTGCCCGAAGTGGTCGTCCGTGTTGGAACTGTTGGAGAGGTCCACGGCTTCCGTGATGCGGCCGGCGAGGTCGGGATGGCTCGCGTCGACGCCCGTGTCGAGCACGGCCACCTTGACGCCCTGGCCCTCGTCCCCCGCCTTCCAGGCGGTGGGGGCGTTGATCTGCGCGGTGCTGCGGTCCAGCACGGCCTTCACCCTGCCGTCCAGCGACACCCGGGGGGTCAGCGCGGCACGGGCGACACCGGTCTTGCCGCCGGGGTTCAACGTCTTCCAGAAGGCCCCCAGTCGGCGGTCGGCGACCCGGAGCGACCGCGCGTGGATGCTCGGCAGGTTCCGGGAGGGGGTCCCCGGGGCGTTGAGCGCCACGAGCCGGTCGGCGGTGGCCGCCGCGGCCCGTGCCGCCTCGGCGGTGACCCTGGCCCCCTTCCGGGACGGCTCGGAGGAGACGATCAACGGCAGCGCGGAGGTGTGCGCCTCGTCGTAGCCCTGGGAGATCAGCGCCGTCACGTCGAACAGCCGGCGGTCCAGTGCGCCCGCGGACACCAGGCCCTCGGCGTCCCACGGGAGCACGGTCAGCGACTTGTCGTCCTCTTCGAGCGTCTGGAAGGGGATGTGCTCGCGACCGGGGCCGGGCCGCACCGACGCGGTGCGCCGTCCGCCGGGCAGCGACGTCACGGTCACCTGGTCCCCGGTGATCAGCCGTACGGTCGTGGACCGAGCCCCCGCCTCGGACGCGGGAGGAGCGACGGTACCGCCGGCCGCCGTCCGCGCCACGGCGGTGGTGGGTACGACGCCTGCGAGCAGTATCAACCCTGTTGATATCACCGCCATGGGGCGGAACTTTGCCATCGGGGAAACACCTTTCGAACAGTCGTAGATCACAACTGTCCGAAATCATTCGGTGAGAAGGCCGGACCTGTCACGGGCATGCGGTGTCACAGCTGCGACATGTCCCAACGGCGACACGCGGGAGCTCCTTGGCCGCGCGCGGGTCCTGCCGCCGCGCCGCCCCTCAGGCGGTGCGGAACCGGAAGGCGCCGCTGCCGCTGCCCAGGGTCAGCCAGATGTGGTCTTCCTCCTTGACCAGGCGCAGCGCGACATAGGCGCACCCCGGGCAGCGAGCGGTCATCCCCGGTTCGGGGCCGTAGAGGTGCAGTTGCGCCAGGGTCCCGGACCGCCGGCAGTTCGGGCACCGCCACCAGGCCGTGGTGGGCTCCACGGAGAGGATCTCCGACAACGGACCGGCAAGACTGTTGCCGTCGAGGAAGGCGGCGGGGTCTGACATGAGAATCTCCCCTGTCCTGAGCAGAAGGTCAGCCGAAGCGTTCGGTGCGGATGGTCGCGGGTTCCTTCCCCTGGCCGGCGAACAGCTCGACGAGCAGGTCGCCGACGGTCTCCACGAACCCGGTGGAACCGCAGACGTAGACGGGACTCACCGGATCCAGGCGGGCCGTCGGCTCCCGCAGGTCCGCCGCCGTGATGCGGCCGGGCGCGCGGGAGGCGCCGGGCGGGGTCCGGCGGGTGTGGATGAACCGGATGTCGAGGAACGGGCCGCCGTCGGCGAGCTCTTCCCGGTACCAGACGTCCTCGGGATCGCGCACGGAGTACACCAGTTGGAAGAGGCCGCGCGAGCCCGCCGAGCGGTGGGCGCGGATCATGGACATGAGCGGTGCGACACCGGAACCGCCCGCCACCGAGAGCACCGGTTCGGTCTGCTCCGGGCGCCACACGAACCAGTTGCCGAGCGGTCCGCGCACCTCGACCTCCTCGCCCGGCGGCAGGTGGTCGGCCAGGTAGGGCGAGACCTCACCGTCGGCCACGGCCTGCACGCCCAGTTCCAGCCGGTCGTCGTCGGCGGGCGCGGCCAGGGAGTAGCTGCGGACGGCCTGGTAACCGTCGTCGGCCGTGAGACGCACGTCGACGTGCTGGCCGGGCAGGTGGCCGGGCCGGCCGGGCACGGTGAACACCAGGGTGCGGGCGGTCGCGCTCTGCGCGCGGCGCCCGACCAGCCGCGCCGGCAGCCAGGCGAGAGCCATGGTCAGTCGCCCCAGTGACGCTGCTCGCGCCAGGGGTCGCCGTAGTTGTGGTAACCGGCGGACTCCCAGAAGCCCGGGTCGTCCTCGTGCGTGAGCCGCAGTCCGCGCACCCACTTCGCCGACTTCCAGAAGTACAGGTGCGGGACCAGCAGCCGCGCCGGCCCGCCGTGTTCGGGTGAGAGCGCGTAGCCGTCGTAGGTGTGGGCGATCCATGCCCTGCCGCCGAGAAGGTCGGCGAGCGGAAGGTTGGTGGTGTAGCCGCCGTAGCTGTCGGCCACCACGTGTTCGGCGGTCGTCTGAAGTCCTTCGAGGAAGGCGTCGAGTGACACCCCGCGCCAGCGCGTGTGGAACTTGGACCAGCGGGTGACGCAGTGGATGTCCGCCACCGTGTCCTGCTGGGGCAGGGCCATCATCTGGTCCCAGGTCCAGCTACGCGTCTCGCCGAGCTCCGTGGTGACGGTGAACGACCAGTTCTCGGTCGGCACCCGCGGAGTGGGACCGGCCGACAGGACGGGGAACGACTCGGTCGGATACTGGCCGGGCGGCAGCCGCTCCGTCACAGCGCGGGGTCGCCCTCGGAAGCCGGGTGAGAAGGAAGTCAACGTCATCTCCTGAGCGATATGACCCGCCGCCGGAGGAGCAAGGGGGGTCTTCCTCCAGTCTCGGACCACGGCGGTGGCTCGACCACTCGGGCCGGGACCGGGCCGAACCGCTGGAAGAGCGCGGGCAGGGACATGACCCGCCCAGGGGTGGACATTCCGGCCATCACAGGTCAGGGTGGGCCCCATGCCGGCCGCAGCCTCCTGTTCACCGCACGACCTGTGGAGGAAGATCGATGCCCGTCATTGTGTCCACCGCGGAGCTGTCCGCCGCCGACCGGGTGGAGCGCTGGCACGAAGCGGTGACGAACACCTTCGTACCGCTCGGTGTCGATCTCCTTGAGGAGGAGCCGTCACCCGGCGACATCGTCAGCGACCGGCTCGGTGTCCTGCGGATCTCCCGTGTCCAGGCGGGGCCGCAAACGGTGACGCGGAGCAGCCGCCTGATAACCGGCGAGGATCAGGAATTCGTCATCCTCACGCTCCAGGAGCGGGGTACCGCGGTGAAAGAACAGGACGGGCGGCAATGCGTGGTCCGGCCCGGCCAGTTCTCCCTCTCGGATTCCTCCCGCGCGTTCAGGAAGACGCTCCACGAACGATTCGCTTTCACCTCCTTCCAGTTTCCTCGCGAAGCGCTTTCCGTGCGGCACGAGGACCTGCGGTTGCTGACCGCGACCACCTTCACCGGCAGTGAGGGGAGCGCGGCCGTCCTGGCCCAGTACGTCGCCGGCCTGGCGCGCGTGACGGCCGACGTCGACGACGCCGTCGGCCGCCGGCTCGCCGTCACCGCGCTGGACCTGCTGGCCCTGCTCGTCGACGAGCGCCGCGGCCGTCTGTCCCGGCCGCACTCGGCGACGGCCGCCGCCACCCTGGTGCGCGTCAAGGACCACATCATGAGGAACCTCGCCGACCCCGACCTCTCCCCGCGCACCATCGCCGCCGTTCACTTCATGTCGGTGCGCTACCTGCACAAGATCTTCGAGCAGGACGGGACCACGGTGGCCGGGTGGATCCGGGCGCAGCGCCTGGAGCGGTGCCGCCGTGACCTCCTCCGCCCCCGCGCACTGGAGACCGGAGTGGCGGTCATCGCGCGGCGGTGGGGCTTCGTGAGCGCCGCCCACTTCAGCCGTGCCTTCCGCGACGCCTACGGGATGACACCCCGCGAGTGGCTGGTGCACGGGCTGCCGGACGCACGGCGGCCAGGGGAAGACGTGGCCGCCTGAGGCCCGCCCGGTGGCCCGGGGCCGGTTCGCGCGGCCCGGCGGACACACAGGCCGTGCGGGCCGGCGAAGGAAAACCGGTTGCCGGTCGGCGGCAGCGGTGGATGCAATGCCCGGCATGGACACCCGGGGGCGCCGGCCACGGCGAGACGAGACGGACGCGCACCACCAGGGCTTGCCGCTCTGCGACCCGGGAGAACGGCAACCGGGCGGATCACCCGTCCGGATCGGCGCGCTCGCCCCGCTGACCCGGCCGGGCTGGGCCGAGGCCGGCCGGCACCTGCTCGCCGGACTGGAACTGGCCGTGCGCGATGTCAACGACGCCGGCGGGATCGTCGGAAGACCACTGGAGCTGGTGGTCCGGGACACCGCGGCTGATCCCCGCAGGGCCGCGACGGCCGTGGACGAACTGGCCGGTCTGGGCGTGGCCGCCGTGGCGGGGGAGTACCACAGCGTCGTCGCCCGCGCGGCTGCCGTCCGGGCCGACGCCCTCGGCCTGCCCTTCCTCTGCTCGTCAGCGGTTCTCGACGCGCTCACCGAACAGCCGACGCCATGGGTCGCGCGGCTGGCCCCGCCGCAGTCCCGCGGCTGGCGGCTGTACGCGGACTTCCTCCTCAGCGAGGGGCACAGCCGCATCGCCGTGGCAACCGAGCCGAGTGTGTACTGGGCATCCGGGGCACGCGTGCTGCGGGACCGCCTCGCTCCGTACGGCGGCACCGTCGTCGAACTCGACATGCGCGCGCTCACCCCCGCGGCAGTGTGCGACGAACTCGCCGACCACCGCGCTACGGCCCTGCTCCTCCTGGTCGGCCACCCGGAGCCGGCGGTGCCGATCGTCGAGTCCGTCCGCCGCGACCGGCGCCTCGCCGGGATGACGATCGGCGCTCCGGCCGGGCAGCCGGAGTTCGCCGGATGGGCGACGTCGCTGGGTGAGGACGGCGCCGGCATCCCGTTCCTGCGTTACCTGCCCGAACGCCTGACCCCGCTGGGCGCACGAGTCGGGACGTCCCTGCGCGAGCGGCTGGCCGAAGCACCCTCCTTCGTCGCCTTCGAGGGCTACGACACGGTCGCCGTCCTCGCCGGTGTGCTGCGCTCTTCCGGTGCGGACCGGACGCGGACCGCCGCCTCCTGGCCGTGCGTCGCGGTCGAAGGCACCCGCGGGCCGATCCGGTTCTCCCGTGTGCCGGGCATCAGCGTGTGGCAGTGGGGCGGGGCACCCATCCAAGTCGTCGACCGGGATCCGGCGCAGCCCGGTCGCTTCCGCGTCCTCCGCACTGGTTGAAAAACAGACAGGACCGTAGGGATCGAGCCAACCCCTTCTTCCTCAGGAGTTACTCAAGTACCACAGGGTATGGTCCTAGCGCCCGATCTCGAACAGTCGTACGGATGAACGTCGCACTCGCGGCGAACGTGCAGATGTCCCGGGAAATCGGGCGCAAGCCACGGGGGCGCAGGTACGGGGGTACAGGCACGGGGGTCCAGGCACGGGTGTGCACGGGGAAACGTCCCCGTGCGGCTTCTCCCCGCCCCGAATCCCGCCGAACTCTCCTCCGGTCGCCTCTGCCGGGCCTCGGCCCATTCCGCGGGCGGGGCATGCGACACGAAAAGGAGCCGACCGTTTCATGACGAGTTTTCCGCGACGGAATCGTTTACACATCCGGGCCCGCGCCTTCCTGGCCGCAGGGGCCGTTCTGCTTCTCACCGGCTGGTCCCTCCCCGACCGGAGCGGGGTCTCGGACATGCCCGCGGACATCCTGGCCAAGAAGATGTCGCAGGCCGTGACCGGTGAGAAGGCCTGGCGTCACCTGGAGGCCATATCCGAGGCCACCGCGGCGAACGGCGGGCACCGGGCCGACGGCTCACCCGGGTACGACGCGTCGACGCAGTACCTGACCCGCACGCTGACCGCCGCCGGCTACAAGGTCAAGCGGCAGGAGTTCTCCTTCCTCGACTACGAGATCTTCTCGGAGAAGGCGTCGGTCACGGCGCCGAATCCCCGGACGCTGACGCCGATCATCGCGCGCTTCTCGATCTCCACACCCGAAGGCGGACTGACGGCCCCCGTCGTGGTCCCGTCGGGCAAGTCCACCGGCTGTACGGCGAACGACTACGCCGGCCAGGACGTCAAGGGCAAGATCGTCCTGGTCGACGTCAACGACTGCTTCATCACCCAGAAGCAGATCACGGCGTCGGAGATGGGCGCGGTGGCCGTGCTCATGAACGTCAACGCCCCGAACCCCCAGCTGAACCTGCGCTACCGGATGGTGCCGCCGGAGGACGCCCGTATCCCGATCGCGACGCTGAACCGGGGCGAGGCCGAGCAGCTGAAATCCGACATCGCGGCGGGGCCCGTCACCGTGAACGTCGATCTGCGGGGCCGGAACAAGATGACCAAGACCTACAACCTGCTGGCCGACACCCCGACGGGCCGTGCGGACAACACCGTGGTCATGGGCGCGCACATCGACAGCGTGGACACCACCCCGGGCATGAACGACAACGCGGCCGCCTCCGCGATGCTGCTGGAGACGGCGGTGCAGATGGCGCCGTACTGGAAGCACGTCAAGAACCGGGTCCGGTTCGCGTGGTGGGCCGCCGAGGAGAAGGGGATCTCCGGATCCCAGTACTACGTCGACCAGTTGAACGAAGCGGACAGGAGCGGGACCGCCCTCTACCTCAACCTGGAGATGATCGGCTCCCCGAACTTCCTGCGGCAGGTCTACAACGGCCAGACCGCGGACGGTCCGGGCCCGGCGGGGTCGGACCGGATCTCCGGGCTCATCGGCGGGTACTTCGCCGACCGGGGTCTGCCGACCGCGGGACTGGTGCTGGACGGCCGGTCCGACCACTCGCCCTTCATCGCCGCCGGCATCCCGGCGGGCGGGGTCAACGCGGGCTCCGACGCGGTGAAGACTCCCGAGCAGGCCAAGGTGTTCGGCGGCACGGTGGGCGAGATGCTCGACCCCTGCTACCACCAGGCGTGCGACACGCTGGCCAACGTCAACAGGACCATCTTCGAGCAGAACGGCCGGGCCATGGCCTGGGCGGTCGGCCGCTTCGCCGTCGACACCTCGGACGTCAACGGCAAGTGAGGACGGGCGCGGCCCGGGGACGGCCACGGCGACCCGGCACGCCCCCAGGTGAATGACCTGACGGTCCGCCCGCGGCTGTACGCGGGCGGACCGTCAGGGTGCGACCACCGGTGCCGTGCCGGGGGCCCCGTCGGGGGCGGTCAGTGGTCGTCCGCCGTCTCCGCGGCGGTCACCGCCTCGGGCACGGTCTCCTCATGGGTGACGAACCCCATCGTGCGCACCTCGCGCAGCGCCAGCAGACCGAGGCTGCCGGCGCCGACCAGGACGGCCGCCACCACCAGGACGGCGGCGTTGCCGGTCGTGGCCGCGACCGGGGCGGCCAGGGCCAGGCCGAGCGGGCGTGCGGCGAAGGAGAGCAGCGCGTCGTAGGAGTCCGCGCGGGCCAGGGTGTGCGGCTCGAACTGCTGCTGCATCACGGTCTGCCACACGGTGTTCAGGATGCCGAGACCGAGCATCGCCACGAAGTACGCCGCCGCGTTCACCGCGGTCGGAGCGGGCACCGCGAACGTGAGCAGCGGCAGGGCGAAGACGGCGCCGCCGAGCGAGGTCGCGACCAGCGGCCGTGGGATGGACAGCCTGGGAGCCAGATAGGCGCCGAGCAGCATGCCGACCATGCCGCACTGGTAGGTGATGACCCAGGAGGTGTCGCCCCCCAGTTCACGGACCGCGATGAGCGGACCGAGCGTCATCAGCACACCCGCGGTCAGGTTGGAGATGCCGTGGCCGACGAGGTTGGTCCAGAACCAGCGGTGCGAACGGACCACCTGCCAGCCCTCGGCCAGGTCCTTGAGGAAGGTGCTGTGGCCGGCCGGGCGCTCGTGCCGGGTCACCTTCAGGCCGCCCAGGGTGGTGGCGGCGACGAGGAACAGCGCCGCGGTCAGTACGAACGACCAGCCCACCCCGATGGTGACGACCATGACTCCGACGATGCCGGGGCCGGCGACCAGCGCGATGCCCCGTGCGGTGCCGAGGTGGCTGTTGGCGCGCAGCCGGGCCTCCGGCGGAACCACGGCGGTCACCAGCGGCGAGACCGTGGGTGTGCCGATGGCGACGGCGGCGCCGGTGATGACGGACAGGACCGAGAGGTGGAGGATGTTCACGGTCCCGGCCAACAGCTCGATACCGATGGCCAGTTGGACCAGGCCGCGCACCAGGTCGGCGGCGAACGCCACCCGCTGGGGCGGCTGCCGGTCGGCCAGGACTCCGCCGATCGGCAGCAGCACCAGCTGCGGGATCAGTTCGCAGGCCAGCACCAGTCCGAGGTCGCCCGCCGAACCGGTCGAGTGGATGACCGCCAGGGTCAATGCGGTGGGAATGAGACAGGTGGCCAGCACGGACAGCGTCCGTCCGGTCAACAGGCGCCGGAATCCCGGGACATGGGTCAACGCGGTCGTAGGGGGAAGGGGCATGTGGTCAGAGTCCGCCGTTCACAGGGTGAGTTGAAGCCGTTGGGAGAGGTGACGTGCTCACCCGAACGGCTCTGCGGAGCACAGGCGCTCCGTCAGTGTGGTGAGGAGTTCGCAGGGAGCGTCGAGGAACGCGTGGTGGCCGCCCTCCAGAGTCGTCTCGGCGTACCGCCCGTCTTCCGCGTACGCGTGCCAGCCGCCCATCTGCTCCGGGCGGATCTCCTTGTCCTCGCTCCATCCGATCACGTGGACGGCGCAGGGCAGAAGTACCGGTTCGGTCAGGTGGTAGCGCTGGTTGGCGGTGATGTCGGCCCGCAGGACACGCAGGCTCATCTGGATCATGTCCGGGCTGGGAGTACCCCCCATGGCCCTCGTCAACTCGGCCAGTTCGACGGCGAGTTCCGAGTTGGTGAGCTGGAGGAACCGCCCGAAGGGGCCGTCGTGCGGAGCGACCTGGGAGGAGATGAACAGCGTGTGCGGGGTGGGCAGCCCGGCGCGCGCCAGGTGCAGTGCGGTGGCGAACCCCGGCAAGGCGCCGCCGCAGTGGCCGAAGAAGGCGAAGGGCCGGTCGAGGTGCGGCAGCAGCGCCTCGGTGACCTGCTCGGCCAGTTCCTCGTAGGTGCCGTAGTGGGGCTCGCGGTAGCGGTTCTCGCGGCCCGGGGGCTGCACGCGGCAGATCTCCACCCCGTCCACCTGGTCGGGCCACTTGTTGTACATCGACGCGCCCAGGCCGGAGTACGGGAAGCAGAAGAGCCTCGCTCTGCTGTCCTGCTTCGGCGGACGCAGGAGCATCTTGTTCGGGCGGCTGCCGGGAGGCATGGACCACATCGCTTTCTCGGAGGTGGGAGGAAGGGCCGCGTGGGCGTCAGGCCGGCACCGGGCCGTCCGCCGCGACGGCTTCGGCCAGGGTCCGCGCGGCGCCCTCGCGCAGGGTCGCGGTGAGCGGCATCCGCTTGATCCCGGCCACGAAGTTGGAGGTGAGGTGCTCGACGGGGCCGGCGGGAGCGAACGCCTCGACGAGGGCGACGATCTCCTCGAACAGCAGCCGCAGCGCGATGCGCGCCAGCGGCGCCCCGATGCAGTAGTGGGGCCCGAATCCGAAGGCCACGTGGCGGTTCGGGGAGCGGGTCACATCGAAGCGGAACGGCTCGGGGAAGACCTCCTCGTCGCGGTTGGCCGAACCCAGCCAGGCCACCACCGCGTCCCCGGCCTTCAACTCCTGGCCGCGCAGGGTGATGTCCTGGGTGACGTAGCGCATGAAGTGGTTCGCCGGCGAGGCCCAGCGCAGCCCTTCCTCGACCGCGCCGGTCGTCAGCGACGGATCGGCCAGCAGCCGCCGGTACTCCTGGGGGTGCTCCATCAGCGCGAGGACGGTGGCGGCGATCGCGTGCGGCGTCGTGACGTTGGCACCCAGCAGCAGGCTGTAGCAGTTGTAGACGATCTCGTCGTGGCGCAGCCTTCTGCCGCCGGCCTCCAGTTCCGTCAGGAAGCCGATCAGGTCGTCCTCGGCGAAACCGTGCCGGACGCGTCGCTTGACCTGGCCGGAGAAGTACGCGAACAGCTCGTGGTGAGCGGCGGTCAGCGTGCTGTCTCCGGCGCTCTCCCGGAAATCGTGGTCCTCCGGGGCGACGGCCATCGTGGTCAGCCGGGTGAGCCGTGGCCAGTCGGCCTCGGGCAGCCCCATCAGCGTGCCGGTGAACGCCATCGGGAAGCCGGCGCCGGCCGCGGCCACGTCCCAGGTGCCCCCGTCCAGCAGCGGGGCGAGCAGCCGGTGCACCACCCGGCGGATCTGCGGCTGGCGGGACTTCAGGGCCCGGTGCGAGAGCACCTTGTTCAGCGGTTCACGCATCGCGGTGTGCACGGGCGGGTCGCTCGCCGCCATCATCTTGCCGCCCGCCGGGTCGGTACCGCCCAGGATGGACAGCAGTGTGCCGCGGTTGGAGGTGAACCGGGTGTGGTCGCGCAGGACGTCGTTGACGTCGTGGTACTTCGTCACCGACCAGAACGACCGGCCGTCGGGGAGGGTCTGGCGGTGCACCGGGGCGCGTTCCCGCATGACCGTCCAGATCGCGTGCGGGTCGCCGACGGCGTACAGCTCGGGGTCGAACAGGTCCACCGTGTCCAGATCGATGCCGGTGCCGGGGCCGCCCGGGTGGGGGGTGCTGATTCTCATCGGTCTCGCTCTCTCCAGGGGGGAAGAGGTCACCCGGCCCGCGTGCCGTCGCTCTCGGGGTCGGTCGTCAGCGTGGTGAGGTAGGCCGCCAGTTCGTCGATCGTCGGGTGCTCGTAGAAGGCCACCGGGGGCACGTTCACGTCGTACTCGGCGCTGATCTCGCCGGTGATGCGCGCCGCCATCAGGGAGTGGCCGCCGAGTTCGAAGAAGTCGTCGTCGACTCCCACCGGGGAGAACCCCATGAAGTCGGCCCACAGTTCGGTGAGCCAGGTCTCCATCTCGGTGGCAGGAGGGCGGTACTCGCTGATCATCTCGGGGCGTTCGGGCCGGGGCATCGCGGCGAGCCGCGCCCGGTCCACCTTGCCGTTGGAGTTCAGCGGGAGCGCGTCGAGCCGGACGAAGAGAGCCGGGATCATGTAGGCGGGCAGGCCGCGCCCGAGGTCACGGCGCAACTCGGCCGTGGTGACGACCTCCTCGCTGACGTAGTACGCCGTCAGCCGGCGTTCCGTGTCCGACGCCGGCTGCGCGACGACCGCGGCGTCGGTGATCTCGGGGTGTGCGCGCAGCGCGGCCTCGATCTCGCCGGGCTCGATGCGGAAGCCCCGGATCTTCACCTGCTGGTCGGCCCGGCCGTGGAATTCGAGCGTGCCGTCGGGCCGGCGGCGGGCCAGGTCGCCCGTGTCGTACATGCGCGCGCCCGGCACGTCGGAGAAGGGGTTCGGCACGAACCGTTCGGCGGTGAGCCCGGGGGCGTTCAGATAGCCGTGGGCCAGGCCGAGTCCGGCCGCGTAGAGCCGGCCCACCTCTCCGTCTGGGACGGGCTCGTAGGCGTCGTCGAGGAGGTGGACGGTGGTGCCGCCGATGGGCCGCCCGATCGGTACGGGGCCGTCCGCCACGGGTCCGGTGAAGGTGTGGCAGGCGGTGAAGGTGGTGTTCTCGGTCGGCCCGTAGCCGTTGGTCAGGGTGGTCTGGGGCAGTTCGCCCAGCGCGCGGTCGACATGCGCGGCGGAGAGCACGTCGCCGCCGGCCACCAGGTGGCGCAGCCCGCGCAGGTTCTGGGTGCCGGACTCGACCATGGCGTGGAACAGCCCCGCGGTCAGCCAGGCCACGGTGATCTGGTTCTTCCGGATGAACGCGGCGAGGTCCGTCGGCGTGATGTCGCCCGGGGGCGCCACCACGAGACGGCAGCCGTTGAGCAACGCGCTCCAGATCTCGAAGGTGGACGCGTCGAAGGCGACGGGCGCGAAGTGGAGGAAGACGTCGTCGGGCCGGACCGCCAGGAATCCGGGGTCCGTCACCAGGCGGAGAATGCCCTGGTGGGGCACGCACACACCCTTGGGTTTTCCCGATGATCCCGAGGTGTACGCGATATAAGCGGTGTTCTGCGCGGATGTCGCGGGATGCGGTGATGTCGCGGGCTGCGCGGGAGTGGGCGCGGAGGCCGCGTCGAGGAGGAGCGTGGTGGCCGAGTGGCCGAGCCGTTCGACGAAGTCGGATGTCGTGATGACGACCTTCGCTCCCGAATCCTCCAGAAGAGCGATGTGGCGTTCCCGGGGCTGTTTGGTGTCCAGCCCGAGATAGTTTCCGCCGGATTTGAGAACGGCGAGCAGGGCCACTATCAACCCCGCTGAGCGTTCCAGACAGATTCCTACGGTGTCTTCCGTGCCGACCCCCGCGGCACGGAGCCGGTCGGCCAGGATGCCGGATCGGGAATCCAGCTCGGCATACGTGAGTTCCTCGTCGTGCGCACTGATCGCCACCGCATCCGGATCGGCGGCGGCTCGCTGCGTGAATAAGCCGTGAACGGATTCCGTGGCCGTAGCACCGGATGATCCTTTGGTTAGGGTTTCCGTCGACATTCTCCGTCCGTTCTGTGAGTTCTTGCGCACCACCGAGTTCTTGCGCACCGCCGCGGAAAAGGAGGGCAGCACGGCGGGACCGGTGCGAGGGCGGGCTGCTGGATTGTCGGGGCGGAGCAGGAACCGGAGCGCCCGTCAGGCGGAGGCGGGCAGCCCTTCGGGCACTGCCACCCAGACCGCCGACGCCCGGCCGGCCTCCCGGCCGGACGCGTCGAAGAGGGCCGTGTCCACGACGGCTGTCCTGCCCTGTCTGCGCCGCAGGACGCCCACCACGACGCAGGGGTCCCCCGGGACCGGCCGACGGCTGATCACCGCGGTCATCCGGTTGAGCACCATGGGCTCGGTCCGCGGGTCGCAGGTCCACCCGCCGGGGCAGTCCAGCACGCTCCAGACCAGCTCGTCGGGTATGCCGCCGTCGGCGGACGCCTGCTCGTCCGTGGGGGTCCACAGACAGGCGACGGTGCCCGGACGCCCCTCCACGGGCCCCGGGGCGAGGGCGAGTCCGTCGCCGGCGGGACGCTCGTGGCCGCATACGAAGCAGGTGGGGAAGGGGTGACCGGTGAAGCCCTGGAAGGCGCGGGAGGCCTGCTCGGCCTCGGCCGGGGAGAGCGGGTCGATCACGGCCGGTTCACCGGCGGCCCCGGCGACGGTGGCGATGAGTTGTCCGTCCCTTTTGATCTGAGATCTGCGGGGGCCCCGATGGAATTCGAGGGGTACGCCGAGAGGTGGGGGAGACAACAGTGTCACGGCCGCCGCGGAGCCCTGGGACGGCGTGACGAGACCGGCGAACAAGCCGCACGCATAACCGCCCTGAGCTGAATTGGGTGGTCCGTTGTGACGGTAATCGATGACCGGGCTGATGTGATCCGACACGTTGAACAGGATCCCCCTCCGTGCATACCGCGACAAGGGCGGAAGGGTCTCTTCCGGCCTTCGTACCGCCGACTCCCTCGACCCGGCCTTACCGGGGAGGAAGAGTTCGGATCTGCAGGCTCACGCTGTCCGTTTCCTTGATCAAACGAGCAGAGCCTAACTCAAGTCCGTACGGCGGGCAACTTATTCAAAGCGTTTCACGTTCCGGGTAAAGTGGGCAAGAAGGGCATTTCCTCTTTTATGGATTGGATGATTGGAAGCAGTTTCATCGGGGAAAGCGAACAGCCAGAAGATGATCAGTGCTGGCGTGATTCGGATGGCCGTGCTTTACTGCCCGATGCGGCGGCATTGGAAGCTGCTGGTCCCGGCTGCGCACGTCCGGGACATCGATGGCTGAAAGTTCTCCATCGAGCTCGCACGCCGTCCTGCGAATTCGGCCGAAGATCTTCTCTCCCCCGGAGGGACCCCGGCTGTCGTCCTCACACCTCCCACCCGGCCACCACGGCCAGCTAAGGAGCGCTCGTGTACGCCGCACCACTGACGCCTCCGTCCGAGTTCTCGTCCGACCACCGATCGGTCGCCGCCCTCTTCCACGAGGTGGCCGAGCGGCACGGGGTGCGCCCGGCCGTACGGCACGGCGACACCGAACTGAGCTACCGGCAACTGGCGTCGGCCGCCGGCGGACTGGCGTCCTGGCTGCGGGAGCAGGGGATCGGACGCGGAGACGTGGTGGCCACCCTGGTGGACCGCTCGGTGTGGTCCGTGGTGTCCATCCTCGGCGCGTGGGCGGCCGGCGCGGTGCACGTGCACCTGGAGCCCACGGACCCCGACACCCGGATCGCGGCACTCCTGAAGGCGACCGGCGCACGGGCCGTACTCGTGGACGAGCGCAACCGGTCGCGTTTACCCCGACGGACCCCCGTGCTGCGGGTGCTGGACGGCTCGCTGCCCACCGCTCCGTACGAGCCGGCCGCCGAGACCCAGCCGCAGGACCTCGCGTATCTCGTGTTCACCTCCGGATCGACGGGCGTGCCCAAGGCGGTCGAGGTTCCGCACGGGGCCGTGCTCAACCACCACGTGGCCTTCTGGCGCTACCTCTCGCCGATCACGACCCCGCAGAGCTTCGCCATCGCCACGACCTTCGCCGCCGACCTCGGGCTCATCTCCGCCTTCGGCGCCGTCCTCAGCGGTGCCCGTCTGGACATCTACGACCGCCACACCACGCTGGACGCCGACGCCCTGGCCGCCGAACTCGACAAGCACCCTGTGGACGCCGTCACCTACACCCCCTCCCTGCTGGAGGCGCTGGCCGCGGAGCGGGACATCGCGTCGCTGCTGCCCCGCCGCATGGCCGTCGTCGCGGGCGAGGCGTTCCCCCCGCGGCTGGCCGCCGCGATGCTCAAGGCCCGGCCGGACCTGCACGTCTTCAACGCCTACGGTCCTTCCGAGGCGACCATCGAGATGATGCTGCACCACGTGCGGGAGGCGGACACCCGGCGAGCCCGCATCCCCGTGGGCAAGGCCATCGACGGTGTCACGCTGCGCCTGCTCGGTGACGACGGCGAGCCCGTGCCCGACGGCGCCCCGGGCATCCTCTACGTCGGAGGCCGCTGCCTCGCCCACGGCTACCGCGGCGATGCGGAGCTGACCGAGCGGAAGTTCGTCCGTGACGCCGACGGCGAACGCTTCTACCGCACCGACGACCTGATGGTCCGCGACAGCGAGGGTGTCTACGAGTACCTGGGGCGGGCCGACCGCCAGTTGAAGGTCCGCGGCAACCGCGTCGAGCCCGGCGAGATCGAATCGGCGCTGCTCGCCGTGGCCGGCGTCCAGCAGGCCCTGGTCGTCGGTGAGGAACCCGCCCCCGACGCGCCCACCGAACTCGTCGCCTACGTCGTGACGGCCTCCGCGATCACACCGGAGGAGATATCCCGCCACCTGCGCGAGCGCCTGAGGCAAGCGCTCGTCCCGAGCCGCATCAGCATCGTCCCCGCCATCCCCGTCACCGTGAACGGCAAGGCCGACCTCGCCGCCCTGCGCGCCACGGCCGCGCACTCCGCCACCCCCGACCGGCCCGCCGGCGACCTTCCGCGCACCGACACCGAGCGGTTCGTGGCCGCGCTGTGGAGTTCCGTGCTGGGACGGCCCCAAGTCGGCCGGGACGAGCGGTTCATGGAGATCGGCGGAGACTCCTTCAAGGCGCTGCGGGTCTTCGCGGGCCTGCGCCGCACCTACCCCGCCATGACCATCGACCAGCTCTTCCAGCATCCGACCGTCGCCGCGCTGGCCGCCGCCCTGGACGGCGGGGACGCCCGCGGAACCGAGCCGTCCGCCCAGACCGTCGAGCTGTGAAGGGCCCCATGGACACCGAAGACGACACCACCGCGGTGGCCGTGGTCGGCCTGGCCTTCGAGTTCCCCCAGTGCGACGACTGGGACACGCTCACCGGGATCCTGCGCGCGGGACGCGACTGCCTGGGACCGATGCCCGCCGCCCGTGCCCGGGCCACGGGGGTCACGCGCTCCGACAGCGACCAGGAAGGCGGCTGGATCGACGACATCACCGGCTTCGACCACCGTGCCTTCGGCCTGTCCCGCGCCGAGGCCGAGCTGATCGACCCCCGGCAGCGCAAGATGCTCCAGCTCGCCGTGCGCGCGATCGGCCACGCCGGTTACGCCCCCGCGGAGCTGCGCGGCCACGACGTCTGCGTCTACACCGCCGGGTACGGCGGACCGGAACCGACCCTGTACGAGCTGCTGGACGAGACCGGCCGCCGCCATGGCGCCGCCCTCACCGGCAGCATCCGGGCCTTCGCCGCCGGCCGCATCGCCTACCACCTCGATCTGCGCGGAAGCGCGATGGTCGTGGACACCGCCTGTTCCTCCTTCCTGGTCGCGCTGCACGAGGCGCGCCGGAAACTGGCGTACGGCGAGTGCGCGTCGGCCCTGGTCGGCGGCTACGAACTCGTCCTGGGCCGGCCCCCGTCCCGGCCGGAGGGCGCGGACGGCCTCGGGGTGCTCTCCGCCACCGGCCGCTGCCGCCCGTTCGACGAGAAGTCGGACGGCACGACCTTCGGCGAGGGCGGCGGCTTCGTCCTGCTCAAGCGGCTCGCGGACGCGTTGCGCGACGGTGACACCGTGCACGCGGTGATCCGTGGCAGTGCCGTCAACCAGGACGCCGGGCGCAGCAACGGCCTGACGGCACCCAGCCCGGCGGGCCAGTCCCAGGTGATCGCCGCGGCGCTGAGGGACGCCGCCGTGGACCCGGCGACCATCGGCTACGTCGAGGCCCACGGCACCGGCACCCGGATCGGCGACCCCATCGAGATCCAGGGGCTGGCCGCCGCGCTGTCCGAGGTGGCGGCGGACTTCCCGGCCACCGCCCGGGCCACCGCGCTCCCGGTGTCCTCGGCCAAGGGCAACTTCGGCCATCTGGACTGCATGGCGGGCTTCGCGGGCCTGGTGCGCGTCATCGCGCAGTTCCGTGCCGGAGAGATCTTCCCCACGGCGCACTTCACCGCCCCGAACCCGCTGCTCGGCCTGGACGGCACCGCGCTGCGCGTCGCCGACCGCTGCGAACCGTGGCCGACGGGCGCCCTCCCACGGCGCGGCGGCCTGAGCAGCTTCGGCCTCAGCAGCACCAACGCGCACGTCATCGTCGAGGAGGGCACCGCCGCCCGGCAGGCGGTGCGGCCCGCGGCCCCGGCCCGCACCGACCACGTCGTCGTACTGTCCGCACGCGACGCGTCCGGACTGCGGCGCTACGCCGCGCAGCTCCGGCAGGCCGTCGCAGCCGACCCGCGGCGCTTTCCCCTCGCGGACGCGGCCGACGTCCTGGCGCTCGGGCGCGACCACGGGGAGCGCTTCGCCCACCGCCGGGCCTGGGCCGTGACCGACGCCGCCCACCTGCTGAGCGAGCTGGACGGCTTCCTGGCCGCCACGGACCCCGCGGTCACCGACGCGGCCGGCACCGGAACGACGGTCCGCGCCCCTCTCGTCCTGGCCCTCGGCTCCCCGCGGGACACGGCAGCGGACCTCGACGCGGCCCACCTGTCGGACCTGGCGGAGGCGTTCCCCGGCTTCGCCCGTGTACTGGACGAGGCACGGCGCCACGTGCCGGCCCAGCGCTGGACCGCGGGGCAGCGGCACCTGCTCCGCCTCGCGGGAGTGCGGGCGCTCCTCGCCGATCTCGCGGTCACCCCCGAGCTCGTACTGGCCCACGGCATAGGTGCGTTGGCGGACCGGTACGCACGCGGCACGGTGGACCTGCCCACCGCCCTGGCCCAGGCGGACCAGGAAGCGCACACCGCGGCACCCGACGCGGGCCGGCTCAGGGCGGCGCTCGCCGGATTCGCCGGCACCGCGGTCGTCGTCGACCTGGCACCGGACAGCGCCCTCTCGCTCCTGCTGCGCGAAGAGGCCGGCTCCCGGTTCGAGACCGTGACCCCGCGCTCTCCCGCCGAACTGCTCGCCGCCTGCCACCGCCGGGGGTTCCCCCTGGACTGGCACACCGGCCTGGGGCGGAGGCCGCGGCGCCGGATCGAGCTGCCCACCGCCCCGTTCGCCGAGGAGCACTGCTGGCCGGACACCGCGCTCGCCACCCCCGTGGCAGAGGGCCCGTCGGACGCCCCGGCCGGTGCCGGACCGGAGCGGACCGGCACCGGCACGACACCCGCCGCCTTGGTGCTCGAACTGGCCAGGGACGTTCTCAAGGAACCCGGACTGGGCCTGGAGGACGACTTCTTCGAGGCGGGCGGCAACTCCCTCAACGGCGTCCAGCTGATCACCAGGCTGAACGACCGGCTCGGCACCGACCTCGACGTCATGGACCTCTTCGACTTCGCCTCCCTGGGCGAACTGGCGGCCTCGCTCGGCACGGAACCCCCGGTCGGAGCGGCGGCCCCGGCCGAGACCGGCGCGAGCGCCGTCACCGCGAGCGGCGGAACGGCCGTGACCGCGCGTGGTGGAAGCGCCGTCACCGCGAGTGGTGGAAGCGCCGTCACCGCGAGTGGCGGCAGCGTCGTGACCGCGAGTGGCGGCAGCGTCGAAGCCGCCGTCCCCGCCGCGGTCGAAGGCCCGCTCTCCGGGCAGCAGGCCGCGATCTGGGCAGCCGTCCAACTCGCCCCCGGATCGGCCGCGTACAACGTGGCGAGCGCCTTCCTCCTCGACGGTCCGGTGGATCCGCGGCGGCTGACCCGGCGGCTGGAAGCACTGGTACGCCGCCACCCCATGCTCCGCGTCACCCTGCACGACGGCGCGGACGGACCCGTGCAGGTGATCAGCCCGCCCGAGGAGGCCCGGCTCACCCTGGAGCGCCTCACCCTGGAGTTCCCCGGGACCACGGCCGCCGACGGCCGCGACCGGCTGCTGGCCCGGCTGAAGGACCTGGTGGCCGAGCCGCTCGACCTCTACGGCGGCACACCGGCCCGCTACCAGCTCGTCCAGGCCCGGTTCGGCGACCGGGACCAGCACGTCCTCGTGCTCACCTTCCACCACCTGTTCTTCGACGGCTGGTCGTGGCGGATCCTGATGGACGACCTGAGCAGCGACACCGACCGGCCCGCGCCCGCCCGCACCTATCTCGACTACGTCCGGGAGCAGCGGGAGCTGCTGGACGGCGAACGCGGCCGGCAGCTGGTCGAGTTCTGGAGGAAACGGCTCGCCGGAGTGCCCGCCGTGACACTGCCGGCCGACGTCGCGGACGCCGATCCCTCCCGGCTCCCGGAACGGGGTGCCGATCTGCCGTTCCCTATCGAGCCCGAACTCGCCGCCCGGCTGCGCGCCCTCGCCCGTGAGGCGCGGGGCACGCTCAACATGGTGCTGCTCGCCGGATGGATGGCGCTGCTCTGGAAGATCGGCGGCAGCCGCGACGTGTCCGTCGCGAGTGCGGTCACGGGCCGGGTGTCCGGCCACGACGACGTGATCGGCTGCTACGCCAACACCGTCGTGGTCCGGGCCGCCCTGGTCCCCGAGGAGCCGTTCTCCGCCTTGCTGGCGGCCGTCCGTGACGCCCAGCTGTCCGCGCTGTCGCACGGGGACCTGCCCGCCGACCGGATCGTACGGATCGCCCGGCCGCATTCGGCGGAACCCGCCGCGACCACCAACTTCAGCTTCCACAACGCGGTCGAGCCCCTGCGCGGCCTCGGCCCCGACGGCCCCGCCGTGGAACTGCTCGACGTCGACCCCGCGGCGCCCACGTTCCCGCTCAGCGTGTCGGTCATGGAGTACGGGGACGCCCTCTGGGCCGGCCTGAAGTACGCCACGGACCTGTTCCGGCCGGAGACGGTCGCCGCCTGGCTCGACGAGTACCGCACGCTGCTGCGCAACCTGGCCGAGCGGGGCCCCGGCGCCACCCTGTTCGACCTGTTCGACGCGCCGTCCCGGACAGGCGGAACGCCGGACGTGCCGGACTTCACGTTCTGAGGCCGAAGGTCTGCCAAGAGGAGAACCCCCACGTGAACACCACCACCGACTCCGCCGGCCTCGCCTCCCGCGAGTTCTGGCTGCGCCACCGGGACGACCTGCGCGCGGGCTCCCTCGCCACGGCGCAGGCCCTGGGCGGCGGTTCGCACGAGACCCCGCCCGGCGCACCGACCACCGCGCGCGCTCCTCTGACCCCCGCCACGCGTGCGCACCTCGACCGCGTCACCGGCGGTGAGCCTCTGCTGCGCTGGACCGCCGTCGCCGCCGCCACGGGCCTCGTGCTGCGCCGCTTCGGTGCGGAAGGCCCCGTCACCCTGCTGGCCGGTGCCCCGCTTGAGCACGGGCTGCCCGCACTGCTGCGCCCCGACCCCGCGGCGACCTTCCGGCAGTGGCTGGGCAGCGTACGGTCCGTGGCCGCGCGGATCCTCGAACACAGCGACGTCGACGCGGGCACGCGGCGCAGCCTCCTGGAGGAGGACATCGTGTTCACGGTCGGCGTCGACGGACCGGACACCGACGGGACCACCGCCGAGGCCGCCGCGTCCCTGCGCCTGGGCACCGCGGAGGTCACCGTGACCTCGCGGCTGCTGCCCGCCGCACGGCTGAGCGCGCTGGCGACGGGCGTGGCCACCGTGCTGGAGCAGGGTCTGGCCGACCCCGGCCGGCGCCTCGCGGACCTCGGTGTCCTCGACGAGCCCACCCGCCACCAAGTGCTCACCGCCTTCAACGAAACCGCCCGCCTGGACAACAGCCGGCCCTACCGGGAACTCCTGCTGGCCCAGGCCGCACAGCGCCCCGACGCCGTCGCGATCCACGACGGGACGGATACCTTCACCTATCGGCAACTGTGCTCCCACGCCACCGCCGTCGCACGCAGCCTGCGCGCGGCGGGCGTCGGCAGGGAGAGCCAGGTCGCCCTCGTCGCCCAGCGCAGCGCGTGGTTCCTCGTCATGGCCGTCGGTGTCCTCTTCGCGGGCGGCGTGTACGTCCCCCTGGACCCGGCGATGCCCGCCGGGCGCCGGGACCGGCTGACGCGCGGCGCCCAAGTCGTCGTCGCGGGCCCGGAGGTGGAACTCCCGCAGGACCTCGACGCGCCCAGGCTGCTCCCGGACCACCTGCGCAAGGAGGCCGAGTCCACCCCGGGGCCGTACGACCCCGAGACGGTGGCGGAGCTCCTCGGCCCCCCGGCGGCGCCCGACGACCTCGCCTACATCATCTTCACCTCCGGTTCCACGGGCACCCCGAAGGGAGCCGGCGTCGAACACCACTCGTTCCTCAACCTCCTCGCGACCCGGGTGCCGGACTACGGCCTGCGCCCCGGTGTGGAGGTGCCGCAGACCGCGCCGCTCACCTTCGACCTGTCCATCTGGCAGATGTTCGCGGGCCTGACGGCCGGCTCCACGGTCTGTGTCGTCCCCGACGACGTGGTGCGCGATCCCGCGGCACTCGCCGCCATGGCGGTGGAGCACCGGTTCGGCTGCCTCGCACTGGTACCGACCTTCGTCGCCGTGCTCCTGGAGCACTTCGAGGCCGCACCCGAATCGGCCGCGGCCGTCCGCTCGACCCTGGGCCGTCTGATCGCCACAGGGGAGCCGCTCAGCGGCGAACTGGCCCGCCGGTGGCACACCGTCATGCCCGGCGTGGAACTGCTCAACGCCTACGGACCCGCCGAGGTCGCCGACGACAGCACGGGCGGGCCCGTCACCGCAGACGAGGGCATGTACACCTCCGTCGGCAAGGTGCTGCCCAACGTCCGCGTCCATGTGCTCGACGCGGATCTGCAACCCGTGCCCCCGGGCGTCACCGGCCAGGTGTACATCGGCGGCGAGAGCGTGGGCCGCGGCTATGTGGGTCAGCCCGCGATGACGGCGGGCGCGTTCCTGCCGGACCCGTTCGCCGCCGAACCCGGACGGCGCATGTACCGCACCGGAGACCTCGGCCGGTGGCGTACCGACGGATCCGTCGAACTGCTCGGCCGGGCCGACAACCAGGTCAAGCTGCGCGGACGCCGCGTGGAGCTCGGCGAGATCGAGCATGCCGTGGAGAGCCATCCGCAGGTGGCCCGGGCCATTGTCGAACTCCTCAAGGACGACGGCCTGGAACGGCTCGTCGCCTTCGTCACGCTCACGCCCGGCAACGCCCCGACCGACCGGCAGATCCAGGAGTTCGTCGCCGGCCGGCTGCCCGCGTACATGGTGCCGAACGAGGTGCTGACCCTCGACGAGCTGCCCCGCAACCGCAACGGCAAGGTGGACCGCACGGCGCTGCGCGCCCGCGCCGCCGAGCGGACCGTACCGACCACCGCGTACACGGCGCCGCGCACGTCCCTCGAAGCCGACCTGTGCGAGCTGTGGGCCACCGTCCTCAAACTCGAACGCGTCGGCGTCACCGACGACTTCTTCGCGCTGGGCGGCGACTCCATCACCGGCATCCGCATCGTCCAGGCGGCCGGGCGCCGTGGCATCGAACTGCGCCCCCGGCACCTGCTGGAGCACCGCACCGTCCAGGAACTGGCCGCGGTCGCGCGACGACGGCCCGCCGGCACCACCGGCCCCCGAACCGCCCCACGCCCCGGAACCGGCACGGACTCCTCGCCCGCCCCGCTCACCCCCGCCCAGCTGAACTTCTTCGCCCGTCGCGTGCCCCGCCCGGACTACTGGAACCACGGCGTCCTCTACGCCGTACGGCGCCCCGTCACCACCGACGAGGCCGAACGCGCCGTTCACCTGCTGGCCGGACGCCACCCGATGCTGCGCGCCCGCATCGACTCCGTGGACGGCGCACTGGCGCAGACCGTCTCCGACGTACCGCCGCCCCTCACGGAGTTCGACCTGAGGGACGTGGCGGCGGACGAGCTGGAATCCCGGATGCACGCCTCGGCGACCCGACTGCACGCGGCCCTCGACCTGCGTGCGGGCCCGGTGTGCCGGGCCGGGCTGTTCCGGCTCCCCGAAGGCCTGCACGACCGGCTGGTCATGGTCGTCCACCACGCGGTCGTGGACCTCTACTCCTGGAACGTGATCACCGAGGACCTCTCCACGATCCTGCGGGACGGCGGCACCGAGGCCCTGGACCCCGTCGGCACTCCCTACACCGAATGGGCCCGGCGCCTGGTGGAGTTCGTACGCGACGAACCGGAGCGCCTGAACACCGAATACTGGCTGACCCGCGACTGGAGCCGCTGCGTCCCGGTCACGGACGCCCGCTCCCCGGGGACCGAGGGCAACACACGGGAACACACCTCCGCCTTCGACGAGGACTTCACCCGCCGGTTCGTCGAGGGAACGGCACGCCGCGGACTGACCGTGTACGAGGGCCTGCTGGCCGCGGTCGGCGCGGGCTTCCGGGAATGGCTGGGCGTCCCCGCCGGCGACCTCCTGGTCCAGCTCGGCGGCCACGGCCGGGAAGACCTGTTCGACGACGTCGACCTGAGCCGCACGGTCGGCTTCTTCAACACCGCCTACCCCTTCGCCCTGCCCATGCCCACCGACCCCGCCGACGTGCGACAGGCCCGCGCCGTGGCCGAGCTCGTCAGGAACATCCCGGGCCGGGGCATCGACCACGACCTGCTGCGCCACCTCCACCCCGATCCGGCGCTGCGCGACCGGATCGCCGCCTTCCCCGCGCCCGACGTGCTCTTCAACTACTGGGGAGAACCGGGCTATCTGCACGCGGGCGGCGACGACGGAGACGGCGACGGCGACGGCCGTACGCCGGGACCGCTCGGGGACGTACGCATCGACATCTCCGGGGACGACCGGCCGGCGGACATGCCCCGCTCCCACCCCATCGAGATCTACCCCAGCATCGTCGACGGCCGTCTGCGCATCCTGTGGCGCTTCAGCCGCGAGGTCTGTGCGGCACCCCGCAGGAGCGCGCTCGTCGCCTCCTGCGCCGAAGCCCTGCGCGCCGCCGTCGCCGACGCATCCCCTCGTCCGACCAGTGAGGAGACCACCCGATGACCTACACCGTTGTGGTGAACGACGAAGAGCAGTACTCCCTGTGGCCCGAGGCCAAGACCCTGCCGGCCGGCTGGCGGACGACCGGCTTCAGCGGCAGCCGGGAGGAGTGCCTGGACCACGTCGCGACGGTGTGGACCGACATCCGCCCCAAGTCCGTGGCGCCCGCCGCATCGTGAAACGCACCGAACCCACCCCGCTGCTGTGGCACTACGGCGCGGCAGCGGGCACCCGCACCTACGTCCTGGCCCCGTTCGCCGGAGGCAGCGCCTACTCCATGGGCGACTGGCCCGCACACCTCCTGCGCGCCGGCGAGAGCGCCCTTGTCCTCCAATATCCCGGCCGGGGCCCCCGTGCCGCCGAAGGGCTGCCGACGAGCCTCGGCGAGCTGGCCGCCGAGGCCGGCCGGGCGGTCCAGCGGCATTCCACGGGGCCGGTGGTCATCGTCGGCCACAGCCTCGGCGGTGTGCTCGGCCACGCGCTGGCCGTACACCTGGAGGACGCGGGCCGCGAGGTGGAACTGCTCGTCGCCTCAGCGGCCCGCACCCCGTCCTCGCCCCGCCTGGACGCCGGACAGGTCCTCGCCATGACCGACGCCCAGTGGATCCAGGAGATCACCCGCTACAGCACGTTCGATCCCGAGCTGCTCGACGACTCCGCCGTCCTGGACCTGATCGTGCCCGTCCTGCGCGCCGACTACCTGATGCTGGCCCGTCACGCCCCCGAACCCCGCGCCGTCTCCTGCCCGTTGCTCGCGATCGGCGGCGCGGACGACGCCTGGGTGCGTGCCGAGCACCTGGAGTCCTGGGCCGCGTACACGGCCGCGGACCTGACCACCCGCACACTGCCCGGCGGCCACTTCTACTTCCGGGACGACCTGACCCGCGTGATCGAGCTGATCCACACCGTCCTGGACGGCGACCGGGCACGAAAGGAGCATCGGTGAAACCACTGATCGTGGTGTACGACTTCGGTGCGGCGCAACCGGGCGACATCGCCGTGGGGCTGGGCGACTGGGCCACATGGGTCTTCGCCGCGGAACGCAACGAGCACACCCTGGGGATGGAGCCGCTGCTCGCCCAGTTCGCGCCCATCGTGTGGATCGACGACCTCGACCAGGCAGTGGCCCAGCTCGGCGCGCACAGCCCCGGCGGCATCGTCACGTTCAGCGAGAAGGCGCTGCGCCTCACCGGCGAACTGGCCCACCGGCTGGGGCTGCCGCAGCACTCACCGGCCACCACCGCGCTGCTGACCGACAAGTGGAACCAGCGGAGCGCTCTGCGCGCGGCGGGCGTCGACTCGGTCCGCTTCCACCGGATCGACACCGTCGGGCAGTGGGCGGACGCGGTCGCGCACGTCGGTCTTCCCGCGGTCCTCAAGCCCGCCTTCGGCGGTGCCAGCCGCAACACCTTCCTCATCGAGGACGAGGCCGACGGCCGCCGCACCGTCGAACGGCTCCTGGCCGCGGGGACCCCCGGGTACGACCCCGAGGGCGCCCTGGTACTGGAGGAGTACCTGGTGGGGCGGGACTGCGCGCCCTTCGGCGACTACGTCTCGATCGAGCAGCTCGTGCAGCGCGGCGAGGTCACCGACATCGCCGTGACCGGCAAGTTCCCCATGGTGCCCCCCTTCCGGGAGACCGGCAGGTTCTGGCCCTCGCCCTTGGACCCCGAAGAGACGGAGCAGGTCTTCGACCTGGCCCGGAGGGCCGTCAAGGCACTGGGCATCACCACGGGCCTGACCCACACCGAGGCCAAACTCACCCCCCAGGGACCCCGGTTCATCGAGGTCAACGGGCGGCTCGGCGGCGGCATCAACGAACTCTCCCGACGGGCCATCGGCACGGACCTGATCGAGCTGGCCGGCCGGATCGCCCTCGGCGAGCGCGTCGACGTCCCTCCGCTTCCCCCCGGCCGGACGGTCTACCAGATCATCCACCCCGCTCCCCGCGACCCCTGCGAACTGGTCGCGGTGGAAGGCACCGACGAGATCCGGGCCCTGCCCGAAGTGACCCTCTACCGTCCCTACGCCCGGCCGGGCACCCGGCTGGAAGGCGGCGTGCACACGAGGGAACTCGACGTCGTCATCGGCGAGACGACCGGACTGGACGACCTCGCCACGGTCTTCAAGGACGTGGAGTCCAGGCTCCGCTTCACCTTCGCCTTCCCCGGGGAGCCCGGTGTCCGGACGGTCACCGGAGCCGAACTCGGCCGGCTGTGACACCGATCCGCACACCCCCGTACGGCCCCCCGGCACAGCCGTACGTCCACGGCGTTCCGTACCCCCACCACAGTTCGTACGCCCCCACGAGAAGAAGGAACGGATAGTGAGTGAGACTGCCACCGACGAGTCGCCCCAGCAGGGAGGGATCTCCGACGCCGCCGTCCTGGCGCGCGTCTGGGAGGAGATCCTCGGAGTCGACGGCGTCGGCCCGGACGACGACTTCTTCTCCCTGGGCGGGGACTCGCTCCTCGCCGTCCAGGTCGTCGGCGCGGCCAAGGAACGCGGGCTGCGACTGACACTCCTGGACCTGTTCAAGAACCCCACACCACGCGGCGCCTGCACCGGCTCCACGACCGGTGCGCAGGACGAGGCGGCGAGCGAGGAGCTTCTCACCCCCGAGGACCGGGCGCTGGTCCCGGACAGCGCGGAAGCGGCGTACCCCGCCACCCGGCTGCAACTCGGCCTGATCTACGAGAACCTGCTGAGCGGGGGCCGCCTCTACATCGACGTGGTGTCCCGCGCGGTCACGCTCCCGCTGGACCCGTCCGTGCTGCGACAGGCCGTCGACCGCGTCACCCGGCGCCACCCGATGCTGCGGACCCGCTTCGACCTGACCACCTTCAGCGAGCCCATGCAGGTGGTGGAGCGGGACGTCGACGTCCCGGTGGAGCTGGCGGACTGGTCGGATCTCGGCCCGGCCGCGAAGGCCGAGCGGTACGACGAGGTCATGCGGAGCCTGCACGCCCCCTTCGACCCCGAGCAGGCACCGCTGTGGCGCGTGCACGCGGCCCGCACGGGCCCCTCGGAGTTCCAGCTCGCCTACGCGTTCCACCACGCGGCACTCGACGGCTGGAGCGAGACCGTCCTGGCCAGCGAACTGATCCGGCTGTACGCGGCCGTACTGCGCGGCGAGAACCTCGAACTCCCCGAACCCGCGCCCGCGGAGGAGTACGTACGCCTGGAGCGCGCCGCGTTGCGGGACGACGCGTCCCGGCGGTTCTTCGAGGACCTGGGCACCGGGCCGGCGGCGACGCTGCCGGAGCGGGGCGACGGCACGGGCGACCCCTACCGCAAGGCCACGGCCCGGATCCCCGACGACGACATCCGGCGCATCCAGCGACTCGGCGCCGAGTGGGGCATTCCGGTGAAGAGCCTGTACCTGGCCGCGGACTGCGCGGTCCAGGCAGCCCTGGCCGGCACCACCGAGGTCACGGTCGGACTGACCGTCAGCGGCCGGCCGGAGACCGTGGGCAGCGAACTGACCCTCGGGCTGTTCCTGAACACCCTGCCCCTGCGCCTGGACGTGGCCGGGGCGTCCTGGCACACCGCGGCCAGGCGCGCCTTCGAGGCGGAGAACGGTCTGCTGGGCCACCGCCGCTTCCCGGACGCCGAGGTGCGCGCGCTGCTCGACGGGGTCCCCTTCCCCACCGTCTTCAACTACGTCCACTTCCACGTCCGCGACCGGCTCCTGGACACCGGCCTGGTCACCGCGGACGAGGACCTGAGGGACACATCGAGCTTCCCCGTCCGCGTCGAGGTCATCGACGACCCGCGCGGTCGCGGCCGGCTGCTGGAGGTCGTCGTCGACGAGACCCGGTACGGCCGGGGAACCGCGGAGGAGCTGCTCCAGCACGTCCTGTCCGCGCTGCACCAGATGGCCGAAGGCCCCGAAGAGCCGGCCCTCGCCGGCCTCCTGGAACGAGTAGGGAGCCGATGACCGTGTCCTCCAGCCCTCTGGCCACCTATGCGCAGCTCGGCTTACGTCAGCTGCACGACCAGGACCCCGAGCTGTACGACCTGCTGGAGCGCGAGCACCGGCGCCAGTCCGAGACGCTCGCCATGATCGCCGCGTCCAGCGTCGCGCCCGCCTCCGTGACCGCCTGCGAGGGAACGGTCCTCGGCAACGTCACGACCGAGGGGTACCCCGGGGCCCGCTTCCACGCGGGCTGCGAGGTGGTGGACGAGGTGGAGCGGCTGGCGGTCCGCCGCGCCAAGGCCGCGTTCGGCGCCCGGTACGCCAACGTCCAGCCCCACTCCGGCAGCACGGCCAACCAGGCCGTCATGTTCAGCCTGCTCCGACCCGGTGACGTGCTGCTCGGCATGGAGCTGAGCGCGGGCGGCCATCTCACCCACGGCTCGCGCGCCTCGGTGTCCGGCAACTACTTCACGTCGATCGGCTACGGCACCGACGCCTCCGGCTGGATCGACATGGACGAGGTCGAACGCCTCTCCAAGGAACACCGGCCCCGGCTGATCGTCTGCGGGGCGAGCGCCTACCCCCGCGAGATCGACTTCGTCCGGTTCCGGGCGATCGCCGACGAGGTGGGAGCCTTCCTGCTCGCGGACATCTCCCACATCTCCGGCCTGGTCGCGGCGGGCCTGCACCCCAGCCCCGTCGACGTGGCACACGTGACCACGACCAGCACCTACAAGCAGCTCTACGGCCCCCGCGGCGGCCTCATCCTGATGGGCAGGGGCGCCGACACTCCCGTACCCGGCTCACGCAGGACCCTCGCCGAGACCCTTCAGAGCGCGGTCTTCCCCTATGTGCAGGGCACCCCGCAACTCCAGGCCGTCGCCGCCAAGAGCAGAGCGCTGGCACTGGTGGCACAGCCCGCGTTCCAGGAACTGGCCCGGCGTATCGTCTCCGGAGCCACGGCGCTGGCCGCGGCACTGTCCGCCGCCGGCTACCACGTCCTCACCGGCGGCACCGACAACCACATGGTGCTCATCGACGTCAGCCGCAAGGGACTGACCGGACTGGTGGCGGAACAGGCACTGGAGTCCTGCGGAATCATCGTGAACAAGAACAAGATCCCCGATGACCCGCACGGCCCCCGGGTGACCAGCGGTCTGCGGCTCGGCACGAACCACCTGGCCGCACGCGGCATGGACACCGACGCCGTCCGCGAGTGCGCCGCGCTGGTCGACCGCGTCCTGTCCTCCGTACGGGCCACGGACACCCGCACCTGGCACCTCGACGAGCCCATCCGCTCCCAGGCACGCGCGGACGTGACCAGCCTGTGCGCCCGCTACCCCCTGCCGGACCTGCCGCTGGAGGCCATCGTGTGAGGCATCAGCCGGCGACGGCCGGTTTCGGCGGCCTGTGCCTGGAGCAGCTCAAGGATGCGCGGCCCCAGGTGCAGGCAGGACGTCGTCATCCCTGCTCATGACCAGGATGATCAGGTCTGCCCGGGGATCAGGGGCGTCGCGCGAGGAAGACGAACTCCTTGCCCGGCCGGTCGGGTGCGTCGCGGACCTCTCGCACCACGTAGCCGTGCGCGACCAGGTCCGACTCGACCTCGTCCCGATCCCGGAAGCGCAGGGTCGACTCCGACGTCAGCACCTGCCCGTCCGCCGCGAAGGCGTAGGTTCCACGGAAGGTCACGAGAGGCCCGCTCACCTCGATCAGCTCGACCCAGGTCTCGACGGAGCCGACACCCGGGACCTCCGTCACGCGGTGGGAGTTCTCGCGGGTCCACTCCTCCCAGGCGCGTGCGGCCGGATCACGGGTCTCGAAGACCAGGTGCCCGCCGGGCCGCAGCGCTGCGTGGGCACCCCGCAGCGTCATCCGCCATGCGTCCGGATCGGCGATCGCCTGGGCGACATTCGCCGTCATCGTCGCGAGGTCGGCCCGGAGCGGCGGGAGGGCCGACACGTCACCGCAGATCCACCGCACGCGGTCACCGCCCGGTTTGGCCCGTGCGACGTCGATGGATGCCCGGGCGGGATCGACGCCGACGACCTCGATCCCGCGGTCGGCCAGGAGCAGGGCGAACACCCCTGTGCCGCAGCCGATGTCCAGGACCCGGCGCGCCCCGAACTCCTCCGCGATCCCGAGGTAGGCATCGAGATCACTGCGGTCGGGGTCGAGCGGATCGTAGATCGCGGCGAGTCGTGGATGCGCGAAGCATGCGTCGGCCATGCGGCCGAACGTACGCGGAGCCGGCCCCGAAGAGCTACCGGGTTTCGCCGGATTCAGCCGGCGAGGTTTCCGGGTGAACTTCGCGCAGGGCGTTCCTTCCGCGACATCTCGTGGAAGGAACGCCCGGTCGCGCGCGGCACTCACACGTGGCAAGCCGCGCGTGAGGTGTGTCAGGCGAGGCCGGCCTTCAGGGCGGCGGCGACCTGGACCACGCGCTCGGCCTGGTGACGGGCCGCGTTGCGGGTCTGCTCGCCGACCGGGTTGTTGCCCTGGGCGTCGACGTGCGACGTGCCGTACGGGTTGCCGTCGACGAACTTGACGGGGTCGGTGTAGCCGGGGGACACGATGATCCCGCCGAAGTGGTGGATGGAGTTGTACAGGGCGAGCAGCGTGGACTCCTGGCCGCCGTGCGCGGTGGCGGTGGTCACGAAGCCGCTGTAGACCTTGTTGGCCAGCTTGCCCTGCGCCCACAGGCCGCCGAGGGTGTCGATGAACTGCTTGAGCTGCGACGAGATGTTGCCGAAGCGGGTCGGGGTGCCGAAGACGATCGCGTCCGCCCACTCGACGTCGGCGGCCGTGGCCTCGGGCACGCCCGCGCTCTCCGCGGCGTGGGCGGCCCACGCCTGGTTGGAGGCGATGGCGGCCTCCGGAGCCAGCTCGGCGGCCTTCAGCAGGCGCACCTCGGCGCCCGCCTTCTCGGCCGCCTGCGAGATCTCCTTGGCGATCTCGGCCGAGAAGCCGGTGGAGGAGTAGTAGATGACGGCGAGGCGGACAGGGGTGGTCATGGAGTCGTCTCCGATCCTGGGAATGCGTGCGGTGCGCCGTGGCGGACGCAGGTCACCCAGGGGTACGGGTGCCGTGCGGACGCGCTGATCGACGCGGTAGGTGAATCCTAAACGAGTTCGTTCAATCGTCAACCACATGGGTGTCCTCGCCACGGACGTACGCACGCAGGCCCCGAGCCCGGGCCTCGATGCGCACGGGTCGGTCGCTACTCGGCCTGCGCGCGGCGGGCGGTGGCGAACCGGCGCTGGTAGGCGGCGGGGGAGATGGACAACTCCCGTGCGAAGACACGGCGGAGACTCTCGTAACTCGGGAAGCCGGACAGGGACGCCGCCTGTGTCGCGGTGTACCCCTGGTCGAGCAGCGACTTCGCGATGTCGAACCGGATCGACTCGACGTACCGGGCCGGCGTGGTGCCCAGTTCCTCCCGGAACAGCCTGGTGAGGTGACGCGTGCTGAGGTTGAGGTGCCCGGCGAGTTCGGTGAGGGAGTGGTTGCCGGCGGGATCCGCCGTGACCAGGTCGACGACCCTGCGCAGGGCGGGCGACCGGGGCGGCGGCCCTTGCAGGGGAGCGGAGAACTGGGACTGGCCGCCCGCCCGTTGCAGATAGACCACCAGGGAGCGGGCCACCTCCCGGCTGACGTCGGGACCGTGGTCCTCCTCCACGAGGGCGAGCGCCAGGTCGATGCCGGCGGTGACTCCCGCCGAGGTGTACGTGGTGCCGTCGCGCACGTAGATGGCGTCGGGTTCGACGCGGGTCTTCGGATGCCGGGCGGCGAGTTCGCCCGCGATCTTCCAGTGGGTGGTCGCCCGCTTGCCGTCCAGAAGGCCCGTCGCGCCCAGGACGAAGGCACCGGAGCACACGGAGGCGACCCGGCCGGAACGGACCGCCAGATCCCTGACGGCTTCGACCAGGTCGCGCGTGACCGGCGTCCTGGGGTAGACGTCTCCGCCCGGCACCAGGAAGGTGTCCGGGTCCGGCTCCGTGGCGGCGCTGCCGTCGACGGCGATCCGCATGCCGATCGAGGAGGCGACATCGGCACCCGTCGTCGACACCAGGGCGATGCTGTAATCGGCGCCGAGGAGATTCGCTTCCCCGAAGACCTCGGCGGGGCCGACGACGTCCAGCAGTTTGACCCCGTCGTAGACGAGGATCGCTACACGATGCGTGTCGGAGCTCACAGAGCCATCCTGAGGTGACTGGATTCGAGTGGTTCATGGCCGGACCGAGGCAGCGCCGGAGGCCGCAGGGTCGGCACCGTGGAGAACGGACGCACGGTCCACTCGTAGCACATCGCACCGGAAAGCACGGACACCATGACCGACATCATCGCAGGCGTGGAAATACCCGGGACCTCTGCTGTCGCGGAGGCCACGGAATTCCTCCGGGAGCGGACGAATCCCTTGATCTTCCACCACTCCCGGCGGGTATTCCTCCTCGGTTCCCTGCACGCGCGGAAGCTGGACCTCCGGCCCGACCCCGAGTTGCTCTACATCTCCGCGATGTTCCACGACACGGGCCTTCTGATCCCGTTCTCCGACACGCGACAGCGCTTCGAGGTGGACGGCGCCGACCACGCGCGCAAGTTCCTGCTCGACCGCGGGTTCTCCGAGCGCGCCGCCGAAGTGGTCTGGATGGCGATAGCCCTGCACACGACGCCGGAAATCCCCGGCCGCATGGGTCCCGAGATCGCCGCCACCAACTACGGCGTACTGACCGACGCGATCGGCTGGGGCATGGACAGACTGGAAGGCGACCAGCTGGACGAGATCGTCGCCGCTCATCCGCGCGGGGATTTCAAGAAGGAATTCTTGCAGACATTCCTCGACGGTCTCAAAGACCGCCCCGACACCACATACGGCACCATCAACGCGGACATCCTGGAACACTTCGTCCCCGGATTCCGCCGTACGTCCATGGTCGAGCGCATCAACGACGCTCCCTGGCCCCGGTGACCCGGCAGCGGCCGGACACGAAGCGATGCGACCGCCGCGTCCTCGCCGCACTCCTCGCCGTCTGAGCCGGCGTGCCGCCTTCAGCGTGCTGACGGTCACCGCCGGCGTACTGATGGCGACCCCGAGCGCACCCCCGCCTCCGCCGTACCCGCCCCCGCGGCCGGCCTCCTGGCACCGGCATGGCGCCTGAGGACCACCAGCCTTCTCTACGTCGCGTTCGTCGGCTCGCTGTCGCTGTCGCTGCCCGCACTGGCCCACGCGGCCCGGTCGCAGGCTGCACCGCATCCCCACGCGGGCTGATCGCCCAGGTACGGGCGGCCGGCGGACCGGAGCCACTGGAGACCGCACTGTCCGACTGGCACGGCCGGCTGTCCGTCCGCGGGCGCGCGATGCTGACCGGGGCCGCCGAGTTGGAGACCTACCTCCGAGAGCGCGAACCCACCAAGGCCTGACCCGCGTCCACACTCGCGGATGTCCTCGCGGAGCGGCTGCATAGGATCGCCGGCATGGCACTGCGACCCGTTCAGGTGAACATCAAGGCCCTCGACGCCCCGGCGGTCGGCCGGTTCTGGGCTGAGGCGCTCGGCTGGAGTGCCTACAGCCCCGGCGTGACCACCTACGTCGGCCCCGCCGGCGGCCCCGTCTGGCCGGACCCGGTCGCCGTCTGCGTCGACGTCGTTCCCGTCCCGGACGCCAAGACGACGACGAAGAACCGCGTGCACCTCGATCTCGCCACCACCTCCACGTCCCATCAGGCGGAGTTGACCGCGCGCCTGAGGGCCCTCGGTGCGACGCCCGTCGACGTGGGCCAAGGTGACGTGCCGTGGACGGTCCTCGCCGACCCGGAGGGCAACGAGTTCTGCGTGCTGGAGCCTCGGGAGACCTACCGCGACACCGGGCCGATCGCCCGGGTGGTGGTCGACTGCGCGGATCCGCGGGCCATGGCCCGGTTCTGGGGCGGGGCCATGGACTGGACGCTGCACGAAGTCACCGACGAACGCGCGGTGCTGCGTTCCGCCAAGGGGGTCGGCTCGTACCTTGAGTTCCTGCGCACTCCCGGTGCGAGGACCCTGCCAGACCGCGTCCATCTCGACCTGCTGCCGTACCCCGGGGACGACAAGGCGGCGGAGGTGGCCCGGCTGCGCGCCCTCGGCGCCACCGACCTCGACGTCGGCCAGGGCGACGTCCCGTGGACGTGTCTGGCCGACCCGGAGGGCCACGCGTTCTGCGTCCTCGCCCCCTCCTGACGCGGGGCCTCGACGCCACCCGGACAGGCGGGCCGCGTGGGCTCGCGCCGATGAATACCGCCTCGGTCCGAAATCAACTCGGTCGGACGTCGCGCCGGCCGGCCCTCTCCACCGCGAACCCTGTTCAGCGCACGGTCACACCACGCATGGCGTAGCGCAACTCCTCGAACAGATCACGCAGTTCGTCCGGCATGCTGGGCGCCGCATCCGCGCCCGCCTCCAGCAGGAGCCGGACGCCGCGCCGGAACTCCTGGTCGTTGTCGGGCTCGTCCAGCATCCTCGCCACCTCGATCAACGGAGTGCCCACGGCCCCCTCGACCTCGTCCGGGAGGCTGTCGAGGTAGACGTCGTCCTCGGTGAGCACGAGATCCACGAGGCGGCGGGCGGCTTCCCTGACGGAAGTCGAACCAGTCTCGGCCGGCACGGTTCCCCCATGTAATCAGTGAGGCGCACCAATCAGCCCCAGCTACCTGTCAGTTGACCTTCGCCCGCTTGTCTACCCGTCGGCCGTCGAGGGGGCCGGCCGGGCGACACCGCCGTTCTTGTCGAGCGAGTGGAAGGACCGTGCCCCGCCTCGCCGGCACCTCGGGCGCCGAGTCACCTACTCGCCTACTCGCCGGTGCGGGCCACGAGCAGCGGCTGGAAGAAGCCCGTCTCCTGCGGCATCCGCCACTCCGGGTCGACAAACCCGGCATCGGCCGCGAGGCCGGCCAGCCGCCTCTGACCGAGCGCCCAGTAGGTGGTCCGGCGGACCTCGACCCGCCATTCTCCGTCTTCCGGGAGGAGTTGGAAGTGCTCCATGTCGTAGTGCTCGCCGTCGTCGTGCCAGCGCCAGAGCTGGAAGGTGACGGTCCGTTCTCCGCCCTCGGTGGCCCGGTGCACTTGCGGAGGCGTCGAAGAGGGACGGTCGCGCAGAAGGTCTTCGTAGGGGCGTGTGCTGATCAGCAGCAGGCCGGCGGGACGCAACACGCGGCGCATCTCGGCCAAGGCGGCGCGTACATCGTGCTCTGTCAGCAGGTGGGGCAGCGCGTTGTCGGCGCAGACGACGGTGTCGAACCGGGCATCGGGGAACGGGAGGCGTCGCATGTCGGCGGCAGCCGTGCGCAAGCTCAGGCCCCTGCGGGCGGCCTCACGCACAGCGCGGGCGGCGGCGCGGGGGCTGAGGTCGGTCCCGGTGACGCTGTGCCCGCGCAGCGCAAGGCCGATGGCCTGCGTGCCGATGCCGCAGGAACAGTCGAGCACCGCCGCGCGATCCTGGCCGATCAGGGCGTCCAGAACCTCCCCCTGCCGACGGATGCTCGCATCCCAGTCCGAGTAGATCAGGTGGTAGTCGTCGGCCAGTTCGTCGTAGAAGCGCGCCACGGATGTCTCGGGCATGGCCGGAGATTACTGTGGCCGGCCTCCCGGAGGCGCTGGTTCCTCCGTCATCGGCGCGAATACCCCTACCTGCTGGATCGCTCCCGCCCCGGTGAGCCGGGCAGGCGCTCGCGTGAGCTGTGGGCGCCGGGGTCGGCGCCGGCACAGTGGCCGCGACAATGAACAGGCGACACATGTGAACGCCTGGGGGAACGGGATGCTGACGGGGATCGTGATCGACGCGCTGGACGTCGCGCGCATGGACCGCTTCTGGTCGGACGCGACACGGGGCCGGACGGACGGCCTGCACCTGCGGTTCGTACCGACCGCGAAACCGAAGACGGCGCACAAGAACCGACTCCACCTCGACTTGGCCGGGGGGCCGGACTGGGAGGCCGAGGTGGCGCGCCTGCTCACGCTCGGTGCGACGCGGGTCGACATCGGCCAGGGAGACGTCCCGTGGGACGTGCTGGCCGATCCGGAGGGCAACGAGTTCTGCGTGCTGCGTCCCGGTCACCCCGGCGTGCGTGCCGACTCCGGCCTCGTCGCGATCTGCCTCGACGTCGCGGAGGAGGATCGGTACGCGCAGTCGGCCTTCTGGCAGTCCCGGGCCGACTGGCACGCGGTCGAGTCCCATGACTGGGGTGTCCGGCTGCGCCGGGGGCCCGCCAGTACGGTCTCGCTGGTGATGGGGCCGCCCGCGGCGCCGAAGGAGGTGCGGAACCGGCTGCGGCTGGAGGTCACCCAACGCGGCTCGGAACCCGGCGAGTTCCTCGACGCCGGCGGGAACGAATTCCATGTGACGGGGTGATCCTCCGCCTCCCCGGTCTGTTCCGCTGCTCGCTGACGACCAGGGTCCGTTCGGCCGGTTACGTCACCGCGGTCAGCGTCGCGTAGACCACGACGTTGCCCAGGTAGCCCGTGCGCTTTGTGTAGCCGCCGCCGCAGGTGATCAACCGGAGCTCGGGCCGGCCGGAACTGCCGTAGACCTTCTTGCTCGGGAACTCCTTCCTGTCGTAGAGCTCGACGGCGCGGACGGTGAACACCGCTGTCCGCCGGTCGGTCCGGCTGATCTCGATGGTGGCTCCCTCGGTCAGGGCGCCGAGGTCGTAGAAGACACCGGGGTCGCCGTCGGGTGTGTCCACATGCCCGGCGGCGACGGCGGTGCCTGCCGAGCCGGGAGGTGTGCCGTCGCCGTACCAGCCGGCGTGGCCGGGTTCGTCGGACGGTGGAGTCCGCAGTGCTCCTGCGGCATCGAGGCCCACTCGTGTCATCGGGGCGTTCACCCCGATGGCGGCGATCCGGATCCGCACCGGATCCGCGGGGGGCAGCGGGTGGACGGTGGGGCGGGCGGGGGCCGCGGGAGTCGAGGAGGAACGGGCCGCCGATGGCTGTGGGGGCAGCTCCCCGTCCTGCATCCCGCTGATCAGCAGCATCACACCGGCCGTCATCATGCAGGCCGGAAGGAGCACCGTCGCGACGAACGGAGATCGGGAAGCGGGGGAGTGGTGTCTGGATGCCATCGTGGTGGTCTTCTGGTCCGGTCGCAGGCCGATGTGGACGGGGCCGGCCGACGGGGTGGGACGATCAGGTTCGGTTGGCGTTCGGGCGGCGGTAGAACCAGACCGCACCCCCGGCGGCGGCCGTGGCGAGCAGCCCGCCGGCCAGGGCGAGCCCCGCACCTGTGTCCTCGGCCGGTCCGAAGCCGGCGTTCACAGAGCCGCTCGGTGGGCGTCCGATGACCCGGTACGTCTCCGTGACCTTGGTCAGCGGCGGACACTTCACGGTGACGGTGTCGTCGCCCGGCCGGGTTCCTTCGGGGATCTCGAACTCGCCGGTGAGCACCCCCTCCTCGTCGCCCGCGAAGAGGTGGAACTCTCCTCCTACCTCCGACCAGCCCTTGCCGTAGTCCGCGTCAGGGTCGCAGGCCCTCGTGCTGACCGTGACCGTGGAACCCGGTGGGGCATTCCAGGGCTCGATACTGACATCCGAGTCATCAGCGGCGGCAGCGGCCGGGATGTGCAGCCCGAGGGCACCGAGGACCAGGCCGATACCCGCACCCATGTGTCTGTAGCGCATGCGAATCCTCCAACGGAACAGTGTCCGGCCTGCTGCGCGGCACATCTCGTGTGTTCCGTTCACGAGGCAACCGACAGTCCGTCAGTTCCGCAACCTGACGGGTCGCCGGACATGTCACCCGGTCAGCCGCACCGGCGTTCCGCCTTGATCGCTTACGCAGGTCACCGACGTGGAGGTCATCAATACTCATCACCCACCGCCGCGTCCCCATAACGGTGAAAGCCGAGCGGGCTGTCTTGCGGGCGTGGTCTGCCTGATGCCACCCCCGCCGGGGGCCACGCGCCCTTTCTGCGGGCCGGGACCCGGGCAACTTCCCCCTCTCGGCGGTGAGCCACGCTCTTGCCCTGCTCAACCGCATACGGCCCGCCCCTGACAGGGGGCGCCGACGGTGCGGGCGGTGGGGAGTGACCGTCGGCCTGCGGCCTGAGGGGTCAGTGACCCGACGGCCTGATCCTGTCAGTTCGCTGTGACGGGCGGCGCGGTGAGGCCCGATCTCGTCCTGGCCGCCGAGCGGCGCGGCGCGGAGCTGACGCAGGCGCGGATCCGCCAGGTCTTCTCCGGCGGCGGCTCGGGGCTGCGACGGATCGTCGCCTACCTGCTTCTGGAACGGGACGTGCTGCGCGGGTGCCGTGTCGGCGGCTCGTGGGCGATCCGGAGATCGTCGCCGAAGACGCGCTGCGTGCGCCGAACAGTCCTTCGAGCCCTTCGACGGTGCGATCCAGGGCGCCTTGGACCCGCTGGGCGTCACCGCGGACGACGACACCACCGGCACCGGTGCCCGCCGAGCGGGTCACCGCAGCGTGACGGTCCCCCCGCTGGCGGTAGCGCCGCCTCCCGCCCCGCGCGGGCCGCCCGTGCGGGGCTCCTTTCCCGGTCGAGGTTCAGGTCCGGGGCGAGTCCGGTGCGTCGACGGGGATGCCCAGTCGGTCCGCCACGGCGGTGAGGGCTCTGCCCAGCGGCAGTGCGACCCGGGTGAGGGCGTGCCGGTCGCCTCGGGTCTGGTCGCGGTTGATGATGAGCACCGGCGTCCCGGCCTGGGCCGCCTGGCGGACGAACCGGAGCCCGGACATCACTGTCAGCGAGGAACCGAGGACCAGCAGTGAAGCTGCCTCGCGGACCATCTCCCGGCACTGCTCCACCCGCTCCGGGGGAACCGCCTCGCCGAAGAACACGACATCCGGTTTGAGGATGCCGCCGCATATCACGCAGGGCAGTACGCGGAAGTCCTCGACCTGTTCGTCGGTGAGGTCGGCGTCACCGTCCGGGTTGATCCCCGCCGCCACCGGATCGAAGTCCGGATTGGCCGCTTCCAGCCGCTGGGCGAGTTCGCGGCGCGCACTGAAGGCGCCGCACACGAGGCAGACGACCCGGTCCAGGCTCCCGTGGAGTTCCACGACGCCCTCGCTGCCGGCGGCCTGGTGCAGGCTGTCCACGTTCTGGGTGATCACGCCGGAGAGCAGGCCGTGCCGTCCGAACGCGGCCACGGCCCGGTGCCCGGCGTTGGGGCGGGCACGGCCGAAGGTGCGCCATCCGAGGTGGCTGCGCGCCCAGTACCGGCGCCGGGCCTGGGCACTGGCGGTGAACTCCTGGTAGGTCATCGGGGTGTGCCGGCTCAGGCTCCCGCCCTCGCCCCGGTAGTCGGGGATGCCCGACTCCGTGGAGATGCCCGCCCCACTGAGCACCAGCACCCCGCCGGCGCTCAGCGCGTCGGCGACCGGCTCCAGGTCCGTGGTTCCGGGCGGCAGGTCCTCGGTGGGGGTCCAACTCAGAGTGGGGCGCATACGCATGCCGCAAGAGTACGAAACACGCTGCTGCCGGGGAGTCCGGTACGGCGTGGGGAGGGCTGAGCCCCGTACACCGGGGCGCGGGGGCTCAGGAGCGCACCGGCTTCCCGCATCCCTCAGGTCCCGGGCGCTCGTCCGGGCGCATCGTCCCGGACCCTCACCCGTCATTCCGGCATAGGGCCACGATCGGATGCACGGTAGGCGGACGAGCAGCAGGGCTTCCATCCAGGCGATCGGGCTCCGCGAGTGACTCGGAGCTTCCGCGGGGACGGGCCGGGCCGTGCGGCTGCCGGGTGCGCGTGCCGCTGAACCGTTCAGGGTGGTCGCCGATGCGACGTCCGGCCGGGAACCGATCCGCCGTACGCGTCACGGACCGCCTGGTCGGACGGCGGGCCGTGGGTTGCCGCGACGGCGCCCCATGGTCGTGACGATCAGCAAGAGGCCTGGTCCAGAGAGTGGGACGCTCTTTGCGGGGGGCGGGTACTGCTGTAGAAATAGGCGCATGAATCACGGGTTCCTGGTGCGACGCCTGGTCATTGACCTGTGCCGACGCCCGGCTTCGTGTTGTCGCTGACTCAGCGCTTCTGACGCTCCTCCCTCCCGCTGTCCGGTCGTGTCACCCGGCGGGAGCCCTTCCCCGTGTACCCGGCGGTGCCTGCTCCGCGTCCGTCAGCTCCGCTGACCCCAGCCGCTCATGTGCGGCGCCCTTGGAGGCTGCCCCATGCCCACGACATCCCGTCTGCCCCAAACCGATCCGACCCCCGTAGCCGTCGAACCGCCGGTCCGACGTCCCCCACGGGGCGCCTGGGCGCGCGTGCGCCGTGCCGCCCTGCCGTTCGGCTCCCTCGTCCTCTTCCTCGCGCTGTGGCAGTCGCTGGCGGCGAGCGGGACGTGGAGCGAGACGCTGGTTCCGCCGCCGGCGAAGGTGTGGGAGGCGTTCATCGACGTTTCCACGACACACGACGGCGTACGGGGCTACAACGGGACCTACCTCGTCGAGCACCTGGGCATCAGCCTGCGGCGCATCGCGATCGGCTCCGGTGTCGGCATCGCCCTCGGGGTGCTCTTCGGGCTCGCCATGGGCACCGTCGGCTGGTTGCGCGCGCTGTTCGAACCCTGGATCACCTTCCTGCGGACGCTGCCCCCGCTGGCGTACTTCTCCCTGCTCGTCATCTGGCTGGGCATCAACGAGGAGCCGAAGGTCACCCTGCTGGCCGTGGCCGCCTTCCCGCCCGTGGCGGTGTCCACGACGACGGCCGTCGCGGCCGTGCCGCGCAGCCTCCTCGAAGCCGCCCGAGCCCTCGGTGCCTCGCGGTGGGACGTCGTCAAGGACGTCGTCCTCCCGTCCGCCCTGCCGGAGACGCTCACCGGCGTCCGGCTCGCGGTGGGAGTCGCCTATTCCTCCCTGGTCGCCGCCGAGTTGGTCAACGGACTGCCCGGCATCGGCGGCATGGTGAAGGACGCCGCCAACTACAACAACACCCCTGTGGTGCTCGTCGGCATCATCGCCATCGGAGTCTCCGGCCTGATCATCGACGGTCTGCTGCTGCGACTGGAACGCGCCGCCGTGCCCTGGCGCGGTCGCTCCTAGAGCCTCTCGTTTGGATCATGCCGGGCTCGAAAGACCCTAGCCGAGCCCGCCCCGTCTCCCCTCCTCTCGACCAGAAACGGCCCCACCATGTCTCGCTCACTGCCCAGAGTTCCCGTCGGCTCCCCCGCGGGGGGACCGTCCCGCCGGCTCCTGCTCGCCGGTGCCCTGGCCGCCGTATCCGCGGCCGTGGCCGGCTGCTCCTCGGACAGTGCGGCGTCGACGTCAGGCGGATCCAAGCAGCTCCGCATCGGCTACTTCGCCTTCCCCAGCGGCGACTTGATCGTGAAGAACAAGAAGCTGCTCGAAAAGGCCCTGCCGGACCACCGGATCACGTGGATCAAGTTCGACTCGGGTGCCACCGTCAACCAGGCCTTCATCGGCAAGTCCCTCGACATCGCCGCACTGGGCTCCAGTCCGTTCGCCCGCGGGGTGTCCGGGGCCTCGCCGATCCCGTACAAGGTCGCGTGGGTCCTCGACGTCGCGGGCGAGAACGAGGCCCTCGTGGCACGCAGGGCCACCGGCGTCTTCGACGTCGCCGGTCTCAAGGGCCGGACCATCGCGACCCCGTTCGCCTCCACCTCGCACTACAGCCTGCTGGCCGCGCTGACGAAGGCAGGCCTCAAGACGTCCGACGTCAAGCTCGTCGACCTACAGCCGCAGGCGATCCTCGCCGCCTGGCAGCGCGGGGACATCGACGCCGCCTACGTCTGGCTGCCGACCCTGGACGAGCTGCGCAAGACCGGCACCCAGCTCACCAGCAGCAAGGAGATCGGAGCGGACGGCAAGCCGACCCTGGACCTCGCCGTGGTGTCGGACGAACTGATCGCCAGGGACCCGAGGGCGATCGACGTCTGGCGCAAGGCGCAGGCGCAGGCGCTCCGCCTGCTCAAGTCCGATCCCGACGGCTCGGTCAAGGCCGTCGCGGCCGAGCTCGGCATCACCGCCGCGGACGCCCGGGCGCAGCTCGCGCAAGGTGTCTTCCTCACCCCGGAGCAGGTGGCCTCCGCCGACTGGCTGGGCACCGACGGCAGCCCCGGCAGGCTGCTGTCGTACGTCACCGACACCGGCCGGTTCCTGGCCGGACAGAAGCAGATCGACGCCGCGCCGTCCGAGGACGCCGTCCGCAAGGCGTTCTACCTCAAGGGGCTGCCCGATGTCCTCAAGTGAGGTTCTGGGTACGGCAGTTGGGGACAGCGGGACGGACAGCTCGCGTGCCGGGTCCGTGCGCCTCGACCACGTCACCCACCAGTACCGCCGGGGCGGAGAGACCGTCACCGCCGTCGGACCGGTCGACCTGACCGTCCCCGCAGGCGAGTTCCTGGTCCTGGTCGGCGCTTCCGGCTGCGGCAAGAGCACGCTGCTGCGGCTGATCGCCGGATTCGAGCGGCCCACGCACGGCTCGGTGCGGGTGTCCGGTGCCGAGCCGCGGCCCGGCGAGTCGGCCGGCGTGGTCTTCCAGACGCCCCGGCTGTTCCCGTGGCGCACCGTACGGGGCAACATCGACCTGGCACTGCGGTACGCCGGGGTGAACCGCAGGCAACGGCCCGAGCGGCGGGCGGAGTTGCTGGCACGGGTGGGTCTCGAAGGCACCGGCGACAGGCGTACCTGGGAGATCTCCGGCGGCCAGCGGCAGCGGGTCGCCATCGCCCGCGCGCTGGCCGCCGAGAACCCGCTCTTCCTGCTCGACGAGCCGTTCGCGGCGCTGGACGCGCTGACCCGGGAACGGCTCCAGGAGGACGTCCGCCAGGTGACCGCCCAGACCGGGCGGACCACGGTGTTCGTGACGCACTCGGCGGACGAGGCGGTGTTCCTCGGCTCCCGCATCGTGGTGCTGACGAAGGGGCCGGGGACCGTGGCCCTGGACCTGCCGATCCCCCTGCCGCGTGGCGATGTCGACGCCGAAGAGCTCCGGAATGCGCGGGAGTTCACCGAACTGCGCGCGGAGGTCTCCCACGCCGTCAAGGCCGCCGCGGTCTGACCTCAGCATTCAAAGAAAGGAAACACAGACGGATGAGCATCCTCAGTGAACGGCCCGCAGCGGCACAGCTGCCGGTCACCGAGCTCGGCCCGCACTTCGGCGCCGAGATCCACGGCATCGATCTCGGTCGCCTCGACGACGACCAGGTCCTCGCGCTCCGGCAAGCACTCGTGAAGTACAAGGTGCTCTTCGTACGCGGCCAGGACGGCCTCGACGACGCCCGGCAGATCGAGTTCGGCAGACGCCTGGGCGAGGTCACCGCAGGCCACCCGATCCACGACTCCGGTGACGTGGCCCCCGAGGTGTACTCGCTGGACAGCCAGGACAACGGGTTCGCCGACGTCTGGCACACGGACGTGACGTTCGTACCGCGACCGCCCGCGATCTCCGTCCTGCGGGCCGTGGTGCTGCCGCCCAACGGCGGTGACACGAACTGGGCCGACAGCCAGCTCGCCTACGAGTCGCTGTCGCCGGGCCTGCGGACGCTGATCGACCCGCTCACCGCGGTACACGACGGCACCCGCGAGTTCGGGTACTACCTCGCCCAGCGTCGCAAAGGCCGCGGAAACCTCTGGGAGGGCCAGGTGTTCACCGACCTGACACCGGTCGAGCATCCGGTGGTGCGCGTACACCCCGAGAGCGGTCGCAAGGGTCTCTTCGTGAACCCGGGATTCACCTCGCACATCGTGGGCGTCTCGGAGTACGAGAGCCGGGGCATCCTCGACATCCTGTACGCCCACCTCACCAAGCCGGAACACGTCGTACGCCACCGCTGGCAACCCGGTGACGTCGCCCTGTGGGACAACCGCAGTACCGCCCACTACGCCAACCGCCACCGGGTCATGCACCGCATCACGCTGCGCGGGGACACCCCCGTGGGCCCAACGGACTCACGCTGATCTCCCGCGCCAACGATCTCGCCGACGGCACACTGATCGCGGCCGTGTGTCCCGGCATGGTCGACACCGCCACCCCCCGCCCCGGTTCAGCGACTACAGGACCGCATGCTCACGCCCTGGACCGACGGCCGCCGGGGTGACCTCGGTCGGCGGTTCACGGGGTCTGCTCGTCTTCGGTGAACACGTCCAACAGGCCGTGGGGTGTGTCGGCGCCGAAGAGCAGTTCGTGGAGCTGGGCCCCTTCCGCGGCGGCTTCGGCGCCGCGGGGGAACATGGCCTGCTCGTACTCGGCGAGGGCGGCTTCCGTGTCGCCGGGGTGTGCGGCGAGGGCCCTGCCGAGTTCGGCGCCGTCGTACATGGCCAGGTTGGCGCCCTCGCCGTTGGGAGCGGCGAGGTGGGCGGCGTCGCCGAGCAGGGTCACCCCCGGCACCCGGTCCCACCGGTGCCCGATCGGCAGGGCGTACAGGGGACGGGGCACCAGCGGGGTGTCACTGTCGGTGATCAGTGCGGTGAGCTCCGGCGCCCACCCGTCGAACTCCCGCGAGATCCGTGCGGCGGCAGCGGTGGCATCGGTGAAGTCGATGGCGGCGAACCAGTCCCGCGGCTCGGTGAGCGCCACATAGGTGTGCAGGGTGTCGCCCCTCTCCCGGTGGGCCTGGATGCCCTTTCCCGGGGCCAGCGCGAACAGCGACCCGCCGCCGACCGCCTTCGAGGCGGCAGGGTGCCGGGTGTCGCTGTCGAACAGGTAGGTCTCGACGAACGACCTGCCGGTGTACTCGGGCACCGCGTCGGAGAGCAGCGGCCGGATGCGTGACCACGCGCCGTCCGCGCCGACCAGCAGGCTGGTGACGACCACGGTGCCGTCGGCGAAGGCGACCTCGTGGCGCCCCCCACCGACAGGACGGACGCCGCTGACCTTGTGCCCCCACCGGACGGTGCCGGCCGGGAGCGAGTCGAGCAGGATGCGTCGCAGCTCACCGCGCTGCACCTCGGGGCGGCCCCCCGTGCCGTCGTCGGCCTCTTCGAACAGGACGGTCCCGTCCCGGTCGAGGATCCGTGTCGCCTGGCGGCCCTCCAGGACGAGGCTGCGGAACTCGTCGGTCAAACCGGCCGCCCGCAAGGCGAGTCGGCCGTTGTAGTCGTGGATGTCGAGCATCCCGCCCTGTGCGCGGGCCATCGGTGAGGCCTCCGCCTCGTACACCGTGGCCGGGATGCCGTGGACGTGGAGGACACGGGCGAGGGTCAGTCCGGCGAGCCCGGCGCCGATGATCGTGACATCAGGGGTCATGGCGGTTCCTTGCCTTTCTGCGTGCCCGCCGGATGGGCACCCGGCAGGAATACCGGCAAGGTTCCAGACGCTGCCGACACCTCGCCGACACGCCGCCGACAGAGGACCGACAGCCCCACGTCGAGCCGCACGCGCAGGCGGGGGAGGTGCCGGCCCCGTCCAGACGCCGGACACACCGGTCCGGCAGTGGTCGAAGACCGGCACACCCCCCTGACACCGTGCCGGAGTATCAGCGCGTGGCGAGGAACTCCAGCGTGTCGATCACGCGGTTCGAGAAGCCCCACTCGTTGTCGTACCACGCGACCACCTTGATGTGGCGGCCGTCGACGCGGGTGAGGGCCGAGTCGAAGATCGACGAGGCGGGATTGCCCGTGATGTCGGACGACACGAGCGGGTCGTCCGAGTACTCAAGGATGCCGGCGAGCGGCCCCTCCGCTGCGGCGCGGTACGCCGCCAGCACCTCGTCGCGCGTCACATCGCGGGCGACGGTCGTGTTGAGCTCGACGATCGAGCCCACCGGCACCGGCACGCGGATCGAGTCGCCCGACAGCTTGCCTTCGAGGTTGGGCAGCACCAGGCCGATCGCCTTGGCCGCGCCGGTCGTGGTCGGCACGATGTTGATGCCGGCGGCCCGGGCGCGACGGGCGTCGCGGTGCGGGCCGTCCTGGAGGTTCTGTTCCTGCGTGTAGGCGTGCACCGTCGTCATGAACCCGTGCTCGATACCGGCGAGTTCGTCGAGGACCGCGGCCAGCGGCGCGAGCGCGTTGGTGGTGCACGAGGCGTTCGAGACGATCGTGTGCACGGCCGGATCGTAGGCGTCGGTGTTGACCCCGAACGCGAGCGTGACGTCGGCGCCGTCCGACGGCGCGCTGACGAGCACCTTCTTCGCACCGGCGTCGAGGTGGGCCCGGGCGGCCTTGGCCGAGGTGAAGCGGCCGGTGGCCTCCAGGACGATGTCGACACCGAGTTCGGCCCACGGCAACTGCGCCGGTTCGCGCTCGGCCAGCACCGTGATCCGCCGGCCGTCGACGACAAGGGTGTTGCCGTCGACGGTCACCGGGCGACCGAGCCGGCCGGCCGTGCTGTCGAAGGCGAGCAGCCGGGCGAGCGTGGCGGGCTCTGTCAGATCGTTGACGGCGACGATCTCCAGGGCACTGTCGCGCTCCAGCAGTGCGCGCAGCACATTGCGTCCGATGCGGCCGAATCCGTTGATGGCGATGCGAGTCATGTGTGACGTCCCTTCCGTTCACCACCAGACTCGCCCGCGGCCCGCGCCACCGACAGTGGCGGGATCGCCACGGTCCACAAGGATCCCGCCAGCCGGCGTGGTGCCGGGCGGCCTACTCGCCCCGGGTGAAGGTGCGCCGGTACTCGCTCGGAGTGGTGCCGAGGATGCGCTGGAAGTGGAGCCGCAGGTTCGCGCCGGTGCCGAGCCCGACGTCGGCGGCGATCTGTTCGACGCTGCGCTGGGAGCGCTCAAGCAGTTCGCGGGCCAGGTCGATGCGGGCCCGCATCACCCACTGCATCGGCGTGTAGCCGGTCTCCTCGACGAAGCGCCGGGAGAACGTGCGGGGCGAGACGCCCGCCTGCCGCGCCAGTACGTCGAGGGTGAGGGGCTCGCCGAGCCGGTGCAGCGCCCACTCGCGGGTCGCGGCGAACCGCTCGCCGAGCGGCTCGGGGACGCTGCGCGGCACGTACTGGGCCTGGCCGCCGCTGCGGTAGGGGGCGGCGACCAGACGCCGGGCCGCGTGGTTGGACGCGGCCACTCCGAGGTCGCCGCGCAGGATGTGCAGGCACAGGTCGATGCCGGAGGCGGCGCCGGCCGAGGTGAGCACGCTGCCCTCGTCGACGAACAGCACGTTCTCGTCGACCTGGACGAACGGATGCCTGGCCGCGAGTGCCCGCGTGTAGTGCCAGTGCGTGGTGGCGCGCTTGCCGTCGAGCAGGCCCGTGGCGGCGAGCGCGAAGGCGCCCGTCGAGATGGCGGCGAGCCGGGCGCCCCGCTCGTGGGCGGAGATCAGTGCGTCGATCACGGCCTGCGGCGGGTCGTCGCGGTCCGGGAACCGGTAGCCGGGCACGAAGACGATGTCGGCCCACGCGAGCGCGTCGAGGCCGTGGGCGACGTAGTACGCGAGGCCGTCGCCGCCGGTCACGAGACCGGGCGCCGCCCCGCACACCCGCACCTCGTACGGCATGCTCGCGCGGGTGGTGAAGACCTGCGCGGGAATTCCGACGTCGAGCGGCTTCGCACCGTCGAGCACGAGGACGGCGACGCGACGGAGGGGGGAGGGCGGCACAGGGAAAGGTTACGTGGGGCGTGACGTCGGCATGCCACCGCGCGGTCGTCGCCCCGTCCCGTCCCTCCTTCCCCTGCCGTGCGCGGTGCCGGCGTACCTGGCCTCAGAGCTGGAGGGGCAGGTGCCGGGGGCCGCGGAGCATGGCGTTCTGACGGTAGGGCGGTGGGTCCTGGACCAGCCGGGCCGTGCCGAGGTGGGGAAGCAGGGCGCCGAGCGCGGAATACGCCTCGATGCGGGCCAGGGGGCCGCCGTAGCAGAGGTGGATGCCGCTGCCGAAGCCGAAGTGCTGGTTGTCCGGACGGGTGGGGTCGAACCGGTCGGGCTCGTCGAACCGCTTGGGGTCGCGGCTGGCCGAGGCCAGCACCAGGATGACGGACGCGCCTTCCGGGAGGGTGGTGCCGGCGACGTCGACGTCGGCGCGCGGGATGCGCTCGCGCATGTGGACCGGAGGCTCGAAACGCAGCAGCTCCTCCACCGCTCGCGGCAGCAGGTCCGGTTCGCGGCGCAGCAGGTCCAGCTGGTCGGGCCGGCGCAGCAGGGTGAGCACACCGTTGGTGATGAGGTTGACCGTGGTCTCGTGCCCGGCGATGAGCAGCAGGACCGCCGTTTCCGCGAGTTCCTCCCGTGTCAGGCGCAGAGCCGGGTCGGGCTCGTTGACGAAGGCGGACAGCATGTCGTCGCTCGGCTTGCCGCGGCGCTGTTCGGCGAGGTTCACCAGGTAGCCGCCCATCTCCATCCTTGCCTGTTCACCGGCCTTGTCCGTCTCGGTGGTGTCCGCGCCGGGCCTGACGTCGGCGGCGGCGACGAGGGCGTCGGACCAGGCCCTGAAGAGGGGCTCGTCCTCGCGGGGCACGCCGAGCAGGCGGCAGATGACCGTGACGGGCAGCGGGTAGGCGAAGTCGTCGACGAGATCGATCTGCTCGCCCGCGCGGAAGGACGCCAGCAGTTCCTGGGTGATCCGGTCGATCTCTCCGCGCATGCCGTCGACGCGGCGGGGGCTGTGCGGCGGACCGAAGGGCCGCATGGCCAGGGTGCGCAGCCGGTGGTGTTCGGGGTCGTCGAGCCGCAGGAACGGCAGTTGCTGGGCCTCCCCGCCGCGGGTACGGGGATCGACGCTCATCCGCGGGTCGTGGAGCAGGGCGGCGACCTCGTGGTAGGTGCCGATCAGGTAGCTGCCGTCAGCCTGCTGAACCACGGGACCGGCCGCGCGGAGTTCCGCGTACAGCGGGTACGGGTCAGGGCGGCTGGCGTAGTCGGTGATGCGTGCCAGCAGGGTCTCGGAGGCCATGGCGGCTCCTCGTGGTGGGGCGGGACGTGGGCTAGACCACGGTCAGTCGGCGGTCGGGGAGGTGACCGGTGAGCGCGACGGTCGGTCCGTGGGACAGCACCGACGGATCGGGCACGTCGGAGGGGATCGTGACGTCGGCCGCGATCGCCCGGTCCGCCGCGCCGGGCGGGGGCGGGAAGGGAGCGGCCGACTCGATCAGGTGCCGGTAGTAGTCGAGCGACTTGGCCATGTCGACGGTGACGGCCGCGGTGACCCGGCCCTTGTACCCGTAGACCATGGCGAGACGGCGCGCCTCCAACGAGCCCTGGGCGATGACGATGTGGTCGGAGTACGTGGGCACGCCCACGGACTTGATGTTGAGTCCGAACTGGGTCGACCAGAACACCGGGACCGCCAGGTGCGGGCGTTGCAGCGGACCCGGGTTGACCATGTTGTGGGCCGCCACCTCGGCCTGCTCGACCGCGTTGCCCCAGTGCTCCAGGGACAGCAACTGGTAGCCGAACAGCGGGTGGGGGAAGCGGGAGACGTCGCCGGCCACGAAGACGTCGTCGGTGACGATCCCGTACATGTTGAAGGCGCGGCACCCGGCGTCGCACGCGATCCCGCGCGGGCCCGCCGCCAGCCCCGACTCCGCCAGCCATTCGACGTTGCGGATCGCTCCCAACGCCGCGACGCACACGTCCGCGTCGACCCGGCTGCCGTCGGACAGCTCCGCACCCGTGAAGGCGCCGTTGCCGTTCAGGGCGGTGACCGTCACACCGGTGCGCAGGTCCACACCGTGGTTGCGCTGCATCACGGCCGCGAGCTTCGACAGGGTGCCGCCGAGCGCGCCGACCAAGGGAGCGGGGCCGCGCTCGGTGACCGTGACCTGCACCCCCAACTCCCGGCAGGCCGAGGCGATCTCCGAGCCCGTGAAGCCGCCGCCGATGACCAGCACACGCTCCGGCCCCGCGGCGAGCCGCTCGGCCAGCCCCGCGCCGTCCTCGCGGGTACGCAGGGTGAACACCCCCTCCAGCGCGGCCTCCTCCTTGTTAGGCCAAGGCCGGGCACGGGTTCCGGTGGCGATCAGCACCCGGTCGTACGGCAGTGACTCCCCGTCGTCCAGCAGCACCCGCTTCTCCAGCAGGTCCAGGCCCGTGGCGCGGACGCCCAGCCGCCACTCGGCGTCCGGATCCCGGCGCATCGGCAGCTCGGTGGTCTGCGCCGTCGCCTGCCCGAGCAGCACCTGCTTGGACAGCGGCGGACGGTCGTAGGGTGCGTGGGGTTCGTCCCCGACCACGGTCAGTGAGCCGGTGAACCCTTCCTCGCGCAGCGCTTCCGCGGCCCGCAGTCCGGCCAGCGACGCACCGACGATGACGATGCGGCCGTCCTTGAGGTCATCGGGCACCGCTGCTCACCTCTTCCCCCAGGAGTATGGCCTGGACCGGACAGGCCGCCGCGGCTTGCCGCACGCGTTCTTCCTGGTCGTCGGGTACGGCCGTGGCGTAAAGAAGACCTTCCTCGCCGTGCAGCTCGAACACGTCCGGCGCGAGGAACACACACTGTGCGTATCCCTGGCAGCGCGTGAGATCGACAACGGTCCGCATCTTCACTACCTCCTCCGCTGTCCCACCCCCTCACCTCCAGAATGGGTGGAGACCCGTGCGCTCGCACGGTGGCCGCCTCGGGGGACGCCGCCGGTGCGTCGCCGGCCGAGGGCGCGGTCGAGACCGAAGACGGCGCCGATGCGGGTGGGGTGCGTGAACACCGGTGGGGACGTGCCCGGTTGCTCGCCCGCGTGGCTGATCTCCTCGGCGTACAGGCCGACATGGCCGGCGTCGCCGAGGACATCGGGGCCGGACGGCCCCACGGAGGACGAGGAGCGATGAACCTGGTCAGCGGCGTCTTCGGCGGCGCCGCGTTCGGCAGGGTCGCCGCCCGCGGCGCCAGGCGGACGGAGCCCCCGTCCGGTCACCCGCGCCACGATCGATCATCGAACCGGCCGGTGGCCGTCGTGCCCCGTTCCTGAGAGGAGCCGGCTCGGAACCCGAACGGTCGGACCACGGCACCGCTGCCCCGCGCCCGGGACGTGCGCCCGTGCGCGGTGTGGGTACTGGGACGGAGTCGGCAGGAGGGCACGATGGACACACCGCAGCCGGACGCGAAGACGGTCGCCGCTCTGGTCGCCGAGGCCGTGACCGCTCCCTCCATGCACAACGCGCAGCCCTGGCGCTTCCGCTTCCTGGCCGGTGAGCGGGTCCTGCTGCTGTTCGCCGACCTCGACCGCGCCATGCCCCGCTCCGACCCCGGCGACCGAGCCCTGCACATCGGCTGCGGTGCGGCACTGTTCACCTTGCGGGTCGCCGCGGCGCACGCCGGCATCACCCCCACGGTCAGCCTGCTGCCGGACCCCGCCGAACCGCTGCGGCTCGCCGCCGTCCGGCTGGACGAGGCAGACCCGGACGCCCCGGAGGATCTGGCACGGCTGCACCCCGCCGTCCGCCGGCGGCACACCAGCCGGTACCCCTTCGACGAGAAGGACATCCCGGAGGACGTGCGGGCCGCCCTGCGCGCGGCGGCGGAGCGGGAAGGGGCGGAGTTGCAGTTCCCCGGACCGTGGCACGTGCGGACCATCCTGGACCTGGTGCACGACGCGGAGAGCCGCGACGTCCTGCACCCGGAGGACGCGGGGGACCTGCGGCGCTGGACGCGGCTCGGACCGGAGGCCGATGCTGCCACCGACGGAGTCCCGGAGTACGCCTTCGGACCGCGCATGCGGGACGGCAAGGCACCCATGCGTGACTTCGCCGGCCGCCGCCCGGTGGCCGACCGCGGCACGACCTCGTTCGAGAAGAACCCGCACCTGGCCTTGCTGAGCACAGCGGGCGACAGCCCCGCCGACTGGCTCCGGGCCGGCCAGGCACTGCAACGGGTGCTGCTGGAGGCGACCCTGGCGGGGCTCGCCACCTCCCTGACCTCCCACGCCCTGGAGAGCCGGGACCTACGCCTGCTGACCCGTGACCCCGTGACCGGCCGCGGCCACGTCCAGATGGTGCTCCGCCTGGGCTACGGGCCACAGGGCCCCGCCACGCCCCGCCGGTCCGTCCGCGACGTCCTCGACATCGTCTGATCGGGAGGGGCCACGACGACCGGAGTGCGCGACGACGCCCGCACCGCCCCCGTCGCGGGCCCCGCCGGCTTGACGCCTTCTTGCCGGAGCGCCGGGAAGGCGACGCACCGCCGACCGGCCGGACGAGTGGTCCGATCGGGTGCCGGCCCAGGCAGCCAGGCCCTGCGGGACCGTCCGCCGCGCGGTCGGTGGTCCGAACGGCCCTGTCGGGAACCCGGCGCGTCGATGGAAGGTGGTCGTACACAGGCCGAGACGCACGAAGCCCCCGAACGCCGTCCCGACACGAAAGGGATCCGGATGTCCGTCGACACGCACACGGCGCCCGCCGAACTCTCGGACGAGGAGCTCACCTCCCTGGACGCCCACTGGCGCGCCGCGAACTACCTCTCCGTCGGCCAGATCTACCTCATGGCCAACCCCCTGCTGAGCGAGCCGCTCCAACCCGAGCACATCAAACCGCGGCTGCTCGGCCACTGGGGCACCTCACCCGGCCTGAACCTGGTGCACACCCACCTCAACCGCGTCATCAAGACCCGCGGCCTGGACGCGCTGTGCGTCTGGGGGCCCGGACACGGCGGCCCGGCCGTCCTGGCGAACTCCTGGCTGGAGGGGTCGTACACCGAGACCTACCCGGACATCACCCGGGACGCGGCCGGCATGGCCCGGCTGTTCAAGCAGTTCTCCTTCCCGGGCGGGGTCCCCAGCCATGTCGCCCCGGAGACCCCCGGCTCCATTCACGAGGGCGGTGAGCTCGGCTACTCCCTGTCGCACGCCTACGGCGCCGCCTTCGACAATCCGGACCTGCTGGTCGCCTGCGTGATCGGCGACGGTGAGGCGGAGACCGGTCCGCTGGCCGCCTCCTGGCACTCCAACAAGTTCCTCGACCCGGTCCGCGACGGCGCCGTGCTGCCGATCCTGCACCTGAACGGCTACAAGATCGCCAACCCGACGGTGCTGGCCCGGCTCCCGGAAACCGAACTGGACGAACTCCTGCGCGGCTACGGCCACGACCCCGTCCATGTCACCGGTGACGACCCGGCGGCCGTCCATCGCGCGATGGCCGCGGCGATGGACGAGGCGCTCGACCGCATCGCCGGCTTCCAGCGTGCCGCCCGCGAGGACCGGGCCACGGACCGGCCCCGCTGGCCCGTGATCGTACTGCGCACACCCAAGGGCTGGACCGGTCCCGCCGAGGTGGACGGACTGCCGGTCGAGGGCACCTGGCGCGCGCACCAGGTGCCGCTGGCCGCCGTGCGGGACAACCCGGAACACCTGCGGCAGCTGGAGCAGTGGCTGCGCTCCTACCGTCCCGAGGAACTGTTCGACGAGCACGGCGCCCCTCGCGCGCACGTTCTGGCCTGCGTCCCGGAGGGTGCCCGACGGCTCGGTGCCACACCGCACGCCAACGGCGGCCTCCTCATGCGGGAACTGCCCCTTCCGCCCCTGGAGAAGTACGCCGTCGAGGTGGACAAGCACGGCGCCACCCTGCACGAGCCCACGCGCGTCCTCGGCGACATGCTCGAAGACGTCATGCGGGCGACGACCGACCGCCGGGACTTCCGCCTCGTCGGCCCCGACGAGACCGCCTCCAACCGGCTCCAGGCCGTCTACGCGGCCAGCGGCAAGGCCTGGCAGGCCGCCGTCCTCGACGTGGACGAACACCTCGACCGGCACGGCCGGGTGATGGAGATCCTCTCCGAGCACACCTGCCAGGGCTGGCTGGAGGGCTACCTCCTCACGGGCCGGCACGGGTTGTTCTCCTGCTACGAGGCCTTCGTGCACATCGTGGACTCGATGGTCAACCAGCACATCAAGTGGCTGCGCACCACCCGCCGCCTGCCCTGGCGCGCTCCGGTCGCCTCCCTGAACTACCTCCTCACCTCCCATGTGTGGCGGCAGGACCACAACGGCTTCTCCCACCAGGACCCCGGCTTCGTGGACCACATCCTGAACAAGAGCCCCGAGGCCGTACGGGTCTACTTCCCGCCGGACGCGAACACCCTGCTGTCCGTGGCGGACCACGCCCTGCGCAGCCGCGACTACGTCAACGTGATCGTGGCGGGCAAGCAGCCCTGCTTCGACTGGCTGTCGATGGACGAGGCGAAGGTCCACTGCGCCCGGGGCGCCGGCATCTGGGAGTGGGCCGGCAGCGAGGACGGCACGCGGGAACCGGACGTGGTGCTCGCGTGCGCGGGTGACGTGCCGACGCAGGAGGTCCTCGCCGCGGCCCAGCTACTGCGCCGCCACCTGCCCGACCTGGCCGTGCGCGTGGTCAACGTGGTCGACATCGCCCGACTGCTGCCCAGCGAGGAACACCCGCACGGCATGAGCGACTTCGAGTACGACGGACTGTTCACGGCCGACAATCCGGTGATCTTCGCCTACCACGGCTACCCCTGGCTCATCCACCGGCTGGCCTACCGCCGTACCGGGCACCGCCACCTGCACGTGCGCGGCTACAAGGAGATCGGCACGACGACCACCCCCTTCGACATGGTGGTCCGCAACGACCTCGACCGCTACCGCCTGGTCATGGACGTCGTCGACCGTGTCCCCGGCCTCGCCGTCCGCGCGGCCGGGGTGCGCCAGCACATGGAGGACGCCCGCCAGCGCCACCACGTCCACATCCGGGAACACGGCACGGACCTGCCCGAGGTCGCCGACTGGACGTGGGACGGCTGAACCGCCTCCCGGGGAGAGCGCCCGGCGAAGCCTCGCCGCGGCGCTCTCCCCGCACCTCAGCGGGGTGCCGCCGGCTGATCCGGGTGCGCACGAGGTCCACCCCCCCCCCGCACGGAGCCGGACCGCGCCGTGTGGGCCGTGTTGCCCGGCAGCGTCACGGGGGCGACCGTGTAGAGGGGGGAGCGAGGAAGTGAGTCCGGTGCGAGCGCTCGTCTACCACGGCCCGGCGCAGACCTCCTGGGACACCGTGCCCGACCCCGTGATCGAGGAGGCGACCGACGCCGTCGTGCGCGTCGACGCGACCACCGTGTGCGGCACCGACCTGCACATCCGGCAGGGCGACTTCCCCGAGGTGAAGCCGGGGACCGTGCTCGGCCACGAGGCCGTCGGCGAGGTCGTGGAGACCGGCAGGCAGGTCAACCACCTGCGCCCCGGCGACCAGGTGATCGTGTCGTCCGTGTCGGCCTGCGGGGATTGCCGGGAGTGCCACGACGGCCGGTACGGACAGTGCCGGGGCGGCGGCGGATGGCTCCTGGGGAATCTGATCGACGGCACCCACGCCGAGCTCGTGCGCGTGCCGTTCGCCGATCACTCCACCACCCGGCGCCCCTGCGACCTCCCGCTGGACGACGCGGTGCTGCTCGCCGAACTCCTGCCGACCGCCTACGAGGTCGGGGTCCGCAACGGACACGTGGGTCCGGGAGACACCGTGGTCGTGGTGGGCGGCGGCCCCGTCGGCCTCGCCTCGGTCGTCGTCGCGCGGCTCTACTCGCCCCACCGGATCATCGTCGTCGACCTGGCCGGCTCACGGCTCGAAACCGCTGCCCGGGTGGGGGCGGACGCCGCCGAATCACCGGGAAAGATGATCACCGAGCTGTCCGAGGGGCCGGGAGCCGACGTGGTCATCGAGGCGTCCGGTGATCCGGACGGCTTCCTGCTGTGCACGCGCGCCGTCCGGGCGGGAGGACGCATCGCCAGCATCGGCACGCACGGCAGACCGACGACGCTGCATCTTGAGTGCCTGTGGCGCAGGAACGTGACGATCAGCATGGGGCAGGTGGACACGTCCTCCACACCGTGGCTGCTGGAATTGCTCAGGTTCGGCCAACTGGCCGTCGCCCCGTTGGTCACCCACACCTTCGGTCTCGACGCCATGGAGGACGCCTACGAGGTCTTCGCACACGGCACCGGCACGGGCGCGCTCAAAGTCGTGCTGCACCGGTGAGGGCCACCGTCGGCGAGTGAGGGCAGCAGTCGCCGGGCGCACCGGCGATCGGCCACGGAGCAGGGCCGAAGCAGGTGAGAGACCATGGTGTTCTGGTACGGACACGGCGTCGGCGCAGGACGTCCTCCGTGAGCGGCCGGCCGCGGGGAGATCGACGAGGACGACTACCGGCGCCGGCTGAACACACCGCACGCCGGACCGCCCCGGACCTGGACCGGCGAAGGGGACAGCGAGCGGTACCTGGACCGGCGAAGGGGACAGCGAGCGGCAAGGGGCCGACGGACTTCCGACCGGGCCGCAACGCCCATGCGGCGTACGGCGCGACAGGCGGCCCCGGGAAAGGCGGTGGGGACGATGACACTCCCCCTGGTCGTGGGAGTCGACGGATCGGAGCCGAGCCTCGTCGCGGTCGACTGGGCCGTGGACGAAGCCGTCCGCCACGGTCTTCCGCTCAGGCTGGTCCACGCCTCCCTCTGGGTGCGCTACGAGGCCGGCCTGCCCCCGGCGGGTCCGGGACAGTCCTCGGAGCAGGTGCTGGCCGAGCACATCGTGGCCGCGGCGGCCGACCGGGCGGAACGCCGCAACCGGGATGCGAAGATCACCACCGACATCGTTCCCGAGGAGGCGACGGCCGCTCTCCTGCGCGAGGGCGGCGCGGCCTTCGCGCTGGTGACCGGTTCGCGTGGCCGCGGCGAGCTCAGGGGACTGCTGCTCGGGTCGGTCGGTCTGGCCGTGGCGGCCCGAGCCCCCTGCCCGGCGGTCGTGGTCCGGGGCGACCGGGTGGGCCTGGCGGGTGGGCACGGGCGCATCCTGCTCGGCCTCGGTGAAGCCGGTACCGGCACGGAAGCCGTGCGCTTCGCCTTCCGGGAGGCCGAGGTGCGCGGCTGCGTCCTCGACGTCGTGCGTGCCCGGCGCGGGCCCGCCCACGACAGGAGCGGCAACCGGCTACAGGCCGAAGGACCGGTCGACACGTCCGGGGAGAGCGCCTCCTGCGTCGTCGACGCCCGGCTCACGGCCGCGATCGACGAGTACCCGCACGTCCGGACGCGCCCGGCGGCCCCTGAGGGACCGGCCGGCAAGATCCTCGTGGACCGGTCGGCCGCCGCGGACCTCGTGATCATCGGGGCACGACGCGGAAAGGGGCACTTCGGACTCCAGCTCAGCCGTGTGGGCCATGCCCTCCTCCACCACGCCCAGTGCCCGGTCGCGGTCGTGCCCGAACGGCAGTGAGTGCGGCGCGCCGTGCTCCGGACGCACCGTGGGGAACGGTCCTGCGGCCTACCCGAACAGGCTTCGCACCCTGATGGTCTCGACGCGCCGCCACGTACCGCCGGGCAGCAGCATCCGCTCGCCGTCGGCGCTGCGAGCGCTCAACCGACCGGAACCGGCCGGCCGGGGCGCCGCGCGCCGCCGCGTCTTCCTCGCCGAGGGCAGCGCCGGACCGCGGTAGGTCCGCTCGGCCCGCGCATCGGCTTGAGTGCGTCGGCTCATCGGCCCTCCAAAACGCGAGTACGGGATGCTCGTGGCGACGCCGGCCCCTTCCCGGCGGTCGGGCTCGCCCCGATGCCCGGACAGCCGTCGGCCACACACCCAGCATCCCTCCTTGTGTACCCGCGGGCGGGGCCGAATCGCACAACCACGGGAGCGAGTCGAACCGGCTGGGGCGCGCTCCACGCGCGCTGACCGCGCACAGCCGTCCGTCATGCCGCCGGATGCGCATCTCTGGCGGTGCGGCGACGGGTCCCGCAGCGTGGGGACAGGGGCGGACCGGCCCGGTGGGCACACACACCGAAGGAGAGGTGGGACGCATGGACAAGGATGCCTCCGAGCGCCGGGTGGTGGTCGGTGTCGACGGGTCGCAGTCCTCCTACGACGCCCTGCGCTGGGCCGTGCGCTACGCCGGCCTGGTCGGCGGCACCGTGGAAGCCGTCGCGGTGTGGGAGCTGCCGGGCCTGTACGGCTGGTCGGGGCCCGCCGTCGACATGGACGTCGACGAGGACGAGGCGCGCCAGAAGATGAGCCGGGAGCTGACCGACGCGCTCGGCGCGGACACGGCCGGCTCCGTGCGGACCCACGTGGTGCACGGCAACCCCGCCGACGTCCTGCTGCGAGCCGCCGAAGGAGCCGAGGCCCTGGTCGTCGGCAGCCGGGGCAGGGGCGGGTTCGCGCGCGCCCTGCTGGGCTCCGTCAGCCAGCACGTCTCGCAGCACGCGAGCTGCCCGGTGGTGATCGTGCGCTCCGCGCGGCAGTGAGAAGGGACCCATGGGCCCGGCCGCCCGGCACACTGGAAGGAGCCGGACCGCCCGGCCTCGGACCGCCCCTTCGGCGTCCGCCCCGAAGAGGGTCGGCCGGTCCCCGACGGGGCCGCATGGCCCCTGATCGCGCGCGCCCCACGGCGCCACCCTGGTGTCGGACCCCTCACCCGGGAGGCGGAGACCATGTCGCGAACCGTCACGGTGGGTCTCGACGACTCGCCCGAGAGCCGGGCCGCCGCCGAGTGGGCGGCACGCGAAGCCCTGCTGCGTCGCCTGCCGCTGAAGATCGTGCACGTCCAGGGGCCGAGGCCCCGGCAGGTGGCCCGCATGCCGTTGCGGGACCCGGTGGGTTCCCGGCGCCGGGCCCAGCAGCTGACGGACGAGTCCGCGGACGGCATCCGGCTGCGCCACCCGGGCGTCGAGGTGATCACCGAGCAGCTCACCGGCACCGTGGTCGAGGTCCTCGGCGAGGCGGCGGACCACGCCGAGCTGCTGGTGCTGGGTTCACGGGGCGTGGGCGGGTTCGGCGGGTTCGTGCTCGGCTCGGTGAGCCTGGGCGTCGTGGCCCGCGCCGAACGCCCGGTCGTGCTGGTCCGGGCCGGGGAGCAGGCCGCCGACGAGCACAGGATGGACCCGTCGGGCGTACCGTCCGCCGCGGCGCCCTTCCGGCCCGTGGTGCTCGGCCTCGACCTCGACCACCCGGACGACACGCTGCTGGACTTCGCCTTCGACGCCGCCGCCCGCCGGAAGGCGGCCCTGCGGGCCGTCCACGCCTGGTCCGAACCCTCGGCCTCGTTCCACGGCTTCTCCGGTGACGCCAGGCTCCACAACTCGCTCGAACGCGGGCAGGCCACCCTCCTTGGCAAGGTGCTGCGCCCCTGGCGGCAGAAGTTCCCGGACGTCGAGGTGATCGAGACGAGCCGGTGCGGCAGCGCTCCGCAGGTCCTCGTCAACGATTCCCGCGACGCCTCCCTGGTGGTCGTCGGACGGCGCGTCCGCCCGCACTCGTTCGGTGCGCACATCGGCCATGTCACCCACGCCGCGCTGCACCACATCGCCGCCCCCGTCGCGGTCGTCGCGCACACGTGACCAACCGCTCCGCAGGAGGAGAAGCCATGAGCGCAGCAGCCGTACAGGCGCATGGGGAGGCTCTGGATCTGCCCCTGGTCGTCGGCGTCGACGGTTCGGAGCCGAGTATGCGGGCCGTGGACTGGGCCGCCGACGAGGCGGTCCTGCGCGGGGCGCCGCTCCGGCTGGTGTACGCCTCGCTCTGGGAGCGCTACGAAGGCGCGGTCCCGGTCCAGGAGTCCGGTGATCCGTCGGAGGAGATGATGGCCGAGGAGATCGTCGGGGCCGCCGAACGAAGGGCCCGTCGCCGGCGGCCGGGCGTCAAGGTCACCACCGATGTACTGCCCGAGGAACCGGAGTACGGCCTGATACGCGAGAGCGGCAGCGCCCTGGCCGTGGTGCTGGGCTGCCGCGGTCGCGGCGGCGTGGCCGAGTCACTCCTCGGATCGGTCAGCGTCGCGGTGGCCGGGCACGCGCTGTGCCCGGTGGTCGTGCTGCGCGGAAGCGACGGCGACCAGGCGCGCTCGGCGGCACGCGGTCGCGTCGTCCTCGGGGTGGGTGCGGAGCCGGCGGGCTCGGCAGCGGTGAGGTTCGCGATCGAGGAGGCCGTGCTGCGCGGGGTCCCGCTGGAAGCCGTCCGGGCCTGGCACCGTCCCCTGCACGAGCCCCGTGCGCACCCGCGGGAGCGGCAGGCCGCCGAGACCGTCGAGGACGCGCTGCGGGACCTGCCGTCCGGCCTGCCGGTACGCCGACGCACGGTCGAGGGACACGCACGCGACGCCCTGTCGGCCCTCTCCCGGGAAGCCGACCTGCTCGTCGTCGGAGCCCGGCGCCGCCGAGGCCACCCCGGGCTCCGGCCGGGCCGTGTCGTCCACGGCGTGCTCCGCCACGCCGCCTGCCCGGTGGCGGTCGTACCCGAGCCGGCCTGACCCCCGGGCAGAAGGGCCGATCGGCCCAAGCGCGGACCCACGGACACGGCACAGCCTGAAGACCGAACCGGGGTGAGGAGCGTCATGAAAGCCTTCGTCTTCCACGGTCCCGGACAGGCGTCCTGGCAGGACGTCCCGGACCCGGCCGTCAAGGAACCCACCGACGCGATCGTGAAGGTCGGCGCGGTGACCATCTGCGGCACGGACCTGCACATCCTCAAGGGCGACGTCCCCGAGGTCCGTCCGGGGACCGTGCTCGGCCACGAGGCGGTCGGCGAGATCGTCGAGACCGGCAGTGACGTCCGCACCGTGCGCCCCGGGGACCGGGTGCTGGTCTCCTGCATCACCTCGTGCGGCCGGTGCCGGTTCTGCCGGGAGAGCGCCTACGGCCAGTGCCGGGGCGGCGGGGGCTGGATCCTCGGCCACCTCGTGGACGGCACCCAGGCCGAGTACGTCCGCGTGCCCCACGCCGACCTGTCCGTCCACGCGCTGTCCGCCACCGTGCGCGACGAGGACGCCGTCCTGCTCGCCGACATCTTCCCGACCGCCTACGAGGTCGGCGTTCTCAACGGACACGTGCGTCCCGGCGACACCGTGGCCATCGTCGGCGCCGGTCCCATCGGACTCGCGGCCATCGCCACGGCACGCCTCTTCGCGCCGGAGCGGATCATCGCCGTCGACCTGACCCCGGCCAGGCTGGAGGCAGCCCATCGGCTGGGCGCCGACGCGATCGCCGACGTCCACGAGGCTCCCGGCCAGCTGGTCGCCGACCTGACCGACGGCCTCGGCGCGGACGTGGTGATCGAAGCGGTGGGCGTGCCGGAGAGCTTCGAGATGTGCACCCGCATGGTCCGCCCCGGCGGGCACGTGGCCAATGTCGGTGTGCACGGCAGGCCGGCCACGCTGCACCTCGAAGACCTCTGGATCAAGAACGTGACGATCACGACCGGCCTGGTGGACACCTACTCCACCCCCACCCTGCTGCGGATGGCCGCCGCCGGCCGGCTGCCGACCGGGCAACTGGTCACCCACACCTTCCCGTTGCACCACATGGAAGAGGCGTACGACGTCTTCTCCCGGGCCGGCGAGAGCGGTGCGCTGAAGGTGGTGCTCGGCGTGGAGCACCACGCGCAGGTGGCCGTACCCGCACCCCCGTGACCGCGCCGTGCGCGACGGTCGTCAGCCGAGTGCCGTCACCGTCCCGCCCCGCCCCGTCAGGTCCGTCAGGCGGACACCCGCGACCAGCTCGGGGTGGATGCGGACCGCCTGGTCCAGGCCGTCCGCGGGCGCCCAGGGCCGCAACATCGCCCGGATACGGGCCAGTTCCGCCGGATCGGTCACCAGGCGGGCGTAACCCGTGACGACCACGCTCCAGCCGAGGTGGGTGTCCGGGTCGATGACGTCGGCCTCGTAGGCGACGACCACGCCCGGCCCGGACGCCTCCTCGGCGTGGGATGTCAGGGCCGTGCCCTCGTGCGTGCGGATGACGATGTCCCCGTTGTCCAGGACGTGGTTGACCGGACGGACCGTGGGCAGGGCGTGCCGGGTGAAGACGACCCTGCCCAGCGACACGCTGCCCAGCAGGCGCAGCGCCTCGGCGGGGCCGAGGTCGACGCGGCGGTGCACGGGGACGTGATCACGGGTCATGGCCTGCTTCTCCTGGACGGGCGACCGGCTTCCCGCCGGCTTCGGCCGGCCGGTGGACGCCGGGGTGCGGTACGGGCGGACCGGCGGCGCGGGGGACCGGTGCCGTTCCTGTTCTCACGGTCGTCCGTCGGATGCCTCCCCTCCAGTGCCGGTCGGCTCTCGGACGGGGGTCGGACGTCCCTCCCACCCGCCGCCACGCGCTTCGACGCCAGGCGGCGGACCCCGGCGGCACCGGAAAGCCGAACGGGTCGGACCGGCGATCCCCGGGCGAGCCGGCGAAGGTCCCCCTGGACGGGCCGTTCGACCCCTGCCCCGGAAGGCCCTGTCACCGCAGCCTGGAGATGTCGCAGACCGGTACTCGGCCCCTGGAGGACGCCATGACCGGTATTCCCACCGTCGTGAGCGACGTGATGACGCGCAGGGTCGTGGCCCTGCGCACGGGGGCGGCGTTCAAGGACATCGTGCGGGCCATGCGGGAGTGGCGGGTCAGCGCCCTTCCGGTGCTGGACGACGCCGGACGTGTCGTCGGGGTGGTCTCCGAGGCCGATCTGCTGCGCAAGCAGGAGTACGGCGGGGGCGGCCTCGACTGGTACGGGCGGGCACGGGACCTCACCGGGTTCCGCAAGGCGGACGCGGCGACCGCGGGGGAGCTGATGACCGCCCCGGCCGTCACGGTGCCGCCCGACACCGGCCTCGCCCAGGCGGCGCGCATCATGGCGCGCGGCGAGGTCAAGCGGCTGCCGGTCGTCGACCACGCGGGCATGCTGAAGGGCATCGTCAGCCGGTCCGACCTGCTGAAGGTCTTCCTGCGGGACGACCAGGACATCGCCGAGGACGTCCGGCGCGAGGTCGTCGCACGGCTCTTCGGCCCGTACGCGGAGGCGGTCCGGGTCGAGGTGCGCGACGGTGTGGTCACTCTCGCCGGCAGGACCCCCGAGACGGCTCTCGTTCCCCTGGCCACCGCCCTGGCACGGACCGTGGCCGGTGTGGTGGACGTACAGTGCGCGCTGACCGGCCCACCCCGCCACCCGGACCTCGATCCGGACCTGCCGGATCCGCAGCGGTCGGCTTCCGCCTGACGGGGCGCCGCGCGGGGAGAGGTCCGGACCGGTGGCACGGCTTGCGGGGTTCCGGCGGCCCTCGTCAGTCCAGGATCGTGGCGGCGCCGCGGCGGCGAAGGTCGGCCAGCCCGTCGAGCATGGCCTCGATCTGCTCGGGGGAGTGCCCGACCCAGTCCTTGAGCTCCGACACGACGCGCACGGGCTCGCGGGTGCGATAGGACCGGGTGGGGTTGCCGGGGAACTTCCGGTCGGTGACGTTGGGGTCGTCCTCCAGATCGCCGGTCGGCTCCACCACGTAGATCCGCCCCGGCCCGTCGCCGGCCGCGAGTTCGGCGCCCCAGGCGGCGGCATCCAAGGTCTCGGACACGTAGACGTGGCGGGACGTGCGCCCTTCCTCGAAGTTGGACGCGTACCCGGGGACCAGCAGATCCCCGGGTACGAGGGCCGCCTTCGTACCGTGCAGATAGGTTCCTGCCTCGTACACCTGGAAGGGGACAGGCGCGCTGGTCATGGGCTGCTCCTCGGGGCCTGGGCTCGGGGGAACAGGAAACCACTTCCCGCGCGTCGATGTCGTGCCGCGTGGGGGAGTTCACGTCGGTGCTCGACGTGACCGGCCGGCCGCCGAGCGGTACCCGCACGGGTCAGGTGCGCAGGAGCCGCAGGTCGATCGCGTCGGCCATCGCCTTCATCCCCTCGTCGTTGGGGTGGATGTGGTCGCCCGAGTCGTAGGCCGGGTCGAGCGCCGCCGGGTTCGCGGGGTCACGCATGGTCCGGTCGAAGTCGATGACGCCGTCGAAGGCTCCGCCGGTGCGGATCCACTGGTTGACGCTCTGGCGGATCTTCTCCGCCTCGGGCGTGTAGTACCCGTTGCCCTGGTCGGGCATCAGCGTCGCGCCGATGATGTTCACGTGGGCGGCGTGTGCCTCGTCGATCAGGGTGCGGTAGCCGTCGATCAGGTCCTGTGCGGTCAGTGGCCGGCCGTCGGGACCCGCGTTGTTGCCGATGTCGTTGATGCCTTCGAAGAGGATGACGTCCTTGACGCCCGGCTGCCCGAGGGCGTCGTGGCCGAAGCGCTTGAGGGCGCTGACCCCCTGCCACAGGTTCGGGACGTCGGTGAGGACGCGATTGCCGCCGATACCGGCGTCGACGACACTCAGTTTCTGCGGCCCCGGTCCGGAGCCCAGCCGGCGTCCGAGGAAGTCGGGCCACCGGGTGTAGGTGCCGGTCGAGGAGTGGTAGCCGTCCGTGATGGAGTCGCCGAAGGCGACGACGGTGCCCCTCGCGGTCGGTGACAGGACGTCCATCCCCGCCAGGTAGTACCAGGAGGTCGTGGTGGTGCCGAACGCGGCGGCGCTGTCGTCACCGGCGTGGTTGCCGGAGGCTATGTACGTGGTGTCGAACGCGTCGGAGTGCCAGGTCGACATTCCCGTCGCGCCGGGGACGTAGAGGCTGACGAGCAGGTTCTCGCCGGCGCTGACCGAGATCGGGACGACGTCGCTGACCGCCTCTTCGCCGACGGGGATCGTGACGTGGCGCGAGCCGCCGAAGGTGACGTTCCGGGTGGTGCCGCGCGTCGCCTCCCCGCCGCTCGCCTGCACGGCCAGGTCCACGGTGCCGACATCGAGCGGCGTGGTGCTGTACCGGTTCGACAGGGTGATGCGTACGCCCGAACCCGCGACGCTGCTGTGCACCACCATCCGTATGGTCTGGTTGTCGAAGGACGGGCCGCCGGTCGTCATGCTGGGTGACCAGGCACTGACCCGGGTGCCCTTGCTCTGCGCGGGCGATGGGGCGGCGGCGCTCGCCCCGTGCGCGGTGCTCAACGGAACGACCGTGAGGAGCACCCCGGTCACCGCGCCGAACACGGACAGCAGGGATCTGCGGCGCGGTCGGCGATCCGCCGCCGTGCCTTCCTTTTCCGAGGACATCGTTGTTCTCTCCACTCTCCGCGTCATCCGCGGCGGGCCGGCTCCGCGGGGAGTCCGGCCCGGTCCCGCCCCGCCGAAGACGGACGGACTCCGCACGGCGGGGCGGTGCGCTGACGACGGGTCATCGGGGGTTGGCTCGGGGTGTTCGTGGTGTGCGGCACCGGCCTCAGCCGGGCTTGCCCGGCGTGACCTCAGCCGCGCTTGGTCAGCGTGACCTCAGCCGAGGCTGCTCAGCGTGACCTCAGCCGAGGTTGCTCAATGTGACGGACCCACCCGGCTTCAGGCTGACCCTCCGCGAAGTGCCGCCGGCGAACACGGTCGTGTCTCGACCGCCGACGCTCTTCAGCGTCACCTGGGTGACCTTGCCGTTCCTCCACTTGAGGTCGGCGACGAAGCCGCCCCGCACGCCGACTCCGGACACCGAGCCGGACGCCGCCCACGCGGCGGGCAGTGCGGGCAGCAACTCGACGTGGCCCGGCCGCGAGTAGACCAGCATCTCGATCATCGCGGACGGCGTGCCGAAGTTCGCGTCGATCTGGAAGATGCCGCGGCCCTGCCCCATGTCCATGATGTCGAAGAGGTTCGGCGCGGTGCCGTTGCTGCCGCCCGCCGACGGCTTCAGGTTGTTGACGACGAGTTGGTAGGCCTTCTCCGCGTTCTTCAGCCGGGCCCAGCACAGGCTGCGCCAGGCGTTGGCCCAGCCGTAGCTGTTCATGCCGCGCGCGGTCAGCAGGGCGGTCGCGCCGGCGAGGATGTCCTTCGGCGTGGACTCGTCCGGGCGGATCCGGTCGCCGGGGAAGAGACCGACGAGCGGGGACAGGTGCCGGTGTGTGGTCTCGCCCAGGTTGTCGGGCGACATCCACTCCTCCAGCCAGCCGGTCTTGGGGCTGACCACGGGCAGGTACAGGCGTTGGCGCAGTCCGTCGACGGTGTCGGCGTAGGAGCTGTCCCTGCCGAGCACCCGGGTCGCGGTGCGGTAGTTGCCGAAGAGGTTCCACACCAGTTCCTGGGCGTAGGTGATGCCCTTGGCGTCGAGCGGGCCCTGTTCGGGGGACCAGTCGCTGTCGGCGATGAGGACCTCGCGTGAGGAGCCGGAGGCGTCGGTGACGGTCGTGGTGACGAGGCGGGCCTCCCAGAACTCCACCGCGCCCTTGAGCAGGGGGTAGATCTTCTCCAGGTGGGCGCGGTCCTGGGTGTACTCGTAGTGTTCGAACAGGTTCTGGCAGATCCAGGCGTTGCCGGCCGGGTGCCACCACCAGCCGCCTCCGCCGTAGGGGTTGGTGGAGATGGCCACGGTCCAGCCGGCTATCTTGCCGCTGGAGTTGCGGTACCTGTTGGCCGGACTGTTGAAGAGCCGCCGCGTGACGTCCGTCCACGAGGGCAGTTGCGCGAGGCAGTAGTCCGTGAAGGTGTCGAAGCAGTCCGACAGACCGGCGCGATCGGCCAGCCAGTAGTTCATCTGGACGTTGATGTCGGTGTGGTAGTCGCCCATCCAGTCCGGGTCGTTGCCGTCCAGCCACGGGCCCTGGAGACCCATCGGCAGCACGCCCCGTGACCCCGAGATCATCAGGTACCGCCCGAACTGGAGGTAGGCCGCCTCCAGTTCCGGGTCCGGGACGTCGTCCCGGTAGCGGGCCTGTATCCGTTGCCAGGTGTCCAGCTTGCGCTGTGCGGTGGACGAGGTGCCGAGGTCGACGGACAGTTGCTCGAACACCGGGCGGAAGTCCGCGACGTGGGTGTGCAGCAGGGTGCTCGCGGAGTGGCCGGCCGCGTCCTTGACCTTGGTGCGCGCCAGACGCTCCGGGTCCAGGGCCGGGTCGCGGAAGCCGCTCGCCGCGTCGGGCGCGTAGTTCGTGCCGCCGCTGATCACGACGGTGAGGTCCTGGCAGCCGCGGAACGAGAGGGACGTACCGCTGACGGTCACCGTGCCGGTGCTGCTGGTCGCCGTGACGGCGGCGCCGTATTTCAGGCCGTTGGCGAGGGAGGCCCCGAACGAGGCGCAGTGCTCCGTGCCGGCCGCGGTGGTGCGCTCGCCGTGGGTGCCGGCCAGTGTGACGGTGCCGGTGTAGGTGCCGCCGCCGAGCTGGGAGAAGTACACGACGATGACGTCGTCGGGGCGGCTGGCGAAGATCTGCCGCTGGTAGGTGACGCCGGACAGCTCGTAGGACGCGCTGACGAGGCCCTGGGCCAGGTCCAGGGTGCGGCGGTAGTTGTCGACGGAGCCCAGGTCGTGACCGGGGAGGTCGACCGTGAGCTCGGCCAGCAGGGTCAGGGAGCCGAAGTCGTCCCGCCCGTAGGGGAACTGGCCGTCGTCCTGGAGGGTGTCGTTGGCGCCACCGGTCCACAGGGTGGCGTCGGTGATCGTCAGCAGTTCGCTGGCGGGGTCGTTGCTCACGAGCGCTCCGAGGCGCCCGTTCCCGACCGGCAGGCCCTGCTGGATCATCGAGGTGGAGGAGCCGGGGGCCCGCCACCACAGTTGGTTCTTGGTGGCGGCGGCAGCGGACAGCATGGGCGAGGAGGCGGGGCGGGAAGGGGCCGCCGACGCGGTGAAGCTCGGCAGACCGCCGAGCGCGGCGGCCATGCCGGCGGTGGCGGCGACGGAGAGGAAGCCTCTGCGGCTGGGACGGTTGTCGCGCGAATCGGTGTGCTGGGTGTCCACGTGGTGCACTCCATGTCCGGGGAACGGCGCGTGCGGGAACGACGGATGCGGGGCCGTCGGGTGTGGTGCGAGGCGGTGGGCCCGGAGCTTCACCGGGCCCACCTGTGGGTCAGGCGGTCTTGGGGACGTCGATCCTGTCGATGTCGGGGGAGTAGTCCCAGCCGCTGTCGAACGTGATGCTGTTGGAGCCCGCCTTCAGGGCCAGTTGGACGCTGACGGTCCGGGCCGTGCTCCAGTCACCCGTGGAGGGGAACTTCAGACGGGTGCCGTTGCCGCTGTTGGAGTAGACGGTCACCGACCGGGGGTCGCCGCTGACGTAGGCGACGTTGATGGTGTAGATGCCGTCCTTCTTCACCGTGACGTCGTTGAACTGCAACCGGCTGTCGAGGTAGAGGTTGCCGACCTTCTTGCCGCCGGAGCAGGCGTCGCACGAGGCGAGGGAGGCGTTGCCGGTCAGGGTGTTGTTCCCGGACTCGGCCTCGTAGCGGGTGGTCGCCAGCGCAGGGCCGCCCGGCTTGACGGTGAACAGCCGGGAGCCGTGCGCGGGCAGCGTCGCGGTGATCCTGTTCTTGTACGTCCCGAGGTTCTGGTGCCTCCACAGGTCGCGTACGGAGGCCGCGCCGGTGAAGCCGAACGACGCCCAGTCAGCGGTGACGGAGGCGGCGGAGTCGCCGAGGTTGAACAGGGCGACGGTGTAACTGCCGTCCGCGTTCCTGGTCCCCCAGACCTGCTGGTCGCCCATCGGCGTGACGGGGCGTGCCACCGGCGAGTCGTTCTGGTCGACGGCGATGACCTCCTGGTTGGTCAGCAGGGAGAGGCCGTAGTCGTCCAGTCTGGTGAGGTCGTCACCGGTGAACAGGGGCGACTTGTTGATGGCCCACAGGGTCATGTAGCTCTGCCGCTCGGCAGGGGTGAGGCCGTCCATCTCCCCGTTGCCGACGTCGATCGCGTCGAGGTCGTTCCAGCCGCCGGGGCCTGCCTTGCCGCTCCACGCGGGGGCGTCGTTCCACCGGTCGTTGACCGAGTTCTCCCAGGTGACCAGGGTCTTGCAGTAGCACTCCACATCGGTGTCGATGCGCCAGCCGTTGGAGTACTTCTTCCAGTCGGCGGCGTGGCCGATGTCGAGCGACCAGGACAGTTCCAGGTGCATCGGGCGTCCGGTGTCACCGATGGCCTTGTGCCAGGCGGCGATGTCCGGGACGTTGTCGTAGTTGTCCCCGGACTTGAACGAGCCGGGACCCACGCCGTCGAGCTTGAGGAAGTCGTAGCCCCAGTCCGCGAGCATCTGTGCCTGCGAGTCGATGTACTTCTGCGCGCAGGGGTTGTCGAAGTCCAGCTTGTAGGCGCTGTCCCAGCCGTTGGTGGTGCGCAGGTCGGGGTAGACCACGTCCGCGGTGGTGCAGCCGGGGGCGTTCCGGATCGGCACCTTGCCCTCGCCGTACGCCCCCTTCTCCAGGCCGACGGGCAGGTAGATGCCGGCCTTGAGGCCCTTGGCGTGGATGTGGTCGGCGACGGCCTTCATCCCGTTCGGGAACCGTACCGGGTCGGGCGTCTGCCGGCCGTACTGGTCGAACTCGGACGTCCAGTTCTGGTCCATCCACCAGCCGGCGTCGATGTTGACGTACTCGTAGCCGTACTTCTTCAGCGTGGCGGCCAAGGCGTCCGCCTGCTTCAGCACGTTGGCCTCGGTGAGGTAGCTGTAGCTGCCGTTCGGATTCAGCCCCGGGTACTGGGAGGACTGCATGCTCCAACTCGACCAGCCCATGTAGGGCTTGGCTGCCAGGCCCGAGGTGGCGTCGGCCGTCGTCGAAGCGGAACCGACGGCCGCGGTCGTGGACTTGGCGGTGGCGGCCATGGCCTGGTCGACGGCCGGGACCGCTGTGGCGAGTCCGGCCGTGACGGCCAGCACCAGCGTCGCTCTGAGGGTACGGCGCGGGAAGCCGGGGCGGTTTCCGCGCAGGGCTGTGGACGGGGATGACCGCATGGGTCGCCTCCTGGGGGTGGGATGAGCGGAATCGTGCGGTGGTACCCGGTGGGGGACGGGTGCGGCACCGGGCGGGACGCCGGGGGAGGCGGTCGAGCGGCCGGCCGCCAGGGCGTCGGATCGGCGGCTCGGTCCGTGCCCGAGCCGGTGGGGAGCCCGCTGGTGCGCCGTCGCCGTGGCGTGCGGGGCACCAGGAGAGCAGGGGGTCGCGGTCATGGGCGCACCCGACGCGACGAACGTGGGGAGGGGGACCGTCTGCGCGTCGGGCCGCGCGCCGCCGACGGAGGGAGCGGGCGGCGCCGGGCTCGCGGCGGCCCCGGCACTGGACAGCGCCTGGGGCCGTCCGGCGACGGGACGCGTCGGCGGTCTACGGGCCGCGGCTGTGCAGCGTCATGCTCTGCTCCTCGTACGTGTCCGATCCCATGAAGGACTGGATCGCGGTGGCCGCGGCCCCGCGCGCCCACTCCTCGAAGGGGAGAGGACGTATCACCACGTCGCAGCGTGCGGCGGTACCGAAGGCGGACGCGGCGAACGCGTCCCGGATGCCCTCGGCGAAGAGGTCGTAGGCGGCCAGGCCCTCCCCGGAGATGATCACCCGCTCGGGACCGAGGAGGTTCACCAGGGAGCCGATCGCCCTGCCGATGGCCTCGCCGGCCCGTGCGTAGACCGCCCGGGCACCGGGGTCCTCCCGGTGGGCCAGGTCCAGCGCCTCGGCGGTGTCGGTCACCTGCTTGCCGGTGGCCGCGCGCACCGCGCGGACGATCGCGGGGTCCGCCGCGATCGCCTCCACGCACCCCCGGTTGCCGCAGTGGCACGGCGGGCCGAGCGGGTCGAGGGACAGATGCCCGATCTCGCCGGCCACGCCGTGCGCGCCCGACACCACCCGTCCGTGCACCACCAGGCCGCAGCCGATGCCGGCGCCCACGGTCACCAGGGCGAAGTGCGAGAGTCCGACTCCGGCGCCGAACCAGTGCTCGGCGACCGTGAGCGCCCGTACGTCGTTGTCGACCGTGACCGGCAACCCGGTCGCGGCGGCGGTGAGTTCGGCGAGCGGTACGTCTCGCCACTCCAGGAAGGGCGAGTAACGGACCACCCCCTCGGCCCGGTCCACGTCCCCCGAGATCGCGATGCCCAGCCCCCGCACCCGCACGCCGAATCCCACGGCTTCGGTGAGCAACTCCTGTACCAGCGCGGTGATCGCGGGGAGTACCACCTCCGGCTCGCGGCCCGTGAGGTGGACGTGCCGGGACATCCGGATACGACAGCACAGGTCGGCCAGTACGGCGATGATCTCGTCGCCCGTCACCTTGAGCCCGATGAACAGCGCTCTCCCGCCGTCCACCCACACCAGGTTGGCCGGGCGCCCCACGGCGGGCGGCGCGTCTTCGTCCACCCCCTCGACCAGATAGCCGAGTTCCATCAGCGGACGGACCGCCTTGGTGACGGCGGCGGCGGAGAGGCTGGTCCGCCGCGCCACCTCGGCCCGGGTGAGCGGACCGTGGGAGAGCAGCGTGGTGAAGACCAGGGAAGCGGCCGGAGTCATCGTGGGGACCGACTCACGGGAGGAGGTCGGGCGCATGGCCGGAAACCTAGGCGTGACTCTTTTCCGCTGTCAATGAAAAAACCATACTTCTTCAGAAGTGCTTACCGGAGGGGTGCTGCACCTCTGAAACGGCAGGTTGCGCAGGGAATCTGACGGTGGATCCAAGGACTCGGGTCCGGTGGTGACGGCAGCATCTCGGCCGTTCCCGGCAGGGCCTGGGGCCCGCCGCCGACTTCATGATTCCTATAGGGTTTCGATCCGGTCCGACAGGACGATGGCCGATCGATGGACCATCGCAGCCGGACCCCTCGCCTCTCTGAGCAGGTAGGAACCGATTGTGCGGTCCGAGGGGTTGACGCGCGGCGCCGGGTGGCCAAGCATCGCCGTACCGATTTCCTATTTGATTCTGGGGAGTGGTGGAGATGCGTCCCCCGACCCGTTCCGTCCTCTCAGGGGTTGCCGCCGCCGTGCTGCTGGCGGCCCCGGCGGCCTGCACCATCAAGAACTCCGGCGCCGACACCGGCACCCGGGCCCCCGCAACCGGCAAGTCCGGCACCGGCAGCGCCGAGTTGGCCGACGGATCGGGCGTCAAGGTGGCCCTCGTGCCCGGCGGTGCCCACCCGTACTTCCAGCCCTGGAAAGCCGCGGGCGCCGCCGCGGAGAAGGAGTACGGCCTCGGGGACGTGACCTTCGACGAGACCTCCGAGTGGGACCAGCAGAAGCAGGACAACCTGCTCTCCACGCTCGCGGCCCGCGGGTACAACGCGTTCGGGGTCTTCGGGGTGTCGCCCACCGACATCAACACCACCTTCGAGGACCTCAGGTCCCAGGGTTTCGCCGTGGCCTCGCTCGCCTCCTGCCCGGCCGGCCCCACCGACAAGGCCGACTTCTGCCTGTCCACGGACGTGGAGGTCGCCGCCTACAAGGCGGCCAGGGCCGCGATCGACGCGATGGGCGGCAGGGGCACGCTCGTCCACCTCACCGGCAACAACGTGGACGCCAACACACAGCTGCGCATCAAGGGCGTGGCCAAGGCGGTGAAGGAGTCCGGCGGCAAGGTCAGGCTGTTGCAGACCATCACCGACGTCGACAAGGACCTGCAAACCGCGCAGAAGGCGGTCTCCGACCTGCTCGCGGCCAAGGGCGACCGGATCCAGGGCATCGTCACCACCGCCTACAACCCCGCCGTCGCCGCCGCCGACGCGGTGAAGAGTTCCGGGTCCGCCGCCAAGGTCGTCGCCATCGACGACGACGCCAAGATCCTCGGCGCGATCAAGGACGGCTCGGTCGCCGCGACCGTCGTGCAGAACCCCGTGGGACAGGCCGAGGTGGGCACGTGGGCGCTGGCGCTGTTGCAGACGAAGCAGTGCGCCATGCGCCGCCCGGGTCAGACCGTGGACTCCGGTTCGTTCGTGGTCACGAAGGCGAACGCGGGCACCTACGACGCGGCCAGGAAAGCGAAGACCGAGCAGCTCAAGAAGGAGTTCGCGGACACGCTCCTCGTCTGCGAGTGACCACCGACGGCCCTACGGAAAGCGGACCCCGCCCGATGACCACCATCACGACCGCGACCGCGCTGCTCGCCGACATCGCGGTGGAGAAGGACCGCACGGACGCCGTGCAGGCCTTCGTCAAGCAGGAGACGATCCTCGTCCAGATCACCACCGGGGACGGCCTCCGGGGAACCGGCTACGCCTACACGATCGGCACCGGCGGATCATCCGTCCTGGCCCTGCTGCGGGAGCACCTGCTGCCCCTCCTCGTCGGAGCGGACGCCCGCAACGTGGAGGCGTTGTGGCAGCGGCTGTTCGCCGCGACGCGGGCCACCACCACCGGGGCCATCACCTCCCTGGCCCTCGCCGCCGTGGACACCGCCCTGTGGGACCTGCGGTGCAGGCGCGCCGGTGAACCGCTGTGGCGGCTGGCCGGCGGCCACCGCCAGGAGGTCCCGCTCTACGACACCGAGGGCGGCTGGCTCCACCTGAGCACCGACGACCTGGTCCGTTCGGCCCGCGCGGCCCAGCGGGCCGGTTGGGCGGGCGTCAAGATCAAGGTGGGGAAGCCGCACGTGGCCGAGGACGCCGAGCGGCTGCGCGCCGTCCGCGAGGCGGTCGGCCCGGCCATGCACATCATGACCGACGCCAACCAGTCACAGACCATCTCGTCGGCCCTCCACCTCGCGGCTGCCCTTGAGCCCCACGGGCCGTACTGGTTCGAGGAGCCCCTCCCGGCCGACGACGTCAGCGGACACGCCCGCCTGGCCGCCGCGACGAGGATCCCGATCGCCGTCGGTGAATCCCTGTACTCCGCCATGCAGTTCCGCACGTATCTGGAGTCGGGCGCCGCCTCCGTCGTGCAGGTCGACGCCGCGCGCGTCGGCGGCATCACGCCGTGGCTGAAGGTCGCGCACACAGCGGAGAGCCACAACGCCATGGTCTGCCCGCACTTCCTGATGGAGCTGCACGTCAGCCTGGCCGCCGCGGTGCCCAACGGCATGTTCGTCGAGTACATCCCGCAGTTGAGAGCGGTGACCCGCACCGAGCTGACGGTCCGTGACGGACGGGCGGTGGCACCGGACGTGCCGGGGATCGGGATCGACTGGGACATGGACGCCATCGACGACAGGAGGGTGGCATGAGCACCCCCGTCGCGGCACCGGAGCACGAGGCCGGCGAGGCGGCCGGCGCACAGCGTCCCCTGCGGCGGCTGCCGTTCTGGGTGGACCAGCGGCTCGGGCTCCTGGTGCTCACCGTCGCCCTCGCCGCGCTGTTCGGCGTCCTGCGGCCGGCGTTCCTCGATCAGCGGCTCGTGCTGTTCCCCCTGCTGCGGGAGATCTCGACGCTGACCGTGGTGGCGCTCGCCCAGCTCGCCGTCCTCTCCGTGGGACACATGAACCTCGCCGTCGGCCGGATGGCGGCCTTCGGCGCCCTCTTCGCCGGCCTCGGCTACGACCGGCTCCACCTCCCGCTCCAACTCGGCCTTGTGGTGTGCCTGTTCGCCGGAGCCGTCATCGGCGGCCTGACGGGCTGGATCATCGCCCGGACCGGTGTGAGCTCCTTCGTGGTCACCCTGGCCATGGACTTCGCGCTGATGGGACTGGTCTCCCTGCTCTACTCGGCGCTGACCGAGAACGCGGCCTTCACCACGCGGCCCAGCGGGCTCCTGGACCTGCGCTCCGCCTCACTCGCCGACATCTGCGCCGGTCGCGTCTGCGGATCCCCGGCCGTGCCGCAGATGGCGCAGTTCACGGTGCTGGCACTGGTCGGCCTCGGTTTCCTGTACACCCGCACCCGGATGGGCCGGGAACTGCTGCTGACGGGGGCCAACCCGAAGGCGGCCGAGTTGTCGGGCATCCCCACGGGCCGCCGCGTGATCCTCGCGCACAGCCTGTCCGGACTGCTCGCCGCGCTCGCCGGATTCATGGCGGCTGTCGGCACCGGCACGTTCCGCGCCTCCATCGGCGACGACTTCATGCTGCCCTCGTTCCTCGGCGCGGTCCTCGGCGGCACCCTTCTCACCGGCGGGGTCGTCTCCGTGGTCGGAGCGCTGCTGGGCACCTCCCTCGTCGCGGTCATCCGCAAGGGCCTGGACCTGCTCGGCGTCGGTCTGGAGAGCCTGAACATCTACCTCGGCTGCGTCCTCCTGCTGGCCCTGTCGGCCGACCGGGTGCGCGCCGTCGTGTCCTACCGCAAGGTGGTGCGCTCCACGTGATCACGATCAATGAGTACGGAGCCCGGACCGCCGCGGCCCTGCGCCGCTTGTCCCGCTCCACGACCACGACACTGCTGTGCGTCACGCTGGGCGGCTGCCTGGCCCTGGGGATCGCCTCGTCGGGCGAGTTCTTCCAAGGTCCGTCGGTACGGACCTTCCTCCAGTACCTGGCCACGCCGGTCCTCATCGGGCTGGCCCAGATGGTCGCCCTGTGCGTCGGACAGCTCAACCTCGCCGTCGGTGCCCTGGGAGGCTGCACGGCCTGTCTGATGGGCGTCCTGATGGCCGACGGCGGCGTCCCGGCACCCATCGCCGTGGCGGCCGGCGTCCTCACGGCGATGCTGGTCGGTCTGGTGACCGGTGTCTTCATCGTGGCCACGCGGATCAACGGCTTCATCGTCACGCTCGGCGTGATGACCATCCTGCTGGGGGCGCAGTACCGGCTGGCCGGCACACGTACCGTCGACGGCTACTCACCGGCCCTCAAGGAGCTCGGCCGGGCGGCCCCGCTGAACCTCCCGCTGGTGTTCCTCACCGCACTCGCCGTGGCGGCCCTGCTGGCCGTGTTCCTGTACCGCGCGACCGCCGGACGACGGCTCCTCGCGGCAGGCGGCAACCCGCTCGCGGCGAGGCTGTCCGGCATCTCCACCGACCGGCAGATCGTGCTCGCGCACACCCTGTCCGGCCTCCTGGTCGGCGTCGCCGCCGTCACCGCGACGGCGTCACTGCCCGGCGTCAACCGCAGCGTGGGCGGCGACTGGCTGCTGCCGAGCTTCGCCGCCCCGATCATCGGCGGCGTCGGGCTCAGCGGGGGCTCCGTCGCGGTGTCCGGCACGGTGCTGGCGGCGTTCGTGATGCGGCTCATCGACGCCGCGCGCGCCCAGTTCTCGCTCGACCCCAGCTGGGTGAACTTCCTCATCGGCCTGGTCGTGCTCGGCACGGTGGTCGGCGGTCGCGTCCACCAGACGCATCTGGAGAAGAAGGGGAAGGCGCACGGGCGTACCCCGCCGGCACCGGCCGGGCCGGGACCGACGGCCGGCGCCGCCCTGCCGAACGCGGGAGGCGGGCGGTGAACGACGTCCTTCTCGAAGGCCGGGAGATCGTCAAGGTCTTCCCCGGAGTACGGGCCCTGGACGGCGTCGGACTGCGCCTGACGGCCGGATCCGTACACGCGCTGCTGGGCGAGAACGGCGCGGGGAAGTCCACGCTCATCAAGGTCCTGACCGGCGTCCACGCGCCCGACGGCGGCCGGCTCACCTGGCGCGGCGAAGAGGTCCGCCTGCGCTCGCCGCTGGAGGCCACCCGGACCGGCATCGGCGTCGTCCACCAGGAACGCAACCTCATACCCGACTTCTCGGTGGCGGAGAACATCACCCTGCAAAGCCCTCCCGCACGCCGTGGGTTCGTCGACCGCGGGGCCATGAGCGAGCCCGCCCTGCGCTGCCTGGCCGAGCTGGACCTGGACCTGGACCCGCTCCGGCCGGTACGCGAACTGTCGGTCGCGCAGCAGCAGTTGGTGGAGATCGCGAAGGCGCTCTACACCGAGAGCCGGGTGCTGCTGCTCGACGAGCCGACCGCGTCGTTGTCCCCGCGGGAGGCCGACCGCCTCTTCGGTGTCGTCCGGCGGCTGACGGCCCGCGGCACGTGCGTCGTCTTCGTCAGCCACAAACTCGAAGAGGTCTTCGCGCTCTGCGACACCGTCACCGTGCTGCGCGACGGCCGGTCCGTGCTGGAGTCCTCTCCGCTCGCCGGCCACACCCACGACGACATCGTGAACCTGATGGTGGGACGCGCGCACACGGCGGCCGAGATGCCGCCCCGCACCCCGGACCGCACGGCCGCCCCCGTCCTCGCGCTCGACGGCGTCTCCACCGCCGACGGCCACCAGGACGTCTCCCTGGAGGTGCGGCCCGGCGAGATCGTCGGTCTCTACGGCCTCGTCGGCGCCGGGCGCAGCGAACTGGTCAAAGCCGTCCTGGGCCTCGACCGGATCACCGCCGGTGAGATCAGGATGCACGGCACCCCGGTCCGGATCGCCTCGCCCCGCCAGGCGCTGCACGAGTTCGGCATCGGCTACCTGACGGAGAACCGCAAGGAAGAGGGCGTCTTCCTCGACCAGCCCATCCACCGGAACATCACGGTCACCGTGTGGAAGAAGCTGGCCAAGGCCCTCGGGTACGTTCCCGCCGCCGAGGAGCGGAAGGCGGCACAGGACCTGGTCGACCGGCTCGGCATCCGCGTCTCGGGCCTTGAGCAGAACGCCGGTGAACTGTCCGGCGGCAACCAGCAGAAGGTCAGTCTGGCGAAGTGGCTCGCGGCCGACACCCGCCTGCTGGTCGTCGACGAACCGACCGTGGGCGTCGACGTGCGCACCAAGCACGCCTTCCACCGGCTCCTGTGGGAACTGGCCCGCGAAGGTCTGCCGATCCTGCTGATCAGCAGCGACCTCACCGAGATGATCACGCTGGCGGACCGTGTCCTCGTCATGGCCGACCACCGCATCCGTGGCGAGGTCGACAACGACGGGGACTACGAGCGGATGAGCGGCCGGATCATCCGCATCATCCACGACCGCGCGCTCCCGGCGGTGACCACGCAAGGGGAGGCGGGATGAGGCGCGTGGCACGGTGCGTGGCGGAGGCGGCACCCCTCACCTCGGTAAACTGCGTCGTCCCGACAACCTGGAGCGGCAGGAGCAGGAGAACGGATGCCACAGCATGACGGTTCCTCCGCCAAGGTCCCGGAGTCCGGGAGCAGCCCGTCCGCCCGTGCCGGTCGCCAGGTTCTCTCGGACAGCGTCTACGAGCAGATCAAGGCCATGGTCATGGACCATGAGATCGCCCCGGGCGCACGCGTGGGGATCGAAGCGCTGTCGCGTGCTCTCGGAGTCTCGCCCACGCCCGTCCGCGAGGCACTGGCCAGGCTGGAGTCCGACGGACTCGTGGTCAAGAGGTCGCTGTCCGGGTACCGGGCGACGGAACTGCTGACGCGCGAGGGCCTTGAGCAGCTCTTCGAGATGCGGCTCCTGCTGGAACCGCGAGCGGCGGCGCTCGCCGCCGCCAACGCCACCGAGGAGCAACTCGACGCCATCGAGCGGCTTGTGGAGGAGATGCAGACCCACCCGGGGCCGACGGGGCGCTACGCGGACTACCGCGGCTTCGCCGCTCTCGACCAGCGCTTCCACGACACCATCGCGGTGGCCTCGCAACGTCCGCTGCTCGCCGACGCGGTGCAGCGACTCCACTCCCATCTGCATGTCTTCCGCATCAGAAGCGCCGGGAACGCCGACGACCCGACGCTCGCGGAACACGAACGCGTCGTACGCGCGATACTGCGCCGCAAGCCCGAGCGCGCCGCGGAAGCCATGGCGGAGCACCTCACCGGGAGCCTCCAGCGCCAGCTCGGCCAGGCCCGAAAGCCCTGACCGGCGCCGCACGCGCACCGGAGCGGACATCACCGTCCCGTGACCGGCCCGAGCCACCGGATCCAGGCGGGCGCGAGCATGCCTGCCGCCGGGCCGCGCACGCGGTCGGGGAGCGGGTACCCGTGTGGTGGCCGAGGATGGACATGACCCGAGCGGCCAGGGAAAAAGGGGGCGAAGTGACCGACAGCGCGGCGTCGCTGTTGCGGCTGATGCAGGCCAGTCACACGGCTACGCTCGAAGAGCTTCCGGGGATGATCGCCGACCACGCCGCCGTGGCAGGCATGCGCGACGTGGCCCTCTTCGTGGTGGACATCCGGGAGACGGTGCTGCGCCGGCTTACCGGTCGGGGGCTGGGCGCCGGGGACCGCGGGCAGGAGTTCACCGTTTCGGGCAGTCTGCCCGGCCAGGCCTACCGGCGCGTGGACATGCTCGCCGAACCCGGATGGGAAGGGACACACGACCGTCCGGGCGGGCGGCGGTGGTGGGTGGCCATCACCGACGGTGTGGAACGCCTGGGGGTGCTGCGGGCCGACACCGACAGCGACGACGAACCCGTCCGCGAGGGCCTGCGCGACCTGGCGTCGATGGCGGCGCTGCTGTTGCTGAGCAAGCGGTCCTTCAGCGACTCCTACGCGCGTCTGGTGCGCACGGAGCCGATGAACGTGGCCGCGGAGATGCAGTGGAACCTCACCCCGCCACCCGCCTACGCCGGTCACCACGTCACCGTCGGCGCGGTGATGGAGCCCGCCTACCAGGTGGGCGGCGACGCCTTCGACTACGCGGTGGCCGGCAGCACCCTCCACCTGGGCGTCTTCGACGCCATGGGCCACGACACCACCGCCGGGATCACCGCCAACGTCGCCGTGGCCGCCTGCCGCAACGCCCGCCGCCAGGGTGCCTCGCTGACCGAGACCAGCCGGTCGGTGGAGGCGACGCTGATCGAGCAGTTCGGCACCAGCCGCTACGTCACCGGCATCCTGGCCGACCTGGACATGGAGACCGGCCGGCTGACCTGGATCAACCGCGGCCAGCACCTGCCCATCCTGATCCGCGGCAACCGCTGGACCACCGAACTGGCCTGCCCCCCGGCCGGCCCCATGGGCGCCGACCTCGGCCTGCCGGTCACGACGGCCACCGAGCAGCTCGAACCCGGAGACCGCCTGCTGCTGTACACCGACGGCGTCGTGGAAGCCCGCGACAGGTACGGGAAGGAATTCGGCCAGGAACGCTTCGTCGACTTCATCCGCCGTCACCACTCCGGCCGGCACACCCTGCACGAGACCCTGCGCCGGCTGATGGCCGCCGTCATGGATCACCACGACGGCAAGCTCGACGACGACGCCACCGTGCTGCTCACCGAGTGGCGCGGCGGCCACCAGCAGGAGCTGACCCCGTGACCCCGGGCCCCCGCGGAAGGAAGCGGCCATGACCACCGACCGGCCCGCCTCCCATGACCGTCACCACACCCTCCAGGTGCACGTGCGCCGTCTGGGCACCGACCGTCACCTCGTCACGGTCGTGGGCGACCTCGACCTGCACACCGCCTCACACCTCGCCGACGCCCTGCAACCCCTGGTGCTCACCGGTGGGCACAGCGTGCTCGTGGACCTGTCCGGCGTCGCCTTCCTGGACTCCACCGGGCTCACCTGCCTGATCGCGGTCTACCGCACGGCCCGGAGCACCGGCGCCCGCCTGGCGCTGATCGCACCCAGCGAACGCGTACGGCGCATGCTGGCGCTGACCGGAACGGACCAGGTACTGCACAGCTACGCCACCGTGGACTCCGTACCCGACTGACCGCCGCGACCGGCGGCGGGTCAGCCGGGGTCGTCGAACATGGCCAGCAGTGCTTGCTCGTCCGGCTCGGGCGCAGGCTTCTCCGGCTGCGGAATCTGCTCGGCCCACACCGTCTTGCCCTGCGGCATGTAGCGGGCACCCCAGCTCTTGGTGAACTGCGCCACGAGGAACAGGCCGCGTCCGCCCTCCTCGGTCGTGGCCGCGCGCCTGATCCGCGGCGAGGTGTTGCTGCCGTCGGAGACCTCGCAGATCAGTGAGTCGTCGCGCAGCAACCGCAGGCCCACCGGCCCCGGGCCGCCGTACCGCACGGCGTTGGTGACCAGCTCGCTGACCACGAGCCCGGTGTTGAAGTCCAGCTCCGACATGCCCCAGGCGGCGAGCTGGGCACGGGTCAGCGCCCTGGCCCGGGCCACGGCCGCGGGGTCGGACGGGAATTCCCAGCACGCCATCCGGTCCTCGGGCAGCGCGTGCACACGGGCCAGCAGTAGGGCCACGTCGTCGGACGGGCCGTCGGGCAGGAGGGCGTCCGTGAGCCGGTCGCAGGTGTCCTCCAGCTCCGCACCGGCGAGGCGCAGGGAGGCCAGCAGCTGCGCGGTGCGCGCCTCGGTGTCCTCGTAGCCGCGGCCCTCCTTCAGCAGTCCGTCGGTGTACATCGTCAACAGGCTGCCCGGGGGCAGGTCGACGGTGGCGGACTCGTACGGCTGGAGCCCGCCGAGCCCGAGGGGCGGACCGGTCGGGAGGTCGATCAGCCGCGCCTCCCCGTCCGGGGTCAGCAGAGCCGGCGGCGCATGACCGGCCGTCGCGGCCGTGCACCGGCAGGACACCGGGTCGTAGACCGCGTACAGGCAGGTCGTCCCCGTCGCCGGGTCCTGGTCGTCGGCGTCTTCCTCAGGGGTGCGGCTCACCAGGTCGTCCAAGTGGGCCAGCACCTCCTCGGGCAGCAGGTCCAGACCGGCCAGCGTCCGTACCGCCGTACGCAGCCGGCCCATGGTCGCTGCCGCCTGCAACCCGTTTCCGGGCACGTCGCCGACGACCAGCGCCACGCGCATGCCGGACAGCGGGATCGCGTCGAACCAGTCGCCGCCCACGCCCGACCTGGTGTCCGCGGGCAGATACCGGGAGGCGAGGCCGACGGTGCTCAGCCGGGGCAGGGCATGCGGCAGCAGGCTGCGTTGCAGGGTGAGGGAGGCGTGGTGCTCCCGGCGGTAGCGGCGGGCGTTGTCCATGCTGATCGCGGCGCGGGCCGCCAGCTCGCCGGCCAGTGTGAGGTCGTCCTGCTCGTACGGCCTCGTCCTGCCGCGGCGGTAGAACCCCGCCAGGCCGAGAACGCAGCCCCGGGCGGACAGCGGAGCCGCCAGGTAGGAGTGCGCGCCCTCGCCGAGGAATCCGACGGGGTGCGCCCGGCCGGCCGGGTGCCCGGCCAGGGCGGCGGTCACCACCGAGTCCGTGACCGGCTGCCCGGTCTCCAGGCACCGGGCCTGGGGCGTCCCGGCGGGGTAGCCGACCGGCTCGTTCACCCCGCCGACCGGGAGGTCGCGGGCGTCGTCGCCGGCCCAGGCGGCCACCCGGCGCAGCGGTACGTCGGGGCGCGGCGGTCCGGGCGGTGGCTCTTCGCCCGCCAGAACGCCTTCGACCAGGTCGACGACGACCAGGTCGGCGAAGCGCGGCACGGTGATCTCCGCCAGTTGCTCGGCGGTGCGCCACAGGTCCAGGGTGGTGCCGAGCCGGACACCCGCCTCGTTCAGCAGGGCCAGCCGTCCGCGCGCCTCGGCGGCGAGCCGGCCGACGCCCGGCTCGCCCACGAGCAGCAGCCACGCGTCGGTCGTCCCGCCGGTGTGCGGCGGCGCCGCCTCGGCGGGGCGGTTCAGGAGCGGCACACGGCCATCGGCGGCGGTCGCGGTGGCCGGACGGGCCGGACCCGTACCGCCGCTGTCCTCGAAACTGACCTCGACCGCCGCCCCCTCCGCGTCACCGTGGTGGAGCTCGCGTCGGCGCAGGACGGCCACGCGACCGCCCGCGAGCGGCACCTCGGCGAACGCGTCACCGTTCGAGGAGATCAGCTCGACGGCACGCTCCAGCAGGATCAGCCGTTCCTGCGAGCCGAGCCGGGGCGGCGGTCCGCCGCGCCGGGACAGCTCTCCCGACGCGAGGTCCAGCTCGGCGTGCCCGCCGCGCTCCATGGCCCGGCGGAAGGAGTGCGTGAGTTCGAGCTCGCGGGCCGTGCTCAGCTCCAGCAGGCGTTCCCCGATGCGTTCGGTGGCGTCTTGCAGGACCAGCGCCATGCCGGGGTCGGCCAGTTCCCGGGGGACCGAGAGGTTGACCGCGCCCCGCACGGTGCCGCCCACCGGGTCGCGCACCGGCGCGGCCATACAGGTGAGCTCCTTGAGGTCGTGCAGGAAGTGTTCGTGGCCCACGACCACGAACGGTGCCCGGGTGCTCAGGACCATGCTGACGCTGCTGGTGCCCATGAACCGCTCGTCGACGTTGGCGCCCGGCACCAGGGAGGCGGCGTCCATCAGTTCCAGCCCCGCCGGGTCGCCCCACCGGTCCACGATGTGCGCCCGTGAGTCGGCCAGTGCCAGGGTCACCGGTACGCCCGAGAACCGTTCGTACAGGCGGGCCAGCACCGGCGCGGCAGCCCTGATCAGCCGGGAGTCGGGATCCAGGTCGCTCTCGATCGGCAGGACCGCCCGCTCGCGGTCGATGCCGAGGGAGTGCGAGCGCTGCCAGGAAGCGAGGATCTCCGGGCGCACTCCGGCGTCCAGCGGCGTCCGGTCGCCGTGATCGCTGCCCGAGGGAGGCGGGTATGGCTCCACCGCTCCAGAATAATCGGGCAAATGGGGCACTTGCTCTGGTGTGGCTGCTCAGCCATGAGTGCCTCGGGTCGTTGCCGACCCTGGGTCAGAGGGCCGGCGTGGCGTCCTGGCCGGTCTGGACGGCCGCCGGGTCCGAGACCGGCACCGGCCGGGCGTGCCCGGCGGCCTCGGCTGCGGTGTAGGGGGAGGCGAAGGTGAACGCGCGCGGGGACGGCCCGTGGGCCCGCAGGTCCGCCAGCCGCTCCAGGGCCTCGCCGACGGTCGGGAGGTGACCGGCGGGGATCCACCAGAGCACCAGGTGTGCCTCGACGTGCCGGTGGAACCACTCGCGCCGCCGCCGCAGCGCTTCCAGGTGCCCGCTGCGGTAGGTGAAGTCCCACAGGGCCTCCTGGGTCTCCCACACGGACAGGTTGACGATGACGTCCTCGCCCGCCGGGCGCAGGCCGGTCGCGTCGGCCGTTCCCTCCTCCACGAGTCGCCACACGAAGCCGGGCGCGCCGTCGGCGGCGGCGTTGACCGGGTCGAGCATCTCGACGAACGGCGTCATGCGCGGGTCGTCGAGGGGGTGGCGGAGCGTGGCGACATTGAGCTCGGCGAGGTGCACGGCGTGCGCGGGTGCGGTCATGGCCTCATCCCAGCACGCCCGATTTTCTATGTCAATGACTGTTGTCTTTAGAAGGTTCGACCACGACGCAGCACTCGCCCGGCCGGGCGTCCATGCGGGCGCGGACGGGACCGTCCGTGCCGATCAGCCCCTCCAGCAGTGCGAGATTCATGCCGCAGACGAGCGGCGGGAAGCGTTCGGCGACGGCGTGGAAGGGGCAGTTGCGCATCCGGACCACTCGTGCCGTTGTCCCGGTCGTCGCCCCGGTGGCTTCGGCGGACTGAACGCCCTCGGTGCTCTCGGCGCCTTCCACATACGGCTCGTAGCCGCGGGCGGCCAGTATCTCCATGGCTTCTTCGAGGCCGCCGCAGGGTGCCGCCGAGCCGCGCAGGGCCTCACCCCGGCGGCGCGCGGCCGCGCAGAGCCCGGCGTCCAGCCCGGCCTGCTCGGCGGCCTCGGCGAGCAGGTCGGCGGCGGTGCGGTAGTCGCGGGCGGGCAGCGACACCGACCGTTCGACCCGGGCCCGCGTGTACACCTTGGCGGGACGGCCGGCCCCCGGCCCCGAGCGGCCCGTCAGGCGGCGGCTGCCGCACTCCAGCAACCCGGCCTCGGTCAGCTTGTCCAGATGGTGCGCGGCGAGCGTGCGTGCCACCCCGGCCGCCTCGGCGGCCTCGTTGCGGCCGACCTCGCGGCCCTGTGCCACCACGTAGTCGTAGAGGCGGCGCCGCACCGGATCCTGCAACACCGCGATCGAGTCGATGTCCTTCACCCGCCCATTCTAGGAACAATCCACGTTGGAGATAGAAATGCGGGCTCGCTCCGGCCGATGCCGTCCGCGGCGTACCCCGGTAGCCGGGCCCGGCGACCGGCCGGCCACCGCGACGACCGCCGTGCATGAAGCGTCCCGGTCAGGGGAGCCGTGAGATCCCGGCCACGCCACAGGAGGTCTCATGTTCGACGGGTTCACGTTGACGCGCCGCGAGGGCGAGGGCGTCCGGTTGCGGGTGCGTCACGGCGGCAGCGGTCCCGCGGTCCTGCTCCTGCACGGGCACCCGCGAACGCACGCCACCTGGCACCGCGTGGCCCCCCTGCTGGCCGCCGCGGGACACACGGTGGTCTGTCCCGACCTGCGCGGTTACGGGCAGTCCGACAAGCCCCCGACCGACCCGCGGCACAGCCCGTACTCCAAGCGCGCCATGGCCGGCGACTGCCTGGCGGTCATGCGCGGCCTCGGCCACGACCGGTTCACCGTCGTCGGGCACGACCGGGGCGCGTACGTGGCCACGCGCCTGGCCCTGGACCACCCGGAAGCCGTGTCCGCCGTCAGCGTGCTGGACGCCGTGCCCATCGGGGAGGCGCTGCGGCGCTGTGACGCGGATTTCGCCGCCAGTTGGTGGCACTGGTTCTTCCTCGGGCAGACCGACAAGCCCGCCGAACGCGTCATCAACGCCGACCCGGACGCCTGGTACAAGGCCACCGCCGAGCAGATGGGCGCCGAAGCGTACGACGACTACCGCCGCGCCATCCACGACCCGGCCACCGTGCACGCCATGTGCGAGGACTACCGTGCCGGCCTCGGCATCGACCGGGAGCACGACGACGCCGACCGGCGGACCGGCCGGCGCATCGACTGCCCCGTGCAGGTGCTGTGGGCCACCCGCGACGACATGGCGGACCTCTACGGCGACGTGCCGGGCGTCTGGCGCCCCTGGACGGCCGGCCGACTGGACGGCTCCCCGATCGACTCCGGACACCACATGGCCGAAGAGGCTCCGGAGGCACTCGTCAGCGCACTGCTCGCCTTTTGGGGAGCGGAAACGCCGGAGCGGACGGCGGCACGGCAGCCCGCACGGAAGCGCTGTTGACAGCGCACCGATCGCCGCGCACCGATCGCCATGCTGGAACAAAATGGGAGGAAAGTGGCGGCTGACTCGGGGAGGCGCGGTGGCGCAGGGCAACGCAGGCAACGACGAGGGGGCCGCCGAGGAGCGTGGCCCGTACGACGGGGAACCCGACGCCCAGGACATCACCGAGGACATCGACGAGTACACCGAGCCCGAGCCGTACGACGTCGAGCCGGAGCCCTACGGCAGCACCGCCACGGCTCACGGGACCGCGGCCGTCCCCGGCGCTGGGACAACCGGCGCGCGGCTGGCCGCCGGTACCGACCCCGACGTCTTCCTCGACGTCCCGGTGCTGAAGGTCGACGAGATCGACCTGGACGTCGAGGACCTGCGCGCGCACGTCTCGCTGCAAGCCGAGGTGCTCGACCTGGTGAAGCTGAACGTGGGCGCCGACGTCGCGCTGGGCCGGGTGCACCTGGGCATCTCGGGGGTGGAGGCGCAGGCTCAGCTCAGGGTCCGTCTCGACAATGTCGCCTCGATCATCAACCGCGTACTGACCACGCTCGACCGCAATCCGGAGATCCTGCGTGAGGTGGCGCGGGGAGTCGGGTCCGCTGTGCGGGACGTCGGTGGCGGAGCCCGTCAGGCCGTCGGAGAGCTGGGTACGGGGGCCGGCAGGGCAGTCCAGGACGTCGGCCTGGGCGCCCGGGCCGCCGTACAGGACGTCGGTCACGGCGTCGGCTCGGTGGCCGAGGACATCGGCCAGGGGGCCGGGAGCGCCGTCCGGGACGTGGGCACCGCTGCCGGGCGCGTGGTGGAGGAGGCCGGCGGTGAGGCGAGCCGCGTCGTCGGCGAGACCGGTGCGGAGGTCGGCGCCGCCACGGGGAAGGTGGCCGAGACGGCTTCAGGCGTGACTCAAGCGGCGGGCGAAGCGGCACGGGACAGCGGGCGCGCCACCGCGGACGTCCCGCACGCGGCGGGCGAAACAGCGCGGGACGGGGGACGGGCCACCGCGGACGTCCCGCACGCGGCGGGCGGCACCGCGCATCGCACCGGGTCCGCCGGACGGGGTGCGGTGCGCAAGGCCGCGGAGGGCCGGCGCCGGGCCGTCCGGGACCAGGAAGGTACCCGCGCGCGCCGAGCGGGCACCGAGGACGGCAAGCCGGCACTCCGGCCCCGTCGCCACCGCACCACCGAAGAGCGGGAGGAGCCGCCCTGAACGGCAGGCGCGGCAACGGAGAGCCGGGCGTGGGACATCTCGTTCCGGTCGACGGTCCACGCCGAGCGTCTGCGTTTCGCGGAGGAACCCAGGACAGCCGTCCGCTTCCCCGGCACCGGGGAGCGGGAGTCGACGAGCCGCAGCGACCGGACCCGCCTGCCCGACAGGGTCGTGCCCGGCGAGGAATACCGCGACGTCACCGTCGCCTACCTCCTCGCCACCCGGCTCACCGGGCCGGAAGACGAAGCGAGCGGGGAGGCCGCGTCCTGCCCGCTCAGAGGCTTCCCGGCCGGACCAGACCGGTCCTTTTGACCCCCGTCAGGATGGGGGTGACCTCAAGGGCGGTGATGTGTTCGAGGGCGCCGATGGTGTCGGTCAGGAAGCGGTAGAGCGCGTCGAGGTCGGCTGCCGCGACGGCCACGAGGAGGTTGGCGGAGCCGGTGGTGGCCGCCGCGAAGCGGACCTGTGGGTGGCGGCTGAGCTGCTGCCCGGTCTCCTCCAGTGCGCCGGGCGCGACGGTGACCCACAGGAGCGCCTCGGCGCGGACACCCAGCCGGGCGAGATCGACTTCGGTGGCGAGCCTGAGCACCTGGCCGCCCACCAGCGCCTCCACACGGCGGCGGGCGGTGAGCGCGGTGGTGCCGACACGTCGCGCGAGGTCGGTGTAGGAGGCTCGCCCGTCCTCGGTCAGGGCCCTGATCAACCGGTGGTCGAGGGGCTGGAGGACGGGCCGGGCGGGCGCCGCGGGCGGGTTCGGGCGCAGCCCGGCCAGCTCGGCCTCGGTCAGCAGGCCGCCGCTCCAGTCGAAGGCGGCCGGGAAGACCCGGAGCAGGACGTGCGAGGTCCACGACCGGACCGCAGGGGTGGCGGGCAGGTCGCGCAGCAGCAGGTTGTTGCGGGCGTCCGGTCCGTCCAGGTGCAGGATGGTGCAGATCTCGTCGCCGCCGCCGAGGACGTCGACCCAGAGGGTGTCGGGGCGGCGGGCGAGGGTGGCGGCGATGGCGCTGATCCGGTTGGGCCGGCAGCGGATGCGCAGGGCCAGCGGCATCAGATCGGGGAAGTGCGCGGCGTTGCGTACGGCCGTGGCGCGCAGTGTGCCGTCGCCGAACAGCGGTGCCGCGCGGCGTACGACGGTGCGCTCCGAGATCCCGAGGACGCGGCCGACCGTGCGCCAGGAGGCACGCGGGGCGGCCAGCAGCGCGGCGGCGATCCGGCTGTCCGTCGCGTTCATCTGGTGGCGCACTTTCTCCATGAACGAAGATCCAATGTCCTTCTTCCTCGATGACAGTGGTCAATTCTGGCTCGGATTCTCGTTCCGGCCTAGAAACGTCCCAGGGCAACCGAGACGAGAGAAAGCAGGTGGGCACGGTGACCGCTGGCATCGAGCGCACGGTCGTGGACACCGACCGGGGCAAGGTCAGGGGAATCGCGGAGGGCGAGGCGGTCTCCTTCCGGGGGATCCCCTACGCCGCCTCGCCGGTCGGCGAACTGCGGTTCGCGCCGCCGCGGGCGCACCCGGGCTGGACGGACGTGCGGGAGGCGGCACAGGCCGGCCCGTCCGTCCCGCAGGCGGCCTCCCGGCTGGAGCGGGTGCAGGGGCGGCGCGTGCCGGACTGGAACGAGGACGGGAGCCTGACCGTCAACGTCTTCGCACCGCGCCGGGCCGCGGCGGACGGCGCGGCCCGGCCGGTCCTGCTCTGGTGGCACGGCGGCGGCTTCACCAGCGGTTCCGGCGGCTGGGACTGGTACGACGGCGGTCGCCTCGCCGCTCTGGGCGACATCGTGGTCGTCACCGCCAACTACCGGGTGGGACCGCTGGGTTACCTCTACCTGCCGGAGATCGGCGCGGCCAACCTCGGCTCCCAGGACCAGGCCGCCGTCCTGCGCTGGGTGCGGCACAACATCGCCTCGTTCGGCGGCGACCCGCGGACGATCACCGTCGGCGGGCAGTCCGCCGGGGCGTACTCGGCCCTGTCGCTCGCGCTCGATTCCGAAACGAGCGGGTCCGTCACCCGGGTGCTGCTGGAGAGCGGTCCCTTCGGCCTGAGCCCGCAGGATCCCCACCAGGCCGCCGAGCACGCCGACGCCTACCTGCGCCTGCTGGGTGTCCCGGCCGGCGCCGACCCCGCGAAGACCCTGCGCGCGCTGCCGGCCGAGCGGTTGCTGGACGCCTACGGCCGGCTCTCCGCGCAGCTCGCGGCCCCGGGCAACGCCGCCCCGCCGATGTATCCGGTCCTCGGCGCCCCCGGTATGCCCCGTACCCGGCAGCAGGCCCTCGCCGACGGCGCCTTGGAGGGCAAGCCGCTGCTGATCGGCACCACCCGCGACGAGGCGACGGCGTTCTTCGCCTTCGATCCCCGCGTCCAGAACCTCACCGCCGCCACCGCGCTGGACGCACTCACCGCCCAGGTCGGCCGGGAGGCCGCCCAGGACGCCTACCAGCGGCACGCCGCCCGGCACCCGCAGGCGACACCGGCCCGGATCTTCACCGCGGCGCAGACCGACGGACTCTTCCGCGACGGCTCACTGGAGATCGCCGACCACCATGCGGCCGGCGGCAACACCGCCTACGTCTACCAGTTCGACTACGCCCCCACCGACGACCCGTATGGCCTGGGCGCCACCCACTGCGCCGAACTGCCCTTCCTCTTCGACACCTTCGATGCCTACCCCGACAGCCCCGTACTCGCCGGGGCCGGCGATGCGCAGCGCGCGCTGGGCCGCGCGTTCGCGAGCGCTCTCGCCCGGTTCGTCGCCGCCGGAACGGTGAGTGACTGGCTGCCCTACGTCCCCGCGACCGCCGCCCGCGTCCGCCACTTCGGCGCAGAGCGGTGAACGACGGTCGCGGGCGACCCCGATGACGTCGCGGGCCGGGCCGCTGTGGCCGTCAGGCCGGGGTGACCTCGACCGGCAGCTTCTTGATGCCGTTGACGAAGTTGGAGCGGACCCGCGGGACGTCCCCGGCCAGCTTGATGTCCGCCAGGCGGGGAATCAGCTCCTCGAACATGATGCGGATCTCCGTGCGCGCCAGCAGGTTGCCCAGGCACAGGTGGGGGCTGCCCTTGCCGAACGTGATGTGGTCGTTGTTCCGCCGGGTCACGTCGAAGTCGTAGGGGTTGCCGAAGACCTCCTCGTCGCGGTTGCCGGAGGCGAACCACATGACGACCTTGTCGCCCTCCTTGATGTGCTTGCCGCCCAGTTCGACATCGCGGGTGGCGGTGCGGCGGAAGTGGTAGACGGGGGAGGCCCAGCGCAGGAACTCCTCCACCGCCGTCGGGATGAGGGAGGGGTCCTCCTGGAGGCGGGCGAGCTGCTCGGGGTGCTGGATGAGGGCCAGCATGGAGTGGGTGATGGTGTGGCGGGTGGTCTCGTTGCCGGCGACGACCAGGAGCAGGAAGTAGTTGTCGAAGTCCTGCGGGGACAGGGGGACGCCGTCGCGGGGGGTCTCGTTGACCAGCTTGGAGATCAGGTCGGTGCCGGTGCCGCCGCGTCGCTGCCGGGCCAGTTCGCGGCCGTAGGCGAAGACCTCCAGGGAGGCGGGGGAGCGGAAGGGCAGGTCGCGGTACTTCTCGCTCTCCTCGCTGTGCAGCAGGACGTCCGCGTAGTCGGGGTCGGTGTTGCCGATGATGCGGTTGCCCCAGTCGATGAGCTGCTGGTTGTCCTCCGGGGGCACGTCCAGGAGCCGGGCGAGGACGTTGATGGGGAAGTCGGCGGAGACCTCCTTGACGAAGTCGAAGGTGCCCTTGGCCAGGGCCGCGTCCAGGGTGGTCGCGGTCAGACCGCGCAGGAAGTCGGCGTAGCTGTTGATGACGCTCGCGCCGAACTGCCGCTGGAGCAGGCTGCGCAGGGCACGGTGGCGGACCCCGTCCAGCTCCAGGATGGAGGCGCGCTTCTTGATCTGGTCGTCGTCGACCTCTTCGAGGTTGACGAACCTCGTCGAGGTGAAGGTCTCCGCGTCGCGGTCGACGCGGGCGATGTCGGCGTGCCGCGTGAGGGACCAGAAACCGGAGTTGGGTGCCTCCTCGGGCTGCCAGTGGACGGGGGCCTCGTGGCGCAGGGTGTGGAACATGCGCCACGGGGTGACGCCGTCGGTGAAGTGGTCGAGGTTCGCGAGGTCGACGTCGGCCAGCGGCAGCGGCTCGCGCACGGCGTCGGTCACGGACTGGGCGGTGGTGGTCATGGGGTGTGTGCTCCTCGGTGTCCCGGGCGGGCCGGCGTCACAGGTGGTAGGCGTACTCGGTGAACTCCCAGTCGGTGACGTGCCGTTGGAAGCGCGCGACCTCGTCGCGCTTGTACGCGAGGTAGGAGGTGGTGAAGTCCTTGCCGAGTACCTCGGCCAGCGCCGTGTCCGCCTCCAGGGCGTCGAGGGCCGCGGGCAGGCCCATGGGCAGCACGGCGGACTTCGCGGTGTCGTAGCCGTAGCCCTCCAGCGGCGCGGGGGGCTCCTCGCCGGCCAGCACACCCAGCAGCGCCGCCGCGAGCGTTCCCGCGATCAGCAGGTAGGGGTTGGCGCTGGCGTCGCCGAGGCGCAGTTCGAGACGGGAGCCCGAGCCGCGCTCCGGTGGGATGCGGATCATGGCGCTGCGGTTGTCCAGGCCCCAGTCGATCAGCCAGGGCGCGAGGGTGTCGGGGCCGAAGCGCTTGTAGGAGTTGATCGTCGGGTTCGCCAGCGCGGCCAGTGCGGGGGCGTGGCCGAGGATGCCGGCCACGGCGTGGCGGGCGGTGGCGGAGAGGCCGTAGGGGGCGGACGGGTCGTCGAAGACGTTGGCGTCCCGGTCGTCCACGCAGGACAGGTGGAGGTGGAAACCTGATCCGCCGACGCCGTTGAAGGGCTTGGCCATGAAGGTGGCGAGGCGGCCCTCCCTGCGGGCCAGTTCCTTGATCGCCGCCTTGAAGCGGAAGGCGCGGTCGGCGGCGGCCATGGCGTCGCCGTGGGTCAGGTTGATCTCGAACTGCGAGCCGTCGAACTCGTGGTTGCCGCTGGTGACGCCGAGGTCCATCTGGCGCAGCAGGCGCAGGGTGCGCAGCAGGTGGTTGTCCCCGTCGGCGCGCAGCCCCGCCGTGTAGACGACGCCCGCCTCCTCGTCGTAGCGGCGCCAGCCGGCGGGGGTGCCGGGGGCGGCGTCGCAGAGGAAGTACTCCAGTTCCGGGCCGGCCACCGGGCGCAGCCCGTGCTCGTGACATCGGTCGACGACGGCGCGCAGCAGGTCGCGGGGGGACTCCGGGGCGGCCACCCCGGTGGCCGGGTCGGTGACGTCGCCCAGGCAGGTGGCCACTCCGGGCTCCCACGGCAGGGCGGTGAGGGTGCCGAGGTCGGGGCGCACGCAGATGTCGGGCAGACCGGCGTCCAGGCCCCCGGAGACCGGGACCACGTCACCCTGCGGGCTGGTGTGGTAGACGGCACGGCAGAAGGCGAGCCCGTGGTCGCAGGCGGCGGGCAGATGGTCGAGCAGGACGTCCCGGGCGCGTTCGGTGCCGATGAGGTCGGGATAGGTCACCCGGACCACGTCGATGCCCTCGGCGGCCAGCCGCTCCATGTGGTGGCGGACGGGTGAGGTGTCGGATGCGCTCACCGGTGTCTCCTCAAAGGGGAAGGGGGCGCCTCCCAGAGCTCGGAGCGCTGGGGGAGGGGAGGGGCGGCGGCCCCGGACTGCGGGGAGGGGCAGTGGCCGCCGGTTTGTTTGAGGCCAAACGGTAGGGAGGGGTGTCACCTTCCCGCAAGGGTCCTGTCGCAGAAATTTATCCATGCGGATAGCTATTGACCAGGGCCCGGCCCGTTCCTATGTTGTTTGAAGCCAAACGAGTTGGGGGTGTGGGCCATCCGCACCCCTGTGGCCGGGGCCCGGCCCGCACGGTCCGGGCCCCTCTTCCCTCTCCCCGACGCCCCCCCTCAGCACCAGGAGGACCGGCCATGAAGGTCGTCGTCGACATGAACAAGTGCCAGGACCACGGCCAGTGCGTCTTCGCGGCACCCGACGTCTTCCGCTTCGACGACGCCGGACACCTGGCCTACGTCCCCGACCCCGACGACGCGCTCCGGGACGAGGTCGAGGAGGCCGCCGACGTCTGCCCGCTCCAGGCCATCCGGATCGAGGACTGAGCCATGAGCGCGACCGTCGTCGTGGCCGGCGCGTCCATGGCCGGCCTGCGCGCGGCCGAGCAGCTGCGCGCCGCCGGCTGGGACGGGCCGATCACCCTCATCGGGGACGAACCCCACATGCCCTACAACCGGCCGCCGCTGTCCAAGGAGGTCCTGGCCGGCAAGGCCCCGTTCGAGTCGCTCGCCTTCCGGCCCCGGGCCAGCGTCGCGGACGTGCGCTGGCGGCTGGGCACCAAGGTCGTCGCGGCCGACCTGGACCGGCGTGTCGTCACACTCGACGACGGCGAGGCCCTCGCCTACCGGGGACTCGTCGTGGCCACGGGCATGCGCCCGAGGCGGCTGCGCTGCCCGGGCCCCGTCACCGGACGGCACACGGTCCGCACGCTGGCCGACGCCCAGGGACTGCGCGAGGCGCTGACCCGGCCGGGAGCGCGCGTGGTGATCGTCGGCGCGGGATTCATCGGCTGCGAGGTCGCCGCGACCGCCGTGGCCCTGGGCGCCGCCGAGGTCACCGTGGTGGACCCGCTGCCGCTGCCCATGGTCGGCCCCCTGGGCGACCAGCTCGCCAAGGCGCTGCTCGGTCGGCACGAACAGCGGGGTGTCCGCTTCGCCCTCGGCACCGGGGTCACCGGGTTCGCGGGCGACGACCGGGTCACCGGAGTCGTCCTGGCCGACGGCACGGTCCTCGCCGCGGACGTCGTGGTCGAGTGCGTCGGCTCCCTCGCCAACACCGAGTGGCTCGACGGCAACGGCCTCGACCTGACGGACGGCGTGCTCACCGACGGGCACCTGCGGGCCGGCGGACGCCCCGACGTGGTCGCCGTCGGCGACGTCGCCCGCTTCCCCAACGCCCGCTACGACGGCGTACCGCGCCGCGTCGAGCACTGGTCGATCCCCACGGACACAGCCAAGCACGCCGCCCGTGTCCTCGCCGCCCACCTCGGCGGCGGCGACGCCGGACTCCCGCCGTTCGCGCCGCTGCCGACCTTCTGGAGCGACCAGCACGACTTCCGGCTCCAGTCCTTCGGCGCCCCCGCCCTCGGCAAGGACGACGTACGCGTCCTGGACGGCGACCCGGACGGGGACGTCGTGGCCGGCTACCACACCGCGGGCCGCCTCGTCGGTGTCGTCGCCCTCGGCGGCCCGGCCGCCGCGGCAGCCGCCGCCCGCTACCGCGCCGAACTGCTCGCGCAGCCCGCCCTCACCGCGTAAGGAACCCCAAGTGACCAGCGTTCGTGGATACTTCTTCCCCAAGACGGCGACGGGTGCCTCGTCGCTGATCCCCTCCCCGCCCTGGCGCTACTCCGGCGACCTGCTCACCGTCGAGTACCGCACGGATCCCGCCCGGGTGCGTGAACTGCTCCCCGAGCCGCTCGAACTCGCCGCCGACGACCCCGGCGCGGTCGCGCTGGTCTGGGCCGACTGGCAGTCCTGCGCCGCCTCCGGAGAGGAACTGCTGGACCCGGTGCGCTCCCAGTACAAGGAGGCCTTCGCGGTCGTCCGCTGCATGTACCGGGGGCAGACCTACAGCCGCTGCGTCTACATCTGGGTGGACAAGGACTTCGCCATCGCCCGCGGACTGCACCAGGGGTACCCGAAGAAGCTCGGCTCCATCCACCAGACCCGCCCGCACCCCTACGGGCCCGCCCCCCGCATCGAGGCCGGGGCCCGCTTCGGCGCCACCCTGGCCGCCGCCGACCGGCGCCTCGCCCAGGCCGTCGTCACGCTGCGCGAGCCGTCGCAGACCAACGGCTTCGTCAACGGCCACCCGATGGCCCACCACCGCTGGCTGCCCTCCATCGAGAAGGGCAAGGGCCTCGCCCTGGACGAGCTGGTCGAGTCCGGCGCCGCTTCCTTCGAGGGCGGGCAGTCCTGGATCGGCGACGCCGACCTGGAGCTGTTCGACTCGCCCACCGAGGAACTGGCCCGGCTGGAGGTCCGCGAGCCGATCGCCGCGTACTACCGGCAGGTGGGCGTGGTCTGGGACGGCGGCCGACTGCTGGAGTCGAACACCTCCGGCGCCGAGTGATCCCGCACCGCACCCACCCCCAGGAGCCCAGCACCATGAGCGCACACCTCACCACCGTCGCCGGGGTCGCCGTCAACACCCGGCACTGGATCGGCGGTGAACGCGTCGCCTCCACCGGCACGTTCACCGACGTCTCGCCCATCGACGGCAGCACCCTGGGCGAGATCGCCCGCGGCACCGCGCGGGAGGCCGCGGCGGCCGTCTCCGCCGCCAAGGCGGCCTTCCCCGGCTGGGCCGCCACCCCGCGGGCCGAGCGCGCCCGCATCCTGCACGCCATCGCCGACGGGGTCGACAAGCGCCTCGAAGACCTGGCCATCGTCGAGACGTGCGACAACGGCGCCCTCCTGCGCTCCCACCGGCGCGGTGTGATGCCCCGGGTCGCCCACAACTTCCGCTTCTTCGCCGACTGGCTGCTGCGACTGGACCACGAGGACTTCCAGACGCGCGGGCACACCAACCACGTCAGCTGGGACCCGGCCGGCCCGTGCGTCCTGATCACCCCGTGGAACGCGCCGCTGATGCTGGCGACGTGGAAGGTCGCCCCGGCGCTCGCGGCCGGCGACACCGTCGTCCTCAAGCCCGCCGAGTGGTCCCCGCTGACGGCCTCCCTCCTCGCGGACATCGCGGCCGAGGCCGGACTCCCGGCCGGCGTCCTCAACGTCGTCCAGGGCTACGGCTCCGAGATCGGCGACGCGCTCACCTCGCACCCGGACGTACGGCGCATCAGCTTCACCGGCTCGGTCCCGACCGCCCAGCGCATCGCCGCCTCGGCCGCCGCCAACCTGACGCCCCTCAGCCTCGAACTCGGCGGCAAGTCCCCGCTGCTGGTCTTCGCCGACGCCGATCTCGACCTCGCCGTCGACCTCGCGGTGGAGCAGTACGACAACGCCGGCCAGGTCTGCCTCGCCGCCACCCGTATCCTGGTCGAGGACGCCGTCGCCGAGGAGTTCACCGCCCGCTTCGCCGAGAAGGCGGCCCGGCTCAAGCAGGGCGACCCGCGCGACGAGGCCACCGACATCGGCCCCAACATCCACCCCCGCCAGGTCGAGAAGATCGACGGCTTCGTGCGGCGCGCCCTCGCGGCGGGCGCCCGCGCGGTCGTCGGCGGCCACCGCGGGGACGGGCTGTACTACGCGCCGACCCTGCTCACGGACGTGGCGCAGGACGCGGAGATCGTCCAGGAGGAGGTCTTCGGCCCCGTCCTGACGTTGCAGACGTTCACCACCGAGGAGGAGGCGGTCCGCCTCGCCAACGACACCCGGTTCGGCCTCGCCGCCACCGTGGCCACCGGCGACCGCGAGCGCGCCGAGCGCGTCACCGCGCACCTGGTCGCGGGCACCGTCTGGGTCAACTGCTTCTTCGTCCGCGACCTCCAGGCCCCCTTCGGCGGCTCCCGCCAGTCCGGCGTCGGCCGTGAGGGCGGCACCTGGAGCTTCGACTTCTACTGCGACGTGAAGAACACCGTCACCGCGCCGAAGGGATTCAAGGACCATGGGTGAGATCGTCGGGGCGGGACTGCTCGCCCACGTCCCCACCATCGTGCTCCCGAGGGAGACCCGGCTGGAGCTGAACGAGGGCAAGGAGATCACCCTCGTCACCGGCCTGGAGCAGCTCCGCGAGGACGTCTTCGAGCGCGACGACTACGACACCGTCGTCGTCCTCGACTCGCACTGGGCCACCACCGTCGAGTTCGTCGTCACCGCGCAGGGCCGCCGCGCCGGGCTGTTCACCTCCGAGGAGCTGCCGCGGGGCATGTGCCGGATGCCGTACGACTTCCCCGGCGACCCCGAACTGGCCCGCAACATCGCCTCGTTCGCCGACCGGCACGGCACGTGGATCACCGCGATCGACGACGAGTACCTGCCGGTCTACTACGCCACGATCAACCTGTGGAAGTTCCTCGGCGAGGGCCTGCCGGACAAGCGGTGGGTGACCATCGGCGTCTGCCAGACCGGCGACATGGAGGACCACCTGCGCCTGGGCCGCGCCCTGGCCGACGGCATCGCCGCGACGCCGGGCCGCCGGGTGCTGCTGATCGCCTCCGGCGCGCTCTCCCACACCTTCTGGCCGCTGCGCGAGCTGCGCGACCACGAGTCCAGCGACCCGGCGCACATCTTCACCCCCGAGGCACGCGAGGCCGACTGCGAGCGCATCGCCTGGTTCAAGGAGGGCCGCCACGACAAGGTCCTCGACACCATGGACGAGTTCTGGAAGTACCGGCCCGAGGCCAGGTTCTTCCACTACCTGATGATGGCCGGCGCCCTCGGCGAGCAGGCGTGCGTCGCCCGGGCCCGCCAGTACGGCGAGTACGAGAACTCGATCGGCACCGGCCAGGTCCACCTCTGGTTTGACCGCCCGGCCGACGGCTGGACCGGCACCGGCCTGCCCGCCCCGCGCACCCCTCACAGCCGTATCTAGCCGACGTACGTCATCCAGGAGCACCGACATGCCCGAATACCGCCGCATCCTCCTCGACGGCGCCGCCGTGGAAACCGTCCGGGACGGTGACGAACTGGTCGCCGGGGACGGCCGCCGCGTCAAGGCCGACGAGGCGCGGCACCTCCCTCCGGTTGTTCCCTCCAAGGTGATCGCCGTCCACCTCAACCACCGCAGCCGCGTGGAGGAGTTCGGAATCGGCCTGCCCGGCACCCCGACCTACTTCCACAAGCCGACCTCGGCCCTCAACTCCCACCAGGGCGCCATCGTCCGGCCCGAGGGCTGCAAGTGGCTCAACTACGAGGGCGAGGTCGCCATCGTCATCGGCAGGCCGGCGCGCAACATCGCCCCGGCCGAGGCGGGGCGGTACATCGCCGGATACACCGTCGCCAACGACTACGGCCTGCACGACTTCCGCGACACCGACGCCGGCTCCATGCTCCGGGTCAAGGGCTCCGACACCCTCTGCCCGCTCGGCCCCGGCCTGGTCACCGACTGGGACTTCCGCGGCAAGCGGCTGCGCACCTACGTCAACGGCGAGGTCGTCCAGGACGGCTCCACCGACGAGATGACCTGGGACATGCACTACCTCGTCGCCGACATCGCCCGCACCATCACCCTGTACCCCGGCGACGTCCTGCTGTCCGGCACCCCCGCCAACTCCCGGCCGGTGCAGCCCGGCGACGTCGTGGAGGTGGAGGTCGAGGGCCTCGGCCGGCTCACCAACCACATCGTCACCGGCCCCACCGCGATCCGCACCGACGTGGGGGCCCAGCCCACCGAGTCCGAGGAGGTGCTGTCCACCGCGCTCGGCGGCGACTGGGAGTTCCGTGGCATCAGGCCGCCCAGGCGTTGACCGGACCGCCGCCGGTAGGGTCGGCGCCATGACCGACTCCGTCGAGCCCGCCGGCGAGCGCCGTCCCCGCAAGCGCGTCAACCACTACGGGACGGGCCGGGCCGCCCTGCTGGACGCCGCCGTCCGCGTGGTGGCCCGCGGCGGGCTGCGCAAGCTCACGTACCGGGCGGTCGCGGAGGAGGCCGGGGTCACCCACGGCCTGGTCGTGCACCACTTCGGCTCGCGTGACGCGCTCATCGAGGAGGCCGTCACCCACGCCGTCCGTACCTCGCTGACCAGCAGCACGCTCGACATCGGCACCGGTGACCCGGACGACTTCGCCGGCGGGCTCACGGACATGGTGGACAGCGGTCCGGAGCTCCAGGCGTTCCAGTACGAGCTGCTCCTCGAAGCCCGGCGCAGGCCGGAGCTGCTGCCGCACCTGCGCAGCCTGTACGAGGAGTACTTCGAGGCCACCCGGCGGGAGCTGTCCCGCATGCTCCCCGCCCCGGTGAGCCGCGGCACCTCCCGGCTCGTCTTCGCGGCCCTGGAGGGCCTGGTCCTGCACCAGCTCGTCTTCGGCGAGCGCGAGGTCACCGAAGAGGCGCTCGCCGAGCTCAGGACCCTGCTGCGCGGACTGGCCGAGGGGCCGGCCGGGAGCTGACCGGTTCCTCGTCGGATCGTTCGCGCAGCCGGCGGGCGGTGGGGCCGCCCCGTGTCACGCCGAGGTGAGAATGCGCTCTCCCGGGGATTCCCTGCGCCCAACCCCTTGTCAAACGGATAGTTCCGCCCCACGATGAGGCAACTCGTTTGGCCTGAAACGATCCTCCCCTTCTCTGGCAGGTGATCCGAGTGGACAGTCAGACGGCCTCCGCCGAGCGGACCGTACGGGACGCCCCCACTAAAGCCACGCTCAAACCCAACGCCCTGGGTGTCCTGGGCATCCTCTTCTTCGTCCTGTCCGGTCAGGCCCCGCTCACCGGAATCGCCGGCGCGGCCCCGATCTCCGTCGCCCTCGGCAACGGATCGGGGACCCCGGCGGCCTACCTGCTGGCCGGAGCCGTCATCCTGCTCTTCTCCGTCGGCTTCGTCGCCATGGGGCGGCACGTCGTGGACGCCGGCGCCTTCTACACGTACATCGGCACCGGCCTGGGCCGGACCGCCGGGGCGGGCAGCGCGAGCGTCGCCCTCTTCGCGTATTGCGTCATCCAGGCGGCGATGTACGGCCTGTACGGCTCGATCGTCAGCGGGCTCGTGGCCGACCACACCCCGCTCCACGTGCCCTGGTGGGTGTGCACGCTGCTCACCATGGCCGTGGTCCAGGCCCTGGGCTCCGCGGGGATCGAGATGGGGGCCCGGGTCCTGGCCGTCTTCGTACTCGCCGAGTTCAGCATCCTGCTGGTCTTCGGCCTGGTCACCCTGGTCAAGGGAGGCGGCCCCGAGGGCCTGGGCGTGGCCGACAGCTTCTCCCCGGCGGCGGCCCTCCAGGGCGCGCCCGGCGTCGCCGTGATGTTCGCCGTGGCGTCGATGTTCGGCTTCGAGGCCACCGCGATCTACGGCGAGGAGGCCAAGGAGCCGAAGAAGACGGTGCCGCGGGCCACCTATCTGTCGGTGATCGTGGTGACCGCGTTCTTCGCCCTCACCTCCTGGATGCTGATCTCGGCCTACGGCGCGTCCAAGGCGCCCGCAGCCGCGAGCACGGCACTGGCGAGCGGCGACTCCGCGGGATTCGTCTTCGCACCCATAGCGGGACAGTTCGGCGGCTGGATCAACGACGTCCTGCCGATCCTCCTGGCCACCTCCCTGTTCGCCGGCATCCTGACCTTCCACAACTCCGCCAACCGCTACCTGTTCTCCCTCGGCCGCGACCGCCAGCTGCCCGTCTCCCTGTGCCGGCTCAACAGCCGCCTCGCCCCGTGGACCGCGGGCTGCGTGCAGACCGTGATCGCCGTCCTCCTCGTCGTGCCGTTCGCACTGGCCGGCAAGGATCCGGTGCTCACCCTCTTCTCCTGGTTCAGCGGACTCGCCGTCCTCGCCATGATGCTGCTCTACCTGCTGACCTCGGTGTCCGTGGTGGTGTTCTTCCGCCGCCGACGGGTCGACGGCCGGATGTGGAACACGCTGATCGCACCCGTCCTCGGCGCGCTCGGCCTCGCGGGCGCGATCTGGCTCATCCTGGCCAACTTCACCACCCTCATCGGCGGCGAGGCGAGCACGGCGTTCTGGCTCGTGCTGTCCGTGCCCGCCGTGCTGGCGCTCGGCGTGGCCAACGAACGCCTCAGGCGCCGGCGCACCGCCCCCGACGCCCGCTGACACCGTGTGGCCGCCCGTCCGGCACACGCCCGCGGCGGGCGGCCATCCGCCCTTCCCACCGCTGACCACCCGGTCTGGAGGACCGCATGACCGTTGCCACCCACGACGAGTGGCTCCGCCGGGCGAAGACGCTCGACCTGCCCCGCACCCATCTCATCGACGGCACCGAGGAAGCCGGGGGCGGCAGCACGTTCACCGTGATCTCGCCGCGTGACGGACAACCACTGGCGGAAGTCGCCGACGGCGGCGCCGCCGAGGTCGACGCCGCCGTGGCCGCCGCCCGCCGCGCCTTCGACCACGGCCCCTGGCCGCGGCTCGCCCCCGCCGACCGCGGCCGGATCCTGCTGCGCGTCGCCGATCTCCTCGAAGCACACCGGTCCGAGCTGGCGCTCACCGTCAGCCTGGAGATGGGCAAGCCCATCACCGACGCGCACGACATCGAACTGCGGGCCGTGATCAACACCTTCCGCTGGTACGGCCAGCTCGCCGACAAGCTCACCGACGAGTCACCGCACACCGCTCCCGACGCCCTCGCCCTGGTCACCCGGGAGCCGGCCGGCGTCGTCGGCGCGGTCGTGCCCTGGAACTTCCCCCTCACGCTCGCGGGCTGGAAGGTCGCCCCCGCCCTGGCCGCCGGCTGCACGGTCGTCCTCAAGCCCTCGGAGAACTCGCCCCTGTCGGCCCTGCTGCTCGGCCGGCTCGCCCGGGAGGCCGGCCTGCCCCCGGGCGTGCTCAACGTCGTGGCCGGCGACGGCCCGGTCGCCGGCCGCGCCCTCGGCCTCCACCCCGACGTCGACGTCCTGGCCTTCACCGGCTCCACCGCCGTCGGCCGCCACTTCCTGCGCTACTCCGCCGACTCCAACCTCAAGCGCGTCTGGCTGGAGCTGGGCGGCAAGTCCCCCAACATCGTCCTGCCCGACGCCCCCGACCTCGACAAGGCCGCGGCCACCGCCGCCTGGGGCATCTTCTTCAACCAGGGGGAGATGTGCACCGCGCCCTCCCGGCTGCTGGTCCACTCCTCCATCGCCGAGGACGTCACCGAAGCCGTCGTACGACGCGCCCGTGAGCTGCGTGTCGGCGACCCCCTCGACCCGGACACCGAGATGGGTGCCCTGGTCGGCGAGCAGCACCTCGCCCGCGTGCTCGGCCACATCGACGCCGCGCGGCGTGACGGCGCCCGCCTGCGCACCGGCGGCACCCGGATCCTCACCGAGACCGGCGGTGTCCACCTCGAACCGACCGTCTTCGACCAGGTCGCACCGGGCAGCCGGCTGGCGCGCGAGGAGGTCTTCGGGCCCGTGCTCTCCGTCCTCGCCTTCGACGACGTCGACCAGGCCGTCAGCCTCGCCAACGCCACCGAGTACGGCCTCGCCGCCGGCCTGTGGACCTCCGACCTGTCCACCGCCCACCGGGTCTCCCGCGCCCTCAAGGCCGGCACCGTCTGGGTCAACTGCTACGAGGAGGGCGACCTCACCGTGCCCTTCGGCGGCATGAAGCAGTCCGGCAACGGACGGGACAAGTCCGCCCACGCCCTGGAGAAGTACACCGAACTGAAGACCACCTGGATCCAGCTGTGACCCACCGCCCGCTGATCGCCGTACCCGCCCGCTTCTCCGCCACCACCTCGGCGCTGCGCTACGCCGCCGAGGTCAACGCGCGCGCCCTGGTCGAGGCCGTGTGGCGGGCCGGCGGCGAGCCCGTCACCCTGCACCCGCACGCCCCCGGCGGCACGGCCGACCCCGCCGAGGTCGCCGCCCGCCTCGCCCGCTTCGACGGCCTGCTGCTCCCGGGCGGGGGCGACATCGCCCCCCACCGCTACGGAGCGGCCGACGCGCACGAGGCCGTCTACGACGTCGACGACGAGCAGGACGCCTTCGACCTGGAACTCGCCCGTCAGGCGCTCGCGCACGGCACGCCGATCCTGGCCGTCTGCCGCGGCCTGCAAGTGGTCAACACGGTTCTGGGCGGAACACTCCACCAGGACATGGGCGGCCCCGGGCGAGACCACCGGCACGTGCGCCACCCCGTCTCCCTCGCCCCCGGCTCGGCCCTGGCCCGGGCCACCGGCGTCGACAAGGCGGAGGCGTCCTGCTACCACCACCAGCACGTGGACCGGCTGGGGGAGGGGCTGACGGTCGCCGCCCGCGCCGCCGACGGGACCGTCGAGGCCGTCGAACTCGCAGGCGGAGCCCCGCTGTTGGCCGTGCAGTGGCATCCCGAGGACACCGCGCACGAGGACCCGGTGCAGCAGCGTCTCTTCGACGCGCTGGTGCGCGCCGCCCGCGCGACGGTCTGACGACGGCCGGCAGGGGCCGGGTGCCGGGGCCGGCACACCGCCGGCCCCGGGTCAGCCCTTGGGGCGCCGTCCGCTGCGGCGCGGCGACGGGCCCGCACCGTTCAGGAGCGACCTGCGGCGGTCCTCGCCCTCCTCCTCGATCTGGAGGACGACACGCCGCAGCCCGTCGGCGAGACCGCGGCACTCCGCGTCGCTCAGCCGGGCGGTGACGAAGGCCTCCTCCTCGTTGAACGCGGGGAACACCCGGCGCATGAAGTCCTCGCCCTCCTCCGTGAGGGCCAGCAGGACGAGCCGCCCGTCGGTGGGGTGACCGGAGCGCCGCAGCAGCCCACGCGACTCCAGCGTGCGGGAGACACCGGTCAGCGTGCCCTTGGAGATGCCCGCCTCCTCGGCCACGTGCCGGGTCTCGGACTCGCCCCACACCCACACCACCCACAGCACCACGAAGGCGGTCCAGGTCAGGTCCGAGCCGCGCAGCACGGAGTTCTCCAGGTGCTGGCGCACGGCGGACGCGGCCCGGTGGATGTTGGCCACCGCGGCCATCTGGTCACGGCGCAGGGGGATGTCGCCGAGCTTCTCCGCGGCGAGTTTCTCCGCCTCGCTGATGGACCGCTGGCTGGGCACCGTGGCTCCCTCACGTCGTCCCTGGATCGCGCGCCCCGCGGGCCGGCGATCGTTCGGTACCAAATTGTACGGGGGAGATCCACACGTGGGTCACCCCGGACGCCTGGCGGTCACCGCACGATGCGCCACCGGTTGTCGGCCGTGCCGTCGTCGGGTGCCTGGATCGCGAAGGCGCCGACGGCGCTGGACCCGTTCTCGACGGCGAGCAGTTTCCCGCTGTGCGCGTTGCGGATCACGAAGGTGCCGTCACCCTGGTCGAGCAGGGTCCACCGGTGGTCGGCGGTGCCGTTGTCCGACCATTGCAGGACCATGGCGCCGTCGGCCGTGGACATGTTCAGCACGCCGAGCACCTTGCCGCTGTGGACGTTGCGGAAGCGGAAGGCGTCGCCGTCGGGGACCATCTCCCAGTCGTGGTCGGCCGTTCCGCTGTCGCTCCACAGCAGGGCGCGGCCACCGTCGGCGGTGGACATGTCCTGGATGCCCAGCACCAGACCGCTGGCCGCGTTGGCGAGGCGGACGGAGCGCGGGCCGCCGGTGTTCCAGTAGACGGTGTAGTTGTGGCCGTGCGCGTCGTGGAAGGGTCCGAGGCCGACGGCGCTGCCGTTCGCCGTGGCGGTGAAGGCGAGCGCGGTGGAACTGGTCCGCCTGATCGAGGAGGTGTCGAGGGCGGGCAGGGAACCGAGGGCGGTGGTGCCGTAGTTGCCGGCGAGGACGACCGGGCCGTAGGTGACCGCGGAGACGTTCGGGTTGTCGTTGGCCGGCCGCAGCGCGGTGCGCATGGGCAGGCGTACGGTGACGGTGTCGCCGGAGGCCCAGGCCCGGTCCAGGGTCGCGTAACTCCCGGTGGCCGCGGGGATGTTCTGCACGACGCCGTTGACGCTGACGCTCGCCCCGGTCGTCCAGCCGGGGATGCGGACGCGCATCGCCCAGGTGCCCCCCACGTCACCGGTGACGCGCAGGGTCGTGGTGTCGCTCGCCGGGTACGAGGTGGTCTGGGTGACGATGATGCCGCGCTGGGTCCATGTGAGCACCGACGGCACGAACATGTTGACGGTGAGCGTGGTGCCGGAGTGGAAGTAGACGGAGTCCATGAGCCGGGTGTGGATCTCCACGCCCGTGCCCTGGCAGCACCAGAAGGTGGTGTAGTCGGTGCTCCAGGTGCCACCGCCCCACGCCGGGCCGACACCGCGCCGGCCTCCGGGCCTGAGCGGGGTGAAGTAGGTGATGTGCCCGTGGGGGTCGGCCGGGTTCTGGTTGCCGATGATGTGGTTGAGCCAGGCCTGCTCGTAGTAGTCGAACAGTGCGACCCGGTCCGGCGTCAGCGTGAACAGCTCCCTGGTGAGGGTGAGCATGTTGACGCTGTTGCAGCTCTCGCAGGTGTCGTCGGCCAGATAGGCGGCGATGGCGTTCGGGGCGCGGAAGTGCTCGGCCTGGCTGTTGCCGCCGATGGCGTAGGTGTGGGAGCCGACGCAGTGGTTCCAGGCGTTGGTGGCGATGTCGCGGTACCGGGTGATGCCGGTCGCCTTGTACGCGCGGACCGCCCCGATCCACTTCGGCACCTGGGTGTTGGCGTGCAGCCCGGCCAGCGCGTCCTGGTTCGCCGCCAGCGGGTCGAACACCGCGGCGTGGTCGAAGCGCTGGGCCGCGGTGAGCCACCGGGTGTCACCGGTCTGCTGGTAGAGGTCGGCCAGGACCGCGTTCATGCCGCCGAACTCGGTGCCCAGCACGGCCTGCATCTGCGCGGTGGTCAGCCGGCCGGTGCGCGCGTCGACCCAGCCCGCGAGGGCCAGCAGCACATCGCGGGCCTGGGTGCTGCCGAGGTGCCGCCACACGTCCAGCAGACCGGACATGGTCTTGTGGACGGTGTAGTACGGCACGTTGCCGTTCCGCAGGGTGCCGGCCTCCAGCGCCGTGAAGTCGGACTCGGGGTAGCCGGACAGGTAGCCCGCACCGAAGCCCGCGGCACCGTTGTTGGCCTGGCACTTGGCCAGTTCCGCCACCATGTACAGGGCCTTGTCCCGGGCCACCGTGTCACCCGTCACCGCGTACAACTGCGCCCAGGCGGTGAGGAAGTGGCCCTGGACGTGGCTGCGGAACGGGAAGGTGGGAGCGTCCCAGCCGCCCGTCGCGCTCGCGCCGCCCGTGGACAGGCGGTGGTTGGCACGGAAGTTGTACAGCAGCCGGTCGACGTCGACGAATCGGAGGTAGGCGGCGGCCCGGTCCTGGTTGTCCAGCCACCGGCTCGCGGTCAGCCTGACCTGGCCGAAGTCGAAGGGCAGCGCCTTGGTCCCGATGTCGGTGCGGGCCGGGGGGAGCGTCGCCGCCCTCGACGCGGTGCTGCCGAGCAGGGGGCCGGCTGCCGAGCCGGCGACCGCGGTTCCGGCGAGCTGGATGAGCCGCCTTCTGCTGAACTCGGGCATTCTCGAACGTCTCCTTGCGTGGGGGAGTCGAGCGCATGGGGCCGTGCTGACGCCGCCCGGCCGAGGTTCAGGCCGGGGGGCTGCTGCGAAGGGCCACGGGATCGGTGAGCGACCGCATGGGTTCGTGATTTCGAACACTGTTCGCTGGATCGTCGAGACCATAGTGGGGCGATTGACGGGCCGTCAACGGCCACGACATCTTCCGTCCCGGTTCGCTCGCCGCCGGCGGCGCCCGCGCGGAACACGGCCCGCCGGTCGCGGTGATCGTAGGGAGATCCACCGAAGCTCACGCAGGACTCCTTGGCATCGAATGACGCGCATGCTGAGACTGGCAGCCGGCCCGGGCAGCGCCTCCTGTACAGGCGCCGACGGCCAAACCTCACCCTTGCGTACGGGAGTTCACATGCATCTGTGTAAGCGCACCCTGGCCTTCACCTTCGTGGCCACCATGGCCATCACTGCCCTCGGCCCGCAGGCCATGGCCGCCCCCATGCCCTGGGAGACCGGCAAGACCCCCACGGCCGTCCGCCACGGCATCTCCCCGGCCCACGAGAGCGGCACGGTCGCCGTGCGGTGCGCGCCTCCCTGTTACCAGTAGGGCGTGGGGGGCTGCTCCCCAAGCCCTGCCGTACGGGGAGGAGGGGTACTCCGGCCTCTCATGGGTACGCGTGTGCGGCGCCCCCTCGCAGGCGCACCTGTGGGCAGCACCTGGAGAAACAGTGGGAGATGGCATGAGGCTCCGCCAGTCGGCTCTGGCGCCGTTCCAGTGTTCCGCACCAGTGCTGGGCGGGCGCTATCGCCTGGACGACGCCATCGGCTCGGGTGGCGCCGGCGACGTCCACCGTGGCTTCGACCTGCGTTTGAAGCGACCGGTGGCCGTCAAGGTCTTCCGCGACGGCAACGGTGCCGACAGGGAGGACGGCTTCCACAACGAGGCGGTGATCCTTGCCCGGTTGCGGCACCCCGGCCTGGTCACCGTCTACGACGCCGGCCGGCATGACGGACGTGCCTACCTGGTGATGGAGCTCATCGAAGGCCCGACGTTGAAGGCGCGCATCGCCGCGGGCAGCCTGGCGCCCGGGGAGACCGCCGCTCTCGGGGCCGACCTCGCGCGTGCTCTGGCTCACGCGCACGACGCGGGCATCGTCCACCGTGACGTGAAACCGTCGAACATCATCCTGGACGCGTCCGGCCGCCCCCACCTGACCGACTTCGGGATCTCCCGGCTGCTCGACGCCACCACCCGCACCAGCACCGGCACGCTCGTCGGCACGGCCGCCTACCTGTCTCCGGAGCAGGTGCTCGGCCAGACCGTCGGCCCGCCCGCCGATGTCTACGCCCTCGGCCTGGTGCTCCTCGAATGCGTCACGAGCCGACTCGAATACGACGGTGCTCCCTTGGAGGCCGCGATCGCGCGGCTCCACCGGCGGCCCGAACTGCCCGACTCCCTCCCGGAGGAGTTCGCGGCCCTGCTGGGGGACATGACCGCCCTGGAACCACCGGCCCGCCCATCGGCCGACGACTGCGTCCGGACTCTGGCCGCCCTGGCCGAGTCGAACGGTCCCGGGGCCGTCCCATCCACGGCCGACGTCACGAGCCTGGTCCCCGAGCAGGTGCCGGCATGGGCCGACCGCACGCACCCGCATGCGTCGCACGCCGCCGGGACGGCCGCACCGAAGACCGCGCCCGCGCGCGGACGCCATCTGGTCGTCGGTACGGCCGCGGCGCTGGCGGCTGCCGTGGCCGCCACCGTCGGCGTGTCCGACGGGTCCGCGCACCACGAAGCGCCCCGGGCGGTGAGCAGTCCCTCCGCGAAAGCCGACGCACCAGGCGCGTCCGCCTCCAGCCACGAGGCGGCCTCCAGCCACGAGGCGGCCCCCGGTCACGAGGCGGGATCCGTCCCTGCCAGGCCCTCCACCCGGGAGGTACCCGCGGCGCGGCTTCAAGAGCCCACCCCCGGCCAGGCCTCCAGCTCCGCCTCGGCTGTCCCGAGCCGGGAGGCGGCCACCGGCATGGGCGCCCACGGCACCACGGCCCCACCTTCACACACCACCACACCGGGCACGCCAGGCAGTGGGGCGGCGTCACCGTCCGATACGGCATCGCACGGCAAGGCAGGAGCGGACCCGTCCGGCGAGCGGTCCGACAAGCCCCGGAACGCTGGGAAGGGCCACGGGAAGAAGGACCGGAAAGAGCCCTCCGACGCCGCGAGTCCGGTCACTCCCTCTGCTGGTAGTTCATGAACCAGTGGGTGTCGAAACAGCGGGCCATCGTGAACCGGTGGTCCGGGTCGACGAGGACGCGGCAGACGAACTCCGCTTCGGCGTCCCGCGCCGTACCCGTGCCGACCCACTGGTGCGCGGGGCGCCGTACCTGTCGGTGAGCAGGTCCGTCAGAGCCTGCGGGTCCAGGTCGCCGGGCAGGTACACGTAGGCGTCCCCCGGGCCGAGCCGGGCCGGGCCGGCAGGTCCTTGACGGTCGCTTGCGTGAGTTCCTTGGCGGACGGCGAAACGCACCGCACTGACAAGGGACGCGCCGGATCTCTCTCGCTCAGCCGGCCTGTGCCGCCAGTGCCGCAACCGCGGGGATCAACGCGAAGGCTTCGCGCGTGTGCCGGATGAGTGCCGCACGGTCCCGCCGTACGGCGTCCGACGAGGTCCATGTCTCCAGTGCGCGGTGCCAGGCGGCCAGCATGAGGTCGAGCAGAAGGCGCAGTTCGGTGTGGCCGGGGGACTGCCCGGGCAACCGGTCTGCCACGATCCGGACGATGCTCGCGGAGACCTCTGAGCAGTGGCGCAGGCTGTGCGCGGTCAGCGCGGGGGTGCGGTCGGTCAGGCTGCGGCTGGCCAGGAAGCGCCGTTCCCATCCGTCCGCCATCTGCTCCAGTGCCGCGAACAGCGCGTCTTCGTAGGCGCCGAGCAGGTGCCCGCCGGTCAGGGGCCGACTCTCGATGTCCGTGAGGTAGGCGGCCCACAGTTCCTTCTCCGGGGCCAGGGCCACGTCTTCCTTCGAGGTGAACGTACGGAAGAAGGTGCGCTTGGAGACCTCTACCGCGTCGACGATCTCGTCCAGCGTGACCGTGGTGAAGTCCTGCGCGGTGAACAGCTCAAGGGCGGTGTCCACCAGCGCCTGACGGGTCCGCAGCTTCTTGCGCTCGCGCAGCGGCAGTTCTTTCGGGTCGTTCTGCACGAGGCAAGCCTAGCAATCGCGTTTGCCCCTTGTAGGCTTATGCCACTCAGTGGCACTATCTCTCGTCGTGAAGGCACTGACGATTGATCACTCAGCCCCGGGACACCTCGCGCTCACGGAGGTCGCCGACCCCGAACCCACCGCCCACCAGGCCCTGATCCAGGTCCACTCCTTCTCCCTCAACGCCGGCGAGGTCCACCACGTGGTCCCCGAGGGCGAAGCCGGCACGGTGCCCGGCTGGGACGCCGCGGGCGTCGTGGTCCGCGCAGCCGCCGACGGCTCCGGTCCCGCGGCCGGCACCCTCGTCGTCACCGTGGGGGCGGACGGCGCCTGGGCCGAACTGCGCGCCGTGGACACCGATCTGATCGGCACCGTGCCCGAGGGAACCGACCTCGGCCCGATCAGCACCCTGCCGGTCGCTGCGGGCACGGCCCTGCGCGCCCTGCACCGCATCGGCCCGATCCTGGGACGGCGCGTCCTCGTGACCGGCGCGGGCGGGGGCGTGGGCCGCTTCACCCTCCAGCTCGCGGCCCGCGGCGGCGCACATGTCACCGCGCTGACCAGCGATCCGGCGAAGGCGGACGCGCTCCGCGCACTCGGCGCTCAGGAGATCGTCACCGACCTGGCCGCGCTCCAGCACCTCGAACCGGTGCACGGCGTGGTCGAACTGGTCGGCGGCGCCCACATGGTCGCCGCACACGGCGCCCTGGCCGACAACGGCGTGCTGGTGGCCGCAGGTCACATATCCGGCGACGGCGAGCAGTTCCCCTACGGAGCCCTCTTCGGCAACGGTCGTCGCCACAACCGCCAGATCGTCACCTACTACCTGCTGGACGACGCCGTAGGACTGGGCGCCGACCTCACCTGGCTCGCCGCACTCACCGCCCGCGGCGAACTGGACCCGCAAGTCGCCCTCCGCACCGACTGGACGCAGGTGGCGTCGGCGGCAGCCGAACTCGCGGGCCGCCGCGTGCCGGGCAAAGCCGTCCTTGACGTCCACTGAGCGGACGAGACGACGTCCGCCGCCGGTCCTGGTGCGCGACGTCCCGCTCAGCAGCGCCGTAGCGGCGACACCGCCTGTGGCCGCCGGGTCCGGGGACAAGCGCCGCTTGTCCCCGGACCCGGCGGGGAGTCAGAGCTGGGAGCCGCCGCCGTCCACGGCGAGTTCGGCGCCGGTGGTGTAGGTGGCGTCGAAGGCGAGGAACGCCACGGCCCTGGCGACTTCGGCGGGGTTGCCGAGGCGCAGCATGGGGATGTCGGCGGCCATCTGCGCCTTGGTCGCTTCGGCCGCCTCCTTGGGCATCGACTTCTCCAGGATCCCGGAGTCGATCGGGCCGGGACTGACCGCGTTGACGCGGATCTTGCGCGGGAGCAGCTCGCGGGCCAGGCTGCGCGTCATCGAGCGCACAGCCGCTTTGCCGGCCGCGTAGGCGCTGAGCGTCGGAAGCCCCAGCACGTTCGCCACGGACGTGGTGAACACCACACCGCCGCCCTCCACCAGCAGCGGAGCGAGCTTCTGCACCGTGAAGTAGGGACCCTTGACGTTGACGGCCAGCAGTTGGTCGAAGAGCTCCTCGCCGGTCGCCTCGAACGGCGCGAAACCGCTGACGCCCGCGTTGGCGAACAGGGCGTCGACCGAGCCGAACCCGGTCTTCACCCGGTCGGCCAGCGCCTCGATGTCGGGCAGCGAGCCGGCGTCGCTGCGGACCGCGACAGCGTTGCCGCCGAGCCGGTCGCGGGCGGAGTCCAGGGCGTTCCGGTCGCGCCCGGTGATCAGCACCCGCGCCCCTTCGTCCACGAGCAACTGCGCGGTGGCCAGGCCCAGACCGCTGCTGCCACCGGTGATCACCACGTGCTTGCCCTCGTACTTGCCCATGCCGGACACACTCACTTCCTGAAACGCCCACGGGATTCCGTCCGGCGGTTCGGTCCCGGCCGGACACCATCGAGTCAACAACCGAGGCGAACCGGGCGTCCAAGGCCCGTTCTGCAACCCGTCATGCGCGAACCGCATGACGGTAGGCTGCTGTTGTGCCCGAGGAAGCCCCGTCCCCCGAGACGCCCCGTCCCGGCCCCGACCTGGACCTGAGACTGGTGCGGTACTTCACGGTCGTCGCCGAGCACCTGAACTTCGCCCGGGCCGCCGCGGAACTGCACGTCGCCCAGCCCTCCCTGAGCCGCCAGATCCAGCGGCTGGAGGACGCCCTCGGCGTACGGCTGCTGGAGCGCACCCCCCAGGGCAGCCGTCTCACCGCGGCCGGCGCGGCCTTCCTCCCGCGGGCGCAGACGCTGCTGCACACGGCTCACCAGGCGGTGCTCACCGCCCGCGCCGCCGCGCCGCCGCGCACGGTCACCATCGGATACGTCGAGGACCTCGTCATCACCCCCGCGGTGCGCGACCTGCGCCGCCGTCACCCCGACGCCCACGTCCGCACCCGTCACCTGGACTGGGACGAGGCGCGCGCCCTGCCCGAGGGCCGGGTCGACGCGCTCGTCATCCGCACCCCGCTCCCCGTCCCGGACGACGGCCTGGACGTGACCGTCCTCTACGACGAACCCCGGGTGCTCCTCGTACCCGCCTCCCACCGCCTGTCCGGCCAGGAGTCGGTCACCCCCGGCGACTTCACCGACGAACCCCTGGTGGCCTGCGCCGGAATGGCCGCCACGTGGACCGGCTTCTGGCGGCTCGACCCCCGCCCGGACGGCAGCCCGGCCCCCCTCGGTCCGCTGCTGGTCGACACCTTCGAGGACAAACTCGAAGCCGTCGCCGACGGCCGGGCCATCGCCCTCGTCCCGGCCGGCGACCGGCGCTGGGCACTGCGTACCGACCTCGCCGCCATCCCCGTCGAGGGGGTCGAACCCTGCCAGGTCGTGGTCGCCACGCGCCTCACCGACCCCAACCCCTTGGTCACCCACTTCCGCGAGTCCGCCAGGCAGCACCTCGTCCGCACCACCTGACGTGCCCGGTCCGCAGGGGCACGGCGGAAGCCCGCACCGCGATCCCGCCTGCCCCGGCAACACACCGGAACCGGTCGCCCCGGGCCGGGGACAAGGGCCTCGGGCGAGGCCTGGGAGGGTTACCGGTGGGCGATCTGCGGGCGGTCGCGGCGGGCGTCGTGGAGGACCGAGCCCCACCAGAGGAGCTGATCGAGCATGGCTTTGGCGGCGCCCTCGGGGCCCTGCGGGTCACGGAGCGTGCCGTCGGGGGAGAAGAGGAGGTAGTAGCTGGGGAAGGCGACGTAGTCGCGCACGGTGTGGGCGTGCAACTCGTTGAAGACCTGCCGGAGTTGCTCGATCGCCAGGAGACCGCCGCTGAGGCCGCTGTACCCGACGAAGCCGATCGGCTTGGCCCCCCACTGGGTGTAGTGCCAGTCGATGGCGGCTTTGAGGGACGCCGGGAAGCTGCGGTTGTAGTCGGGCGTCACGATGACGACCGCGTCGGCGGCGTCGAGCTTCCGGGTCAGTTCGGCCATGCCCTCGGGGCGCGGTAGGTCGGGCTGGAGGGCCGGTGGGGTGGACGGCAGTGCGAGCGGGAGGTCGACGTCCGCCAGATCGATCAGGTCGATCGCGAACTCGCCGTGGCGCTTGGCCTGTTCGACGAACCAGTCGGCCACCACCGGGCCGAATCGGCCCTCCCGGACACTGCCGACGATCACTACGAGATTCAGTCGTGCACTGGACATGGCTGTGCTTCTCCTACGGGGGTCGGCGCTGCCCCAGGCCGGGGCGCTCGCTCCACGCTGCCGGACGGGCGGCGGACGAGGGAGGCCGGGCAAAGGGTGGTAGTGGCAGGGCCACGATCCGCCGGTGCGGCGGGTGTTACGTTCGCGGGATGAGCGACAACGAGCTCGGCCTCTTCCTGCGGCTGCGCCGGGAAGCCGTCACACCGGCCGAGGTGGGACTGCCCGCCGGGCCGCGCCGCCGCACGCCGGGACTGCGCCGCGCGGAGCTGGCGACGCTCGCCGGGGTGAGCGTCGAGTACGTCACCAGGCTGGAGCAGGGGCGGGACCGCAGGCCCTCGGTGCAGGTGCTGGCGGCCCTGGCGGACGCGCTGCTGCTCACCCCGGGGGAACGGGTCCATCTGCACCGGCTCGCCAAGGGCGCCGACCCCGGCTTCAGCTGCCGGGGCGGGGCGGGACCGAACAGGGCGGTCAGGCCCACGGTGCGGGCGCTGCTGGAACGGCTGGAACCGGCGCCCGCCGTGCTGGTGAACCGGCTGAGCGAGATCCTGGCCTGCACGCAGGGGTACCGGCGGCTGGCCGAACCGCTCGGTCTGCTCGACGGTGCCCTGCCCAGCCTCGCCCGCTTCGTCTTCACCGATCCGCGGGCGCGCTCGGTCTACCCGGACTGGGACACGGTCGCCGACCAGCAGGTCGCGGCCCTGAAACAGGGGCCGGGGCAGTCCGACGTCCATGTCGGCGCGCTGATGGACGAGTTGACGGTGTCCTCAGGGGAACCGTTCGCCGACCGGCTGCGGACGCTGCCGGGGCTGCCGCGGGCGAACGGGGTGGTACGCATGGTCCACCCGCAGGTGGGGGAGGTGCGGCTGGCCTACGAAACGCTCGGGCTGCCCGCCGACGACGACCAGCACCTCGTCGTCCACCTGCCGGCCGACGACGCGAGCGCCGCCGCACTCGACCGCCTCACCGGCCGCCGCCCCGGCGCCCTGCGGGCGGTCTGAGCGACGGCGGGTTTCCGTACGGTGAGAGTCTTACCGGGACAGTGGGGCGGCCTCACCCAAGCTCCGGCGCTCAACTGCCAAGCCCCACACGCCGACTCATACTGAAATGATCAGTAAGGCACGGCGAGGCCGGGACCGAGTTCGGCGTCACTTCCTGGTCCGCGTCCGATGGCCGTGAGTCGCCGCCGTAGTCGGCCGTCGCCGTCGAAGGCCGGGATCACCTGGTTCCTCCCTTGGCGTCGGCACGCCGGCGGGCGCGCAGCACCTCGGCGAGGAGCGGGACCAGGGAGACGATGACGATCAACCCGACGAGCGGCAGCAGGTAGCGGTCGACGTTCGGTATCGAGGACCCCAGCGCGTACCCCGCGAGGGTGAGGCCGACACTCCACACCAGGCCACCGGTCACCTGCCACAGCGTGAAGGTCCGCACCGGCACGTCCAGGGCGCCGGCCATCGGGTTCAACACCGTCCGCACCACCGGGACGAACCGGGCCAGGAGGATCGCCTTGGCGTGCCCGTACCGCTCCAGCAGTTCCTCGGCGCGCCGCACGCCCTCGCGGAGGCGGCGGGAACGGCTGCGGGCGATCAGCGCGCCGCCCGCCTTGCGGCCGATCAGGTACCCGCACTGCGCCCCGGCCAGCGCGCCGACGGCCGCCGAGACCAGCAGCGGCGCCAGGGACAGTTTCACGCCCTGGTCCGCCGAACCCGTGCACAGCAGACCCGCCGTGAACAGCAGGGAGTCACCCGGCAGGAAGAATCCGATCAGCAGGCCCGTCTCGGCGAACAGCACCACGCCGACGCCCAGCACGCCGAAGGCGGCCAGGAGTGAATGGGCGTCGAGCACATTGACGGCCAGTTGCGCGGCCAGGTGTGGCGGACTGGTCATAGGGGCCTTCCTTGCGGATCGGGTGAAGTCGAGCGTCCGGGAACGAGCGACTACAGTGGAGTAGACCGTCTACCGAACTGTAGACGAATGGCGCCCGGGGCGCGTTCCCGGTACGGGGTCGCGCTCGGGGGCGTAGACCTCCGCCAGCTCCTCGTCGGTCAGGTCGGCGAGCGGCAGCAGTCCGGCCGTGGTGCGGTGGGCCGGGGACACCATGCCCTCCCGTGAGCCGACCCGCAGGGCCTGCCGGTGGGCCGGTGCCGAACCGATCAGGGGAGGCGTCGGTCCGGGGCCGTCGCGTCAGAAGGGTGAGCATCAGGCGGCCCCGCAGGCAGCCCGCCTCCAGCAGCCGGTGTGCGTCCGCGGCCCGTTCGGCGGGCAGGACGCGTGCGACCCGTGGGGTGAGCCGGCCTTCCTCGGCGAGCCGGCGGAGACGGTCCAGCTCGGCGGTGCTCGCGTGCGGAGCGCGGCACGAACGTCGAGTGGGCGACGATGCCGTGGTCACCGGGCACCTGGGCGCCGTGACGCGACACGGGGAGGGCGTCACCCGGCTCGGCGTCGCCCAGATGCGGATGCACAACGCGAACAACCCCGGGGACGCCGAGCCGGCCGCCCTGGTGGGCTAACTCTCCCTATGTGACGAGCAGTTCCGCCAGCGACAGCTCCGTCTGATCGGCCGGCCGGCACCGCGAGGGCTGGGGACCGTGCCCGGGATCAGCGTCCAGGCGCGTTCCACAGCTCCCGGAGTTCCGCCCACTGCGTTGCCGGGCCGTGCAGGGCCGTGGGCCGGCCGGTGTCCGGGGTGCGCAGCCCGGTGAGGACGAGGTCGAGGTAGCGCAGGTGCAGCGCGGTGGCGCGCTCGCTGGTGACGGGGATCCGAGGGGTGAGGTGTTCGAGCAGCAACGGGATGTCGGCTGAGGTGAAGTCGGGGCGCAGCACGCCCTCCCTGTGCGCGCCGTCCACCAGGTCGTCCAGTGCCGCGCGCAGCCGATCCGCGGCGGCCCGCACCTCGTCGGTGGCCGGTAGCCGGCCGCCGACCAGGGGGAGGAGCGGTCCGCCCGCCCCCTGGTCGGCCAACGCGTCACGGAAGAAGCGAACGAGGGCGGTCCAGGGGTCGGGCTCCTCGGCGAGTGCGGTCCGCGCCTGCGCGACGAGTTGTTCCATCCCCGCGATCCGCATGCGCTGGGCCAGCAGCTCTTTGCTGGGGTAGCGGCGGTAGAGACTGCCCATGCCGATGCCGGCCCGGCGGGCGATCTCGGAGACGGGAGCGTCCCAGCCGCGCTCGGCGAAGACCTCGCGCGCGGCCTGGAAGAGGCGGGCGTCATTGCGGTCCGCCTCCCGCCGCCGGCCTCGCGGTTTGCCTGTGTACGTGTCACCCATGACGCGGCATTCTCCCTCAGGGGCACCCCACGCCGTGCCCGCCGTCGACGGTGACGACCGAGCCGGTGATGAATCCGGCCTCCGCACCGACGAGCATCGCGATCGCCCGGGCCACGTCCTCCGGTTCCGCGACCCGCCCGAGCGGGGTGTGCTCGACCAGACGCTGCTGGAACTCCACCGGCAGTCCGGCGCTGGCCTCGGTGCGCACGAACCCGGGCGCCACGACGTTGACGTTGATGCCGAGCGGGCCGGCCTCGTAGGCGACGAAGCGGGCGAAGGTGTTCAGGGCCGCCTTGGCGGTGCCGTGCGCGGCCATGCCGACGGCGGGCGGGCCCTCGGCCACGGCGCTGGAGACGTACACGATCCGGCCCCCGCCCCGGGCGCCCATCACGGCCAGCGCCCGCTGGGTGAGGGTGTACACGGACGCGAGTTCGTTCGTCACCTTCGCGTGGAAGTCGTCCCAGGACAGGCTGGGGAGCGGGGTCGGGGTGAAGCGGGCACCCGCGTTGCAGACGAGGACGTCCAAGCGTCCGTCGACCGCGGAGCGCTCCAGCAGTTCGGCCGCCTGGCGGGGGTCGTACACATCGGCCCGCACGGCGAAGGCTTCGCCGCCGTCGGTCTCGATCCGCTTGACCACCTGGTCGGCGGCCTCGCGGTTCGAGAAGTAGTTGACGGCCACGCGGTACCCACGGGCCGCCAGCTCACGGGAGGTGGCCGCGCCGATGCCCCGGCTGCCGCCCGTGACCAGCGCGGTCGGCTTGCTCGTCGTCATGTGTCCTCCGGTCGGCGGATCGATGTGCTCTGCATCGACCTTATCGGAGCGGAGCGCTCCGTTCAAACATGCGACGATTCCCAACTCAGCGAAGAAACCGAGAGGTTGGCGGAATGGCCGCCGCCGGCAACGTGTTGCCCACGGACATGAGCGAAGCAGTAGTGGCGAGCGCCTACGGCGGTCCCGAGGTGCTGTCGGTGATCGACGTGACCGTCCCGGAGCCCGGGCCCGGACAGGTGCGCATCGCGGTCCGTGCCGTCGGTGTCAACCCCTTCGACTACAAGGTGTACGGCGGTGTCTTCGGAGCCGATCCGGCGAAGCTGCCGCTGCGGCTGGGCACCGAGGCGGCCGGTGTGGTCACCGCCGTGGGCGCCGACGCGACCGGCCCCGCGGGTCCCGTCCAGGTGGGGGACGAGGTGATCGTCTACCGTGCGTCCGGCACGTACGCCGCGGAACTCGTCGTTCCGGCCACGTCCGTGGTGCCGAAGCCGGCCGGCCTGTCCTGGGAGCAGGCCAGCGGGCTGATGGCCGCCGGCGCGACCGCCGTACACGTCCTCGAAGCGGTCGGACTCGGCAAGGGCGAGACGGTGCTGCTCCACGGGGCCGCGGGAGGGGTCGGCCTCGTGGCCGTCCAGCTGGCCGTGGCGCGCGGCGCCACCGTTGTCGCGACGGCAAGCCCCGCCAAGCACGAGCTGCTGAGGGAACTGGGTGCGGTCCCGGTCGCCTACGGGCCCGGCCTGGCGGACCGCGTACGTGCGGCGGCCCCGGAGGGGATCCACGCGGCGGCCGACCTGGTGGGCACCGACGAGGCGGTGGACGTCTCCCTGGAACTCGTGACCGACCGTTCCCGTATCGCCACCATCGCGGCGTTCGAGCGCGGGGCCCAGGCCGGGATCAAACTCCTCGGCAGCGGACCCGGCGGCGACCCTGGCACCGGGATCAGGCAGGCCGCCCGCCTCCAGCTCACGGAAGCCGCGGCAGCGGGACGACTGCGCATCCTGATCGCGTCCAGCCACCCGCTGCGGGAGGCAGCCGCCGCCCATCGCGAGAGCATGGCCGGTCACACCACCGGAAAGATCGTCCTGGTGCCGTAACCCATGTCCGTGAGGGACCGTCTCGGGCGCCCGCCCACGCGATGACCGCTTCCGGCGGGAAGCGGATCAGCGCGTGGGTGGGCGCCCGAGACGAGCGGGGCGTGTCCACGCCTTCGAGCACGGCGCTCCGCCGTCCAGGTGAGCAAAGCCGCTGGCGAGAGCCGGCAGGCCGCGGGTGCTCCTTGCCGGGGGCTGCCTGACCACGGCGGATACGGCGTGACTCAGCCGCCCAGACCCGCACAGTCCCTGCCCGACCGTGGTGGCGCTGCCGATCCTGCATTCGGCACGATCGCGTTCGCGACGACCTCGAAGAGGTGGTCCGCCTGTGGTGCGAGCGAGGGCTGATCGCCGAGCCACGCGAGCGCCGCCACCAGCGCGAACAGGTCGGCGCCATCGATGTCGGTGCGCGCCGCGCCCGCGGCCTGGGCGCGGGCGAGGAGCCGTGCTCCGGCCGCGCGCAGGGTGACGCATGACGCATGGAGTGCGGATGCGGGGTCCTCGATGGCGGCTGCCATCAGCACGGTCACGCCGCGGTACTCGGTCGTCCACGCGACGCAGTCGCGCAACCACGAAACCAGCGCGTCCTCGGGCGAGTTGGCGGCCTCCAGTTCGCCTGCCTTCGCCGTCAGTTCGTCGAAGCTCGTGCGCAGCAGGGCATCGAGCAGCGCCTCGCGCGTCGGGAAGTGCCGCAGCAGCGTCGCGAGCCCGACATCGGCCCTGCGTGCGATGTCGCGCAGTGACACGTCGACGCCGTGCTCGGCGATGGCGGTGCCCGCTGTGGCGAGCAGGTGGTCACGGTTCTTCCTGGCGTCGGCCCGCATCTGTTCCTCTTGACCATCCGGATCAGTGATCCATATATTCGGATCAGTGGTCCGTTTATGTGGACCGCTGATCCGGATAGCGTATCCCGCGGCTGGGACAGGAGAGACCGATGCCGACACACACGATGGGGGCCGTCCGGCTCCACGAGCACGGCGGCCCTGAAGTGCTGCGTTACGAGGAGGTCCCGATCCCCGAACCGGGGCCGGGCGAGGTCCTCGTTCGCGTCCACGCGGCCGGCGTCAATCCTCCCGACTGGTACCTGCGCGGCGGGCTGACCAGGATGCCCGGGGAGCCGGAATCGACGGTCAGCCTGCCGGTGATTCCGGGGACGGACGTGTCGGGCGTCGTCGAGGCCGTCGCCGCGGACGTGGACGGCTTCGACGTGGGTGACGAAGTCTTCGGTCTCCTGCGCTTTCCCAGCTTCCACGGCAGCGCGTACGCCGAGTACGTGGCCGCTCCCGCGTCGGACCTCGCGCGCAAGCCGGCCGGCATCGACCACGTGCACGCCGCCGGGGCGCCCATGGCCGGGCTGACGGCGTGGCAGTTCCTGATCGACCCGGGACACGACCACCCCTCGCCCTTCCAGGACGCACGGCACCGCCCCACGGCACTCGACGCCGACACGACGGTGCTCGTCAACGGCGCCGCCGGAGGTGTGGGGCACTTCGCGCTCCAGCTGGCGAAGTGGAAGGGCGCACGGGTCGTCGCCGTGGCGTCGGGCGCACATGAACCGTTCCTGCGCGACCTCGGCGCCGACCGGTTCATCGACTACACCAAGAGCCGTGCCGAGGAACTCGTGCACGACGTCGACCTCGTCGTCGACACCGTCGGCGGCCCCGGCAGCAAGCGCTTCTTGCGCACACTCAAGCGCGGCGGCGCCCAGTTCCCCGTGCTCCCCGGGGACTTCGACGAAGAGGAGACCGCGAAGCTGGGCGTCACGGTCTCCAGCGCCCAGGTCCGCTCGAACGGTGCACAGCTCGCCGAACTGGGGCGCCTGCTCGACGCGGGCACGGTCCGCGTCGCGATCGACAGCACGTTCGCCCTGGCGGATGCCCGGGCAGCGCACGAACGCGCCGCCCGCGGGCACATCCAGGGCAAGATCGTGCTCACGGTGGCCCAGTGACCGTCCGCCTCCAGAGCGGCCCGCTCACCGAGGTGTGCTGTGCGTGCGGCTACTCCAGCAGATTCTTCGCGGTGCAGTAGCGTTCCAGGGCCCCTGCAACCGGATGCCGCGCGCTGAGCGTGGACGGAAGGATTGGTGAGGTCGCCGGCGCCGTAGTCCTCAAGGCGGGCCCAGAGGGCTTCGACCTGTCGGCGCAGGGCCTGGCTGGCGGCGGTGGGTTCGACCAGGACGGAGCGCCTGTCGCTGGTGGAGCGCACGCGGCGCACGAAGCCGGCCTTCTCCGGACGCCGGATGGTGCGGGTCATGGTGGCGGCGTCGGCACCGACGTGCATGGCCAGATCGGTCTGGCGCATCCGGCATCCTCCACCCGGGCCAGCGCCTCGTCCTGGACCTGGGCGGCATGCGGTTCTGCGACTCCAGCGGCATCACCGCCCTGATCGCCGCACGCAGCCACGCCGACGCCGCCCGGGCCGGCATCGCGCCGGCGGCCGTACCGGCCAACACCCTGCGGATCTTGCGGATCGTCGGCGTCGACCGGATCTTCCCGGTCCATCCGGACAGCGACAGCGCCATCCGCCGGACGAGCGGCTGACACCCGCACGGAGGTCAGTGCAGTTCGACGTCGAGGCGTGAGCGCAGTTCGTCGAGGGTGATGCCGTAGGTCTCCCGCACGTGGACGCCCTGCGGTAGCAGGTCGAAGGTGGCGACCTCCGTGTAGACCCGGCTGACGCACCCGATGCCGGTGAGCGGGTAGGTGCACTGCCGGACCAGTTTGGGCGCGCCGGACTTCGTGAAGAGCGTCATCATCACGTAGACGTCCTTGGCGCCGATGGCGAGGTCCATCGCGCCGCCGACGGCGGGGATGTCGCCGGGCTCACCGGTGTGCCAGTTGGCCAGGTCACCGCGCTCGGAGACCTGGTAGGCGCCGAGTACGCAGACGTCGAGGTGGCCGCCGCGCATCATGGCGAAGGAGTCGGCGTGGTGGAAGTACGCCGCCCCTGGCAGCTCGGTGACCGGGACCTTGCCGGCGTTGGTGAGGTCGGGGTCGATCTGAGCGCCCTCGGCCTTCGGGCCCATGCCGAGCATGCCGTTCTCGGTGTGCAGGACGACACCGAGTTCCTCGGGCAGGTGGTCGGCGATCCTGGTGGGCCGGCCGATGCCGAGGTTGACGAACGCGCCGGCCGGGATGTCCCGGGCGATCACGGCGGCCACCTCGTCCATGCTGAGCGGGTGGTCGACGGCGATCGGCGCCTCGCCCGTGGACGCCGAGCGTGCCGAGGCGGTGGTGTCGATGGTCATCGTGCCCCCTGGACGGTGTAGTGGCGGGTCTCGACCGGGACGACGCGGTCGACGTATATGGACGGCGTGACGACCGCCTCCGGGTCGAGCGCGCCCAGCGGGACGACCTCGTCGACCTGGACGACCGTGGTGGTGGCGGCGGTCGCCATCACCGGGCCGAAGTTGCGGGCGGTCTTGCGGTAGACGAGGTTGCCCATCGGGTCGGACCGGTACGCGGAGATGAGGGCGTAGTCGCCCTTGATCGGATACTCCAGCAGGTAGTCGCGTCCGTCGATGGTGCGCACCTCCTTGCCCTCGGCGAGCGGGGTGCCGACCGCGGTCGGACAGTAGAACGCGCCGATCCCGGCGCCGGCGGCCCGCATCCGCTCGGCGAGGTTGCCCTGGGGAATCACCTCCAGCTCGATCCTCCCCTCGCGGTACAGCGCGTCGAAGACGTAGGAGTCCACCTGCCGCGGGAAGGAGCACACCACCTTGCGGACCCGGCCGGCCGCGAGCAGCGCCGCCAGTCCGACATCGCCGTTCCCGGCGTTGTTGGAGACGATCGTGAGGTCCTTCGCGCCCTGCCGGATGAGGGCGTCGATGAGGTCGAACGGCATCCCGGCCAGGCCGAAACCGCCGACCAGGACGGTGGAACCGTCCTCGATCCCGGCTACGGCCTCGTCGGTCGACTCCAGCACGGCGGCGCGGCTCACTTCGACACCTCCAGGTTCTCCAGGACGACGGCCAGCCCCTGGCCGACACCGATGCAGATCGCGGCCACGCCGTACCGCTCGCGGCGCTCCTTCAGGACCGCGGCCAGGGTCCCGAGGATCCGGCCGCCGGAGGCGCCCAGGGGGTGCCCGATCGCGATGGCCCCGCCGCGCTGGTTGACGATCCCGGGATCGCGCAGTCCGTCCTTGAGCCAGGCGTCGACACAGGCCAGTGACTGCACCGCGAACGCCTCGTTGAGCTCGACCGCACCGACCTGGTCCCAGGTGATCCCGGCACGGGCGAGCGCCCGGTTGGCGGCCTCGACCGGGGCGTAGCCGAATTCCCGCGGGTCCAGCGCCATCGCACCCCTGCCGAGGATCCGGCCGAACGGGTCGTGGCCGATCGTCGTCGCCGCCGCCTCGCTGCCGAGGAGCACCGCGGAGCCGCCGTCGGAGAGCGGGGAGGCGTTGCCCGCGGTGATGGTGCCGTCCGGCCGGAACGACGGCTTCAGCGCGGCGAGCTTCCCGGGGTCCGAGTCCGGGCGGATGCCCTCGTCGCGGACCAGGTCCCCGACCGGGGTGACCAGCGCGTCGTAGAAGCCGTCCTCCCACGCCTGGTGCGCGAGGCGGTGGGAGCGGACGGCGAACTCGTCCTGGCGCTCGCGGGAGATGCCGAAGCGCTCCTGGAGCTGCTCGTTGCACTCTCCAAGCGAGACGGTCCACTCCTTCGGCATCCGCGGGTTGACCAGCCGCCAGCCCAGGGTCGTGGACACCGCGGTGACGTCGCCCGCCGGGAAGGCCCGCGACGGCTTGGGCAGCACCCACGGCGCCCGCGTCATCGACTCGACCCCGCCCACGAGGACGACCTCGGCGTCGCCCGTCTCGATCGTGCGGGAGCCGGCCATCGCCGCGTCCAGGCTCGACCCGCACAGCCGGTTGACCGTGGTGCCGGGCACGCTGGTCGGCAGACCGGCCAGCAGCGCGGCCATCCGGCCGACGTTGCGGTTCTCCTCGCCGGCGCCGTTGGCGTTGCCCCACACGACCTCGTCGATCGCGGCGGGATCCAGTGCCGGTGCCTGCCTGAGCACGCCGCCGATCGCCGTGGCGGCCAGATCGTCGGGCCGGATGCCGGCCAGCGCGCCGTTGAACTTGCCGAACGGTGTCCGCGTGGCGGCGTAGAGGAATGCGCTCTTCATGGCTCGAAGGCTAGACGGCGGCGTCGATATCGTGAAGTATCGATATCGCCCTCGATTGATATCCTGAGCATATGGATCTGCGCCAGCTCCGCTACTTCCTCGCCGTCGCGGAAGAGCGCCACTTCGGACGTGCGGCCGAACGGCTCCGCATGGCACAGCCACCGCTCTCGCAGGCGATCCGGCAGCTGGAGGGCGAGCTCGGCGTCGCCCTGTTCCACCGCACCACACGCCGGGTCGACCTCACCGAGGCCGGCCGCGCCTACCTCGACCGGGTGCGGGCGATCCTCGCCGAGGTCGACCAGGCCGCCGACCACGCGCGCCGGGTCGCCGCCGGTTCGGTCGGCCACCTCACCCTGGGCTGCGTCGGCTCGGCGACGTACAGCCTGCTGCCGACACTCTCGCGGCACCTCGCCGCCGAACTGCCGGGCATCGACTTCTCCTTCCGCGGGGAGATGCTCGCCCCCGATCAGGTGGAGGCGCTGCGCAGCGGCGCCATCGACGTGGCCCTGCTGCGCCCGCCCGCGGCCGACCCGTCCCTCGCCGTCCACACCCTGCGCCGGGACCGCCTCGTGGTGGCGCTCCCGGCCGAGCATCCCCTCGCGGCGAAGACCCGGGTGCGCGCCGCCGACCTCGCCGGCCTCGACATGATCATGCACTCGGCGGACCGCCGCTCGGTGATGCACGACGTCGTGCTCGGTGTCCTGCGGGAAGCCGGCATCGAGCCGCGGATCCGGCACGAGGTGGGGGAGACATCGACGCTCATCACCCTCGTCGCCGGCGGCCTCGGGGTCGCGGTCGCGCCCGAGCCGGTGACCGCGCTCGCGCTCGACGGCGTCGTCTACCGGCCCCTGGTGCGCCCGGCGGCCTCGATCGAACTGGCCGTCGCCCACCGGGCCGACCGCGACGAACCCCACCTGGCGCGCGCGGTGGAAGTCATTCGCCGGCTCATCTGAACCGAAGGCACCACGGCGCGACAGGGTCCGTCCCGCCCTCCCCACGCCCCACCGGCAGACGGGAACTGACGCCCGATCCGTTGCCGCCGTGGGCGGCCCCCCTGACGGAAAGCGCATTCCGCGCGGCGGAGCCGGCGACGGGGGACCATGTCACCGGATGGGTGATACGGCAGGAAGGTGTCCCATGCAGCACGCCAAGGCGGCCAGGGTCGTCATCGTCGGAGGGTCCGTCGGCGGCCTCGCGGCAGCCCACGAGCTGCGCGCCATCGGCGCCGAGGCAGCCGTGTACGAACGTTCCGCGGGCCGGATGCAGGCCCGCGGAGCCGGGGTCGTCATGCAGCCCGAGGTGGAGGCGCTGCTCGTCCGCCTGGGCCTGTCGGCACGGGAGGTCAGCGTCGAACTGCGCGAGCGCCAGCAACTGCACCTGCACGGCAGGGCCACCCGGTACGCGGCTCCCCAGCTGATGACCGCGTGGGACACCCTTTACCGCGTACTGCGCGAGCCCGTTGCCGGGCTCTGCTACCGCCTGGACAGCGCCCTGACCCGGGTCCGGGTGGAGGGCTCCGAAGTGACGGCCGAGTTCGCGGACGGGTCCACCACGCAGGGCCACTTCCTGGTGGGCGCCGACGGGATCGGCTCGGCCACGCGCCGGCTGCTCGATCCCGCCACGCGTCCCTCGTACGCGGGCTACGTGGCCTGGCGGGGCCTGGAGCCGGAATCGGCTCTGCCCGGCGACCTGCTGGAGGTGCTGACGGGCCGGTTCACGTTCTTCGGCTCGGACGGCCTGCAAATGCTGTGCTACCTGGTGCCGGGCCCCGACGGCGAGTTGGAGGAGGGCTCCAGACGGGTCAACTGGGTGTGGTACATGAACGTGCCCGAGCATGATCTGCCACGGTTGCTCGCGAGCCGGTCCGGGAAGCCGTACACCACGTTCCTGCCGCCCGGGGAGATCCTCCCGGACATCGCGGCGGAACTCGCCGCCACGGCAAAGGCGTCGCTCCCGGAGCGGTTCGCCCAGCTCGTTCGGCTCTCGGACGTCTTCATGCAGCCCGTCTTCGACCTGGCGCCGCACCGCATGGTCGCCGACCACGCGGCCCTGATCGGTGACGCCGTCGGTACGGTGCGCCCGCACACGGCCTCCGGAACCTCGAAGGCCTTCGCCGACGCGGCCGGGCTCGCGGCGGCCCTGCGCGGTTGGACGCCCGGCCAGGAGCTGCCGGCCGGCCGGCTCGCGGACTGGGAACAGCAACGGCTCCTGCATCTGGTCGCGCTTTCGCGGGCCGGGATCGACCTGGCCGACAGGTCGTCGCTCGGGACGGCCGGCAGCCGTCGCTTCTTCGCCTCCGAGTGACTCCTTCGCACGGGTCGTTCCGGGCGAAGTGTGTCGGCGCGCAGGGGGGGTGCGGCCCCGAACTCGTTCGGCCGCACCCCCGTCGGACTCACTCCGGCTGGGTGACCGCCGTGCGCCGGACGACCACTTCACCCTCGTCCGTGGCGACGGCCACGGCGTACACACCAGGGCGTTCGCCGTTGTACTTCAGGGGCAGGTCCAGCGCCCCGTCGCCGAGCCACGCACGCATGTCCTGCTCGGTACCGCCCACTTCCATCCAGGTGATCCCCTGCGGGGAGGTCTCCTCCCCGGAGCGCGGCTGGGCGGCCGGGTGCTGAGTGAGGTCCTCGACCAGGAAGACGTTGGGGAGTCCTCGTTGCCAGCAGGGGATCGTCTCGGGAACGCGTACGGCGTTGCGCTGCACACCGTCGGTCCGCCTGCGCAGGGGCTTGTCGATGATGTCGGTGCCGAAGTGCTCTGCCAGCCGCGTCAGTTCGTCGCGCGAGTCGACGCGCAGGCACCAGCCGATGAAGACGTCGCCCCCTTCGATCTGGTCGTAGAACCAGCGGGCGCTCGGGTTGGTCCGCGGGGAGTAGGCGTCGATGACGCTCTCGACCTCGATGTACTGGTCCGGTCCCAGCGGCACGATGCGGTTGGCGATGCCGAGGTGGGGGAACCAGCCGCCTTCGTACTGCCCGAACCCGGTCTCCTCGCAGAGCCGTTCGGTGCCCTCGTAGATGTTGCGGCACCCGAGGGAGATGTGGTCGATGCTGAGCACAGTGTTCCGTCTCTTGTCAGTGAGTTCTGGACAGTCGGTTCTTGTCAGTCGGTTCTGGTCAGTGGGTTTTTGTCAGTGGGTTCTTCGCCAGCGGGCGGGAGTGCGCCGGGTTCACCCGGATCCGGTTGCCGGCCACGGTGACCACCGCGCACGCGACGAGCGACACGGCGATGAAGTACAGCCCGCTGTCGAAGTTCCCGGTGCTGTCCCGCAGCCATCCCACGATGTACGGCGCCAGGAAGCTGCCGACGTTGCCGAGCGTCGTGGTCATGGCGATACCGACCGACAGGGCCACCGGTCCGCTCAGGTGCGCCACCGGGATCTGCCAGACCAGGAAGAGGGCGGCGTAGATGCCGGAGGTGAGCAGGACCGTACCGAGCAGGGTCAGCCAGAGGTTGGGGGCGTTGACGGCCAGGACGGTGCCGGCCGCGGCCAGCAGCGCTCCCCAGACCACGTGCTTCACCCGCTCGTCACGCCGGTCGGAACTGGAGACCCAGGCGAGGGCGACCAAGGCCGCCGGGACGTAGACGAGGCCGGACAGGAGACCCGTCTGCACCAGGCTGAGCCTCGTATGGGTGTGCTCCGCGAAGCCGGCGACGATCAGCGGGAGGAAGGCGGTGATGGCGGCGAATCCGACCCACAGCAGGCCGACGGCCATCGAGAGGGTGACCAGGCGGAGATCGCGCAGCCGCTCAAGGATGTCCCGCGCCCCCGTCGTCGGCTTCTCGCCCGCCCGCTCCCCGCTCTGCTGTGCCGCGGTGACCCGCAGCAGGGCCGCCTTCTCCTCGGCCGACAGCCAGCCGGCCGTCGCGGGGGAATCGGTCAGGAACCGCAGCAGGAACAGTCCGATGACGATCGTCGGCGCCCCTTCGAGCAGGAACATCCACCGCCATCCGGCCAGGCCGCCCATGCCGTCGGCGTACTGGATGATGTACGCGGACAGCGGCGTGCCGAGGATCGCGTAGAACGGCAGGCAGACGATGGCGGTGATCCGGCCGCGCATCCTCGGCGGGAACCAGATCGTCAGGTACATGAACATGCCGGGCAGGAGTCCCGCCTCGACGGCGCCCAGGGCGATCCGGACGATGACCAGGCTCCGCTCGCCCTGCACCAGGCTCGTCAGCATGGCGACCACGCCCCAGGCGATGGTCAGCATTCCGAGCCAGCGCTGCGGGCCGAGCTTGTTGAGCGCCAGGTTGCCGGGGATCTGCAAGGCGATGTAGCCCGCCGAGAAGATCCCGGTGGCGAAGCCGAAGGCCGCGGTGCTGATGCCGAGGTCCGCGTTCATGGTCAGCGCGGCCGTCCCGAGGTTGACCCGGTCCAGATAGCCCGCGGTGTACAGGAGGAGAACCAGCGGGGCGAGACGTCTGGCGGCCTTTCTCAGGGCACGGCGCTCGACCGGTGAGGTGTCGGTCACGGGGGAGTCCTTCGAAGAGTGGTCGAGGCGTTGTCAAAGGCCGAGGAAGGCACGCGCGTTGGAGGTGAGTACCGCCGCGGACGGCCCGTGGTCGGTGGCGAAGCGGACGGGGTCGCTCTGGGCCATGTCGAACGGGTAGTCGCTGCCGCAGACGATGCCGTCCTTGGACGCGTGCGTGGTCAGCAGGCGCAGCAGACCGGGATCGTGGGTGACGGTGTCGAAGAAGAGCTCCCCGAAGCCCTCGTCCGGCGGCCGGGACGAGTGCCGGCGCACATCGCCCCGGGCGTGCCAGCCATGGGTCCACCTGCCGAGCAGCCCCGGTGCGCACCCTCCGCCGTGCACGAAACAGATCCGCAGCCGGGGCAGTTGCTCCTTGACGCCCCCGAGGAGCAGGGCGGCGACGGCGGTGGCGGTCTCCACGGGGTTGCCGATGAGGTTGGACAGGTAGTGCTCCGACCACTCCGGCCGGGACAGCTGCATCGGGTGGACGAGTACGGCCAGACCGAGCGCCTCGGCATCGGTCAGGACGTCCCTCAGGAAGCCCTGGTCCAGGGACCGGCCGTAGTGCAGGGGCGGTATCGCGATCCCCGCCATGCCCTCGGTCCCGGCCAGCCGCTCCATCTGGGCCCGGGCCTCGGCGGGCTCGTCGAGGCTGACCATCCCGAGGCCGACGAGCCTGCCGTCCGCGCCGGCGACCACCGCGGAGAGCGCCTCGTTGAACGCGGTGACGTACGAGCCCGCACCGGGCACGCCTCCGACCGGGAACGCGAAGGGCGGCGCCGAGACGACCCTCACCCCCACACCGGCCGTGCGCATGTCGCCGAGGATCGCGGCGACGTCGCTCATGGCCCGGGTCGGGATCGACAGCGGAATGTCACCGAGGTAGAGGGCGCCGTCACGGTCCCGCATGGGCCCGTACGGTGCGCCCGGGGGAAGGCTGAACAGTTCGGCGGGCAGCCAGTGGGCGTGGACGTCGATCACGCCGTCGGCCAGGGGTGCGCTGATCACGGCTGCCGCTCCCGCCGGCCGTCGGTGCCGCCGTGGATGTCCAGCGGCTGATTGGCGCTGTCCAGGTGTTCCACGGTGGTGAACACCAGGTCGGTGTCGCCGATGTTCTCGATGTCGTGCAGGAGGTATTCGCCCGGGCCGAAGGTGAAGTGCCGGGTCTCCCCGGCGGAGTAGGAGACCTCGCGGACGGTGCCGTCGTGGGTGTGCTGGCGGCTGCGTCCCGCGTTCACCGCGGTCCAGAAGTAGTCGAGGACGTGCCGGTGGGCGTGCCAGCGCTCACCCGGGGCGAGCCGGATCTCCCACACCCGGGCCCGTGGTGTCTCGCTGAGCAGCCGGGAACCGACCCGGCCGTCGTGGGAGTGCTCCTCGAACTCCTCCCGCAGAGCCGGTGACCAGCCCTCGAATCCGCTGGCCACCAGCACGCCCGCGAGGGGCAGGTCGGTGAGAAATCCGTTGTCCGTCATCGTTCCTCCGTCTTCGTCGTCGAGTTCCGCGGATACGCCCCTGGCGTCCGGCGGTGTCATCGCCCGGGGCCGTAAAGCCCGAAGCGCAGGCTCGGGTCGCCGGGGGTCCAGGTGTTGGAGAACTGGGAGCGGCTCCCCATGGCGACGACCCGTTCGAGCAGCCGGGCACTGATGTCGAGCTGGGCGGGCTCCCACTTGCGCAGGGCGGCGCCGATGTCTCCCGCGGCGGCCTCCAGCGCGGCGCTCAGCGCCCAGGCGTCGGCCGCGGCCTTGGCCGTGCCGGCCGCAGCGTGCGGCCGGGCCGCGCAGGCCGCGTCCCCGATCAGGGCCACCCGGCCCTCGGCCATCCGGGACGCCCGTACGTCCGAGACGACCTGGACGTACGGGGTCGCCGTCGACGTCACGACCTCCGCCGCCGCGGGGGAGAGCATCCGCGCCGCGGACTGCCGCATCTCGTCGACGTACCGGTCCTGGACCTGCGACGGGTGGACCGAGACGGTGCCCGGGATGCCCCGCTTGTCGATGAGCATCTCGGACAGCTCGGGCCCCTCGGGCACGTTGCGGTACCAGACGTAGTTGATGAGCCGGTCCCGCGGGCCGGTTCCCCCCTCGCCGGGGATCGGGTAGAGCGTGATGTGCGAGTGGGGGACCACCGTGTAGGTGATGGCGTTGCGCAGCAGTTCGCGGGTGTCGTCGGACAGGTCCATCTCCGGGACCGTGCCACGCCATCCGATGTAGCCGGAGTACGTCAGGGCCGCGGTGGGGTCGAAGCGCTGCCGGGCCGTGGAGGTGATCCCGTCGGCGAAGACCACCAGGTCCGCGGTCACCTCGCGTCCGCTCACGAAACGGACGGTGGCGTGCTGTTCGTCCTGGTCGAATCCGCAGGCGTACTCGCCCAGGTGGTAGTGGTCCGTGCCGAAGTCGGCGAGCAGGGCGCGGTAGAACGTGCCCCACGACGTGTAACTCCATGTCGTCCGCTCGCGGTAGACGACCTCGTTTCCGGCGCCGAGGTACTGCACCCATTCGGTGGACGTGCTCAGGTCCTGCGGGTGCTGCTCGCTGCGTTCGGTGAACCAGCGCAGGGTGTCCGGCTGGAGCACGATGCCGCTGCCGCGGCCGTCGAGGGCGGTGGGGGTGCGCTCGAAGACGTCGACCGAGAAGCCGAGGTCGCGCAGGAGGAGGGCGGTGGTGAGCCCCCCGATCGATCCGCCGACGACCGCTGCGGTGGCGCCGTCGTACGCGTTCATGAATGCATCTCCTTGGCAGTGATGGTTTCGGCCGGCGCCGGTGCCCGCTCCGGACCGGTGGGAAGGGGATCGCTCGGGAGGTCCAGCCCCCGCGTCTCGGGCGCGAAGGCCAGCCCGGCCGCCGCCGTCAGGCCGACCGCGGCGACGCACGTGGTCGCCAGCCCGAGGTCACCGCCGAACCAGGAGACGGCGATGACGCCGGCCACCAGCGGGCCCGCCGCGGTGATCAGACGGCCGACGCTGTTCGACAGCGCCATGCCGGTCGCCCGCACACTGGGAGGGAAGAGTTCGGGGCCGTAGACGAACGTGCCGGACAGCGCCCCGAACAGGCCGAACCCGACGACCGGCAGGGCGAGCAGGAACTCGGCGTAGCCGTGCTGGAAGGGGAAGAGGTAGGCGACGCCCGCGGTGGAGGCGGCGAAGCTGACGGCGAACGCCCTGCGCCGGCCGACCGCGTCGGCGAGGAACCCCCACGAGGCGTATCCGAGGACGCCGCCCGCGTTGAACAGCATGGAGGCGACCGCGACATGGCTGTCGGCCGTGTGCTGCGGCAGCCCGCCGGCGTCGGCGGCGTGGCGGATGATCTGGGGGTACCAGGTCGACACGCTCCAGAAGGCGACCAGCGAACCGGTGGCGAGTGTCGTCGCGACGAGGGTCCGGCTCAGGAAGGGCGGCGCGAGCAGCCTGCGCAGCACGAACCGGTCCTCCGGGGCGGTGTGGCCCCGCGCCTTCCGGTTCCGGCGGTCCGCGATGGCCGCCCTGATCTCCGGGGGCTCGGGAACGTACCGGCGGATGAACCAGACCAGCAGGGCGGGGGCCACGGCGATGCCCAGCATCACGCGCCAGCCCTGGCCCCCGAGGAAGTCGTACGCGAGGGCGGCGACGAAGAAGCCGGCGGCGTAGCCGGACATCATCACACCGCAGGCACGCGCCCGGTACCGGTTGCGCCACACCTCGGCCACCAGCGCGGCCCCCACCGGTGCCTCGACACCGGAGCCGAGTCCGGCGACGAACCGCAGGACGCCCAACTGCCACCAGGTGTCGGTGAACGCCGCCAGCGCGGTGAACACGGCGTAGGCGACCACGCCGGCGGACAGCACCCTGACCCGCCCGAAGTAGTCGGCCAGAAGGCCGAACAGGATGCCGCCGACGGCCCAGCCGGCGAGGAAGAGGGCCACGGTCAGCCCCCCGTACAAGCCGATTCCGCTCGCGTCCGCCCGGATGCCGCTGTGGGGGAGCAATTCGGTCATGGCGGGGCCGAGGACCAGGGCGTAGAGGCTTCCGGAGAACCCATCCAGGGCCCAGCCCATCGTGGTTCCCGCCAGAACGAGCCATTGCGTGCGGGTGATCTCCCTCGGCCATCGCGCACCGAAGTGGCGGCCGTTCGCTGTGCTCGACATGCGCGACTCCTTCGTCGGATGTGTCAGGACACGCGGTGGGTGTCGCCTCAGGGCGACGAACTCACGTTTCGGCAGGGTCAGTTGAGGCGGCCGGGCGCGGAGTTCCCGTACCAGTCGACGTCGTCGGCGGCGGTGCGCACCACGACCGTCTTGACCCAGGTGAAGTCGTCGAAGGACTCCTGGCCGGCGTCCCGGCCGGCACCGGATTCCTTGACGCCGCCCCACGGGAGGGACGGCTCCAGGCGGTGGTGGTCGTTCACCCACACCATTCCGGCGACGACGCGGTCCGCGACCCGGTGCCCCCGGGCGATGTCCCGGGTCCACACACCCGCCCCGAGACCGAACCGGTTGTCGTTGGCCATGGCGACCGCGTCGTCCTCGTCGTCGAAGGGCACGACGACCGCGACGGGACCGAAGATCTCCTCCCGCGCGACCGTCATCGACATGGTCGCGTCGGCCAGGACGGTGGGCTGCACGTAGTAGCCGCCGCCGAGTTCCGCCGGCAGCTCGGGAACGCCTCCTCCCGCGGCGACACGGGCACCCTCTTCGACGCCGGTCCCGATCAGCCGTAGGACCTTCTCGCGCTGGACCTCGCTGATCAACGGACCCAGTTGCGTGTCCGCCCGCGCGGGGTCGCCGATGCGGATGGCCGACGCACGGGAGGCGAGCGCCTCGACGAAGGCGTCGTAGGCACCCCGCTGGACGAGGAAGCGCGAACCGGCGACACAGGACTGGCCGGCCGCGACGAACGCGGCGAACGCCGCTCCTTCGGCGGCCACGCGCGGATCGATGTCGTCGAAGACGACGATCGGGGTCTTGCCGCCGAGCTCGGCGGTGACACGGGCGAACCGGGACGCGGTGGCGACCGCGGCGGCGCGCCCCGCCTCGGTCCCCCCGGTCAACGTGATCTTGGCGATGTCCGGATGCCCGGTCAGCCGTTCCCCCACGTCCCGCCCGCCGGTCACCACATGGACCACTCCGTCGGGCAGTCCGGCAGCGCGCAGCACGTCGACCAGCGCGAGCGTGGTCAGCGGAGTCAGCTCCGAAGGCTTGACCACCACGGTGTTGCCCGTGGCCAGGGCCGCGGACAGACTGCGTGCGAGGATCAGCAACGGATGGTTGAACGGCGTGATGATCCCGCACACGCCGAGCGGTGCACGCCGCTGGTACGTCAGGTAGGGGCCGTCTCCGGGCAGGACCGCGTCCCGCTGGGCGGCCAGCAGTCCCGCGTTGTACCGGAACCACTCCGGGACACGGGAGAGCTGTGCCCTGGTCTCGGTGATGGGCCGGCCGTTGTTCCGCGTCTCCAGCCGGAACAGCACCTCGCTGTTCGCCTCGATCGCGTCGGCGCAGCGGAGCAGGTGCCGGGCGCGCTCACTGCGCGGCAGGCGCGGCCACGGACCGGACTCGAAGGCCGCCTTCGCCGCCTTGACCGCCTCGTCCACTTCGGACGGTGTGTTGTCCCGTACCGAGCGGATCACTTCTCCCGTGGCGGGGTTCACGATGGCCCGGTCGCGGTGCGTGGTGGCCTCGCTCGCTGCGGGGACGGGGATCTGCGTAACCAGGGCGGTTCGCCTCCTTCAGGCGTCACACTTCGGACGAAGCGGAGAGGATGTTCCGCGGCGCGGGCACGGCCGGCGTCCGCGGGTCGGCCGGGGCACGAGGGTGTCGAACCGGAATCGCGGTTCCGGCGGCCGGACTGCGATCGAGTATTGGCCCGGGCAACGCCCGTTTCGATGTGTGGGCACACACCGTCGGAGCGGTTCGCTGTGGACCGGCACAGTCCACGGCGGGCCGTTCAAGGGGCATGCTCGGTCGGACCGTCGCCGGACCGTGAGGGGGCTGGGGGCTGGTCAGAGGATGGGCGAACGGCTGCCGGGTACGGCCGTCATCCCAGGCCGTTGACCTCGATCGCCGCCAGTGCGGCGGTGATCTGCAAGAGCGCGTCGGGTTCCGTGAGGCTCACCCCGAGCAGCTCTTCGACCCGCTTCAGCCGCAGACCGACGGTGTTGGGGTGCACGAACAGGACCTCGGCCGTTCGGGCCGTGCTCAGGCCGTGGGCGAGATAGGTGCGCAGCGTGTCCAGCAGCCGGGTATGGCGGCGCCGGTCGTAGTCGAGCACGGGCGCCAGGACGCGGTCGGCGAACCGGAGCAGCTCCGAGGGGTCCTCAAGTTGCAGGAGCAGCCCCTGCACCCCCAGGTCGCCGAGTTCCACCGTACGGTCGCGGCGGCCACGCAACTGCGTGATGGTCAGGACGCCCCGTGTCGTACGGAACGCGGCCGGGTAGTCCGCGAGGTCGGCGCACGGCCGCGACACCGCGACCGTCACGGTGATCGGCAGAGCGCGTGCGACGGCCCGGCGGATCGTGTCGGCCGCCGACACAGCCCCCGGTGCGACGTGTGCCGTCACGGGCGTCGGTCCTCCCGCGGGAACGTCCCCTCCGTCGGGGTCCGACGGCCACAGCACGACGACGTCGTCACCGTGACGGGCCACCAAGGGGCGGGGGGTCTGCCGGGTCGCCATGGCGTGGACGGCCGCCAGCACCCGGCGCGGGGTGTCCGCTCCCCGGGCGGAGCCGGATGTCACCGACTCGTCGTCCACTCGGACGACGAGCACGGAGTGCGCCCGGTGCAGATCGTGGCCGAGGCGGGCGGCCCGTGCCACGACCGTCGCCATGGCGGCCGGCTGCTGGGTGAGCAGATCGGTCAACAGCTCTCCGCGCAGCCGCCATTCGACGTCCACGGCGGTGCGTTCGCGCAGTATCTCCAGGGCGGCCACGACCGACGCGTGCTCGATGGCCCGTCGTCCGAGCGGGCCGAGTCCGGCCAGGTCCCCCGGGATCCACACCCGGGCGACGACTTCCTTGGCCAGGACGACCGCCGACGTCGCCCACGGCGTCCCGCCGCCGTCCGTCTCCACCTCGACGACCCCGGTGGCCGGTGTGTCCGCGAGCGACTGGCGCGGCGCCGAGAAGCCGTCCGGACCGTCGAACGGGTCGCCCGGTCCCGCCGTGGAGGGCTGCGCCGCCGCCAGCCTGCTCCCGTCGGCGTCCTCGAACAGAACGGGACGATCGAGCAGGGCGGCAAGCGCCTCGGCGACTCCCCGGATGCCCTCGCCGCGCAGGGCGACCTCGGTCAGCTGGCGGTGGATGTCCTCGCTGCGCCGCAGCAGGGCGTGCTGCTCGCGCAGCGAGTCGTTCAGTCCCCGCAGTTCGCCGATCGTCTGCTGTTCCCGGTCCCGCAGGCGGGCCGTCTCGATGGCGATGGCGGCCTGGTTCGCCAGGGTCGTGAGGAGTTCCTGCTCGTCGTCGGAGAACTCGTGCGCGCCGGCGCGGTAACACGTCAGCGTGCCCAGGCAGGAGCCGGAGGTCATGAGCGGTACGGCGACGATGGAACGGTAGCCCTGCTGCTCGGCGACCCCGCCCCAGGCGTAGTGGGTCTCGGCCGTGACATCACCGATGGCGACGGCCCTGCCCGTGCGGAACGCCCGGCTCGAAGGCGCCTCCCCGCACTCCCCGGCCCCGATCCGCACCGGGTGCTTGATGTTCACGCCCCTGATGTAGGCGGCCGACAGCCCGTAGGCCCCCTCGATGGTGAGGACCCGGTGCGCCGGGTCCGGCAGCAGCACGGAGCAGAAGTCGTAGCCCAGCAGCCGGCAGGCCGTCCTGGCCACGAGGTCCAGCAGTGAGCGCACGCTTCCGGTGCCGTTCACCGCCTCGGCGAGGTCCGCGATGGCACCGAGCCACGTCCTGAGATCGTCGTGGCGGTCGGCGGCGGCGCTCGTCATGAGGTGACTGTGCCATTCCACCCTGTCCCGCTCAAGACCTGGGGGTTGTCACAGGGGCTCCGGTCCCACACCCCCGCGCACCCTCACGGCCCGGATCCGTCCGTCACCGCGGTCCAGGAGCCCGGCGGCAGCGCGCGGGCGACCTGCTCTGCCGCGCGGCGCGGCGGGTCACGGCCGGGACTCCGCGGTGTCCGCGCCGGCCTGGTCGAGCGGCACCGGGACCGGTGCCTGGGGGGCAGGCCGGCCGTGGCCGAAGGCGGCCTCCACGAAGCACTGGTCATGGGCCGACCGCGCGCCGTGCCGCAGCGCGCGTTCCAAGGAGGTGCGGGACGGCGGATTGCGGCGGGACCAGCCGTCGTGGAGCAGGGACACCGCGAAACCGGCGAGGAACGCGTCACCGCAGCCCATGGTGTCGGTCATGGTCCGTGCGTCCGCGGCGCGCGCCGGTGCCGTCGCCAGGGTCCGGCCGTCGTACACGATGGCCCCCGCGAGGCCCCGGGTCGCCAGGACCATGCGCGCTCCCCGCGCCACCACGGATTCCAGCAACCGCCGCGTGGCCGCCTCGTCCAGGTCCGAGCAGGACAGCAGGGCCAGGTCGAGGTGGGGGCAGACCCGGTCGAGGTAGGCGGGGGAGCGGAACTCGTCGTCGTCGGAGAGGTCGAAGCTGACCAGAGGACCGGCCGCGGCCAGCTTGGGCAGTTCGCTCTCGGTGCGCGAGTAGACGCTGGAGTGCACGAGTGAGAACGACGCCGCGTACGCCAGCAGGGCGTCGTCCAGGACGAGCGGATCGCGCACGGTGACACCGCCGCCGTTGTAGCCGAGGAACACCCGGTCGCCGCCCTGCACATGGAGGGTGGAGACGCCGGACTCACCGTGGCGCACCACGCTGCGCTCCACCACGACGCCCTGGGCCGCCACGGCCGTACGGAGGAAGGCGCCGAGGTCGTCGTCGCCGAATACCCCCAGATAGGCGGTGTCGAGACCGAGACGGCGGGCGTACACGGCCACGTTGACGCAGTTGCCGCCCGGGTAGTCGATGCCGCGGTCCACGAAACGGTCCACGACGTTGTCGCCGAAACCGAGGATGTTCATCAGGGTCTCCAGGAGGGCGGGCGCCGCGCGGGTGCGCGGCGCCCGCTCGGGGCGTGCCGGTGCACGGGCACGGGCACGCCGGGGCGGACGGAGGTCGGGAGGGACGGACCGCGGTCAGTAGTCCATGACGCGGTAGTAGCGGCGCAGGTCCAGGGAGTGGTCGCGGACCCGCTCCAGGTGCTTGCTGACCCGGTCCATCACGGTGTCCAGCACCAGCGGCGCCAGCAGCCCCCGGAACTCGGGGCTGATGCCGGTGAGGGGGTAGTCGCGGGTGTCGAAGACGGTGACGTCCTTGGAGACGCGCCGGGCGAACGCCTCGGCCCGGTCGGTCAGCGCGCGGGTCTCGTCCTCCCCCTGGAAGACGATCACGCTGGTGTCCTCCTCCAGCAGCTCCAGCGAGCCGTGGAAGAACTCGGCGCTGTGCACCCGGGTGGTGCGCAGCCACTGCATCTCTTCGAGGATGCACATGGAGTACAGGTAGGTGAACCCCCACAGGTTCCCGCCGCCGATGAGGAAGTGGTAGTCGGTGTCCTTGTGGGCCTCGGCGAAGTCGGACGCCACCGGCTCGGCCTGCCGGGCGACCTCCACCAGGATGCGGGGCAGGCCGGCGAGTTCGTCGGCGAGACGGTCGTAGCCGGTGAACTCGCCCCTCCGGGAGAGCAGCCGGCCCATGAACAGCAGCATCTGGACGTCGAACGGCCAGGCCTTGGGCGCCGAGACCAGCGCGGTGTCCACCCGCTGGGCGACGGGGGAGTCGGGGTGGCCGGTGAAGCCGATCGTGTACGCGCCCCGCTCCTTGCAGTGGTCGATGGCCTTGAGGCTGTCCTCGGTGGTGCCGGAGACGGAGGTGAACACGGCCGCGGTCCGCTCGCCCAGCCGGGCGTCACCGGAGACGACGAGCTCCGCCGCGATGGCCGCCCGCACCGGCAGCACCGAGGTGCGCCGGGCCAGGTGCTCGTAAGGCCACATCTGCGCGTAGGTGCCGCCGGCGCCCACCAGGAGGACGTTGTCGTACCCCTCGTCCACGAGACGGTCGACGACCTCCTCGATCCGGGGGCGCAGTGCCACGAGGCTTTCCGTCTGCGCGACGAACTCGGCTTCGTTGAAAGAGAGCACGGTGATGGTTTCCTTCGAGGGGTTGTTTCCGACCGGCCGCGACCGGGCCGGTGTTCTGGCGGCGCGGCAGAGGTGTCAGGCCGCGCGGCGCCGGGCGAACAGCACGTTCGCGCCGGCGATGACGAGGCCGCCGACGAAGATCAGCGTTCCCATGACGTTGACCTGCGGGGGCACGCCGGTACGGCTGGCGCTGTACACCCACAGCGGGAAGGTGACCGTCCGGCCGGCGTTGAAGCTGGTGATGATGTAGTCGTCGATGGACAGGGCGAAGCACAGCAGGGCGCCGGAGGCCACACCGGGCAGCAGCGCGGGCAGGGTGACCAGCCGGAACGCCGTCCACGGCCCGGCTCCCAGGTCCCGGGCGGCCTCCTCCAACGTCGGGTCGTGACCCGCCATGCGGGCCCGTACGGTGATGGCGACGTACGGGATGCAGAACGCCACGTGCGCGATGACGATGGTCCAGTAGCCGCGCGGCACGCCTAGGACGATGAACAGCGACAGCAGGGCGGCGCCCAGGGCGATCTCGGGGGCCGCGATGGCGGCGAACAGCAGCAGGTCCACGGAGCCGCGCCCGCGGAAGCGGTGGCGGCCCAGGGCCAGGCCGATCGGCGTGCCCAGCAGGGTGGCGACCACCGTGACGACCAGCGCGACGGTGAGGCTGTTGACCAGCGCCGACGTCAGGTTGGGGAGGGCGAACAGGTGCCGGTACCAGGTGAGGGTGAAACCCTGCCAGGTGAAGTTCACCTTGCTGTGGGTGTCGTTGAAGCCGAACAGGACCATGACGGCGATCGGCAGCAGCAGCCAGGCCAGCACCAGCCAGGTGTACAGGGTGAGCGTGGGACGGCGGTGCGGGCGTCGGCCGGTGCGCGGCCGGGCCGCCGTGGCGGCGTCCTCGGCGCGGGTGACGGTGCCGGTGGTCATCGCGCGGCCACCTCCAGCACGTCGTCGGTGCCCAGGGCGCGGGCGTAGGCGAACACGGCCAGCAGCAGGGCGCCCATGAGGACGAAGGACAGGGCGGCGGCGGCCGGGTAGTCGAGGTTGGTGAAGTACTCGGTCTGGATGATGTTCCCGATCATGGTGGTCGAGGGGCCGCCGAGGATGCCGGCGTTGACGTAGTCGGCGGAGGCGGGCACGAAGGTCAGCAGGACGCCCGCGAAGACCCCGGGCAGGGAGAGCGGCAGCACCACGCGCCAGAAGGTCTGCGCCCGGGACGCGTACAGGTCGGTGGAGGCCTCGATCACCTTGGCGTCCACCCGCTCCAGGGCCACGTACACGGGCAGCACCATGAACGGCAGGAAGTTGTAGGTCAGTCCGCCGATCACCGCGTACGGGGTGGCCAGGACGTGGAAGCCGGCGGGCAGCAGCCCCAGGTGCTTGAGCGGGCCGAGCAGGACGCCGTTGTCGGCGAGCACCACGTTCCAGGACTGGGTGCGGATGACGAAGGAGACGAAGAACGGCAGCAGGAGCAGGAAGAGGAAGACCGACTTGTGCCGGCCGGCCCGGAAGGCGATCCAGTAGGCCACCGGGTAGCCCACCAGCGCGCAGCCGACGGTGGCCGCGGCGCCGTAGAGGAGGGAGCGGACCAGTTGCACGTGGTAGGTCTCCACCACATGGGCGTAGGTGGCGAAGTGGAAGGTCTGGCGGAAGCCGTCGATGAAGTCGCCGGTCTGCAGGGACAGCGACACCATGACGATCACCGGCGTCACGAAGAAGGCGGCCAGCCACAGCCAGCCCGGCAGCACCATCAGATACGGGGCCAGCACCGCGCCGGGGCGCCGCCGGCGGTGCGTCAGGACTGGTAGATCGGTTCGAACAGCGCGTTCCACTGCTTCTCCTCCGTTTCGTCGAGCACCCGCAGGTGGCGCAGCTTGGCTTCGTCGGCCTTGGTCGGGAAGACCAGGGGGCTGGTGCTCAGGGAGCGGAGCAGGGACCGGCGCTTGCCGTCGGCGGCGTCCGCGTCGCGCGCGATCACCGGCTGGGCGTCCGGGACGGGGCAGACGAACTGCACCGTCTCGCTGATCTTCGCGGCGACCTCGGGCCGGTAGGCGTAGTCCATGTACGTCAGGGCGTCGACGGGATGGGCGGCCGTCGAGGGGATGCACAGGTTGTCCGTCCACAGCAGTCCGCCTTCTTCGGGAATGACGAACTCCAGCCGGGAACCGCTCCGGTTGGCCTGGAAGACATCGCCGGAGTACACCAACGAGGCGTAGATGTCGCCGCGTTGGAGCGAGGACTGGTAGGTGCTGGTGCTGTAGGAGCGGACCAGGCCGGCGTCGCGCTGCTCGCGCAGCCAGGCGGCGGCCTTGCGCCAGTCGGCGTGCGTGGAGGTCTCCGGGTCGACGCCGACGGCCAGCAGGGCGACGTTGCCCAGTTGCACCGCGTCGTTCCACATGCCGACCTTGCCGCGCAGCTTCGGGTCCAGCAGGTCCTGCCAACTGGTGATCTTCCGGCCGACCTTGGCCGGGTCGTAGCCGATGCCGGTCATGCCGGACTGCCAGGGCACGGTGTAGACGTTGCCGCGGTCGAAGGAGGAGTTCTTGAACGCGGTCCCGCCGTACCGGGCGAAGTGGGGCAGCCGGCTGTGGTCGAGCGGGGCGAGGTAGCCGAGCTCGATGTACTTGGGCAGGTAGCTGTCGCCGCCCAGCACCATCAGGTCGTAGCCGATGCCCTGTCCCGAGGCGAACTCCGGCTGGATCTTGCCGAACCAGGAGGCGCTGTCGTCGATCACCTCGTCGTAGGAGACCTTGATGCCGGTCTCGCGGGTGAACGCCTCCAGGGTGGGGTGCCGGCTCTGGTCGCCGGGGTCGGTGTCGATGTACTGGGTGTAGTTGGCGAAGCTGAGCCGGCCCTTCTTCTTCCGTCCGGTCCAGAAGTCGCCGACGGCGGCGGCGATCTCGGCGGCCGTGCCGGGTACGGGCTTGCGGGCGCCGGGCACGCTGCACGCGGCGAGCGGGGCCAGGGCGGCGGCGCCGAGAGCGGCACGCAGCAGACCGCGCCGGGAACAGCGGCGCTCGGTCAGTCCGCGCAGCCAGGGCGCGGGAGGTGTGGGCTGAAGGGGCATCTTGGTCGACCTGTCGTCAGCTCGGGGTGAGGGAACCGGAGTCGGGGACCGCGCGGTCGGCGGCGGCGGACGTGGCCGGTGCGGCGGGCGTGGCGCCGAGCGGGTAGGAGTGGGCGGTGGCCCAGGACAGCCAGACGGTGTCGCCGCGGCCCGGTACGACGGAGGCGGTGCCGTCGTTGGGCTGGAAGACGGTCATCTCCGCGCCGGTGCTCGTGGCCACGGTGTAACTGGTGGAGGTGCCCAGGTAGACCACCTCGCTGACGGTGCCCCGGAGACGGCTCGCGTCCCCGGCCGGGCCGGAGGTCAGCGTGATCTTCTCGGGCCGCACGGTGAGCTGGACGTCCGATCCGGCGGTGCGCGCGGCGCCGGACGGCGGGACGGTGATGCGCTGTCCGTCGCCGAGGTCGATCACCCCGCCCTCCGGTCCGGCGGTGGTCAGACGGCCGCTGATCAGGTTCGAGGTGCCGATGAAGCCGGCGACGAACGCGGTGGCGGGGCGCTCGTACACCTCCCGCGGGCAGGCGACCTGCTCGATCAGGCCGCCGTTCATCACCGCGATCCGGTCCGACATGGTCAGCGCCTCGGCCTGGTCGTGCGTGACGTAGATGAAGGTGATGCCCACCTCACGCTGGATGCGCTTGAGCTCCAGTTGCATGGACTGCCGCAGCTTCAGGTCGAGTGCGCCCAGTGGTTCGTCGAGGAGCAGGGCGCGCGGGCGGTTGACCAGGGCGCGCGCCAGGGCCACGCGCTGCTGCTGGCCACCGGAGAGCTGGCGGGGGCGGTGGTCGGCCTTCTCGGCGAGTTCGACGGTGTGCAGGATGCGGTCGACCCGGTCGTGGATCTCGTCCTTGGGGACACGCCGGCGGCGCAGCCCGAACGCCACGTTGTCGGCGACGCTCAGGTGCGGGAAGAGCGCGTAGGACTGGAACACCATGTTGATGTCCCGCTTGTTGGCCGGGACGCCGACCATGTTCCGGCCGTGCAGCAGGATCTGCCCGCCGCTGGGCTCCTCGAATCCGGCGATCATCCGCAAGGTGGTGGTCTTGCCGCAGCCGGACGGCCCCAGCAGGGAGAAGAACTCCCCTTCGGCGATGGTGAGGTTCACCCCTCGCACGGCCGCTCCGCCGCGGACGCCGCCGAAGTCCTTGACCACGTCGACGAGGGTGATGGCCGGATCTGCGCCGACTGGTGGCGGCGAAAGGGTGTCGGTTGCCATCGCGGAGACCTCCGGGGTTCGGATAGGGGAGAGCGGGCGGCCGTCGGGCAGGGCACGTGGACGGCCGTCCGGGGGAGGGCAGGAGGATGCGTTCTGACGGGCAGGAGGGCGCCTTCTGACGGGCAGGAGGGTGCCTTCTGAGGGGGCGGATTGATAACGTTACCAACGCGCTCGTACCTTACCCACGCCCCGAGGCCCCGCGTCAATGGTTGAATGGCGGTGAATCCCACCGTCCCGTTCCCCGGCGTTCGCCGGCCCGACACGAAGAGATGCGCTCATGTCCCCTGAATCGCGGCCGAGGCGTCGCGTGACCATCCCGGACGTCGCCCGGCACGCCGGTGTGGGACAGGCGACGGCCGCACGCGTCCTCGGCGGGTACGGATCGGCGAGCGCGGCCACCCGGGAGCGGGTGCTCGCCGCCGCCGCCGAGCTGGGCTACAGCACCAACGCCGTGGCCCGCAGCATGATCAGCGGCCGGACCGACACCCTCGGAGTGGTCGTCGCCGACGTGGAGAACGCCTACTTCGCGCGGGCGGTGCGCGGCATCGCCGACGTCGCGGCCAAGGCGGGGTTGCAGGCCATCCTCGCCAACAGCGACGAGGACAGCGACAAGGAGAAGGCCGCGGTCCAGCTGTTCATCGAGCGGCGCGTGGACGGGCTCGTGGTGGCGCCGGCCGCCACCGACGACGAGCACCTCGCCCGGGCCGTCTCCGCCGGCATCCCGGTGGTGCTGCTGGACCGCGTGCTGACCGGGGCCGCCCTGGACACCGTGGTCGTCGACAACCGGGGGGCGGTGAAGGCGGCGGTGACCCGGTTCACCGAGGCGGGACACACCCGGATCGCGGTGATCACCTCGGCCATGCCGGGCGACGACGGCACCCGTCTGGGACCGGGCGCGGACATCTGGACGACCACGGAACGTGTCGCCGGCTACCGCCAGGCCCTGCGCGCGGCCGGTATCCCGCGCTCCGCGGAACTGATCCGGCACACCGGGTACGAGCGGGCCTGGGCGCGGTCGGCCGTACTGGAGCTGATGACCTCGCGCGACCGCCCCACCGCCCTGTTCACCACCGACAACGTGGCGACGCTCGGCACCCTCGACGCCCTGCTCGACCTCGACGCCCGCATCCCCGACGACGTCTCGGTGATCGGCTTCGACGACGCGGAGTGGACCACGCTCATCCGGCCGCGGCTGAGCGTCGTCAGCCAGCCCGTGCAGGAACTGGGCGGCCTGGCCGCTGACATCCTGATCCGCCGCATCAACGGAGCCGCCGCCCGCCCCCGCCGGCACACCCTGAACACGACCTACATCGCCCGTGAGTCGACCGGCCCGGTACCCGCCCGGACCCGGCGGTTGCGGGCGCCGGCGGGCTGCCCCTGATCAAGGATGCGGTGCTTGCGGGCGGCCCGGTGCCCGCTCGGACCGGCGGTTGCGGGCGCCGGCGGGCTGCCCCTGATCAAGGACTGGGCCACGCGTACGGAGCCGAGCCACCTGGAGGCCGGCGCCGCCACCTCGCTCGCCCAGGCCTTCACAGCCGCGGAGGGACGGCGCTCCGGCGCGCAGATGGTGCCGGGGCGCGGGCACCCCTGCTCCTCGGCGTCGGCCCCTACGACCGCCCCGGCTGGCGGACCCCACTGCTCGCCGCCCGCGACGCGGCGACAACCCGGCGCCCCCTCGCGCGCGACGCCGAGGGCAGGCACCCTCACCGGAGGGAGACCGGTCCTCCGAGCCTCGCCGTGGACTGGCCTCCGGGCCGGAAGCCTCCTTCGACGCCGCCGTAACGACCCCGCGCCCGCCCCGCCCGTCCGAGACGCGGCGGGCAGCTGTTCCCTGTCGCCTCATCCCTCCTGGTCGGATCCGCCTTCCGCCCGCCGCACCTGGTCTGCGAAAGAGGCGGGAGGACGCGCGGCCAGGAACTCCGGTGAGGTGGGAAGGCTGAGATGGAACTCGTGCGCGGTGGCCACGGCTACAGTGCCGGCGGTGATCTCGAAGTCGAAGCAGTGCCCTCCCTTCTGCTTCGCCTGGTCGATGAAGTGGAGGTGGTAGCCCGGCACCGACACTCCGCCTTCGTATTCCGGTGTCACGAATCCCACGAGGGTGCCGTCGATGTCCTGGAAGGCGGCGACCGCCTGGCCCTCGGTCGCTTCGACCAGCGGCGGGTACGGGCGATGCTGTTCGGCCACCGTTCTGGTGCGGACGCTGCTGAAGTGGCCGTCGACGCGCACGGCGCGGATCAGGTTGCCGCTGGGTGCGAGTTCGTCGACGACCGTCTCCACGTCGTGTCTCGTCATGGGTGCGCTCAGGTGCCGCGTCGCGTCGGGACGGAAGAAGGTCACCGCGGCGAACGGGGTGCGATCGGTGTCGGCGGCCGGGGTCACGGTCCCGTCGGCACGCAGCCGGTGGCAGACGCCGTCCAGCACGACCATCTCCCCGTCGAGTCCGTTGAACGTGCCCACCCCGAAGTCTCCGTGCTCCAGCAGCGCCGCGACGGTGACGTCGCCGTCGTACACGCCGTCGAGAAGCGCTGCCATGGTGGACGTCTGGTAGACGGTCGACGGTGGTTCCGGCGGTCCGGCAGGTGTGTGACGTGTCAGGGACGTCAGCAGACGCAGCAGCCGGTCCCGGGCGGTCTCGGTGTCGGCCATGAGGGGTCCTCCTCCAGCTCGCTGTCGGCTTCTACTCGAAGGCGTCCGAGATGAGGTGGGTGCCCAGCTCGGTGTTGCGGGAGTAGTCGACGGGGACGTCGATGATCGTGGGTCCGCGTTCCAGCAGGGCCTGGCGGAGCTCGGTGGCGAACTCGTCGTAGCTGTGGACGCGTACGCCCCGCGCGTTGAACGCCTTGGCAAAACTCACCACGTCGTAGTCGCCCAGCTCGACACCGGACGTGCGACCGTATTTCAGTTTCTCCTGGAAGCCCACCATGTCGTAGGTGTTGTCCCGGAAGATCACATGAACGAAGGACAGCCCCAGGCGCGTGGCGGTCTCCAGTTCCTGGGCCGAGAAGAGGAAGCCGCCGTCACCGGAGACGGAGACGATCTGGCTGTCGGGGCGGACGAGTGCCGCGGCCATCGCCCAGGGCAGGGCCACGCCCAGAGTCTGCTGGCCGTTGGAGAACAGGAGCCTGCGGGGCTCGTAGGCGCGGAAGTGACGTGCCATGTGGATGTACACGGATCCGATGTCACAGGCGACGGTCGCGTCGTCGTCGAGGTGGTCGCGCATGGTCAGCACCAGCGCGGCCGGATCGAGGCCGTTCTCGCTCGCGGGGGCGCGCCGGGCCTCCTCGTCGATGGCGGCCAGCCGGTCGCGCTCGGCGGACACGGCGGCCCTGGCGTCGGTGTCGAGCTTGAGCGGGCCCGTCTCGTCGGCCAGGGCGGTCAGCGTACGGGCCACATCACCGCGCAGTTCCAGGGCGGGCTGGTAGTGGTTGTCGATCTGCGCCGGCATGGAGTCGACGTGGATGACGGTGCGTGCCACGTCCGTGTTCCACAGCTGCGGGTCGTACTCCACGGGGTCGAACCCGACGGCGAGCACCACGTCCGCCTCGGCGACGACGACGTCTCCGGGCTGGTTGCGGAACAACCCGACGCGTCCGAGGTAGTGATCCTCAAGGTCGCGGGAGATGACGCCCGCTGCCTGGAACGTCTCGACCACCGGGAGGTCGCTGCCGGTGATGAACGCGCGCAGGGCGGCGCATGCCGCGGGCCCGCTGCCCCGGCTTCCCACCAGCACGACGGGACGTGCCGCGTCGCGCAGCAGGCGCGCGGCCTCCGCGACCTTCTCCGCGGGCGCTGCTCCGGTGTCCGGGACGGGCAGCAGCTTCCGGATGCTCGCTGCCGTCCCTTCGGCGGCCACGTCAGCGGGCAGGACGACGGCGGCGGCCCCGCGCGGCTCGGTCAGTGCGGACCGGAAGGCGTTGTTGATCGCCTCCGGTACGTTGTCCGGGTGCGCGACCTCGCCGGTGAACTTGGTGACCGTCGTGAGCAGGGCCGCGGCGTCCATCGACTGGTGCGTCCGCTTGAGGCGGTCCGGCCGGCCCACCGCACCGCAGATGGCCACCACGGGATCCTGTTCCGTGTTGGCGGTCAACAGACCCGTGGCCACGTTGCTGGTGCCGGGACCCGAGGTGGTGAGGGTGACGCCGGGGACCCCGGTGAGACGTCCGACGGCACTGGCCATGAAGGCGGCGTTCTGCTCGTGGCGGCACACGATCAGTTCGGGTCCGCCGTCGACCAGGGCGTCGTAGACGGCGTCGATCTTGGCACCCGGTACGCCGAACACGTATCGCACGCCATTGGCTTGCAGGCACTCGACCACGCGTTGCGCGGCCCGTGCCGGAGTCGTCGTGGGGTCGCCGGTGTGAACCATGTGTGCTCTCCTCGATGACCTCAGAAGGATGAAGCCGGCGCGAGGGCCGACTTTCGCATACCGAGATTGTGTGAGGCCGGGGTGTGCGCACACCACCGCGCTCCGTAGCGATCGGTCGGCGAAAACTTCGTCAGTCTGTAGGAGCGGGTCGCCTGGCCGACGCCCGGCAGTGGGTACGGACCCGCCGACAGACGTGCCGTCGATCAAGGTGACCGACCACAGGCGTGAACCGGTCCCACGAGGCAGGACCCGTTGAGCGGGAGTTCATCCGGACGCCGCGGTGGGAGTTGTCGCGGGGGAGGGGAGGGGCGGAAGGGGGCTTTCGCGGGTGTGACGGTCTTCTTCTGCCGTGCCAGTGGTTTCCGTGCGCCATCCGGTGGTGGATCAGGCGCTCCTCGGGCGGCTCTCGTAGCGGGGGCGCCGACAGCGGGCGTCGCGGCAGACGCCGCAGGGCTGCGCTGACCGGCGAGGAAAGCCGGGCGGGACGGGCCAAGGGCGGGCGTGCACCCGAGGTCAGGCGACGACAGCCCGCCGGACGCCGGAGGGCGGTGCCGTTCGTCCGGCCCCGGAGGAGTGTCATGTTCCGCGCGCGTCCGATCCGGTCGCTGCCGGCCGCGGCCTTCGTCCTGGTGGGCTTGGCGGCAGCTTCGGCGACCGCCCAGGCTCAGGGCTCGCCCGCCGGCCTCCGCACAGCGGTCGTCCAGGCCCACGGTTCGGCGGCCGGCACCCACGGTTCGGCTGCCGGCCGGCCCGAACCGCTGCCGCCTGTGCGAGTGTGCCAGCCGAGACCCCATGGGAATCGGGCGGCCTGTCTGCCGAGTGGGCATTCGAGTGCTCCCCCAGCCCGGTCCTGCCGGAGGCCTCGTTCGAGGGCGCGGTCGACTTCCACTTCAACCATCCCGGCGTGGCCTTCACCTTCGCCTCGGGCGACAACGCAGGCGTAACGCAGTACCCGGCCGCGTCCCCCTACGTCACCGCCGTGGGCGGCACCACGCTGACCCGTGCGCAGAACCCTCGCGGCTGGGCAGAAAGCGCGGGGAACGGCACCGGATGCGGCTGTTCCCTCTTCGCACCCAAGCCGGCCTTCCAGCACGACACCACCAGCGCCAACCGCACCACCGCCGACGCCTCCGCCGTCGCCGACAACTTCGCGGTGTACACACGTTCCCCTTCAACGGCTCCACCGGCTGGTTCGTCGTCAACGGCACCAGCATCTCCGCCCCCGCCCACCGACCGCATAGAGGCGGGCAGCAGGCCACGGACAACCCACCTCGACAGATGGTGAAGGCACCTCATTTCGTTCGGCGGTCCGCCACCAACACCCGTGACAGCCGAGCCTTTCAGACCCTCGCGGAAGGCATCCCGCCGATCCGCTCACGCCGCAGGCTGCGACGCCGACGCCCGGCCAAGCTGCGCGCGGACAAATGACTAGGACTACGACTGCCCCCATCTGTGTCGATGGTTCGCACGCTCGGCACCAGCCTCCGCACTGCTCGCCGCTGCCCCGGCGTCGTCCCGGCCGGGGCGGCGCCGGGGCGCTGGTTCGCTAGAGCGCGAGGCTAACAGCTCACGTTCAGCGGGCTGTTGGGGCCGCCGTAGCTCTGCTCGATGTAGCCGGGCACCCCGGTCGTGGTGTCGGTGATACGCCACCAAACGGTCTCCAGCGGCCCCTTGGTGGAGCAGTACACGGTGACCTTGTGACCGATGTACCCGAGCCCGTTCACGTTCGCGTCGAGGCTCGGCGCGTTGCGGATCCTCACGCCGTCCACGTAGAAACGGCCGGACACCGCGCTCAACTTGGCGGAGGCGGCAGGCGCACCGCTCGACGGGTCCGCTCCGACGTCCGCCGCCGCAGTGCCGGTGAGGGCGAGGCCCAGGACAAGCGACGCTCCGAGCACGCCGATGGCATTCTTGCGCATGTGATGTCCTTTCAGAGTCTGATGCGGGTGTGACGTTTCGTGCCGAGACGGCAGATGCGTTTCTCGCTGCTTATGCGGCTGCTTACGCGGGGTTATGTCGACGCACTCCGCGACTAGCAACTGGTTATGTAGCCCGGGGGAACCGACACTTTGTCGACCCTGATGTACGGGCTGTAAATCCACCCGAATTTGGTGTAGTACCAGAGACTTCCCGCAGTGTTCGTGTACTTGCAGTAGATCTCCACCCCGTTGTTGAGGGACCGGTGGTCGGTGACCCGGCACTCGGCAGCGGGGCCGGTGTGAACGGCTGCGCGGTCCTTGATGATGGTGCCTTCCGCGTGGACCACGTCGGGTCCTTCCCAGCCGCAGTTCGCCTGTACGGCACGCGGTGGCGACGCCGCCGGAGCCGACTGTGCGGCCTGGGCGGGCGTGACGGAAATGCCCAGGGCCAGGACAGCACCTGCGGCACCTACGACCGAGTACGTCCAGCTCGATTTCATGCTCCGCCTTTCTCGGGCCTGACGCGTTGGTGGATCGCCGTGCCGGCCCTGGCCGGGCAAGCGCCCATGACTCCCCCCTGGGCCGGGCCTCCCGCCGTCCTCTGCGCGGGGCCGGCCGGCGACAACAGTCCGAAGCGTCTCAATGGCGGTAGGCAGGAGCAACCTGGTAAGGCGTTCGCGAATCTTCGGAACGTTGCTCACCAGCGTTCCGAACATGGCCGAACACTGCACCTGATTGACGAGTTCGCCCGAACCGCGTGCCGGTGCCGGCCGCTACCGTGGAGCGATGCCACAAGGACGAGAGAGGAACAGGGCCGAGGTGCCGCCGGACGCACCGCAACCGGAGCAGGCCGGCACTCCGGAGGAGTTCACAGCAGCGTTGCGCGCGTTGCGGATCTGGAGCGGGTTGACCTACCGCCAACTGGAGGGGAAATCCACGGCTTCCGGGGACGCCATGCCCGCCAGCACGATCGCCACCACCCTCGGCCGCAATACCCTGCCCCGGGAGCCGTTCGTCGCGGTGTTCACCCGCGCCTGCGGGCTCGATGAAGCCGACGTCGAGCGGTGGCTGGACGCTCGCCGACGCCTCGCCTTGGGCCAGGGGCGACTCGTCCCCCACGGCGGCGGCACCCCGTCCGACACGGGCGTGGACGCGGCGCCGGGCCCCGCGGATGGCCCCGACCATCCGTATCCGGCTCGCCGGCGTCACTTGTTGCACCTGCTCGCGGCGGCATTGATCGGCGCAGGAGCGGCGCTGGGCGGGCACGCGCTGCTGTCGGGCCTCGGTGGAAAGCACGAAACGGCGCGCGCGACATATCCGGTGCAGGGATTGTCCATTCTGGCCGTGGGCAGTTGGGCGCAGATCCACCCCGCCCGCACACCACACCTCTGCCTCACCGAGGGAAGGGACCGGACGCACCGCTACTCCACGGCCGTCGCAGCCCAATTCCCGTGCGCGAAAGCAGACCGACCGCGCACCTACATAGAGCCCCTCGGTGACAACGTCGTGCAGATCCAGTGGCATCACCCGAAGTACGGCATCGGGTGCCTCACCCTTCTCCGCGACGGCCCGGGCCGCGATCTGGTCGAGCCCCGGGACGACTGTGCCGACGACGACCCCGCACAACAGTTCCGCGTCGAACAGATCGGCCCACCGGGCGCGGCCCATTTCCTTCTGCGCTCCGTCGCCACCCGGCAATGCCTTTCGCTCCGCGACCAGGACACCGAAGAGGGCACGGAAATCGTCCAGGGCCGCTGCTCCGGAGCGCGCGACCAAGAATTCCTCATCGCCCTTGTGCCGCCCCCATGAGCGCCGGCCGGCAGCCGGTGTCTGGGCGTGACGGAGTGAGTGAACGCGCGCCGTACCCCGCCGACTTGGATGCCGTTTTTATGGCGTGATCGTTCTTGGAACCGTGCATGACGGAGCTGGTTGAGCGATTAGTGCCGGACGAGTTATGGGTGCTGTTCCGACAGGTGGTGCCGCCGACGGAGGTGAAACGCCCGCAAGGTGGTGGCCGGCGACGGGCCGGGGACCACGAGGCTTTGGCGGCGCTCTTTTTCGTGGCCGCGTCGGGCCGCACGTGGCGGCAGCTGTCCTAGGTGTTCGGCCCTGCCTGGCCCACCGTTTACCGGCGCTTCGCCCAGTGGAGCCGGGAGCGGGTCTGGGCCAGGCTGCACCGGGTCGTCCTGGACGAGCTCGGTGCCAGAGGGGCTCCGCCACCGGATCGCTCGTAAAGGCACCGAGTCCTCGATACGGCTGGGCCGTCATCGCTGGGTCGTCGAGAGAACCGTGTCCTGGCCCGCCGGATGCCGACGCCTGCACCGCCGCTACGAGCGCAAGGCCGAGCATTTCCTCGCTTCCACCGGCATAGCTTCCGCCCTCATCGGCTACGCCGACTCAGCAGCTGAGGCGGCTCAAGCCTGCTGTGTCGGTGGCAACCCATAAGGTGCGGGCAACGTCTCCAAGGAGGAGGTCCCGTGGGGTTTTCAGGTCACCTGGTCTTTGCCCGTAGCAAGCGTCAGCTGCTGGAAGCACCCGTGTTCGACAGCATCAATCAGGAGCTGAAGGACACCGTGCATGCATGGTCGCCCCGACCGGGCGGTTGGCAGACCCTTCAGTTCGAGCACGGACTATGGGAGGACGAGTACCTGTCCGCCCTGGTCGGATGGACCGGCGCACCGGCCTGCGTCGCAGACGTCTCTGATAGCGACATCGCCCTCGTGACCGGCTTGGGAACCAACGGGCAGCATTGGCAGGCGTGGCTCAACCTGGATAACGCCGCGGCACTCCTCACCGAGGAACCAGAGGACCTGGACGACGTGAGCCTGTGGGTGGGCACACCCGCGTTCAACGAGGCGGTGAGGCACAAGCGCGCGGAGCTCGACGTGAATGTTCCAGCCGACGCTGAAGGCGCTCTCGTTTGGGCTGCAGCGGCTGGCATCCCAGCCACAGCGCAGCAGCCCCGGATCGAAGAGCTACTGCGCTCGCGGGAGACCTTTGCGGAAGACCTCTTCAGCGCGCTACTGGACGAGTTGGGCTTTCCCCAGGCCGCCCAGCCCTCACCGGAGCCATAAGAAACGGCGACTTACCGGGGGAGCAGCAGGATCATCGCGGAGGAGAGCGCAGGAAGGCGCATCACCCACCTACGCGACATCGGGCCGTGTCATCAGCGGCGACCGCACATGCAACGCCAGACTCGGACTGGTCAGCGGCACGAGGTTCCACGTCGCCGTCGCCGTCCCCGCGTCGGCGTCGACCGACAGCCCTTCACCAGGTCGCCTGGCTCCAGCCGCCAGGCCTCGGCAAGGCTGTCGGTGCGGTGTCCGGCCGTCATGGACAGCAGGTGGTGAACGGTGAGGCGGCGTCCCTGCTCCGAGATGTCGTCCGGAACGTGGTCGGGCAGCACGTCCACCACCCGATCGTCCAGTGAGAGCAGCCCGTCGGCGATCGCGAGCCCCACGGCGACCGAGGTGAACGACTTGGTCAGCGAGTAGAGAAAGTGCGGGCGTTCGGCCGAGTACGGTGCCCACCAGCCTTCGGCGACGACGTGACCGTGGCGAACGACCATGATGGAGTGACATTCGACGGACAGTGCTTCGAGCCGATCCAGCAGCGCGGTGATCGAACGGGAGGACATCCCCGAGGCGGCCGGTGTCGAGCGCGGCAGCAGGGTGCGCTGAGAAGTCATCCGGGTACCGTAGGGGAATCCACCGGGCTCCAGCGATCCAACTGTTCATCTCAAACTTGAGCTGCCCCCGCGATCCCGATGCCGGCGATCTTGGTCGGCAGGTAGTGCGGATGCGTGCTGTTCATGTTCCGGACGAGGACCGGCAGAGCAGGAGCACAAGGCACCCCTACCCGCGACCGCGACTCTCGGAGATCCGCGAACCCCTGCCTGGTGGAACGGTCTTGGGGTTACCATCACCGTCGATGGGCCGCCTGTGACCGCCCGGGAGCGGGTTGGCCCGGCGAACCGCGGAGGAGGGTCAGTGAGTTCTTCGAGTTCTTCGGAAGAGTTCCAGGAGATCGGCTTGTCTGCTGCTCTGGGTGCGATTCGCCGCGAGTTGGCCGAGGCCATGGCGGAGGCAGAGCGTGAGGGCGGCCCGGTGCGCCTGGGCGTCAGCTCGCTGGAACTGGAGCTGCAGACCACCCTCACCCGCAGCAGCGACCTCAACGGCGGGATCAAGGTCCACGTCATCTCGGCCGGGGGCAAGCGCTCGCACACCGACAGCGCGGTGCAGACCCTGCGGATCCAACTGGACGCCCGCACCACGGCAGGCACCCCGGTGAGGACCAACGACCGGCTGACCCAGCTGCCGCGATGACGGGCGGGCCGCCGGCCTCCCGGGCCGCCGTCGAGCCCTCCCGCGTCGCGCGCGTGGCCGTGTACGACCCCCGTCGGGAGAACTACGCCCTGGGCACCGGGTACCGCATCTCCCACCGGCTGGTGCTGACCGCCGCCCACGTCGTCGAGGGCGACGGACACGTTCTGGTGGACCTCGACGGCGACGGCGAGTGGCCGCGCGCCGAGCGCGTGTGGCAGGACCGCGAGGTCGACGTCGCGTTGCTGCGGTTCGAGTCGGCACCGGCCGCCACGGTGACACCCGTGCACCTGGGCCGGGTGGACGGCACCGTGGCCGACCGGGTGAGCGCCGACGCGCTCGGCTACCCCGTCCACGCCCTCGTCGTCGACGACCTCACCGGACACCAGTACCGGGGCAGGCAGCACGTGCGCTGCCGGATCGTCACCGCCGCGAGGGGGCGCCCCAAGACCCTGCGCCTGGAACTCGACAGCACACCGGACCCCCACGCCTCCGGCGACAGCCCGTGGCGGGGCATGTCGGGCGCCGCCGTCGTCACCCGGGACAGCGGGCTGCTGGTCGGGGTCTTCCGCGAGCACGTGCCCGCGATGGGCGTCAGCGCGCACGATGCCACCGACCTCGCGGCCATCGACGACCCCCGGTGGTGCGAGCTGCTGCGTGAGGAAGGCATACGCCCCGAACCGCGCCCGGCGCCACCGGACGGCTGGGACACCACCGGCGGCCACCTGGCCCTCCACCACCAGCACCTGGCGGACCTGGCCGGCAACGAGACGGTGTTCACCCGGCACGCGCTGCCCTTCGTGGACCCGGCCCCCGAGCATCCGGCGACCCCCGCGCACATCCTCGCGAAGCTCGGCGAACTGGCAGGGGACGCCCTGGCGCCGCTCGGCGTGGTGCTCACCGGCCCGGCGGGCACCGGCAAGAGCCGGATCTGCCTGGAGACGGCCCGGCTGGCCGATCAACAGGACTGGCTGGTCGTCCACCTCGACGACGACGTCCCGCTGGACGCCGCCTGGTCGTGCGTGCACCCCCTCGCACGACGGATCCTGCTCGTCGTGGACGACATCGTCTCGCTCACCGAACTCAGCAGACGCGTCGCGGACCGGCTGTGCTGGGCCGCCGACAACAAGGGCGTCGAGCTGGCCGTACTCGTCGCCGCCCGGACGACGGCCTGGCGCCGGCTCCGGCTTGAGCCGTTCTTCCACCGCGTCGAAGTGCCCGCCGACCCGGCCTACCACGCCGGCGTCCGACGCGCCGCGGTACGCGCCCTGGCCGGCCCGGCGGTCCGGCAGATCGGGGAGCGCCGCACGATGCGGCTCTGCGGCGGGCCGCCGGCGATGGCCTTGCACCTGGCGCACCTGCGCGGTCTGCAAGCCGCCCGCGGCCAGGACCTGCGTCGCGCCGTTCCGCTCCACGCACGCAGCGTCACCGTGTGGATGGGTGATGTGCTGGACGAGGAGGGCCTGGCCGGGCCCGGTGTCCGGTCGGCGGCCGGCCTCTGGGACGAGGAGCCGCCGCCCTCCCGCCTCCTGATGGACTCCGCCAGGGCCGTGGCCGCCACCCCCTGCACGTTCGACGAGCTGGCGGGTGTCCTCGGCCGGGACACGGCGCAGCAGTGCGCCACCGAACTGCGCCTGAGGGGAGTGCTGGAAGAACGCGGTCGCGAAGTGCGCATGACGCACGGCCTCTTCGCCGACCAGATGCTGGCGCGTGCCCTGCTGAGGGCGGACGAGGCGACCGTGCGCCACGAGTCCCTGGGAGCGGTACTGGACACGGGCCTCGCCCATCCGCGGCTGTTCGGCAACGTCCTGCGGGCCATCAACCAGCTCCACGACGCGCTGGGCGAGACCCGGGACGAGTTGCTCCCCGAAGCCGTCGGGCAGTGGTTCGGGGAGGCGGACGGAGCACGGACCCTGCGGGCCGGCGAGCTGATCGCCGCCGACCCGCAGGGCCGGGCCCTGCTCACCCTGCTGCGCGGCAGGCCCGGGCAACACCTCGCCCAGCGGTTCCCGCAGCAGATCGTCGAACCCTGGCTCCGCGCCAACTACCTCCACTCCGAGGCCCGTCACGCCCTGGTGGCCGTGCGGTCCCACCTCGACGCCTCCCGCAGCCTGACGTACCTCATGGGCTGGATCGACAAGAACGCCGTGCTTCCGGAAGCGGCCTACGTCTTCCACCACGCGGTTCCCGCCGCCGACGCGCACCCGGCCTTCAGCGAGTGGACCGTCGACAGCATGTACGAGTACCTCACCCGCAACTGGGACCGCATCGAGGCCTCGCGCGTCTACGACCGCCTGCTCGACACCGCCAAAGGGCTGGCCCTGCCCGAGGGCGACCCGCGCGCCCCGCAGGTGGTCGGCTGGGCCCTCGTCTGGCTGCGCCACCATCCCGGCAGGCCCGAAGCGGGGTACTTCGCCCCCCAGCTCGTGCTCCGGCCCGAACTCACCGGACGACGACTCGCCGCCACGGCGCAGTACCTGCTCGACACCGTGGTCCCCCGAGACCCCGGCCACGCCAGCTACTCCCTGGAGCCGCTGCTCAAACGACACCGGTTGCGCCGGGACCTGCCCCACCCGGTCTTCAAACGGACGGTCAAGGACGCGCTGGCCTGGCTGGAGGACGAAAACCTCGGGCTGCTCGCCGAGGCCGCCTACGTACTGGGGGAACTCCTGCGCCGCGAGCTGCCCGGCCGCGACGACGCTCCCCGTGCCGCGCAGTGCGCCCTGCGCTGGCTGGAGACGCGGGCGACCCATCCGGACGCCTGGCGGGTCCTCACTCCGCTGCTCACCAAGGTCCGCAAGCCCCCCGCACGCGCCGAGGCGATGCTCACCCCAGACGAGTGCAAGGAACTCGCCGACCACGCGGTGGCCTGGCTGCGCGAGCCCGGTGCGGAACCCCGCAACAAGGTCAGCCTGCTGGGCGCGCTGCTCCGTACCCGGCTCCTCGACGACGACGAGGTACTGCCCCACCTCGCCAGGCAGGCCCTGGCGCTGTTCCGGGAATCCCCCGTCCCCACCACGGCCCGCAGCCTGCTGCCACCGCTCCTGGCCAAGGATTCACTTCCGGTACAGGACAAGGACGCCGTGTTCGAGGCCGCCTTCGACTACCTCCGGCACTATCCCAGAAGCGAGCACACCAGCTATCCGCTGACCGTGCTCGTCTCCCGTCACGGCCTCACCGAGCAGCGGTTCCGGGACGTCATGACCGCCACCCTCGACTGGATCGACGCCCACCCCAGACAGACCAGCGCCTTCCGGCTCCTGGCCGGCGCGCTCAGCAGCCCCTCGGCAGGGGCGGCCGAACGCAGCAGGCTGGCCGGGCGCGTCATCGAGATGCTCTCCGCCGAACTCCTCGCCACCGAAGCGCAGCACCACCTCACCAAGCGCCTCCTCAAGCACCGGGACGAGATAGTCCCCGAATGGAACCGCTTCGTGGCCCGCGCCTGTCAGCTCCTGGCAGCCGCCGGCTTCCCCCCGTCCGGCCTGACCGTGCTGAGCCCGATGCTCAAGGGCGCCGACCGGCTGGACCAGCCGACGAGGGACGCCCTGTGCGCGACCTGCGCCGCCTGGTGCGAGGTCCGCCCCCTGTCCTCGACCGCACTCACCCTCCTGCGCACCGTACTCACGAGCCGCCCGCTCTCCCCGTACGCCCGGCGCACCCTCTCCGCGGCCGGTTGCCGGATGATCTCCCCGGACACGGCGCGCAAGCAGGAGGGCGGCGGACTCCTCCTCGAACTCCTGCGGCAGGGCGACCTCGCCGCCGTCCCGGCGGCCGATGCCGACGGCGGGTCACCGATCGAGAAGGTGGTGCGCGTCTCGCTCGACTGGCTGGACGCCTGGCCGGAGGACGACCGGGCCAATGCCCTGCTGCACCAGGTGACGTACAGGCTGCGGCACAGAGCCGGCACGCCGGCCAGGCCCCGCCCCGGCACCGCCCAGGGCCGGGACGAGCCGGCCGCCGCGCAGGCGACGGAACGCGCGATCCACCACTGGGAGACCTGGCTGGCCGCACACCCCGACGCCACCCAGCCGGAGCGCGCGACCGCGGAGGAACACCTGCGGCACCTGCGGGGCATGGTGCGCGGGTAGGGCGGCACCGGCGGGGCATGGTGCCCGCGTCAGGGCGCCCGCCGCCGTACGGCAGGGGGCGCCCCACGCTGCGACACGCCCGGCGAAACCGCGGGCCCACCGTCGACGGCCAACGCGTCGCGACGCGCACGCCGTACGGCCGTACTCCTGCTCAGCGAAACAGAGAGCGACCTCGACGCCCACCTTGCCCGTCCGGCATCCCACGTGCCGTCATCGCTCGCGTCCGCCATGTCGCTCACCGTGCAGGGCGGAGCCGCCGGCGAGCAGGATGCCCAGCGCCGCGTAGTCCGATCCGGGGCGGTGGGCGGGCATGAACACCTCCAGCCGGTCCCCTTGGGTGCGGTAACCGGCCTTCGTCGCCCGGGCCGACAGGGCTCCGTGGCCGATGTGCTCCGCCAGCCCCCGCACATCGAGCCGGACACCGATGCCTGGACCTGCGGAGACGAGGGTGATCCGGGACCAGGGCACCGCCCCGGGGAAGGGGGCGAGCGTCAGGCCCTCATCGGTGAAGGTCAAGGCGCCCCAGTGGAAGGCGCCGCCCGCGCCGAGCTCGTCCAGATGACGTTGCGCGAGGGCCGCGGCGACGGCTTGCGTCGCGGTCTTGACGAAGCGTTCACCGGTGTCGGGGGTCGCCTTCGAAAACATCCGCCAGAAACCCGACTCCTCGCGGACCTTGACGTAGTCCAGGCCCCTGACACGGATCCGGCCGCCCGCGTACGGACGGATCACGGTCTTGAGCACGTCGTGCGAGTGCGCCAGGTTGAAGTGGACGGACACCCGGGTCGACCCGACGGACGCGATCTCCTGCCACGTGTACCGCAGTGTGCGACGCCCGGGCCGGCGCAGCTCGAAGCCGTGTTCGTACTCGCGGATCCGGATCCGGGTGTGCCGGACGCAGAGGGCGACGCACACCGCGCCCGCCCCGAGTACCGCCCAGAACGCGAGGCGGAACGAGGACTCCTCGTCGTAGTGGTCACCGGCGAGAGTGCACAACACGATGAACGAGATCACGAGCGGGACCAGCAGCGTCAGGGGCCTGCGAGGGAAGGTCCCCTGATAGGTCCACACCCGCTCTCCCAGCCATCCGGCTCGCTCCCGCCCTGCCACCGCGCCTGCCGACAACGCACACCTCGCATGATCGTCCGATACCGCGTCGCCGAGTCTGCGGCGGGCGGGCGCGCGGGGAAACGGGAGAACTACTCAATTCCTGCGCGGCTACGGTGTCGTGCCGTGCCGTGCCGTGCCGTGCCGAGCCGTGCCGGTGACGTGCCGCCGTGCGTCCGTAAGATGGCCGCTCATGGAAAGGGGGCCAGCCATGGGGGCGTTCGTCGGCCTCGGCGGCGAACTGACATCGCTGATCGGGCGGCGGACGGAGACGGCCCGGATCGCACGGCTGCTCTCCGGCGCACGTCTGGTCACACTCAGCGGGGTCGGCGGCGTGGGCAAGACCCGGCTGGCGCTGCGCGTCGCGGCGGACGCGGCGCGCTCCGCCTTCCCCGACGGCGTGTACGTCGTCGAACTGGCCGCCCTGCGCGACCCCGAGCAGCTCGCCCCGAGCGTCCTCGGCACGCTCGACGTGGCGAACCCGGGGCGCCCCGGCGCCGACGCGACGGCCGCCCTCGTCGCCCGGCTCTGCGAGCGCCGCGCCCTGCTGGTCCTGGACAACTGCGAGCACCTCATCGACGCGTGCGCCCGCCTGGTCGACGCGCTGCTGCGGGCCGCCCCCGGGCTGCGCGTCCTGGCGACCAGCCGGCAGCCGCTCGGCATCGCGGGCGAACACGTCTTCCCCGTGGAGCCGTTGCCGGTGCCGGCCGCGGACCAGGGGCACGGCGTACGCGCCCTGAGCGACAATCCGGCCGTCGCGCTGTTCACCGACCGGGCCGCCGCCGTGCTGCCCGGCTTCACCGTGACCGAGTCCGATGCCGCCGCCGTCGCCGAGCTCGTACGCCGTCTGGACGGGCTGCCCTTCGCGATCGAGCTGGCCGCGGCCCGCATCCGGAGCCTGACGCCGCACGAGATCCTGGAGCGGCTCACGGACCGGTTCGCGCTGCTGACCGGGGGCAGCCGCGTCGCCGCCGACCGGCAGCGCACCCTGCGCGCGCTGATCGACTGGAGCCACGAACTGTGCACGGAGCGCGAACGGCTGCTGTGGGCGCGGGCCTCGGTGTTCCGCGGCGGCTTCGACCTGGAGAGCCTCGAACGGGTCTGCGCGGACGCCGAACTGCCGCCCGCCGCCCTGCTCGACACCCTCGACGCGCTCGTGGTCAAGTCGATCGTCAACTGCCGCCATGAGTCCGGGCGTGCGCGCTACCACATGCTGGAGACGGTACGGGAGTACGGGCACGAGCGGCTGGCCGCGTCCGGCTCGCTCGACGCCATCCGCCGCCGCCACCGGGACCGGTACGCCGAACTGACCGCACGGGCCGGGCAGGAGTGGTTCGGTCCCCGGCAGGTCGACTGGTTCACGCGGCTGCGCCTGGACCACCCGAACCTCCGTGCCGCCCTGGAGTTCTGCCTGGAGCGGCCCGGACAGGCACGGTCCGGTCTGGCCCTGGCCGTGTCCCCCCGGCACTACTGGATCACCGCGGGTCTGCTGTCCGAGGGCCGCCGCTGGCTGTCGCGGCTGCTCGCCGCCGACCACGCGCAGCACCACGGCGACGACGCGGCCGGCCCGGGTGCCGCCCTCCGCGTACAGGCCCAGGTCACCGACACGTATCTGGGCATGCTGCAAGGCGATCCGGAATCCGATGTGCGGCGCGCGCTCGCCACGTGTGAGGCGGCGGCGCGACGCGGCGGCCACCGGCGGGAGTCGGCGTGGGTAGGGCACCACCACGGGATCCTCGCCATCTGGAACGAGGACTTCGCCGACGCCGCCGAGCTGTTCGTGCGGGCGCGCGCCGAGTTCCGCGCGCAGGGCTGCCTCGACGCGGCCCTCGAATGCCGGGTCAAGTTCGCCATCGCGCACGCGTACGGAGGTGACGTCGCCGCGGCCGACGAGGCGTGCGGCGAGGTCGAGGCGGCTGCCCGCGCGCACGACGAGTCATGGCTGCACGGCATGGCCCTGCTCGCCCGCGCCCTGCTGGCCCGGCGCGCGGACGCGCCCGTCGACGCGATCAAGAACGCCAGGGCGGCCATCGCCCGGCTGCGCCCGTTCCATGACTGGTGGGACGTGGCCATGTGCGTGGAGGTCATCGCGTGGAGCACCCAGGACGCCCCGCGGCGCGCGGCCCGGCTCCTGGGCGTGCTGCACATGTTGTGGGAGTCGGTGGGCGGGCGACTCGGCTCGGCACCGTTCATGCGCGCGCAGCACGTGCGCTTCGAGGCCGCGGTACGGGAGGCGCTGCCCACCGCCGCCTTCGACCGGGAGTTCCGCCGCGGCGCGCGCGCCACCGTGGACGAGGCGATGGCCTACGTACTGGACGACGCGGCCGGGGTGCCGGGGCTGACGCGGCGCGAGAGCCAGGTCGCGGAGCTGGTCGCCGAGGGCCTCACCAACAAGGACATCGCGGCGCGTCTGACCATCGCCCAGCGCACCGCGGAGAACCACGTCGAACGCATCCTCGGCAAGCTGGGGTTCACCTCGCGCACGCAGCTCGCGGTATGGGCGTACGAGCGGCGCGCCGAACCCGCAGGGAGCTGACGGCGCCCTCACGTCCCACCACGCGGGCAGCGGCTGGTGCGAGACGGCGCCCAGCAGCCTGGACGGGTGATGCACCCCTATGGACGGGTGCGGCGGATCGCGTCGGCGGCCATGTCCACCCCGGTGGGTGACCGCGGCAAGGAGCTGCTCGTCCCGCGAGCAGCCTGGCCGGCATGAAGCCCCCAGGCCACCGAACGAACGACCCGGCGAACGTTCCCGGCCTCCGGCCACACATCAGCACGGCTCACCCGGGTGGGCCCGACTCGGGGGCGGCCGTCGCGGGGAGGCACTCCACATGTCTGTGATCTTCTTCGACGTCGGGGCGACCCTGGCGGATGCCCGTGTGGAACCCGACGGTTCTCTGACACTGCGCCCGCGACCGCGCGTCATGGCCGTGCTCGACGCACTCCACGACGTACGCACCGGCATCATCTCCGACCCCGGACCGGACGCCGGTGCCGCGTCACGCGCCGCGGCGGCGCTGCACGAGGCGTTCCCCGGCCGGTTCACGGACGAGGCGCTCGTGCACTGGGGGGCGAAGGACGGCCGAGGCATCTTCGACCGGGCGGTCGCCGGCGCGGGGGAGGCCACGGCCGGCGACTGCGTCTTCGTGGGCGACGACGCCCGGGAGCGCGCGTTCGCCCGCGAGGCGGGGATGCGCACGGCGGCCGACCCGGTGTTCGCGCGCGCCGCGACGGAGCACCGTCCAGTGCACCGGGCGTGGGTCGAGGTGCCGGACGGCCGCGGCCTGCCCGAGCTGACCGCAGCCGTGAACGACACGGAGGCCGTTGTCGTGCGGAGCGTCTCCGAACGCCTCGTGCTCGCGATGGTGACCACGCGGGGCGCCGAAGCGCTCGAACGCGCCGGGTTCCCGGTGGACCTCCAGGAACTGGTGGACGGCGCACCGATGGACGACGCCGAGCGCCGGGCGTCCGAGAAATTCATCAATGATCTGCTGGCGCGCGGCGAGGCGGTCTACGAGGGCGAGGAGCCCACGCCGCGAACGACACACGTCGTCCGACGCGAGGACGACGGACGGCTGACCGTCCGTCGTCTGCGCTTCCGCTGACCCGGCCGACACTCAGTCGAAGCACCGCCGGACCAGGGCGAGCCCCTCACCGGCCGCGCTCCGGGTGACCTCGTGGGTCTTCAGCCGGAACGGGCTGTCGTCGACGAACGCCGCGGCGGTCCGGTGCTCCTCGGGCACGTGGACGCGGCCCCGCCGGAAGAGGTCCTCAAGGTACGACGTGGCGACCTGCTCCGGGTCGGCGGGCCGCACCGAGCCGCCTGCGGGGTCGGAGCTCGCGATGCCGAAACGCCGTTCCTGCGCCGGGGCGGACAGGGTGAGGGGCTGGGTGATGCCGTACGACGTCCCGTGCACCGTGACGGCCGTCAGCCCCTCCTCCTCGCTGCCGCCCGGCGTCGCCTCCGCCATCCCGGCGCCCCGGCGAGCCACCTCGGGCTCGGTGATGGCTGTGGCGGCCTCCAGGGAGAGGATGCCGTGACGGATGAACGCCGAGCGCATGGACGGGCCGTACCTGCCGCCGTTGCGGCGCTGGTCGGCGGCGATCATGTGACCCGCGACCTGCGCGTAGTAGGCGGACACCACGGGCGCGGCCACGACGGCGTCCACGAGCAGCTGTCCCGCGATCTCGGCCGCCGTTGCCAGGCCGGCCTGGTCCTGTAGGTCCTGCTGGCGGAAGATCCCCGCGAGGATCTTCAGGAACGCGCCGCTGAACACACGGGAGAACGAGTGCGGCTCGCTGGACAGCGTGTTCGCGGGCCCGCTGGGCGGCAGGTGCACCGGGTCGCGGTAGAAGAAGCTGTTCGCCATGTTGCGCAGGCAGTCCGGGTCGACCGCGTTCGGGTGGCCCTGCCGGATCGCGGCGCCCAGTTGCTCGGCCATCCTCGACACCCGCGAGGACAGCTCCAGGTCGCTCTGCGTCTCGGCCAGTACCGCGATCCTCAGCGGTTCCAGCCGCAGCGAGGTCAGCAGTGCGCTGATGTCGCCGAAGGCTTCGTGCAGGGCGGCCGTCTCCGCGCTCGCGGCGTTGAACAGCTGGGGGCGCAGGGCGTCGAGGACCGCGTGCCCCGTCTCGTGCGCGACGATCTCGGGGCTCTCACAGGCGGCGACGGTGACCCCCGCCACCGTGCTGCGGAAGAACCACAGGCCCTTGCGGTCGTAGAAGGCGTTGAGGTCGACTCCCGCGTCGAGGTGCGCGGTGAGGGCGCGGCCGGCCGTCGGGTGCCACTGGGTTCCGGTGGGAACCAGCGGACCCCAGGTCTGGGCGGCCCTGCTGAGGGCATCGGCCGCCACCCAGTAGCGGAACGCCTCGGTGCCCGGCCCGGCACCGTCCGGCTGCGGCGCGGCGTCCGCGATGGCCGTCGGGAACGGCTGCGTGTCGAGCTGGGGAACGGGATGCGGTACGGGCATGTTGACCCGCGGAGGGAATCCCGGGTCGTCCTCGTACACCAGAACCGTAGGGGTCGCTGTCTGTTGCTGCACCGTCATGGTGGCTCCCTGAGAGGGGAGAGGTTGCAGATGATGGAAGTTGACGGGGAAACCTTTGCCAGGAGCCCGTCGTGTTCAGTACGAGGCCGCGGCGGCCCCGCGTCAATTCGAACAAGGCGGGTGGGTCCCCCCGGTCGGTGGGCCGTGACGGCCGGACAGCCGGTTCCCCACGGCCCAATGGCCGGTGCGCACTGCCTCAGGACCGGCCGAATGAGATGACCGCCGGACGAGTGACGGAGCCGGCGGAGACGCTACGGCCACGAGGTGATCGTTCGCCCTGACCCGCTCCACGGCAGGAGCGGCCTTGCCGGGGGCCGACGCCGATCGTCGAAGGCGCATGCCATCCGATGGCGTGCGGACATCACCCGAGCGGCTCACCATGCGGAGACGCCCACGATGAACCCGTTCCCGGACCCGCACCGAACGTCGTCGGCGCGGTCGTTTCGATGCCCTTCCTCAGCGCCGGTGCCCGCTTCACTGACGACGAGTGCGTGGCTTTCCATCGTTCCCGGGTTATGCGCCCGTGCGGTGCGGCTGCGCCTACAACGCGTGGTCCGACACTTGCGCGACGCCGCGCGGAGTGGCGGACCCACGCCGAGCACCGCGCGGCACAACAGCGCGGGGCTCGCACTCACCGTCGAGATCCGCCGTCAACGCGTCGATTCATCTGGAGGCGGGCGGCTTGGCGAAGGCCTCACCGGCCGGACGGGCAGCCTCGCGACCGGTGAGACGGCGGGCGCCAGCCGACGCAGAAGGCGGCGGTGACAACCGTCCGGGCCGGTTGAAGCTGAGAAACGACGGCGGAACGCCGTGGCCGAGGCCTAGGGTAGGTGTGTTCGCCGCTGCCGGTCGGGGCGGTGGGGCCGTAGACGGTGACGGCGAAACTCCGGGTCTCCTCGGGTAAGGCCGACCAGCTCAGCTGGGGCGAGGTGTCGGTGCCGGCGCCGAAGACACCGCTCGCCTGAGGAAGCGTGAGCACCCCGCCGCCGATCACCGGGGCCCGCCGTCACAACCGCAAGGTCGGACCGACTGTGCCGGACGAACGCGCCGCAGTCGTCAGTCCAGTGGCTTGATGGTGCCGGTGAGTGCCAACGGGGTGCCGTCCGGCAGGGTGATGCGCGAGTGGACCACACCGCGCTCGAAGTCCTCCAGATGAGTGATGGTGGCCCCGGACTCCTCCTTCCAGGATATGAGGAACACGTCAGGCCGGATCTCCACGGCGGTGATGGCCACTGTCTCCACGTAGCCGTCCGGCACCAAGCTGCCGCCGGCGACGACGGTGAAGGTCATACGTTCTTCGGATTCGAAGTGCTCTTCCAGGGTCAGCTGGCCCAGGTCGACGAAGTACCGGCGCTTGGTCATCCGCTCCTGTGACATGACATACCTTCCTGAGGGGACTCATGTGGTTCCCCATCAGGTTTTCTCAGGTCCGGCACGCGGCCATCCGTCATCCGACCTACGACTCCGCATCGCCGGTCCGGACTCGGGCGGCGGTCGGACGTACCGAGGTTGCCCTGACCCAGGCGTCCTCGGCCCGGGAAGCCGAGGGCCCGTGGACTACCTCCATTTCCTGTGGGCTCAGGTCCTCCACACGGTTCTGGATCCAGTACAGGTTGCCCAGCGGATCGCGTACCCGCCCGACCCGGTCTCCGAAGAACAGGTGGGTGACCTCGGTGATCAAGGTGCCGCCGGCCGCAACGGCGTGACGGTGCGCCTCAACGCGGGGGGTGACGCTAACTCCCATCTGGGTCAGTCGCGGTCCTAGAGGTCCTGGATATCCAACCGGTCCGTGTCGCTGCACAGCACCCGCGAGCACCGTCACCTGGCCGGCGCTGGGCCGCCGTCGGCGGCCTCGAAGCCGGCACCGTGTTCGTCCTGGTGACGATCGCGGGCGTCTTCATCCGTCTGCGTCGCCTGTGGCGCTTGGGGAGGGTCCATGGTGGTGCCGTCAGGATTCCGCCCGAAGGCGGCCTCTAGAACAGCGGGGAGGTCTGTCTCGGGGACCGCGGCGCGCACCTCCGCGAGGACATGAGGGAATGTGTCGTCGTCTATGACACCCATGTGTTCCTGACGGAGCCGATGAATGATCTCGACGAGTTCGGGCCTGAGCTGCATCCAGGCACGGGAGGTGCGGATCTCTTCGTCGACCTGGTGCATGAACCAGCGCATGACCTCGTACGGAACTTCCACGTGCGGCTCATTCGGGTTGAAGCACACCGTCGGTTCCCGGGCGGGATCCTCGTCGGGGACGATTGCGGTCACGAGATTCCGTTGCCCGGCCACGAGGTCCAGTTCCAAGTACCAGGCGTCATCGGGCACGGAGTACATCGCGGTGATCGTGTAGTCGCCGTCGGGGTGCCGGAAGGTCATGGCCGCATGCTGTCACGCCGGCCAGGAGGCGTACCCCTCGCATTACGCAACCGGTTCCGGAGCCCGTACGAGAATGGCGGCGGAGTGGAGTGCTGCCTGCCTTGGTAGACGATGGCGAGCTTGCCGGTCCGCACGGCCAGGCCCCGCCACTGCTTGAGTCGTTCGATACATCGCTCGACTGTGTTGCGCCGCTTGTATGCCGCGGCGTCGACTCCGGACGGGCGGCCACCCGTCCCGTACTGCGAGCCCCCGCCCGGAGAGCCCCCGCCGTCCGGCGAGCCGTCGGACGGGGACCGCGCCTCCGCCTCTTCTCGCTCAGCTGGTCACCGCGCACTGCCCGCGGTCCGCGGCCTTCGGTCCCTCCGCGGTGGGGCGGACGTCGAAGTCGAAGATTCCGGTCGGCAGGTAGAGGGAGCAGCAGGCGTTCGGGATGTCGACGATTCCGCTGATGCGTCCCTCGATGGGAGCCGCGCCGAGCAGCAGGTAGGCCTGTTCTCCCGTGTAGCCGAACCGCTTCAGGTACTCGACGGCGTTGAGACAGGCACGGCGGTAGGCGACCGTCGCGTCCAGGTAGTAGTTGGTGTCGGTGTCGTGGTCCACGGAGATCCCGATGAACGACATGAACTCCGTGTACCGCGGTTCGACGTTGCCCGGCATGAAGACAGGGTTGGTGCTGATGCCGTACTTCTCCATGCCGCCCTTGATGAGATCGACATGGAAGTCTATGTAACCGCCCATCTCGATGGCGCCGCAGAAGGTGATCTCACCGTCTCCCTGACTGAAGTGCAGATCTCCACCCGACAGCTTGGCGTCCTTGACGTGGACGGGGTAGAAGACGCGCGACCCACGGGTGAAGTTCTTGATGTCGTGGTTGCCTCCGTTCTCCCGGGCGGGCACGGTGCGCGCCCCTTCCTGGGCTATGTGTTCGGCATCGGATCCTGTCGCCTGACCGGCGAGGGCCTGCTCCGGGTCCGGCGTGAGCCCCAGCGGCGGGATACGGTCCGGGTCCGTGTCGACCAGGGCCTGTTCTCGTCTGTTCCACCGTTCCAGCAACTCCGCGGACGGCGCTGTGCCGAAGAGGCCGGGGTGTGTGATACCGGTGAAGCGGACACCGGGAAGGTGCCTGGACGTCGCCACCTGCCCGTGGAATTCCCATATCGCCTTGTAGGCGTCCGGGAAGTAGTCGGTCAGGAATCCTCCACCGTTGGCCTTGGCGAAAACACCGGTGTATCCCCAGCCCTGACCGGGGGCGTCCCCGACCTGTTGTGGTACCGGCCCGAGGTCAAGGATGTCCACGATCAGCAGGTCACCCGGTTCCGCGCCTTCGACACCGATCGGCCCGCTGAGCATGTGGGCCCGTTTGAGGTCGACGTCGCGCACATCGTTGGCGGAATCGTTGTTGCCGATCTGCGCGTCGGTCCACTCGCGGCATTCGACGCGGAACTCGTCCCCCGGGCGGACCATGGCAACAGTCGGTACGTCCGGGTGCCACCTGTTGTGTCCGGGAACGTCCTGGTCACGCATCGACCGGGACTGATCGACGCTGAAGATCACTTCAGGCATGTCAACTCCTAGTGTTGCTCCCGATGCTCCGAGTGGCGGGTCAGCCGTGGCTTCCGGCCGGATATCCCGAGGTGCCGTAGTCCTGCACAGGCCCGCGGGGAGCCCTGCGGCGGAGTACGAACCACAGGGCGGCGAAGGTCAGTACGCCGAAGGCGCCCAACGCGATTGCCGTCTCGTGGAAGTTCTCCGGGACCCAGTAACCGGTCAACAGCAGGAATGCCGGGATGACACCGGTGACCCAGCCCTCGATCGCGGTCACCCAGCCCACATAGGACGTCAGCGACTCGATTTTCAGCCCCAGCAGCAGGAAGAAGAGGAACCAGAGGAACGCCCAGTAGAGCCATATCACGCCGAACGGCGGATCGTTCACGAGTCGGAAACTGACGAAGGAATAGCCGAGGGCCACGATGGCCACGAACAGCGAGTAATAACCGACGCCGGTCGTGTCCAACCCCATGAGCAGTCCGATTCCTACGTAGAGGTACGTGAAGCCGAAGAGGAAAATGCCCGACGCCAGCATGATGCGCTTGGGGTCGCCGTTCGCAGCGATGATGAGATATGTGGGTGTGAGGACCTGGAGTCCGCCCACGAAGAGATTGAATATGGCTGCTGCCCGGCTGTCCACCTTTCCCAGCAGCATCAACCCGTTCATGAACAGCACAGCGCCCACGAAGAGAAGTCCGACGTTGGCCAAGAGGACACACCTCCCGATGTTTCGCTCTCGTCGGTGACACGCCCGCAAGCGTTCCTGCGGCCGCAATCAGGTGTGCGCTGTTCCGCGCCATGGCCGCCGGGACGGCGCACGCGCACGCGCCGGACCGGGTTGCCCGTCAGGGCCGGGGAAGCCGGGCGAGCGCCGGATGAGCGGGACTTGGCGCGGCGTTCCTGGCAACTCGCGTGACCACCTCGGGGTTCTCCCGCGATCTCTCCGAACGCTCGCGCAGAGCCGCCACCGCGGGCGGTGTCGAGGTGAGCGCCGGAGAGGAGTACACACGCCGCGCGGCGCCGCTGCACCGCGAGCACTTCCACTGCGTCGGCGCGGTGCCGATCGGCACCTTCACCTCGAACGGTCCGCAGCGGTCGCAGGAATATTCATACGTCGCCATAAAGTCTCCGCCCCGCCGCGCCTGCGGCCCCGGACGTACACCGAGCCGGAGCCGATGGGACGCCGCAGAAGCAGCGTCCTTATTCAAGGCAACCCCCGGGAGGGCGGCGTGTCAAGGCGAGTGGAGGCTGCCGTGCGGGGCTGGCCGCACTTGCTGAAAAATGGCGGGAGCGAATAAAAAGGGAGGCCCGGACGTGCATGCACGTCCGGGCCTCGTCCACGGGGGACAACGTGTTCAATACCGCTTCGAACGAGATACGCCCTCGCTGTACCCGGAGAAAGGCAACGAATCCGAGCCGAGCCCCAGGGAATCCTTCTCAGGGTGCGCCCACGATCGCGCAAGCGCGGCACGGCGGCCGGCCGCAGGTGCACTGCAAAATTCCGTCCAGCACCCCACGGTCGTGATAGAGGCATTCGTCGCGGCATGTGTGACGCGGGACAAAGCCCGCCTGGAGCTCGTCCGGCCAGGGCTCCTCGCCCTCCCGGCAGCGCACGAACCGCTCGGGGTCCGCGGAGTGCAGCTCGTGCATCCTCTCCTGCGCCTCGCCCTCCAGGTCACGCGCCGCGGCGACCATGCCCTTGAGCTGGTCGGCGAGACCGGAGAACCTGGCGTCGCCGGTTCTCACGTGGGCAGCTTTCAGTGCCATGACGGCATTGCCCAGAAACCGCCGAGCATCCTGGATATTGGTGACGTGGTGCAGTTGGATGCCGGTCACGCCTCGGACCCACACGGCGTCTTCGCTCACTTCTTCCGCCTTCCGAGCTCGAAATTCCCTCTGCCGTTGCCGGCGACGAATGCGCCGCCTCTTCCTCACACGCTCCGAAGCGTCTGGAAACAGGGGTCGGCTACTGCCTGAGGAGATCATTTATGAGGCTTGCACACTGTCTGAAGAGGCTAAAGTGCACGATACGCAATAATCCAGCCATACCCTGGTGAACTGAATCACAAGTGCTGATCATTTTTGCGAACGCCGCCATGAGTTCTTGATCAGCGGTATGCGAACCGTGAGCCCGGCTTACGGCGGGACGGCCGACCGGCTGCGGACCGGAGGCGCGCGTCCAGTGGCGGCACCAACTGGAGGCGTGAGAGAACGGGACCAGTGTGAGACTGGGCATGGAAGGGGTGATCCCCGTGCCCGACCCACCAGACACGCCCTCCGGTCCCGACCCCGCCGCAGACGGGCGCCGATGGGAACAGCTGATCACCGAGGCGCAAACGGCCCTGCCGGTCGAACTGCCTGCCCTGGTCGACCGGTGCGCCTCGGCCCTCGGCCTGGGCACCGTGCTGATCTACCTCGCGGACCTGCAACAACGTCTGCTCATCCCCCTCGACGAGGCCCTGGAATCGCTCCCGGTGGACCGCTCGTCGGCCGGCTGGGCTTACCGCACGATCTCCCCGCGGGTGGCCGATGCCGATGACGGCTTGATCGTCTGGATGCCTCTGCTCGACGGTGCGGAGCGGCTCGGCGTGCTCGCGGTGCGCGTCACCTCGCTCGACGGGGTGCTGATGCGCCGCGTCCGGATGCTGGCCCACCTGTTCGCCATGATCATCTCCTCCAAGCGTGCCTACAGTGACTGGCTCGCTGCCCGTACCCGCACCGCACCCATGGGGTTGCCCGCCGAGATGGTGCGAGCCTTCCTGCCACCCCGCACCATCGGCAGCAGCAGGTGCGTCTCGACCGCGGTCCTGGAACCGGCGTACGGCATCGCCGGCGACGCCTTCGACCACACCGTGGTCAAGCACGAACTGCACACGATGATCCTCGACGGCATGGGGCACGATCTGATCGCCGGCCTGACCACGTCGGTGGCCATGGCGGCGGCGCGCAACACCCGCCGCGGCGGTGGCGACTTGACCGACATCGTCGGCTCCGTCGACCAGGCGCTCGCCCAGTGGCTACCCGACCACTTCTGCACCGGTGTGCTGTGCCGACTGGACACGGAGACGGGGGTGCTGCGCTGGGTCAACTGCGGTCACCCCCCACCGCTGCTGATCCGTGACGATCGGGTGCTGGCCGGAGCGCTCGACAGTTCCCCGCAGCCGCCGCTCGGCCTCGCCGGCCCACTCGCCCCGGCAGCCCGGCAGATCCACGAGACGAAACTGGAACCGGACGACTGCGTTCTGCTCTACACCGACGGTGTCGTGGAGGCCCGGGACGCGAACGGTGCGGAGTTCGGTCTCGACCGGTTCACCGAATTCATCATCCACTCCAACGTCGCCGGTCAGCGCCCGGCCGAGGTGCTGCGGCTGCTCATCCACGCCATCTTCGACTACCAGCGCAACCAGCTGCGGGACGACGCGACCATCGTGCTCTTCGAATGGCGGCCGCGGCCCCAGTGACCCGTACGCCCCGGACCCCACCGTTTCCGGTACGGACGGCACCGCGGGGAATCTCGCGGACGGCAAGATTCCCCATTTGCCCCTGTCTGGCGTACAACCTTCCCTTGAGGCGGTCCGTCTCACCCGGCATCAGGGTTCCGCGACCAAGCTCGACCAAGGGGGACAGGATGCGACGGATCAAAGCGGTGGCGGCGGTGCTCGCGCTCGCGGGCGCCACGCTGTGGACGGCGGCGAGCACCGCGGGCGCGGCCCCGGCGGAGGGGCCGCGCGCGGCGGTGGCCTGCCCGACGGGCTGGGGCAGCGGCGCCAAAGGCAGTGCCGCCGTGGGGGCCGATCACCTGGAGGACATCAGGACCGGACAGCACGAGTGCTACGACCGCATCGTGTTCGAGGTGCCCGGCGGCGGCGACCGGATCGGCTACCAGGTGCAGTACGTGGACCGGTTCCACGCGGACCCCTCGGGCGCGTACATACCCGTCGTCGGCGGGGCGATCCTCGACATCCGCGTCGGCGCGTGGAGCTACGACCTGGAGGCCGGCGCGCCGACCTACCCGGGGAAGGTGGGCGAGGCCCTGCCCGGCGTGAACGTCAGCGGGTACAGCACCTTCCGGGACACCCGGTTCGGCGGCACCTTCGAGGGACAGACACAGGTCGGCCTGGGGGTACGCGCCCGACTGCCCTTCCGCGTGATCCAGCTGGACGACCGGGTCGTCGTCGACGTGGCCCACAGCTGGACGAGTTAGCCCACACCCGGCCGGCCAGGGGCGCCACAGTCCTCGCGTCCCTCGCCGCCCGGCCCGATCCTGTGCCACGGATCAGACCAGGCCGGCGCGGTACACCAGGAGCCCTCGGCGACGGCGATCGCCACCTCCCGCTCCGGGGGCGCCAGCAGGTCCAGCATCGCCTCGGCCTCCGCGCGCCGTGTGCGGCGGTCCGGACCGGAATCCGCCGCCGGGGCGGTGACCGCGTTGATCAGCTGTTTGACTGCCACTGACGACAGAACGGGCTCACCGTCCATGACTTTGCGCACGGCGGCGACGATCTGCTCCGGCGGGGTGTGTTTGAGCATGTATCCGGCGGCCCCGGCGCGCAACGCGTCCAGGATGTAGCCGTCGCTGGTGAAGGTGGTGAGGATCAGCACCTCGGGTGGATCGGCGCGTCGGCGCAGCGCCGCGGTGGCGGCGAGCCCGTCCATCCTGGGCATACGTATGTCCATCAGGACGAGATCGGTGTCGTGCGCGTCGACAAGGCGTTGAACGCCGGTCGTGGAATCCCGGCGGTCTGCGTCCTGATCGGCCTCTGCCTGACGGTGGTCGGCGTCATCCGCCTGACGGAGCGCGTGCTCGCACATCTCTCCCTGCTCCTGGGACAGTTCCTCGCCGCACGTGACGTGTTGCCCCTGCTCCTGCTCCTGGAAACGGCCTAGCCCGAAACCGTTCGACGGATGGCGCGGCAGGGTGTACCGACCATGACCGACCCGGCGCTTCCCACGGCGGGCGCACATCCGGGCAAGCGGCACGGCGGCCGACGCAGCCGGGCGGCACCCGTGATGGTGAACGCGGTTGTCCGAGCCCTGCGTTGTCCTGTACCGACGGCGGCGGTGCACCGCTCGGACCGGGGTGGTCAGTCGGCCTGGCCGGTGTGCCAGGGGTGGCCTTTGGCGACCATGCCGTCGGAGGCCCAGCAGAACAGTGGGAACCCGAGGGCGTGCAGCGCCTTGCGGGCTTCCACGATGTCCGGCTTCTCGCCGGTGACGTCCTGGACGAGGTCGCGGACGTAGTGGAGTGTGACGCCGACGAGGACGTACCAGCTTCCCGGTAGCCCAGTGGTGTGGTGGAGGGGAATGCGCCGGGAGGCGGCTGCCTCGACCTGCTCGCGGGTGAACGTGCTCGGCGTGGTAGTCATGTGACCACTCCTGAAACGCAACATCTGTCGAATGGCGTGCTGATGGTACCGATGCCACGGGCATGCCGAACGACGGCGCCCACGCCATGGCGGCCCGTCAGGTGCGACCCGGTGGCACTGGCAACCCGTCGCCTTGCCCTCTGTCAGCGGATCACCGGTGCCCTCAGGCGAACGGCGACAACCCCACGCCCCGTGTCACTCCCGGCAGCTACTCGGCGGTCCCGCCGGTCGTGTCGTCCTCACTCCGCGGGTCAGACCGGTGCGCTGCCGGAGGCACGGAGTAGGTGACCGTTGCGGTGGCGGCCAGGGTGCCGGCGCTGTCGCGGAGTTCGGCCAGGACGACACAGAGGCTCTTGCCGAACTTGGCCATCTTCGCGTGCGTGCGGAGCCGGCCGGGGCGGGGACGGCTGAGGTAGCTGATCTGGAGCGAGCTGGTCAGGGCCATGGGGGTGGGCCGGCCCAGGCGGGCGTTGATGAGGAGGAAGGCCGCCAGGTCGACGAGGGCGGCCTGATCGGGGCCGGAGATGGTGCCGCCGGGGCGGGTGCGGAGACGGGTGCCGTCGGCCTCCATGGTGAGGTGGGTCGTAGTGGCCTCGGTGACGTGGCAGGCGGAGTAGTCCTCGAAGTCCCGCGCGACCATCTCGTTGAGCGCGGCCGGAGTCATCGGGGCGTCGTCAACCAGGGTGGCCGACTCGGTGGGCATGGGGATCCCTTCTGGGACGCGCGGGTTACGCGAAGGTCTTGGCCAGACGGCGCAGGCCCTCGCCGATCTCCTCGGGGGAGTGGGTGGTGAAGGAGAGGCGCAGGGCGGCCGGGTCGGGGGTGCCGGCGAAGAACGGGGCCCCGGGGACGTAGGCCACCTCGTGGCTGACGGCGACCTGGAGGAGTTCGGTGGCGTCGTGGCCCTCGGGCAGTGTGACCCAGACGAACATGCCGCCGGCCGGGTGGTTCCAGCGGCTGCCGAAGGGCAGCGCGGTGGGCAGCCCGCCCAGGAGGGCGTCGCGGCGTTCCCGGTAGGCGTCGCTGATGGTCCGGATGTGGGCGTCCAGGTCGCTGTCGCGCAGGTAGCGGGCGGCCACGGCCTGGTCGACGGTGGAGGTGTGCAGGTCGGCGGCCTGCTTGGCGATGACGCAGGACCGGCGGATGGCCGCGGGGGCGCGGAGGTAGCCGAGGCGCAGGCCGGGGGCCATGATCTTGGAGAAGGAACCGAGCAGTATGGTGCGGTCGGACGCGGCGGGGGACGCGGCGATCCAGGGCACCTGCTCACCGTCGTAGCGGAGTTCGCCGTAGGGGTCGTCCTCGACGATCCAGAAGCCGTGCCGGGCGGCGGCCTCGGCGACGGCGGTGCGCCGCGCGGCCGGGAGCGTGCGACCGGTGGGGTTCTGGAAGGTGGGGACCAGATAGAGCAGTTTGGCCGGTTCGCGCGCGGCGATCTCGTCCAGGGCCTCGGGGATGATGCCGTCGTCGTCGGTGGGGACGGGGACGACACGGGCGCCGGCGAAGCCGAAGGTCTGGAGGGCGGCCAGGTAGCAGGGGTCCTCGACGAGCACGACGTCGCCGGGTTCCAGGGCGGTCGCGGTGATGAGGGTGAGGGCCTGCTGCGAGCCGGTCGTGATCACCAGGTCGTCGGAGTCGGTCGGCAGTGCGCGTGCCGTGAGGCGCTGCGCGATGGCCTCGCGCAGATCGGCGTCACCCTCGGTGGTGGAGTACTGGAGGGCTCGGCGCGGGCTGTCGGCCAGTACGCGGTCGAAGGCGGCCTTGAAGCCGTCGATGTCGAACAGTTCAGGAGCCGGAAGTCCCCCCGCGAAGGAGATCACCTCGGGGCGTGCAGTGAGCGACAAGATGTCCCGTACCGGCGAGGAAACGACGTTGGCCAGGCGGGAAGCGACTGCGGGCGGGGGAACGGGAGGCTTCATGCGGCAAGCATATAGAGATCCAGGTGCCTGTCCAGGCCATGGATGGGGCGGGAGTCATTGCGTGAGAACAGCCGGATTCGCCCGCTCCGGTTCTTCTCCGGCTCACTATTCGAGACTTCCATGCCGTATCGGGGGGTTGTGTACGGGGAGCGTTTGACTTGTTTTCGGCGATGGAGTCCGGACGCACGCACCGGTTGCGGAGGGTGGATCGTCGCCGCAGGTGGGCGGCTGTGGACGGATCGCGTTCGGCGGGGGAGCGGGGGATCGCCCTTCGCGGTGAGGGGAGGGGAAGGGGTGCGATCCCGACATCTTTCGACGGCACGTCGGCCACGCTGGCCGAGAGTTTTCCATTGATTGGCCGACTCGGATGTGTCTATCGTCGGCCCATCCTGCCGGAAGAACGGTATTGACCGGCGGCACGGACAGTCGAAAACGGAAACGGGGGTTCCGTTCGGGCCGTGCACAATCCCCGTCCGTATTTTCCTCCACCGAGTTGGGCGATCTCGCATGCCCGGACTCGGTGAGACGAGTGAGGGGCAGAAACGCGCATGTCATTCACCATTCCGAGCGATGAGGTCGTCGTCGTTCGAACTCCCGAGGAATTCCTCGCGATGCCCGAGGACTACCGGGAGATCGCGATCCGGGGAATGATCGTCAACACCGAGGGTGAACTCTCGGGCGGCGACGACTACGTACAGGTATTCCTGCCGCTGGCACCGAACGCCGAGGAGCGGCAGGTCTGCGCGGAACGAGCGGTCGAGGAGTACGACCACTACAAGATCGGCAAGCGCGTCCTCGGCGACATCGGCATCGACACGGCCTACATGGAGAAGCAGACGCTGGCCGAGCGGAAACTCTTCGCGGGCCACGAGTTCCACGAGTGCACCACCTGGGCCGAGCGCGGCATCTTCTCCTACATCGGTGAGGAGACGGCGATGGTGATGATCTCCGAGTTCGCGCAGAGCAGCTACAAGCCGTGGGCCGAGGCCGTCCGCACCATCATCCTCGACGAGAAGGTCCACATCGCGCACGGGGCGCGGGTCTGCCGCAACCTGGCGGCGACGGACGAGGGCCGCGAGGAGCTACAGCGGGCGCTGGACCGGCTGTGGCCCGGTTTCGAGCGCATCTTCGGCAGCTCGCGCTCCGAGCGCTCCCGCATGGCCGTCCGTTACGGACTGCGGCAGACGACGAACGGGCAGGCGCGGGACATCTGGCGGGAAAAGGTGGCGCCGCGCATCAAGAACCTGGGGCTGAGGGTTCCCGAGTAGGGCGGGACGCGCCCGGAGAGCCGCGTGCCGGAAGCGAACACATCAGCGCGTTCCGACGATCCCCGAGGACGAGGAGCACCTCCCCATGGCAACACCTGTCACGATCGGCAAGCGCCCCCTCACCCGTAGGGAGGCCAAGGAGCGCACGGCCGCCCTGCTGGCGGAGCGGCCGGACCTGGCCGACCGGCTGCACCGGCTGCGCCGGCTCGGACGTACCGTCCGCTCGTGCGAGGTCCACCTGACCAACACGTGCAACATCCGCTGCAAGGGCTGCTGGTACTTCGAGGGCGGCTTCGACACGGCGGTCAAGGAACTGTCCGACGTCGACAAGATCAAGGCGTTCGCCCGGAAGCTGCGCGACGACGGCGTCAACCAGGCGACGCTGATCGGCGGCGAACCCACCCTGGTCCTGCGCCGGGTGGAGGCGTTCGTCGAGGAGCTTCCCTACATCACCATCTCCACCAACGGACTGCGGCCGATGCCCATGCAGGGCTTCGAGCACATCGCGGTCGCCGTCAGCATCTTCGGCGGCGGCCCGCTGGACGACGACCTGCGCGCCATCCGTGTCAACGGGTCGAAGTTCACCGGCCTGTTCGACACCGCGCTGTCCCACTACCGCGACGACCCCAGGGTGCTGTTCATCTTCGCGCTCTCCGAGGCCGGACTGCCCTACCTGGAACCGACGGTCCGGAAGATCGCGGACAACGGCAACATCGTCACGTTCAACTTCTACAGCGAGCACGGCTCCGACCACCCGATCCAGATCGAGAACGAGCGCCGGGTCCTGGAGGAGGCGCTGCGGGTCAAGGAGCTGTACCCGCAGACGGTGGTGAGCCACCCGTACTTCATCCGCACCCTCATCACCGGCACCTCCCACTGGGGCGCCCGTTTCGGGTACGACGTCTGTCCGAGCCTGAGCGTGGACCACCCGGCCCACGAGGAGCGCGTCGCCAACGGCAATCCGGTGATCCCCGGCTTCGCGGCCTGGGGCGCCGACTACGAGTCGCTGCAGTTCTGCTGCACCTCCGGCGACTGCGGCGGCTGCCGGGACAGCCAGGCCGTCTACAGCTGGCTGGTGGTCAGCGCCCACCGGTTCCTGGACAGCGCGGAGCGGCTGGAGGAGTGGCTGGACATCACGGAGAGCTACTGGCGGCAGTGGCACTGGTCGCCGTTCCACGCCGCCAAGGCGGCGGCGTAGCCGCGAACCGAACGGCTCACACCCCACGACGTCCCGCACGAGAAGGGCCCATCACCCATGCTTGACCACGCCGCGATCGAGAAGTTCGTCAAAGACGCCCTGGTGGAACTCGGCGTCGACGAGGCGGACGTCGTCCCGGAAGCCGCACTCGACGACCTAGAGATCGACTCGCTCGACATGGTCGAACTGGCGCAGACGATCAAGAAGGATCTGGAGGTCCCGGTGAAGCCGAAGGACTTCGACGGCATCGACACGGTCGGTCAGGTCCTCAAGCTCTGCTACCAGAAGGCCGGACTTGAGTGACACCGCGACGGGGGCGGTGGTGACGGGCTTCGGCGCGGTCACCCCGCTCGGTACCGGCGCCGACGCGCTGCACGAGCGGGCCGTCGCCGGGGAGAGCGCACTGCACGACGGGCTCGGCTCCTGCCACGGCTTCCGCGCCGTGGACCACCTCTCCCGTCACCTCGTACGCCGCACCGACCGTTTCACCCAGTTCACGCTGGTGGCGGCGGACGAAGCGCTGACGCGGGCCGGCTGGACCCCAGGTGACCTCCCCTACGACGCCGCGCGCGTCGCCTGTGTCATCGGCTGCGGACTCGGCGGCACGGCCAGCTTCGAGGCGCAGGGCACGGTCATCGCGGAGCAGGGCGCCGAGTACGTGTCGGCGCTGATGGTGCCGCAGATGATGGCCAACGCCGCCGCGTCGCACCTGTCGATGCGGTACGGCTTCAAGGGCGAGTCGCTGTGCGTGGCCTCTGCCTGTAGCAGCGGTGCGCAGGCCATCGGCACCGGGCTGCGGCTGCTGGCCGCCGGTGCGGCGGACGCCGTCGTGGTGGGCGGTGCGGAGGCGTCGACGTCGGAACTCGTCAGCGCCGCCTTCCGCAACGCCGGGGCGCTGTCCCCCACCGGCCGCTGCCTGCCGTTCGACACGGACCGGGACGGCTTCGTCATCGGGGAGGGCGCGGGCGTCCTCGTCCTGGAGACGGCCGGCGGCGCCGCCCGGCGCGGCGCCGAGGCCCTCGGCGCGGTACGCGGCTATGGCGCCACCTCCGACGCCCACCACCTCACCGCCCCCGACCCCGGCGGCGGCCCGGCCGCCGAGGCCGTCACCCAGGCCCTGCGCCAGGCCGGGACGGCGCCCGGAGAGCTGGACTACCTCAACGCCCACGGCACCGGCACCCTCCTCAACGACCGGCTGGAGTGCGACGCCCTGCGCCTCGCCCTCGGCGGCGACGCCCTGGCCCGCATCCCGATGTCGTCCAGCAAGGGCGCCCTCGGACACCTCTTCGGGGCGGCCGGAGCGGTCGAGGCCATCGCCACCTTGCAGGCGCTGCGCCACGGCGTGGCCCCTCCGACCGCCGGTCTGCGCCGGCCGGACGAACGGCTCGGCGAGCTGGACCTGATCCGGACGGCACGCGAACTGCCCGGCGGCGACCGACCGCGGGCGGCCCTGTCGACCTCGTTCGGTTTCGGCGGCCACAACGCGGCGCTCGTGCTCTCCACCCCCTGACAGAGGAAAGGCCACAGCGTGATGCTCGGTTTCGAAGGACGCCGCTATCTCGTGACGGGGGTCCTCAACGACGACTCCATCGCCTGGCACACCGCCAAGGCACTCCAGGAGACGGGCGCCGAGGTACTGCTGACCGGGTTCGGCCGGACGCGACGGATCACCGAGGCCGCGGCAGCCGGATTGCCGCGCCCCACCGACGTCCTGGAACTCGACGTCACCCGGCCGGACGACCTCACCCGGCTGGCCAAGGACCTGGAGAGCCGGTGGGGCGCGGTCGACGGCGTCCTGCACGCCATCGCCGCCGCCCCCCAGTCGGCCCTGAGCGGCAACTTCCTCACCACCCCCGTGGAGAGCGCCACCCACGCCCTGCACACGGCGGCCGTCTCACTGCACGGGCTGACCGTCGCCCTGGCCCCGCTGCTGGCCAGGAACGGAGGCAGCGTCGTCGGGCTGGACTTCGACTCCTCCGGCGCCTGGCCCGGCTACGACTGGATGGGCGTCAGCAAGGCCGCGCTCGGCGCCGTCTGCCGCTATCTCGCCCTCTACCTCGGGGACAGCCGCATCCGCGTGAACCTCGTCGCCGCCGGACCCGTCGAGACGGTCGCGGGGTCGGCCATCAGCACCTTCGACACCATCGCCGACCGCTGGGAGCGGGACGCGCCGCTCGGCTGGGACCGCGCGGACGTGCGGCGCCTCACCGGGCCCGTCCTCTTCCTGCTCTCCGACCTCGCCGCCACCGTCACCGGTGAGATCGTGCACGCCGACGGCGGTATGCACGCCGTCCGCATGGGCGTGGGCGGCCAGACCTTCCGGAAGGAGGCCGCACGATGACAGCGGCGATCACCGGCATCGGGGCCGCGCTGCCCGAACGCACCGTGCCGAACAGCTACTTCGAGGCGATCGGCTCGTCCGACGAGTGGATCGTCAAACGGACGGGGATCAGGGAGCGCCGCTTCCTGCCCGAGGACGGCCGACTCGCCGACCTCGCCGTCACCGCCGCCCGAACGGCGCTGCGGCAGGCCGGACGGGACGCCGCCGATCTGCGGCACGTCGTCGTCGCCACGACCACCCCCGACCGGACGACACCCGGGCTGGCGGTGGAGGTGGCCGCACGACTCGGCACGCCCCAGGCCGCCGCCTTCGACCTGCACGCGGCCTGCGCCGGCTTCGTCTACGCCCTGGATCACGGGACGGCGCTCATCGAGTCCGGGCGGGCGCGGGCCGTCCTCGTCTGCGGGGCGGAGGCGCTGACCCGCATCACCGACCCCGCGGACCGGTCGACGGCCGTCCTGCTCGGAGACGGCGCCGGCGCCGTCGTCCTCACCGACCTCCCGGACGCCCCCGTCGCCCCCGCCTTCCACCTGGCCTCCGACGGCGAACACATCGGGCTGCTCTACGCCGACCGCCACGACCGCAAGCTCCGCATGGACGGCCCGGAGATCTTCGTCCACGCCGTGGACAAGATGAGCGACGCCACCCGGCGGGTGCTGGAGCGGTGCGAGCTGACCTGCGACGACGTCGACCTGTTCGTCGCCCACCAGGCCAACGCCCGCATCGTGAAGGCCGTCGGCAAGGAGATCGGGGTGCCACCCGAGCGTCTGTTCCTCAACGTCGACCGGGTGGCCAACACCTCCTCGGCGTCCATCCCCATCGCCCTGGCCCACGCCCAGGAGGACGGCCGGCTCGGGCCGTCCGGGGTGCTGGGCGTGGCCGCCTTCGGCGCGGGCATCACCTGGGGCGCCGGCGTGCTCGGCTGGCGGCTGGGGTGAGCGCCAGGCGACCCCGCCTGCCGCTGCTGGGCGACATCACGACCCCCGACGGCGCGCGGCTCACCGTACGGGTGCAGGCGCGGGACGACGACTCAGGCGCCCCCGTCGTCGTCCTGCTGCCCGCCATGGGGATGCCCGCGCGCAACTACCTGCCGTTGGTGCGGGCGCTGCACCGGCAGGGCATGACGGTGGTGACGACGGACCTGCGCGGGCAGGGCGAGAGCGTTCCGGTGCCCGCGCGTGGCGTCCGGTTCGGCTACCGCGAGATCGTCGAACACGACATCGGGGCCGTCCTCGACGTCGTCGACGCCGCCTACCCCACGGCCCCGCGGCTGCTGCTCGGGCACAGCCTGGGCGGGCAGTTGGGGCTGGTGCACTGCGGGCTGTTCCAGCCGCCGCACCTCGACGGCGTCGTGCTCGTCGCCAGCGGCTCCGCCTGGTACCGGGCACTGGGACGGAACGGGGCGCGCTGGCTGGTGCGCGGTCAGCTCAGCGCCGCCGGGGCCGGGATGCTCGGGTACTGGCCCGGGGACCGGTTCGGGTTCGGCGGGCGGCAGCCGGCACGGCTCATGCGGGACTGGGCACGCCAGATGCGCACCGGCCGCTACACCGTGCCCGGGGCGCGGGCGGACTACGAGCGCGCACTGCGGGCGGTGACGTTGCCCGTCCTCGCGGTCGACGTCGAGAACGACACCCTGGCGCCGCCGACGGCCGTGGACCACCTGTGTGCCAAGATGCCCGCCGCCCGCATCGACCGCCTCCACTACACGAGCGCCGACGCCGACCACCGCCCGCTGGACCACTTCCGCTGGATACGGCACCACGGCGGACTCGTCGAGCGCATAGGGGCCTGGGCGGCGCAGGTCACCACCGCCTCGGGGCGGGCGGCCTGATGCCGGGGGAGTCGCTGCCGTCGGGTGGGATGCGGGCGGGCGGGGATGCGGGCGGCGCGGGAGGAGTCGCTGCCGTCAGGGTGCGACGCGGGCGGACGAGAACGCCGGGCGACGCGGATCGCCACCGCCTCCGGCCCGGCGGAGTATTCGAGGTCCGCTGCCGGGTGCGCGCCCCCGGCCCCCGGCTCTCCCGCCCGCGTGCTGCACAACCTCCGGCCGATGACGGCCCGTTGGCAACCGTGATCGACCTGAGTCGCTGACGCCCGTTCCCCGTCGACCCGTCGTACCGGAGGATCCCCCGATGCACCCCGAGCCCTCGCACGACCCCGGCACCGTACCGGCCCTGCTGGCCCGCAGCGCTGCCGCGTACCCCGATCGTCCGGCCCTGCGGCTGGACGCCGACGAGCTGACGTTCGCCGAGCTGGACGACCTCAGCTCCCGTGCCGCCGCGCGGCTCCGCGCCCTGGGCACGGCACCCGGCGACCGCGTCGCCGTCCTCCTGCCGAACAGCCCCGTCTTCGCGGTGCTGTACTACGGCATCCTGCGCGCCGGGGCGATCGTCGTCCCCCTCAATCCGCTGCTGAAGGCCGGGGAGATCGAGCACTGCCTCAAGGATGCCGAAGCCGCCCTCCTCTTCTCCTGGCACCAGGGCGCGGAGGAGGCGGTGGAAGGCGCCCGCCGGACCGGCACCCCGCACCTCGTGGTCGAACCGGAAACCTTCCTCGACGGGTTGCGGGCGCACCGTCCGTCGGCGCGCGACGAGCCGCGCTCGCCCGCCGACTCCGCGGTCGTCCTCTACACCTCCGGAACCACCGGCAGCCCCAAGGGCGCCGAACTCACCCACCACAACCTGCGCCGCAACGTCGACGAAGGCGTGCGCGTGCTCCGCCTGGGCCCCGCCGACGTCATCTTCGGCGGACTGCCGCTCTTCCACTCGTTCGGGCAGGTCATGGGGCTGAACTGCGCGGTGTCGGTGGGCGCCTGCCTCACCCTGCTGGCGCGCTTCACACCGGCGGACGCCTTCTCCGTGATCCAACGGGACCGGGTGACCGTCTTCCTGGGCGTCCCGACGATGTACACGCTGATGCTGCGGCTGGCACAGAGCCCCGAGTCCGAGCCGTACGACCTCTCCACCTTGCGCGTCGGCCTGTGCGGCGGCTCCCCGCTGCCCGTGGAGGTGCTGCACGCGTTCGAGAAGACGTTCGCCTGCGCCGTACTGGAGGGGTACGGGCTCTCGGAGTCGTCGCCGCTCGCCTGTGTGAACCGCATCGACCGCGAGCGCGTCGCGGGCACGATCGGCATTCCGATCGACGGCGTCGAGATGCGCGTCGTCGACCGCCAGGGCAGGGAACTGCCCGACGGCGAGGTGGGCGAGATCGTCATCCGTGGGCACAACGTCATGCGGGGCTACTGGCACCGGCCGCAGGCGACCGCCGAGACCGTACGGGACGGCTGGCTGCACACCGGTGACCTCGGGACCCGGGACGCCCGGGGGGACTTCCGGATCGTGGACCGCATCAAGGACCTCGTCATCCGCGGCGGGTACAACGTCTATCCGCGTGAGGTGGAGGAAGTCCTCTACACCCATCCGGCGGTCGCGGAGGCAGCCGTCATCGGAGTACCCCACGACGTCCACGGACAGGAGGTCGCCGCCGCCGTGGTGCTGCGCGCCGGGACGTCCGCCACGCCGGACGAGCTGCTCGGCTACGTCCGTGAACGGGTCGCGCCCTTCAAGTACCCGCGCATCGTGTGGATCACCGACTCCCTGCCGAAGGGCCCGACCGGCAAGATACTCAAGCGCGAGATCGTCCGACCCGAGCCGGACGCCGACTGAGGCGCTCCACCGTGCCGCGCCCGGCTCCCACGGTCCAGGACGGGAAGCCGACGCGCCGTCGTCACGGACAGGGGGTCCGCTCGCGAGCCCTACCGTCAAGGTCGCCGTCGTCCACTCCTCGTCCCAGCGCCGGCGTCCACGCCTTGCTCGCCACGCCCTGGCCGCGTACCTCAACCACTACCGCGATCCGGTCGTCCGCCAGGCCGCCACCGGCCTCCTGCCACCGCCCGTCCTCGCCCACGTTGCGCTGCGCGCCGAACTCCGTGCTGGGCACGAGCGCCAGGGACGAACCGCGTGCAACGCGATCGCGTCCGGTCCTCCGCCACCCCCGTGGGCGAAGAACCGGACGCGATCACGCGTGGCGCCGGGTCAGCAGTGCGGTACTTCGGCGGACGGCCTGAAGACGTCCCAGCTGGACCAGCCGGTGACCCCGGTGGCGTTGTTGCGGTGGTAGTACCAGCTGATGGTCAGGCTGGGGTTGGCGGCGGGCCCGTCCTGCCAGCAGTAGACGGTCGCTCCCTGACCCGCGTACCCGAGGCCCTTGATGGTGGACGAGCCGTTGGCCTGGGCCCGGATCCGCACCCCGGTCCCCAGGTAGTCGCCCGGAGCGGCGGCGACGGCCCGCGGGGCGGTGCCGGACGCGGCAGGGACCCCCTCGGCGGCGCCGGCAGCCGACGCGGGCAGCAGCAGGGCGGCCGTGGCGCCGAAGACGGCGAGGGTGGCGGCGTACAGACGGTGACGGCGACGGATGCGTGTGCTCATGACTGCTCCTGCGGCCGGGTCAGCAGGTGCCGACGGCGAGGTACGGGACGACGACGTCGTACCGGCCCCAGCCGGTCACGTGCGTGGTGTTGTCCGTGTGGTAGTACCACTCCTGGCCCGCCACGACGCGGCCGCAGTGGACGGTGACGTCGTGGCTCCCGTAGCCGTAACCGACCGTCGTGGAACTGGTGCTGGGCTGGGTGTGGATGCGAGCACCGTCCACCAGGTAGCGGCCCGGCGAGGACTGGGCGCCGAACGCCTTCGCCGGTGCGGCCGTCGAGTGGGCGGCTGGTGCGGTGTGGGCCGTGGCGGTCCCCGCTCCGGCCGTCAGGAGGGCTGCGACGGCGGTGACGCCGAGCAGTCCGCGAAGCAGTACGTCGTGATGAGGCACGATGTGGTCCTTCCCCCTGCGGTACGTGCTGGTCACCCACCACTGTTCGGTACGCGCCCTGCAAGGAGCTTGATAGTTTCTTGCAGGGGCGCTCAGACCGGTGTCGGGCGGGACAGCCGCGACGGCCGGCCTGGGCCCGGCGAGACCGCGCGGGACGGAGACCGGCATGAGCATCGGATTCACCCTTCTGGGCGATGTGACCATCCGCTCCCGCGGGGCCGAACTCGCCCCCGGATCACCGCGCCAGCGCTGCGTCCTGGCACTGCTCCTCATCGACGTCAACCGACCCGTGTCCGCTCAGACGCTCCTCACGCGGGTGTGGGGGGACGACGTCCCGCCGCGTGCGATGGCCTCGCTCTACAGCTACGTGTCGCGGCTGCGCGCCCTGCGCTCGGATCCGGCCGACGCGGAGCGGTGGGACATCGTGCGGACGCCCGCCGGGTATGTGCTGCGGACCGACAGCTCGGCCGTCGACCTGTTCCGTTTCCGCTCCTTGGTCGAGCAGGCACGGGGTGCGAACGACCCTCGGGAGGCCGAGATCTCGTACGGCCGGGCGTTGGCGCTCTGGCAGGGCGAGCCGTTGGCCGGGCTGCGCTCTCCCTGGCTCGACGCGTACCGTCTCACGCTGGCGGAGGAACACCAGCGGGCCCGGCTGGACTACTACGAGCTGCTGCTGAACCGAGGCCGGCACGTCGACCTCGTCCAGCCCCTCGCCGCGCTCGCCGCCGAGCAGCCACTCGACGAACAGGTGGCCCACCTGCACATGCTGGCCCTGTACCGGACGGGACAGCCCGCCGCTGCCCTCACCGCCTACGAGCAGTTGCGGCAACGGCTCGTGGAGCGGCTCGGCACCGACCCCGGCCCCCAGTTGCAGCAGCTCCATCAGCGGATCCTCGTCTTCGACGACGCCCTCGCCGCACCTGCGGCCGAAGCGCCCGAACGCCGCACACCGCGCCAACTCCCCGCCTCCCCCTCTGGGTTCGTCGGCCGGGACGACGCGCTGCGGCTCCTCGACGCACGGGAAGGCCGCGCCGACGACACGGCGCCGGACGTCCGTGTGATCGCGGGGATGGCCGGAGTCGGCAAGTCGTGGCTCGCTCTGCGCTGGGCACACCAGCACGCCGACGAGTTCCCCGACGGCCAGCTCTACGCCCAGCTGAACGGCTTCAGCCCCAGTGTCCGCCCCACCGACCCCGGCGACGTCCTGCACCTGTTCCTGATGGCTCTCGGGGCGGCCGAGAGCGAACTGCCCGCCGACACCGAGGGCCGCGCGGCGCTCTATCGCACGCTGATGGCCCGGCGAAAGATGCTGGTCGTTCTCGACAACGCTCGCGACAGTGCACAGGTCGTGCCGCTCCTGCCGGGGACACCTGGGTGCAGGACGCTCGTGACCAGCAGGAATCGGCTGAGCAGCCTCAAGGTGCGGGCCGGCGCGGACATCGTCGGCCTCGGCGTGCTGTCGCCCGCCGAATCGTCGCGCCTCTTAGCCAGCCGGGCGGGAGACGACCGCGCCGCGTCCGAGCCGGCCCTGCGCGACATCGTCCGCTGGTGCGCCGGGCTGCCGCTGGCCCTCGACATCGCCGCCGCGCATGCGGACGGCCTACCGGGCGCCTCCCTCGACCAGCTCGCCCAGGACCTGCGCGATCCGAGCGCCCGCCTCGACGTACTGGACACCGGGGACGTCTCCGTCAGTCTCCGCGTCCTGTTCGCCGCCTCGCACGCCGCGCTGGACGCAGAACCGGCCCGCGTGTTCGGGCTGTTGGGGCTCCTGCCGCACCAGGACGTGTCCCTGGCCGCGCTGGCCCACTTCATCGAACGTGACCCGACGCGGACCCTGCGCACCATGCGCGTCCTGGAAGAAGCCTGCCTGGTCCGCCAGCACCGACCGGGCCGCTACCAGATGCACGACCTGATCCGGCTGTACGCCGAGGAGCAGGCGACCGGCCTGACCGCCACGCAACGCGACCGGCACACGCGCCGTCTCGTCGGTTTCTACGTGTGCACGGCCCAGGCGGCGCACCGGGTGCTGGAGCCGCACCGCACGGCACAGGACCCACCCGCACTCGGCGACCCGGGGCCCGCTCCCCTCGCCTTCGGCGACGCGCAGGCCGCGCTGGCCTGGTTCGACGCCGAGTACGCCTGCCTCCAGGAGGTCATCGCCATCGCCGAACAGCGCGGCATGAGACTGGAGTTGTGCCGCCTGACCTGGGCACTGCACACGTTCCGCTGGCGCCGCGGGCTGTTCGAGGAAAGCATCCGGGCCTGGTACACGGCCCTGGACGCGGCCACCGGCCTGGACGATCCGTCTCTGACGGCCCACACCCGCCAGCGGCTCGGCGTCGCCCTGGCGCAGGCGGGGCGCTACGACGAAGCCCTGCCCCATCTCGACGAGGCTCTGGAGCGGTTCCGTGCCGACGGCGGCACCGCGGGCCTCACCCGCACGCACCACTCGCTCGCCGAGGTCCACGTCCGCATCAACGCCTACGAGCGCGCCCTTCCGCACTTCGCGCAGGCGCTGGAGGGATACCGCGCACTCGGGGATCAGGTGGGCGAGTCCAACATCCTGAACGGCACCGGTTGGGCGTTGGCCCGGCTCGGCCGGTACGCGAGCGGCGAGGCACACTGCCTCCAGGCGCTGCCGTTGCTCCAGATCCACGAGGACGGCGAGGGGCAGGCCGCGACGTGGGACACGCTGGCGTACATCGCGCGGCGCACCGGCCGGACGAGTCGTGCCCTGGACGCGTACCAGCAGGCCCTCACCCACTTCCAGGCCATCGGCAACGCCAACCGGGAGGCCGACACGTGGGCCTCCCTCGGGGACATGCACGCCGATGCGGGAGAGCACGACGCGGCACGTCGGGCCTGGGCGACGGCGCTGGCCCTGTACCGGGACCAGGGCCGGGCGGCGGAAGCACGCGAGGTGACCGAGCGGTTGGCGGCACGCACCGAGCCCTGACGGGGACGGCTCGGTCGCCGGACCTCGATGATCGATTGCCTGGTCCGCCAAGCCGAGGTCCCCACCCTCACCGGACAGCCCTACCGCACCCGCCGGCGGCGCGGACTGCCGAACAAGGACAAGGGCACCGGACACCGGTGGGTCACAGGGCCCGCCAGCAGTACAGCCGCAGTTCACCGGTCATCGACCACGGCTCGGCGAAGCCGGCGAGGGCGTTCCGCGTCGCCGTGGCGAGGGCACCGACCAGGGTGTCCGACAGGCTGACCACGAACGGCGGGCCGTCCTCCGACTCCGACAGCAGGCGTCCGGACCGCGGGCGTTCGCCGGCCTCCTCCCTGGTGCAGTCGGCCATGAGGGCTTCGAGCTGGGCGATCGCGACGACCGGGTCGATGTTCTTGAGGATGACCACGTCGAGATCCGCCTGCCCCGGCCCTCCCGAAGTCCGGAGGACCGCGACGGCAGCTCGGTCGTCAGCGGCGGAGAAGCAGTCGCACAGCGCCATGCCGCCGATTCCGGCATCCGCGGCTGACAGTCCCACGCACCGATAGCCTGCACCACCATGATGCGCGCATGGATTCTGCCGGTACTGCTTCTGCTCAGCGGCTCAGCCCTCGCGACCGGGCAGATCATCAAGGGGAACCCCGGCACAGCCGCAGCACTCCTGCTGGCGTTCCTGGCATTCGCCGGCGTGAACTCGCCCCTGATCTTCCCGAGGTCGATCGGTGCACGGGAGGCACAACGGCGCAGCGCGGTCGACGGCCGGCCAGTCGTCTTCTGGCGTCCCGGCTGCAAGTACTGCATACGACTGCGCATCCGCCTGGGCCGCAGCGCCCGCCGGTTGCACTGGGTCGACATCTGGCGTGACCCGGCAGGAGCCGCCGTGGTGAGGGCAGCCAACAACGGCAACGAGACCGTGCCGACCGTCGTCGTGGCGGGCCGGCCGCACACCAACCCCGATCCCGCATGGGTACGCGAACAGCTCTCCCCGTCCGCGTGACCTCAGGACAGCATTGGAGCACCGCAAACTCTCCCTCCGCGAGCGCGGAGGCGACGAGTGGCCGAGCGAGGTCACCTTCGACGTGTACTGGGACGACGGACTCAAGCACGCCGACGACGATCGCGGACTGCCTGTCGGGTCTCTCCTGGACACGGGTGCTCGACACGTGCCGGTTTCTGATCCCAGCTCTGAGGCGGGTCCGGCGATGGCCTGATCACGGGGTGGTGGACGGTCGCAGTCACTACGCTGAGCGCCTTCACACCTCGGGAGGCTGGCTTGGTACGGCGGAACACACTCGGGCAGGACTTCCGGCGGTTGTGGGGCGCCTACGCGGTGAGCGCGGCCGGCAGTGCCGTCGGCATGGGGGCGTTGCCGCTGATCGCCCTCCTGGTGCTGGATTCCTCGGCGCTCCAGGTCTCTGTGCTGGCTGCGTTGTCCGCGGTGGCCAGTGGGGTGATCGCCCTGCCGCTCGGAGTGCGTATCGAGCACCAGTACAAGCGGCCCGTCATGATCACCGCCGATCTGGCCCGCTGCGTGGTACTGACGAGCATTCCGGTCGCCATGGCGTTCGACACGCTCACCTTCACCCAGCTGTGCGTCGTCGGCGTTCTCCAGACGGCGGCATCCGTCGCGTTCGACGCGGCGAGCGGCGCACACCTCAAGGCACTCGTCCCGCCCGAGTACCGTCTCCGTGCCAACAGCCTGTTCGAAACCACCAATTGGATCAGCGTCAGCGCCGGCCCACCCGTCGGCGGGCTCCTGATCGGGGCACTGGGCGCGCCCGCCGCCACGGTGGTCGACGCACTGTCCTTCCTCGGATCGGCCCTGGGCATCCGTCGCATCCGCCGGCCCGAACCCGCGCCACCGCAACGCGCCGCCGCCTCTCACCTGGGCCGTGATATCACCGCCGGCTGGCAGTACCTCCTACGGCACCCAGGACTGCGCCCGCTGTTCTTCAACGCGCTGCTCTTCGGCGGATCCGTCATGATGGCCTCACCGCTGATGGCCGCCCTCATGCTGGACGACCTCGGCCTGGCACCGTGGCAGTACGGACTCGCCCTGGGACTGCCCTGCCTGGGCGGCGTGCTGGGCTCACGCCTGACCCCGCTGCTCACCCGGCGATTCGGACAGCGTCGCGTCCTGCTGCTGTCCGGTGTCGCGCGCACGCTCTGGACGATCTTGCTGCCCCTGACGCCCTCCGGCGCCCTCGGTGTGTTCGTCATCGTGGCCGCCGACTTCGGCCTGCTCTTCTCCGCCGGGGTCTTCAACCCGTCGTTCACCACGTACCGCATGGCGGCCACACCGGACGCGTTCATGTCCCGCGTCGCCACCTCCTGGTCCGTCGGCTCGAAGACGTGCCAGGCCGCCTTCATGATCACCGGTGGCCTCATCGCCGCCGCAGCGGGGGTACGCGGCGCCCTGCTCACCGCCGGCCTGCTGTGCATGGCGAGCACGCTGCTCCTGCCATGGCGTAAGGCACGCGTCCCCACCGGGAACGTTCCGGCCCCCACGCCGGAAGCGGTTCCGTCCCCGGCCACGGAAGGCCCCTCCGCGTAGCGGTTCAGCCGGATTGCAGCGATGCGGGGGAGCGGCTCCTGCTCGACTGGGAGGCGGGGCCGGCGGGACGCGTGAGATATTCCTTGACACGAATATTCCTCGTCGAGAATACTCCGGAGCGTGGACGCACTCCTCACCGCGCTGGCCGACCCGGCCCGCTGGCGGCTCGTGGGCCTGCTGGCCGAGCGGCCTCGCTCGGTCGGTGTTCTGGCCCAACTCGCCGGGGCTCGCCAGCCGCAGACGACCAAGCACCTACAGGCCCTGGAGCGCGCCGGTGTCGTCATCTCCAGGCGCACCGGCCAGCGCCGTGTCTACGCCCTCCAACCGAGCGCACTACGCAAGCTGGCGGCCACGCTCGACCGGCTCGCGGACACCGCGGATCAGGCCGGTGGCCCGGGAGCCGCTCATGCCCGCTATGAGCTCAGCCGTGACGCGGAACGGCTCGCCGCGCGGCAGCCGGGATGGGCCGACGACCGCTCGCTTACGTTCCTGCGGCCCCTGGCAGCGGATCCCGAGCTGGTCTGGCGCCACCTGACCGAGACGGCGCTGCTCGCCCGATGGTGGGCTCCTGAGGACCTCCAGGTCTCCGACCTCGTCTTCGAGGCGTGGCCGGGCGGACGGATCGCGCAGGAGTACCGCGATGCCGAGGACACCGACGCGGTCGTAGGACGGGCAGAGGGAGTCGTCGACGACGTACACCCCCACGAACGCCTCGCCTACCGGCTTTCCCCGCTGCTTCCCGACGGCGGCCATGCCTTCACCGCCCACATCGACCTCCACCTGCGGGCGACGCGAACCGGCACGGACCTCGACGTTCACTGGCGGCTCGCCGACAGCACCGTCGACTCCGCCGACTTCATCGCAGGCATCGAGATCGGCTTCGGCCAGAGCCTGGACAAACTCACAACGCTCCTCGCCGCGAGCTCGCACGACACCGTCGCCACCGACCGCACACCCCCGACACGAGGAGCATGACATGACCGAGCAGACCGCCGGCCGCCGAGTCGTCACCAACATGGCCCTCTCCCTCGACGGCCGTTACGCCGGCTCCGACCCCCAGGACATGAGCTGGGTCATGCCGTACGCCGTCACCGACGTCGCCCGCGACCACCTGACCAGCCTCTGGCAGCCGGCGACGACGGCCCTGCTCGGACGGGTCAACGCGGAAGGCTTTCTCGGCTTCTGGCCCACCGTCATCGGCATGCAAGGCGCCGACCCCCGGGACGAGGGCTTCGCGAAGTGGCTCGTCGAGACCGACAAGGTGGTGCTCTCCTCCACCCTTCGCCAAGCGCCGTGGGAGCGCACGACGGTCGTCGACAAGCCGACCGCCCAGGCGGTCGCGGACCTCAAGGCGACCGACGGCGGTGACATCCTCGTGCTGTCCAGCGCAAGCGTCATCCAGGCCCTGCTGGCGGCCGACAAGGTCGACAGACTGGCCCTCACGGTCTTCCCCGTCGTCCTCGGCGACGGCCCGCGCCTCTTCCAGGACGGACTGCCCGCGGGGCGGTGGGGGCTCGTCAGCCAGGCCGTCGGCGAGCACGGCACGCTGGCCCTCGTCTACGACCGGCTCCGCTGAACCCACCCGCCGGCTGACCGTTCGCTGCCACGGGCAGCCATGAACAAGGACGGGCAGCGTCACGCGGTCCAAGGAAGCGAACCAAGGCCACCCACACGAGGGCCGACAGGTACACGGCCACCACCAGGCGAGGACGTCTCCCGAGTCCAACCGGCCGCGGCCTCATGGCCGGGTGCGGGCCCACGCACACAGCAGGCGGCGCCCGACCCGGGAGATCGGCCGCCCCGTGTCCCGCCACGGAAGCGATCCCGCCGCGTTCATGCCCGGCCCGCCGCCCCACGGCCCAACACCGCCAGAGGTCAGGCCGTGGCCTCGACCAAGCGCTTCATGCCAGGCTGGTCGGTCACGCACCCCACCAGACCCAGAGCGCGGGCCAGCGCCAAGTCGCGTTCGTCGTTGACGGTCCAGGCCATCACGTCGATACCGGCGGCGCCGCACCTGTCCACGATGGCCCGGTTCAGCTGGCGCAACTCCACACTGACCAGAGTGGAACCAGCCTGCTGAGCACGGCCGACGAAGGTGTCACGGTGGGCACTGGCCCCTGCCACCAGCACGGTCCGGGCCTGCGGCAGCAGACTGCGGACCTCGATCAGCGCCGCGTCGTGGAACGACAGCACGGAGACCCGATCCAGCAGGTCACGGTCGGCAAGCACTTTGGCCAACGACCGGGCAGCGGCCACGTCCTTGATCTCCGCCTGGATCGGCAACGTCGGCCCGACGGCGTCCAGCACCTCCCCGAACGTGGGGATCCGCTCACCCAGACCGGCATCGAGCTCCTTGAGCTTCGCCAACTCCTGCTCGGCGATCGGACCGGAGCCGTCCGTCGTACGGTCCAGGGTCTCATCGTGCATGACGACCAACTCGCCGTCCCTGCTCAGATGCAAGTCCAGCTCAATGCCGTCCAGCCCTTCCCGTTCGGCCCGCAGGAAAGAGCGCAAGGTGTTCTCCGGCTCGGCGGCCATGACACCGCGGTGGCCGATGGTGAAGAAAGACACTCGGTTGCCGTCCTCCGGTGTGGTGATCCCGGGCAGCCGCACAAGCGCCGTACCCCCGCCAGGCAGCGGGCGACCACCCGCCAACGGGCCCAAGCCTAACGGGCCCCGTCCAGCCGCACGTTCCCACCCGCCCGGACCACGCCGGAACGCGCCTCGAATCAGCACGGCATTGGGAACGTGAAGCTGCCCGCGTCCGTCCGGTAGGGCGTCGTGACTGCGGCAGCCGCGGCCGGGCGGCCGGCCGGGTCCCTGGTGGCTGCGGTGCGGGCACCTTCAGGCGGCCTGCTGGGAGGCGGCCGCGTCGGGGTGCAGGTCGTCGAGGGTGAGCAGGTGCGCCGGAGGATCGGGAAGGACGACCTGGCGGGTGAGGCGGAGATCGGGGCCGACGTGGAGCAGCTCGCCGGGCTCCATCTCGCGCCAGTGCGGATTGTCGTCCATACGCTCGCTGGCGACGACCACGGCGGGGTGCTCGGCAAGGTGCGATGAGTAGACGCGCATGCGACCGTGGGTGCCGCTGTGGTCGAGATGCCGGTCGCCGTGCTGGCCGCCCGCCCGGCGTTCGAGGACGTAGAGGTCGTGGGTGTCCGGGTAGCGCAGGGCCCACAGTTCCTCGGGGGTGATGAGGATCAGGTTGATGGCGTAGACGGGCAGGTTGTCGGCGATCCAGTGGGCGGCGTGCCGGATGCCCGCGGTCACGTCACCGCCATGCCGCCGGGTCTCCCGGGTGATCAGGGCGAAGAACCGCTCGGAGTCGGTGTCGCCCTTCACGAGCGACCGGTCCTCGCGCAGGTGGTCGTCGAGCTTGTCCAGGCCCTCGATGACCCCGTTGTGGGCGAAAAGTCGCCCGTCCTGCTCGAAGGGATGGGTGTTGCGGACGTCCAGGCTTCCGGTGGAGGCGAAGCGCACATGGGCGATGAAGGTTGCCGATTCGACCTCGCGCGCCTCCTCGGCGAAGGTGCGGTCGCGGTAGGCGGCGGTGGGGGCCTTGTCGATGCGCGGGGTGCCGTCGGCGGTGAAGTGGCCGAGGCCGGTGCCGTCGGGATCGCGGTGGCTCTGCCGACTGAGGCTGTCGGGGGCGTCCAGGAGCCAGAAGGTGGCGCGGGTACGGAGCGGGGCGCTGCTGAGACCGAAGAGACGGCACACGGCATTCCTCCAGAGGGATCGGCCGGCCCTTCCTGGCTCGCGCAGGGCCGGCGGTTCGTGCTCTGTCGTCGGTGGCGGCCGGGGTGCGCGCCGTGGGCGAAGCCATGATCATGTTCTTCTCGGGGGGCTAACGTGCTGCATCGCCAAACATACTCGTCCCTTCTGAGGGGTTTGTCTGCTTCTGGCGGGAGTCCCAGGTAGGGCCGGTGACAAACCAAATGGATCTGTCACAGACGGCGGGGAGGCCCTGCGTGCTGGCCGGGTCGGCACCCCCGGCCCAGAAGACGTCACCGCGCTGCACCGACACCTGCGCAAGGCGTTCGAGGACGGCAAGAACGAACCGGGCGCCGCCGACTTCTACTACGGCGAATGCGAGATGCGCCGCACAGTCAACTCGGTCGTCTTCCGCTCCCACCTCCTCTCCTTGGGAGTCCAACTTGGGAGGCAGCCCCCGGGGCCGTGGCGTTCGCGTCGTTCACGAGTTGCGGCGGCACCGGTTGCCGGTGGTCAGTGACGGTACGCGGTGGTCGCGATCCCGATGAAGGATCGGATCAACGGGTTGGTGTCACCCTCGTTCCACACCGCAACCACTCGGCTCGGCGGCATGTCGATCAGCGGCACCACGGTCAGCTCCGCGGGCAGGTCGTGTCCGAGCGGGGCCAGACCGACCGTGCCGTTCCACAGCACGGCTTGCATGCATTCCTGGACGGCGCGCACCTCTGGGCCCTCGCGAGGTCTGCCCCCGTTCCAGTACGACTGCCAGATGGGATCGGTGCCCTGCGGGAACTGGAACCAGCGGCGGTCGCTCAGTTCCGCCAGTCGCAGCTCGTCGCGGCGGGCCAGCGGATCGTCGGCGCGCAGGACCACGCCGACCGGATCGGTCCGCAGTGCACGCACCGTCAGGGCGGTCTCGTCGAACGGCGCCCGGGTGAGGGCGACGTCGACCAGTCCGGCGCGCAGACCGCAGGTCGGGTCGGTCAGATCGGTGTCGCGGACGCGGATGTCGATTGCGGGGTGGTGTCGACGGTAGGCGGCGGCCAGCCTGGCCACTCCCGGGTCGGTGCCGTCGCCCAGGATGCCGATGGTGATGGTCGCGGCGCCGGCCGCCGCGCTCACGCGCACCCGGACGCGGTCGGCGTGTTCGAGCAGGGCCCGTGCCTCGTCGAGCAGCACCGTGCCCGCCGCAGTGAGCGTGACGCCGGCAGGCGAGCGGGCGAAGAGCAGGGCCCCGACATCAGCCTCCAACTGCCTGATCGCCCGGCTCAGCGGCGGCTGGCTCATGTGCAGCCGGGTGGCGGCCCGGCCGAAGTGGAGTTCCTCGGCGACCGCCACGAAGTAGCGCAAGGTCCGTAGCTCCACGCTGCAACGATACCCACGAGGTATCGGCGCCGCGGGACAGGTCTTGGACACGGGCCGGTACCCGGCGGTGAACTCGTGAGCATGACCGAAGAAGCCAAGACCAGCGAGCCGCAGACCCACCCCGCTCTGTCGGTGGTGGGCCCCGGCGATGGCGAGATGATCGTTCTGGGCACCACGCGCATGCGGATTCTGGAGGACGGCAGTCACACCGGGCACCGCCTCGCGATCGCCGAGTCCGTCCTCGCCCCGCACACCCAGGGACCGCCGCAGCACCGCCACGCCCGACACGACGAGGGCTTCTACATCCTGTCCGGCACCGTGCGGTTCACCGTCGGGGACCAGGACTACGACGCCACCACGGGCACCCTCGTGATGGTTCCGCCCGGTACCCCGCACACCTTCGCCAACCTGACCGACCAACCCGCCCTCATGCTCAGCACGTTCACCCCCGACCTGTACGTGCAGTACTTCCGGGACCTCCAGGACGTGCTCGCCGACGGCCGACCGCTGACACCACAGGCCAACATCGACGCGATGAGCCGCTACGCGACCGAGCCCGCCACCGACCTCGCCTGAAGCCGACGGCACGGCACGGCCTGGCCCGGCCACCTTTCGCCTCCGGGTCCCTCCAAACGACGGACCGGGCCTTCACCAGGGCTCTTCTGGTGATCGACGCACTCGACGGGTCCCCGTGAACCGGTGGCCCATGAACGGTAACCATGAACGGGAACCATGAACATCGCCTATTGGACCATCGCGGGACTGCTCGCCATCTTCTACGTCTACGCAGGCACGCTGAAGGCGATCCGCAGCCGCGATCAACTCCGGCCGATGATGGCCTGGGTCGACCACATGCCCTTGCCAGCCCTCAGGGCGCTGGGGGCGGTCGAGATACTCGGCGCGGCCGGCCTGATCCTGCCGCCACTGACCGGCATCGCTCCCTCGCTCGCGCCGGCCGCGGCCATCGGCTTCGTCCTCCTACAGGCCGGCGCGATCACCGTCCACCTGATGGGCGGAGACCGCCGGATCACACTCAACGCCGGGCTCACCGCTACGGCGGCCGTGACCACCTGGCTTGCGACCCGGCTGTGACCTGTCGACGAACGGGCTCGGGGAGTGCGCGACCACGTCCGGTAGCAGGGAGCGGGGGCTCCCCTTGAGGTCTGGGTGGGCGGCGACGTCGCGCCCCGGCGAACCAGCCTGGGAGGGTCCGTTGAGCGCATCCACGGCGATAACAGGGACAGCCAGCGCCAGACCGAGCGTGTCGGTGACCAGGTGCCGCTCGCTGCTTCGCTCTTCTTGCCGGCGCCGATGCCCTGGCTGACCTCGGCGACGCGGATCAGCGTGGCCAGGGGCACCGGGGCGGGCGACCAGCAGCGGTAGTAGGCGAGTTCACCGGTGGTGCGGTTGCGGCGGATCAGCAGCCGATGACTGCCGGGCCGCCCTTCGGCCAAGCCGACGACGGCCCGGCCGTAGTAGCGGTGCCCCTTGGCACCGGCCCCGGCCAACAGCTTCTGCCAGGCCCGCTTCGGCACCTTCCCGGCCAGGGCGTCCGCGCGCAACTTCCCCGCACCGGTGGTGACTTCGGCCGAGCAGGCGACGGCAAGTACGAAGCCGACCCCGCGTTCTTGCAGCGCGGCCCGCAGTTTCGGGTTGCCGGCGTAGACCTCGTCGCCCGCGAACCAGCCCACGCGGTACCCGGCGTCCAGGAATCGGCCGATCATGCGGGCGGCCGGGATGCAAAGCTCCCGGTCGACCGCCGCGTGTCCGCGCAGACGAGGTAGCCCGCGACCTGCGCGTTTTCGATCCTCCCGGCGGTGCCGGTGTATTGGCGCCGGACGCCGACGGTGTGCGTGCCCTTCTTCACGTCCCCGGTCTTGCCGACCACCAGCACCGCATCCTCGTCGCTCAGATGCTCCAGCACGCACTCACGCACGTCGTCATGCACGCGGTCGGCATCCCACCCGGCCCGGCCGAGCAGGTGCTGTATGCCGGCCGGCAACGGCGGCCGTCTCCCTCTTTACGCCGTCCAGCAGTTACAAGCGGTGGTCCCGCCCGCGGAGGCCGTGAGCAAGCCGGGCCAGATCGCTCAGGAGCTGGGTCGCGATCTCCTGGTCGAACGCTTCGCCATCCGCCGCCCGCTCCTGGACCCACAGCCGGCTGACTTCGACAAGCCGGGACTGGCCGGCAGCGGCAAGTGGGGCCGCTGCGAGCACGAACACTCCCGTCGACGCGGCGACGACACCGGCCCCTGCGTCATGTGCTGTGCGACAGCAGGGACGCCCATCAGCAGATTTGCGACGACACCCTTCCAGGCAGCGCTGACGTCGCAAATCTGCCAGCCCTTGCCCCGCTCCGCCTGCTGCACTGATCACGTAACAGCACGCACATCACAGGACGGATTTCATGACTGCATCCACCACCATCGCGCGCGATCCTGGCGGGGCCGATTCAGCGGACCGCTCCCCGGTGATCGGATGGCTGGCCGTCGTCGCGGTGATGCTGGGCATCTTCTCCATCGTCACCACAGAAATCCTCCCTATCGGACTTCTGACCAAGGTCGGTGCCAGCTTCACCATCTCCGACGGCATGGCCGGACTGATGATGACCATGCCCGGCTTCCTCGCCGCGATTGCAGCACCCGTCGTCACCGTCGCGACCGCGCGGATCGACCGCCGCTTGATGCTGTGCGCCTTCATGGTCCTGCTCGCCGCAGCGAACTTCCTGGCAGCGGCAGCCCCCGACTACTGGCTGGTCCTGGTCTCCCGCGTCATCGTCGGCATCGTCATCGGCGGTTTCTGGTCCATCGGCGCCTCACTGGCCGAACGCCTGGTACCCGCCGAATCCGCCGGCCGGGCCACAGCGGTGATCTTCTCCGCAGTACCCTTGGGCTCCGTACTCGGCGTGCCGGCCGGCACGCTCATCGGCGATCTGGCCGGATGGCGTACCGCGTTCATCGCCATGGGCGGCTTCACCGTCGGTGTACTCATCATGCTGTTGCTCGTCACACCGCCACTGCCACCTCAGCAGACGACCCGCCTGGACGTCCTCCGCGGCATGTTCAACAGTGTTGCCACCCGATTCGCATTGGTCCTGACCGTTCTGGTCGTGCTGGCGCACTTCGGCACGTACACCTACGTCACCTCGTTTCTTGAGCAGGTCACCGACGTCGGCTCCGGGCTCATCACCGTCTTCCTGCTCATCTACGGAGCAGCGGGTGTCCTCGGCAACTTCCTGGGCGGGTCCCTGGTCGCACGCCACCCACGTGCCACCTTCGGCACCGCCGCCGGCCTGATCGCCGGCGCCACGTCGCTCCTGCCCGTTCTGGGTCATGGGAAAGTCGGAGCGATCGCCCTCCTCATCGTGTGGGGCGTGGGTTACGGGGCGGTCCCTGTCTGCTCACAGACATGGTTCACCAAGGCGAGCCCCGACACCCCCGAAGCCGCTTCCGTCCTGTTCACCGCGTCGTTCCAGGCCACGATCTCCCTCGGCGCTCTGACCGGTGGAGTCGTCGTCGACGCCAGCTCACCCTCGACGGTCATGACTCTGGGAGGCATGACAGCCGCCCTCATGGTCATCGCTGTATGGGCCCACTACGCCCGCCGCCTGACATGGCCGGACAACGCCTGACCCGCCCACGGCGTCCTCTTCGGCTCCGATCCCAAAGCGATCCTGGCCAATCCCCACTGGAGCTGTCGTAGCCGAACGCGTCGATCTCGATCGCCTTGGCGGTCAGCAGGGGAGGGCGAGGAAGTGCGCGGCCGCGCATGCGCGGCCGCGGGGTGTACGTCGTGAGCCGACGGAGGTGGCCTCAAAGGGTTCGCCGAGGGTCGGCACAGTCCGGTACCGCCTCGGTGATCATGGATGGGACGAGCCCGTCCGTGAGGCACGTGCCGGGGCGCCACCTGCGAGGAAGCGGCTGCCGTGGCGCGGGGCGGTCTGGTCTCAGCTCTCCACGAAGGCGAGGATGTCGGCGTTGAGGACCTCGGGGTGCGTCGACAGCATCCCGTGGGGGTAACCCTCGTAGCTCTTGAGCGTGCCGTTCTGGAGCAGTTCGGCGGACTTCGGGCCCGAGTCGGCGTACGGAACGATCTGGTCGTCCGTTCCGTGCATCACGAGGACGGGGACGTCGATCTTCTTGAGGTCCTCGGTGAAGTCGGTCTCCGAGAAGGCCTTGATGCACTCGTAGTGGGCGTTCGCCGCGCCCATCATGCCCTGCCACCACCAGTGGTCGATCAGTCCCTGGGACACCTGGGCGCCGGGCCGGTTGAAGCCGTAGAAGGGCCCGGTGGGGACCTCGATGAAGAACTGGGCCCGGTTGGCGGCCAGGGCCGCGCGGAATCCGTCGAAGACCTCGATCGGGGTGCCCTCGGGGTTGCTGTCCTTCTTCACCATGACCGGCGGGACGGCCGCGACGAGTACCGCCTTGGAGACACGGCCGGGCTTGGCCTGCGCCACATAGCGCGCGACCTCGCCGCCGCCGGTGGAGTGCCCGACGTGCACCGCTCCCTGCAGGTCCAGGTGGTCGGTCAGCACGTTGACGTCGGCGACGTAGGTGTCCATGTCGTGGCCGGTCGAGGGCTGGCTGGAGCGCCCGTGCCCGCGGCGGTCGTGGGCGATGACCCGGTACCCCTTGGAGAGGAAGAACAGCAACTGGGCGTCCCAGTCGTCGGAGCTGAGCGGCCAACCGTGGTGGAAGACGATCGGCTGGGCGTCCCGCGGACCCCAGTCCTTGTAGAAGATGACGGTGCCGTCCGGCGTGGTGACTGTACTCATTGTGGCAGCCCCTGCTGTGTCGGGTGTCGGTGGTGCGGGGTGTGAGTCGAGCCGCGCCCGGGCGAACGCGGTACGGCGGCCGACCCCTGCCCACGCGCGAGCATCTTCTCGGATCAGACCGCTTCCGGCCGTCATGCCACCCGGGCCGCGCTCGGTTTCACTGGGTTGCTTCGACCGCTTGGAGGATGATCTCCACGACCTCGGGTGAGAGAGCATGACCATGTGTGAGGAGTCGGACTCCACGACGTCGATGGCGGCACGGCGGTGACCGAACCGCTGCACGTCGGTCCATGCGGGCTTCGTCTTCCAGTCCCTGGCGGTCGCCTCTGGACGAACGCCGGACCCGCCGGCGTGCCCCGCGACGACCGGTGCGCAGGGCGGCCAGAGCCCGTCCCTCCATGCCCTCCGCCGGCGCGACAGTCAGCGGCGGAGCTGTTCCAGCTGGCGTGGTGTCCGCGGTCGCGGTCGCCCACCGCCCTGCGAGCAGCTCATGGGAGGCAGGCGTGATGGTGAAGGGAACTGTGTCCCCGGGCCTCATTCATCGCATGCGAGGACGATCGTTCGGCTGAAGCCTTGCGTCGCCCTACGCCGTGTAGGCGACCGCCCTCCACGATCACACACCTTGCGGGTTCAGCCCCGGCCGGCATGCCGACCGGGGCTCATTCGCTTCAGTGGGCAGGACGCCGAGAGCCGTGTCCGGTCGGCCGTGCACGCACGGCGGCACCTGATGGACAGTGCACCGAGGGCTTGCTCGCGCGGGGCCGGACGGCATCGGCCGCTCTTCTTCGCGACCCAGCAGCCAGCGACGTGTGATCCGAGCCAGCGAGGTGGGCGTGGGGGAAGTTGATGCCGCCGAAGGTGTCGGCGATGGCGCAGGTGTTGATGGAGCGGGACTCGCGCCGATCGTGGGCGTCGGGGGAGGCGATGTGCGGCACCGGGATCGCGTTCCAGGGCAGGGCGGTGAGCTGCCGGTGGGGCGTGGGCTGGTTTGTCTTGAGCACAGCGATGTAGTGGGCCTTCTTGGCCGTCACGAGCCAGGTGATGTGGCCTTGACCGAGTGCAGGGCGTCGAAGGTGACGATGGTGCCCGCGAATCCCAGGGGCGCCAACAGCGGGCGGACGCACCGGGTTTCGTTCGTCTTCGACCCGACCTCGACCTGAGCGATCGTCGTGACGGGGGCGTGGGTGACGGCCGACAGCAGATGCAGGCCCGGGGCGCCCGAGTGGGCCGAGCCCTTGCAGGTCTTGCCGTTCACGGCGACGACCCGTGCGAAGGGCCGGTCGTCGCGGACTCGGCGGCGCGGTGCTGACCGGCGAGGTAGGCGCTGACCGCCCGGTCGAGGGCGTCACCGCCGAGGGCGGCGAGGACGCGTCCGATGGTCGCCGTCGACGGCGAGCGACGCCAGCCCAGCGGATGCCGGTGCACCCCGAGGGCCGCCAGCACGCTCCGGCAGGCCCGCTGGCCGGACTCGGCTACCTCCCCGATGCCTCCGGCGCCGGAGACCGCCGCACAGGCGTGCATCAGCAAAATCGCGGTGAACGCGCAGGTCAGCGACGCGGCCCTCGTCCAGCGGACCCAGGTTCTCCAGCACGGCAGGGATAGGGGAAGATGCAACAGCAGGCACGGGACACTCTCATGATCATCGGACTCAGGTGCCGGCCCCATATCCTGCGCGGAGTATGGACTTGAGGTTCCGGTCGGCGGCGGAGGCCCAACACTAATGATCATCGAAGTCACCAGGGAGCCCGCAGCATGACCGGCACCACCACGGAGGCCCTTGGCGGGCCGGCTTCAGTCGACCATGCGACACGAAGTGTCACGCGCCCGTTCTACGTATACGCCGTGCTCGCCAACACGCTGTTCCAGCGCGGCGTGTTCGTCCTCTTCCTTCAGCAGCGAGGCTTCTCCGCCGGGCAAGTGGCCCTACTGCAAACACTGCTCTACCTGGTCAGCGGACTTGCGGAGTTGCCGACGGGAGTCATCGCCGACCGAATCGGCAGGCGCGCCAGCATCGTGATCGGCCAGACACTGATAGCCGGCTGTCTGCTCGGTCAGGTGGCGTTCTCCAACTACTGGGTGTTCCTGGCGCTGTTCATCGGGCAGGGTGTGGGCATGGCATGTGTGTCCGGTTCGGACACCGCCCTGTTGTACGACCTGCTCGTGCGTCGTGGTGCAACGGCAAGCTACGTCAAGATCAAGTCCCGGTTCACCATGCTTGGGACGGTCACCTCGGGAGCCGCCATCGTCCTCGGCGGCCAACTTCAGCGGATTTCCTGGGGAGTCGTCTACGTCGGTTCGGCGGCGTGCCTCGCCCTGGCCGTGGTGGTGCTGCTGGCACGGGTGCCCGAGATCCGCGGCGCGGACGCGGTGGACGAGCAGGACGGAGCCGAGGAGGGGCACGGCGACGCCACAGCATGGCGGGCGATGCTTCGAGTCGCCACACCGGCGCTCGTGACGCTTGTCGTGGTGTCCGGATTGATGCACGCGACTTTGACGCCGTACATCATTTTCACGCAGAAGACCCTCTCCGACCAGGGAGCGGGCACCGCATTGGTCAGCGTGGTCATATCGGCGGGATTCTTCGCCGGCGGGCTCACTCCACTGCTGTCGGACCGCGCGGACCGACGCATCGGGTACCAGGTCATAGTCCCGGTGTCTCTCCTGACGCTCGCCGCGGCACTTGGCCTGAGCGGCCTGGGCCTCGTCTGGGTCACCATCGCCGCGTTCCTGGCCCTGGTGGGGATTCCCGAGATCACCGCCGTGATCGTGGACAACGTGTTCAACGAGGCCGTGCCGTCGCGCCACCGGGCGAGCCTGCTGTCGATGATCGCATTCGTGGAGTCGGCGCTCATCGGCATCGGCTATCTCGTCCTCGGCGCGCTCATGGACGGGCTGGGCTCCAGTGTGGGCATGGCGACCTATGCCGCGGTCCCCCTGCTGGCATGTCTCCTGTGGCTCCCGGTGCTCTTCCGAGGGGCACGGGTGACCACCGGGATCGAGAAGCCCGCCGACCGGAAGGCATCCTGAAACAGGCCGTCTCGCGCAACGCCCCTGCCCGATGGCAGGGGCGTTGCGCGTTGACTGTCAACCAGCCCTCCAAGCACGGAACTTGAAACTGCCCTGGGCGCCACGGGCACGTGCCTGTGCGTATCGGTGCCCTCGCGGCGCAGAGCCGCCGGCAACCGGTCGAAGGTACGCGGGCTCAACCCGGTGAACGGGGCTGGCCAGGACGCGTGCGCTTCCCTCGGCAGGTGCGAAATCCCTTTGCCGGACACCCCGGGGGGCTCAAGACTGAGGACATGCTTGGATTCGTCAGGACGGACAACGAGGCCCTCGTCTTCTGTTTGGGCGACCCGCAGCGCGCGGTGGCGGCATACCACGAACTCCTGCGGCGTGCCGGGGGCGCGGTGAGCGCCATTCGTACTGGACTGCACCACGACGATCCGGCAGTCCGCGAAGGCTGCTGTCGCCTCCTCGACCACCTGGTCGACACAGAATCCATGGACGACCTCATCGCCATGGCCGACGACCCCGACGCCCGGGTCAGGATCTCGGCCTTCCACGCCCTGGCCTGCGACCGGTGCAAGGGCGACACCTGCGCACCTGGCGCGGACCGGGTCCTGCACCCCGCACTGCGGCACCTGGCCTCCGACCCCGACCCGCATGTCCGGAGCATGGCCGTCGAACTCGTCGGCAAGTTCGCCCACACCGATGTCCGCGCCATCGCCGCCTTGCGAGCGTCCCACACCCAAGACGCAAGCCCGGCGGTCCGCAAGAAGGCGGGCTGGTACGTGCCAGGCGGTACCATATACGAACGAACCGCCCCACGCGGTCTCAAGTAACGCGGCAGCCCTCAGACGGCCCTCGTCAGATTGCGGACGGGATCGGGACCACCGGCAGGTGAGCAACAGGATCTGCAACACCGGGCATTCGCCACTCGCTACGACAAGCGCGGCTACGTCTACCCCCGCACCGCCACAGCAGAGCCCTCACCATCTGCCTGCGAACGTGATCGGCCGGACGAGTCCTGGACGTTCCCCCTGTCGCACTTGATCTTGGTGTTTTGGCTGCCCTGGCACTTCACGACCGGGGGTGACCGCTTGTTACTGTCTCCGATCATGCGAGCCCTCTTCCCAGGATCCTTCGACCCGGTCACTCAAGGGCACCAGGACGTACTCCGGCGTGCTGCCCTGCTGTTCGACGAGGTCGTCGTGTGCGTGATGTTCAATCCGAACAAGGCCGGCCGCTTGCCCATCACGGAACGGCTGGAGCGGCTCCGCGCGGCGGCAACCGGCTTGGGCAACGTCACGGTCGACTCCCACACCGGCGGCCTGCTGGTCGACTACTGCCGCCGAGTCGGGATCGATGTCGTCCTTCGCGGGGTCCGCGGCGTTCGCGACCTGGACTACGAAATGCCGATGGCCCGCATGAACCACGAGTTGGCCGGAGTCGAGACGTTCTTCATCGCTGCCGACCCCGCCCTGGCCCACATCTCCTCCACCCTCGTGACTGCGATGAGTCAACGGGACCGTGTCCCTCACGATGCGGTGAGCGAGCTTCTTCCAGCAGGTGGGGGCGACAGCGGGGGTTCCTGAGACAGGATCTCCGAAACCTCCGCCGCGGCTCGGTCGATCCACCAGACTTGCTCTTGTTTCCCGACGGAGAAGGGCCGGCAAGCATGGCGAACAGCGCACTTCTGGTGATGGACGTCCAACGGGACGTCGTGGCCATCGCCGACGACGGTTCCGGATACCTGCGGCGCTTGCGCGCGGCGATCGACGGTGCCCGGGCTGCCGGCATCCCCGTGATCTACGTGGTGATGGGATTACGGCCGGGCGATCCGGAAGTCAGCCCTCGCAACAAGGTGATGACACATGTCGTGCGGGCCGGCCTGTTCACCGAAGGAGCCCCTGGCACCGAGATCCATGACGATATTGCGCCCCAGCAGGGCGACGTGATGGTCACCAAGAGGCGGGGGAGCGCGTTCTCGGGCAGCGACCTCGACTTGGTACTCAGGGCTCGCGATATCGACAGCCTTGTTCTCACCGGCATCGCCACCAGCGCTGTGGTGCTGTCCACCTTGTGGCACGCCATCGACTTGGACTACGGCCTCACCGTCCTGACGGATGCCTGCCTCGACACCGACCCCGAGGTGCACCAAATGCTTACCGAAAAGCTGTTCCCGCAGTGGGCAGATGTCTTCACCGTCGAGGACTGGCTCAAAGCCATCGCACCTCAATAGCGTCGCGGGCGTGTAACGGTCCCGGTATCGGCCATCCCATCATCAGTGCCCAGCGCGATCATCAGGTGCGACTCCAAACTGCGGCGAGTCCTATCGTCGCACTGGGCCATCGGCGGTTCGGGGAGGAAGCCGGGATACGACATGCTGCGGCTGCGCACTGTTCCTGCTCAGTTCGCCGAGTTGGACGACGCTGCCGCCCGCAACCAGATGCGGCACGCCTGGTCGCTGCAGTGACCCGCCAGTGCCTCGGTAGGATGCGCCGGTGAACACGGAGTCGAGCGCAGGGCGCCGATCGCGGCGGCGCGCAGGAGCCGCGGCGGGCGCGAACGCCACGGCCGGCGACCCGCACGCGCCGGCCGCCGGTCAGCCCGCCGCCGACGCCTCCACCAACGACCTCCCCGTCTTTCCGGGGGACCTGCCGGCCTTCGCGGTCCAACTGCGCCGCATGCACGGTGAGGTCGGGCGGGTCATCCATCAGTACGCGGCCCGCCGTAACCTGCACGCCACCGACGTGCAGGCGCTGGCCGCCATCCTCGACGCGCCCGAGCCGATGACCCCCAGCAGGCTGCGCGCGATCCTCGGTCTCACCTCGGGCGCCGTCACGGCCTGCATCGACAGGCTGGAGCGCGCCGGGCAGGTCCGCCGGGTGCGTGAGGACGCCGACCGCCGGGTGGTGCACCTCCACTACGCCGCCGACGCCCGCGCGGCCGCCCGGACCCATTTCCGGCCCCTGGCCGACGCCCTGCGCCAGGCCGGAGCGGACTTCGACGCGAACGAGCTGAGCGTGGCCCTCCGGTTCCTGACCGCGCTGAACGACGCACTCGCCCAGGTCTCCGGGGAGTCCGCCGGCCGCTGAGGCGCCTTGGCGGCCCCGAGCACGGCCAGCATCCCGACCTGAAGTCCGGCACCCGCGCCGGAAGGCCTGCCCCCGCGCCTGAAGTCCGGCATCCGCGCCGGAAGGCCTGCCCCCGCATCGGAAAGCAGGCCCCCGCATCCGATCCACCGGCACATGCCGAAGCACCGATGACACTGTCTTGAGGTTGATATTGCTCAATAATCGAGATTGTTTACCGTCGAGGTTTCCCGCCGCCCGCTCCAAGGAGTCACATGACGCCCCCGCACCCCCGAACCCGCGGGCTCGTCCCGCTCGCCCTGATCGCCGTATGGCTGGTGGTCGGGGCGCTGTTGGGGCCCTTCGCCGGACGGCTCGGTGAGGTGGCCACCAACGACCAGGCCGCCTTCCTGCCCCGTAGCGCCGAGTCCACCCGGGTCCTGCGGGAGCAGACCGCCTTCCGGCAGCGCGAGACCCTGCCGGTCATCGTGGTGTGGACCGCCGAGGGCGGGGGGCCCGTCACCTCCCGGCAACGGCCGGCCGCCGAGGCGGTGGCCGCGCTCGCCCGCATGTCCGGCACGGCCGGATCGCCTTCCCCCGCCCTGGCCTCGCGGGACCGCGCCGCGCTCCAGGCCGTCGTGCCGCTGCGCCCCGATCTGGGCGACCGGCTCGCCCCCACGCTCGAACGGGTACGGGCGGCGGCCGAGAAGGTGCCCGGCACCCGGGTGCAGCTTGCCGGGCCGGCCGCGACCCAGGCCGACCTGGCGGACGCCTTCTCCGGTATCGACGGGGTGCTGCTCGCGGTCGCCCTGGCTGCCGTCCTGGTCATCCTGCTGCTGGTCTACCGCTCCCTGCTGCTGCCGCTCGTCGTCATCGCCGGCGCGGTGTTCGCCCTCGGGGTGGCCTGCGCGGTGGTGTACACGCTGGCCGACCACGGCCTGGTGCGCGTCGACGGACAGGTGCAGGGCATCCTGTCGATCCTCGTCATCGGCGCCGCGACGGACTACGCGTTGTTGGTGACCGCACGCTGCCGGGAGGAACTGGCCGGTGGCCGGGACCGGCACGACGCCGCTCGCGCCGCCTGGCGCCGCTCCGCCCCGGCCGTCCTGGCCAGCGCGGGCACCGTCGCCCTGGGTCTGATCGCGCTGCTGCTGAGCGACCTCACCAACAACCGGGCCCTCGGACCGGTCGGCGCCGTAGGGATCGTCTGCGCCGCCCTGAGCGCACTCACCTTCCTGCCAGCCGTCCTCGCCCTCCTCGGCCGCCGCGCCTACTGGCCCGCCAAGCCCGTCGGCGGGACCGGCGCGGCCGGAGTGTGGCAGCGTGCCGCCCGCTTGGTCGACCGGGCGCCGCGCCGGGTGTGGGCGCTCGCCCTGACCGGACTGCTGGTCTGCTCGGCGGGCGCCCTCACGCTGGACTCGCGGGGCGTGCCGCTGGACGAGACGTTCGTACGGCACGTGCCGTCCGTGGCCGCCCAGCAGACCCTGGCCCGGCATTTCCCGGCCGGCGCCGGCACCCCCGTGGTGATCCTCGCCGACGCCGCCTCAGCCTCCCGGGTGGCACGCGCCGTACGCGACACTCCCGGCATCGCGGCGGTGACCGCCACCGGTGCCGCGGGCCGCCCGACCGACGAGCCGCGTGCCGTGGACGGCCGAGTGAGGTGGGAGGCGACCGCGAAGGCGGCTGCCGACACCCAGGCCGCCCGCGACACCGTGGCCCGGCTGCGCGCCGGACTGCACGCGCTGCCCGGCGCGAACGCCCTGGTGGGCGGCTACACCGCGCAACAGTACGACACCCTGCGCGCCGCCGAACGCGACCGCGCCGTCATCGTCCCGGTAGTACTCGCCGTCATCCTCGCCATCCTCGTGCTGCTGCTGCGCTCCGTCGCCGTGCCTGTCCTGCTGGTGCTGACCGTCGCCCTGAACTTCACCGCGACGCTCGGGGTGGCGGCGCTGGTCTTCGGCGGTCTGTTCCATTTCAGCGGCACTGATCCGTCGGTGCCGTTGTACGGATTCGTCTTCCTGGTCGCCCTCGGCGTCGACTACAACATCTTCCTGATGTCCCGGGTCCGTGAGGAGACGCTGCTGCACGGCACCCGTGAGGGCGTCGGACGTGGGCTCGTCACCACCGGCGGTGTCATCACCTCCGCCGGAGTCGTGCTCGCCGCGACCTTCGCCGCGCTGGGCGTGATCCCGCTGGCGTTCCTGGTGCAGATCGCCTTCATCGTCGCCTTCGGCGTACTGCTCGACACCCTGGTGGTGCGCTCCCTGCTGGTGCCGGCGCTCGTACGGGACGCCGGGGACCGTGCGTGGTGGCCCACCCGGCCCGGCGCCGGGGAGCGGGACAGCCGTCCACCGGCTCCGGGCGGGCGGCCCCCGGCCGTCCTCCGGCGGGAAGACGGCGCCTGACGGCCGCCGCTGTGGCGCCCTCCGGCGCCGGGGGAGGGGCGGGACGGGGCGGCTGCGATCCGATGCAGACCCGATGCGAGTTGCCGCCCCGGGGCTCCCGGACGGACCGTGGCCGCAAGGCGTCGAGCCACCCCGGAAGGAGCAGGTCACATGACGGCACTTGCTGTGACCGAAGCCGAGTCCGTGCCCATGCCGTCCCCGGACGTGCCCATACCGTCCCCGGACGACGAACTGGCCTCCCGTTTCGCGGCCGGGGACGAGGGCGGCATGGAGGCGGTCTACCGCCGCTGGTCTCCTCTCGTCCTGTCACTGGCCCGGCAGTCGCTGGGCGACGGCGCGGAGGCCGAGGACGTCACCCAGACGGTGTTCCTCGCCGCCTGGCGCGGACGCCACGGCTACCGACCGGGCCGTGGCCCCCTGCCCGCCTGGCTCGTGGGCATCGCCCGCCGCAAGATCGCCGACGCCCTGTCCGCCCGTACCCGGCGCACGGACGCCGCCGCCGCGGCGGCGCGCGAGTCGCACGGCCCACCGGAGCCGTCGTACGCGCAGGAGGAGGTCCTGAACCGCGTGGACGTCACCCGCGAACTGCGCCGCCTCCCCGAGGCCCAGCGGAGGGTGCTGTGCCTGGCCTTCTACGGTGACCTGACGCAGACGCAGATCGCCCACGTCACCGGCTGGCCGCTGGGCACGGTCAAGAGTCACGCCCGGCGCGGCCTGCTGCGCCTGGGCCAGAGCCTGGTCGAGGAGGCCACGGAATGAGCCCGCTGACCATCTGCGCAGGACGAAGGACGACCGACAGGGGCGACGGGAAGCGGCCCCTGGCAGGCCGGCCGGCGCAGACGCTGCGGGCCTCTCCACCTCCGCACGTGCGCGTACTCGTCGCCGAGCCCGTCCGCGCGGACTCCGGCGCGCGTGGACCGGGGGACAGGAATACTTGACCACCGTGAACCCCCCAGCGGAGCCCCCCTCCGAACCGCTCGCCATACCGGGCGGAGCCGGTCTGACCACCGGTGTACTGGCCCGGCGCCTCGGCGTGTCACCCATGACCCTGCGCTCGTGGGACCGCCGCTACGGCATCGGCCCGACCGCCCGCACCGAGGGCGGACACCGTCGCTGGACGGCGGCGGACGTGGCCACGGTCGAGGAGATGTGCCGACTGACGGCCACCGGCATCCCGCCGGCCGACGCGGCCCGCGCCGCCCGTACGGCCGCTGCCGGCCCGTCTTCCGGGAGCGAAGCCGTCACCGCTCCGCCGCCCGCGGGGCGGTCACGGGCCGCCGGCGCGCTGCCCCTCGGCGATGTGCGCCAGGAGTGCCGCGGCCTCGCGCGCGCCGCCGTACGGCTGGACGCCCCCGCGCTCGAAAAACAGCTCGCCGCCGCCGTCGAACGCCACGGCCTCGTGGTCGCCTGGCAGGAGGTGATGGTTCCCACCCTGCACGCCGTGGGACGCCGCTGGGCCTCCTCCGACGACCAGTACGTCGAGGTGGAGCACCTGCTCGCCTGGCACGTCTCCACGGTGCTGCGCCGCAGCACGCCGCCCGCCGCCCCCGTGGCTCCCCCCGGAGCCGGCTGCATCCTGCTGGCCTGCGTCCCCGGCGAACAGCACACCCTGCCCCTGGAGGCGCTGCACGCGACGCTCGGCCGGGAGGGGCTGCCGGTGCGCATGCTGGGTGCCGCCGTTCCCGTCGAGGCACTGGACGCGGCGGTGCGCCGGCTCGGCCCGGTCGCCGTCGTGCTGTGGGCCCAGGAGACCACGCGGGCGGCCCCGGCCCTGGCCCGGCACGTGGCCGGGCTGCGCTGGGGCATGAAGGGCACGCGGCGCGGCCCCGCGGTGCTGCTGGGCGGTCCCGGCTGGAGCCGGACCCAGCCCCTCGTCGGCCTCAGACCGGCCGGGCTGGCCCAGGCGGTGGAGGCACTGCGGGCGCTCTGCGCCGCGGGGTGAGCGGCGCACACGTCTCGGTCCTCCCTCCGCCCGCCAGCTAACCTCGGCGGGCCATGCGTGCCGCGCGGGGCGACGTGGCCACCAGCCGCCGTACCCCGACGCGACGCGAGGTGGAGCCGGACGTCGCGACGACGCCCGCCCGCGCGCAGCGCAGCCGCAGATTGGGGCTGCTGTCTCCCGCGACCGGGGCCCGCCAGGCCCAGGCGGACGGCGTCCGGGGTGCTGCCGTCCCGAGTCGGTGCAGAGCCATCCGCCGTGCCGCCTCCGACCGGTGACCGCAGGCGCGAGGACGGCCGCGGAAGCCCCCGTGCGCCGCTCAGCCCGGGAACCGGCCGGTGGACCGCAGCTGCCAGCGCCGCTCGGCATAGGCCAGGTCATCGCGCCACAACCGCCCGGCCGTGGCGCGCAACAGCGGACGCAGCAGGGGAGCGATCCGGCGGGCGGCGGCGAAGCCCGGACGGTGCGAGGCGGCGACCACCGCCTCGATCACGGCGGTGCGGGGCCGGCCGGCCCCGTCCGCGCCGAGCGGCGTGGCATGGGTCTCCACGACGGACCCCGCGCCCTCGCCCTCGGTGATGTGCATGACGACCGTGCGGGGCTCGGGGGCGAAGAAGACGGCGCGGACCGGCACGACCAGCCGGCCCGCCACCTTGAAGGACACGTCGACCGTCAGCGCGTCCAGCCCGTCGTCCGCCGCACCGGCTCGATCGCCGGGTGCGTCGACCACCGTCAGGTCGACGAACGAGTACGGGTGGAACCAGGCCCCGTGCCACGGGTCGAGCCGGTTGGCCACCACGTCCTCGGGCTCGCAGACACCCACTGCGGTGTAGACGGCGTCCAGAGCGCCCGGTCGTGCGGGCCGCCGCGGTACGACCGGTGTGTCCAGCGGTTCCTCGCCGCCCGCCTCGTCCAGGCGCACCCAGACCAGCACCCCGTCGTCGTGCACCGGCAGCGGCGCCCAGCCCGCGTACGGGCCGCCGTCCAGCGCCAGCCCGTGCCAGTGGCACACCAGCGTGCCGCAGCGCACCGGACTGTCCGCCAGCGGCGCCCCCAGGTGAGGGCAGACACCCGGGCCGCCGACGAGGCGCCCGCCCGGCCCCCGCCACACCACGACCTCCTGCCCCGCCACGGTCCGTGCCAGCTTGCCGTCCCCCCGCAGGGCGCGGGAGGCGCCGACCACGAACCAGTTGCCGGACGGACGGGCCCGCGCCCGCTTCAGTGCCCCGGCGATCACTCCGGGCCGCGCCTCGCGCCAGGTGGGCCGCTGCCCCTCCCACGGCACGGCACGGCGGCGCAGCGACAGCGGAAGACGACGGCGGCGGTTCACGCGACCTCCTCGGCGGAGCGGACGGCCGCCGCCGGGAGCACGGCAGCGGGCAGGGCGCGGGTGCGCGCGGGCGGCTGCGCGCGCGTGCGCAGGCGGACCGCCGCCACCCGGACCAGCCCGTCGGCGGCGACGACCGCTCTGCGCCGTCGCGACACCACCGACCGCCGGTGCAGCACGGCCCAGCCGTCGCGGGCCACGGCGTCCAGGATGCCGCCGTACAGGACGGCCGCGGTGCGGATGCAGGGCCTGGACACCGCTTCGAGCAGGTCGACACCGGGCATCGCCGCCCGGTACACCCCGCGGGTCAGCTCCGCGAACTCCCTGAGCGCGGCGGTGATCCGGCGGTCCGGGCGGCCTGTCGCGCGGCTGCGGACCAGCAGCTCCCGGTCGACGCCGTGACCGGCGAGCAGGTCGGCGGGCAGGTAGACGCGCCCCCGGTCCAGGTCCTCGCCCACGTCCCGGAGGAAGTTGCTCAGCTGGAAGGCGACGCCGAGCGCCGCGGCGTACGGCTCGGCCTCCTCCCGCGGCGCCACCGTGCCCAGCACCGGCAGCATCTGGAGCCCGATCACCGCGGCCGAACCGTGCATGTACGCGCGCAGGTCCGCGTAGGTGGGGTAGGCCGTCACGGTCAGGTCGGAACGCATCGCCGTCATGAAGTCCCGGAAGTGGACGTGGTCGATGGCGTAGCGGCGGGCGGTGTCGGCGAGGGCGTGCGCCACGGGCTCCTCGCTGCCGCCCCGCCGCAGCCCCTCCTCCAGTTCCTCCTGGAGCCGGGTCAGCGCCCGCACCCGCGCGTCGGCTCCGGTGCCGGGCGCGAGCGAGTCGACGATGTCGTCGGCCCAGCGGGCGAAGCCGTACAGGGCGTGCACGGCGGGCCGGCGCTCGACGGGCAGCAGCCGGGTGGCGAGGAAGTAGGTCCTGCCGTGCCGCGCGTTGAGGGCGCGGCAGTGGCGGTAGGCCGCGCGCAGCGCCGGATCGGTGATCCCCGCCGCGTCCAGTTCCCGGTCGGTCATGCTGTCCTGCCTTCGGTCGTGGGGGCCGGGAGGTTCTGCGGCGGCCGGGGCCGTGCCGCGGCAGCCGGGGGACACGGCGGGGAGAGCGGCGGCTGCTGCGCGGCGGCGGTCCGGCCGGGAGGTGTGTCGCACGCTCGCGGCGCGGTCGCCGGCTCCGGTCCGCCGGACTGGGACGCGGACGGATCCGGGAAGCCGGTGGACGCCCGGCCGCCGGTCCGGTCGGGGAGGGCGGCGCTCGCGGCGGGGCGCGAGGGGCGTGAGCGGGGGTTCCCGCGCCTGGGCGTTCCCGTGACGCGGGCCGCGGCCAGCTTTCCCGACAGCAGCACGGTCGGCACGCCGACGCCGGGTGTGGTGCCGCAGCCGGCCAGTACGGCGTTCTCGGTGCCGCGCACCAGGTTGCGCGGCCGGAACGGCCCGGTCTGCGCGAAGGTGTGGGCGGCGGAGAAGGGTGTTCCGGCGGCGTGCCCCTGGGCGTGCCAGTCGGCCGGGGTGACCAGACACTCCTCCTCGACGGCGTCCGCGATGCCCTCCAGTCCGCGCCGATCGAGTTCGCGCAGCAGCGTGTCCCGGTAGCGCGGGCCGAGGTCGGACCAGGCCGCCGCGTCCGGGCCGATGTCGGTGTTGGGGCAGGGGGCGAGGATGTAGTGCAGGTGGCGGCCCGGCGGCGCGAGGCCGGGATCGGTGGCGGTGGGGCGGGTGACGAGCAGGGAAGGGTCGCTCATCAGCCGCCCGGCGCGGGTCAGTTCGTCGAATGTGGCGTGCCACGCCGCCCCGAACGAGATCGTGTGGTGGGCGAGGCGGGACCAGGTGCGGTCCGTGCCGAGGTGCAGCACGACCGCGGAGGGCGAATGGCGCAGTCCCAGCGGCCGGCGTGGCCTGCGGCCGAGCAGCCGGTAGGCGGCGGGCAGGTCCGGGGTGAGGACGACCGCGTCGCACGGGACGCGGCCCGCGTCGGTGACGACGGCCGTGACGCGCTCGCCGGACCGCTCCAGGCGGGTCACCCGCTGCCCGTACCGCAGGTCGGCGCCGGCCGCGGCGGCGGCGTCCGCCATGGCCCGGGGCAGGGCGTGCATGCCGCCCCGGGGGAAGTACACGCCCGCGACGGTGTCCATGTAGGCGATGACCGCGTACGCGGCCAGCGCCCGCTCCGGGGGCACACCCGCGTACAGGGCCTGGAAGGAGAACACCCGGCGCAGCCGCTCGTCGTTCAGGAACCGGCCGATCCGCCCGTCCAGGCGGCCGAAACCGCCCAGGGCGGCCAGCCGGGCGAGATCGGTGGTGAGCAGGCCGAGCGGTGAGTCGAAGTTGGCGTCGATGAACCGGCGCATCTGCGCCCGGTACAGCCGCTCCAGCCAGTCGCGCAGCCGCCGGTAGCCCGCCGCCTCGGCCGCCCCGGCGAACCGCTCCACCTCCGCGGCCATCGCGTCCGCGCCGGTGTGCACGTCGAGACTGCTGCCGTCCGCGAAGCAGGCCCGGTAGGCCGGGTGCAGGGGGATCAGCTCGACCCGCTCGTACAGGCTGTCCCCGACGGCGGCGAACGCCTCGTCGGCCAGGTCGGGCATCGTCAGCACGGTGGGCCCGGTGTCCATCCGGTACCCGGCCAGGTCCAGGCGTCCGGCCCGGCCGCCGGGCAGGTCCTCGCGCTCGACGACGGTGACCCGGCGTCCGGCGCCCAGCAGGTGCAACGCCGCCGACAGTCCGGCGAGTCCGGCGCCGACGACCACCACGTGGTCCGTGGGCCCGGGCAGGGTGCGGGTCACCGGCCGCTCCCCGCGCCGCCCCGGGGATGGGGCGCGTACGGGCCCTGCGCGGGCCGCGGCCGTACGGCGGCCTCCCCGCCGGGCCGCGCCCCGGCCGTCGCGAGCAGCAGAGCACGCAACGGCCCCGCTCCTTCCGGGTCGAGCAGGGCGCCGTCGAAGTGCCGCAGCCCCTGCGCGGCGAGCCGGTCCAGCTTGGCCTCCACGGTGGCGCGCGCGCCCGTCGCCACGAGCACGTCCCGCACCTCGTCCAGGCCGCGCTCGCTGAGGGCGGCGTCACCGAATCGCCGGTCCAGCATGGCGAGCGCGGCGTCGTCGCCGGCGGCCTCGGCCCGCGCGCGGGCGACCGCGACCAGATAGGTGGGCTTGCCCTCCCGGATGTCGCCGCCACACGCCTTGCCCGTCTCCAGCGGGTCCCCGAAGACGTCGTCCAGGTCGTCGCGCAGCTGGAACGCCATCCCGACACAGCGTCCGGCCTCGCGCAGCCGACGCAGCGTCACCTCGTCCGCGCCCGCCACGGCGGCTCCCAGGGCGAGGGGCCGCTCGACCGAGTACAGGGCGCTCTTCAGGCGGGCGGCGCGCAGCACGCGGGCCGGGGACCGCGCCGCGGTGACCTGGCCGTACAGGTCCAGGTACTGGCCCGCCACCATCTCCGTGCGCATGTCGCTCCACAGCCGCCGCACCACCACCCCCGTCCACGCCGCCAGCGGCGTCTCCGCCACCAGGTCGTCGGCCCAGGCCAGCGCCAGGTCCCCGGCGAGCACCGCCGCCGACTGCCCGAACCGCCGGGCCCGCTCGGGCCCCACCCGGTCCTCGTGCCCGGCGGCCAGGTCGGTGTGCAGCGTGGGCCGGCCCCGGCGCAGCGTGGCCCGGTCCATCACGTCGTCGTGGACGAGCGCGCACGTCTGGAGCAGTTCCAGGGCGCCGCCGATCCGCAGGGCCGCGGTCGCCGGGGCCGGGTCCCGGCCGGCGCAGGCCCGCGAGGCCCACCACACCAGCTGCGCGCGCGTGCGCTTACCACCCTCCAGAGTGAAGCGCGCCACCCGTTCGGCGACGTCCCGCGCGAACAGCGGATCCGCCAGCCGTGCGCGGCGCAGGCGCTCCGCCAGCACATGGTCGAGCACCCGGCCGACGGCGCCGGGCACGTCGACGTCGGTCCGGCGCACATCGGCGGAGCCGGTCGGAAGCGGCCCGCCCGCCGTGGAGCACGCCTCGGTCCGGTCCTGCCCCACGCCGTCGCGGGCCACGGGCCCGCGCGGGAGCGAGGCCACGGCCGCTGCCGCGATCGGCCGCGGCGGCGAGGCCGCAGGGTGGTCCTTCGCGTGGGTGGGACGCATCCCGGTTCCCTCCGTCGTGTCTGTGTCCGTCGTTCCCGTACGGACTGCTTCGGCGCGGGCGGCGGGAACGGATGCGCGAACTCCCCGGGTGATCGTGCCGCCGTCGACTGATCCGCCCCACTCCACGGTGCTGTGTCCGGCGCTCGTCCGCTCGCCGCCGGGGGCGCCCTGCATCCGCCCGGGTACACAATCCGGAAGAGCAGGCCGGGACACCCCGGGAGACGGGCACCTTGTTCCCGGCGGTCCGACACCGTCACGGGACCCGCCGCCGCGCGTGGTGCCCGGATCGGACCGGAAGACCACCGAGGACCGGAGGACCACCGAAGAGAGGACCGGAGGACCACCGAAGAGAGGACCGGAAGACCACCGAAGACCGGAAGGCCGCCGATGACCGGAAGACCACCGAAGAGGGGAGACGCTGTGCCGGAAGCGGACGTGGCCGTCGTGGGCGCGGGCGCGGCCGGGCTGTCGCTGGCCCACCGGCTCGCCGAAAGCGTCCCCGGCCTGCGGACGCCGTCCGTGGTCCTGGTGGACGCGCCGCCGGGCCCGCTGCGTCCGCCACCGCGGACCTGGTGCTACTGGACGGCGGAACCCGGACGGTTCGACGCGGCGGTGCGGGCCGAATGGCAGCGGCTGAGGGTGCGCCCGCGCACCGGCGCCCCGGTCGAAGGGAACATCGCCCCGCTGCGGTACCGCATGATCCGCTCCGACGACTTCGAACGCGTCGTCTCCCGCGACCTGGCCCGCAGCCCCACGGTACGGCGCCTCGAAGCGACCGTCGAAGCGGTCGAGGACGTACCCGGCGGGGCGCACGTCCACCTGAGGGACCCGGACAACCGGACGCGGGTGCTGAGCGCCCGCTGGGTGTTCGACTCGCGCCCTCCCGGCAGCCTCCCGGCCGCCCGCACGACCCTGCTCCAGCACTTCCACGGCTGGTTCGTACGCACCGCCCGGCCCGCGTTCGACCCGGCCGTCGTCGAGCTGATGGACTTCCGCACCCCACAGCCCGCCCACGGCCTGTCCTTCGGCTACGTCCTGCCCACCGGCCCCTGCGAGGCGCTCGTCGAATACACCGAGTTCTCCGCGCACCCCCTCACCCCGGACCGCTACGAGGCCGCCGTCCGCCACTACGCCGACGACATCCTGCGGCTCGGCGAACACCAGGTGCTGGCCGGCGAGACCGGCGTCATCCCGATGACCGACGCGTCGGTCCCGCGGCAGACCGGCGCCTCCGTCTTCCGCATCGGCGCCGCCGGCGGAGCGACCCGCCCCGCCACCGGCTACACCTTCGCCGGGCTACAGCGCCAGACCGAGGCCGTCGCCGCCGCCCTGCGCCGCGGACGCCGCCCGGCGCCCCCCGCCGCCCATCCGATGCGCTCGCGCCTCATGGACGCGGTCCTGCTCCGCGCCCTGGACAGCGGCCGGGCCGACGGCCCGGAACTGTTCTGCCGCCTCTTCGCCCGCGTGCCCATGGCACGACTGCTGCGCTTCCTCGACGGAGACACCCGCCCGCACGAGGACCTGTCCATCGGCCTGCGCACGCCCGTCGGACCGATGCTGCGATCCGCCCTGGAACTGCCCCGCCTGCCCCGCCGCCCCTTCGACCTGCCCACGGCTCCCGCCGCCCCCAGCCTCCCCCCGACGGAGACCGCATGACGCCGCTGCGCGACGAGTACCTCGCCGCCGCTCCCGACCACGCCTCCCGCAGCCACGACGGCACGCACCAGACCCGCGCCCTGCCCCGGCCGGGCCGGCGGACAGGCCTCGCCCCCACCACGGTCACCCACCGGCCGCACGACCGCAGGGAGGACACATGAGGGCGACACACCGGGGCGCCGCGCGCCGGGGGCGCGACCGCCGGGCCCGCATCCTGCCCGCCCGGCCCGGCGCGGCACGGGTGGCGGGAAACCCGCCGTCGGTGGCGGTGATCGGCGCGGGCATCGCCGGCCTCGCCGCCGCCACCGCGCTCGCCGAGCGCGGAGTGGCCGTCACGGTCTACGAGAAACGGCCCTACCTCGGCGGGCGGGTCGGCGGCTGGCCGACCGAACTGAGCGACGGCACCACGGTGACCATGAGCCGCGGCTTCCACGCCTTCTTCCGTCAGTACTACAACCTGCGCGGACTGCTGCGCCGGACCGACCCCGGCATGGAGCGGCTCACCGGCCTCCCGGACTACCCCCTGCGCCACGCCGACGGCCTTCACGACAGCTTCCGCCGTGTCCCGCGTACCCCGCCGCTCAGCGCGCTCGGTTTCGTGGCGCTCAGCCCCTCCTTCCGGCTCGCGGACCTGCGCACCATGGACCCCGTGGCGGCCCTGCCCCTGCTGGACGTGCGTGTGCCCGAGGTGTACGACCGGCTGGACGGCACCAGCGCGCACGCCTTCCTGGACGCCGTACGCTTCCCCGAAAGCGCCCGCCACCTGGCCTTCGAGGTGTTCTCCCGCAGCTTCTTCGCCGACCCGCGGGAGCTGTCGGCGGCCGAGATGGCGCTGATGTTCCACATCTACTTCCTCGGTTCCGCCGAAGGGCTGCTGTTCGACGTGCCCCGCGCCCCCTTCCCCGCCGCCCTGTGGGACCCGCTCGCCGGTTATCTGGCCCGGCACCACGCGGAGGTGCGTACCGGCACGTCCGTCGAACACGTCGCGCCCACCCCGGACGGCGCCCTGGTGGTCGCCTCCGACCGGGACGAACGTCCCTACGACGGCGTCGTCCTCGCCCTGGACAGCGCGGGCCTGCGCACGCTGGTCGAACGCTGCGGAAACCTGGGCGACGCGTCCTGGCGCGAGCGGATCGGACGGCTGCGCACCGCCCCGCCCTTCCTGGTGAGCCGGCTGTGGCTGGACCGGCCCGTCGCCCCCGACCGGCCCGGCTTCCTCGGCACCGGCGGCTTCGGCAGCCTCGACAACATCAGTGTGCTGGAACGCTACGAGGACCAGGCCGCCCGCTGGAGCGCGCGCACCGGAGGATCGGTCGTCGAACTGCACGCCTACGCCGTACCCCCCGGAGCCGCCCGGGACGTCGAACAGAAGCGCCTCCTCGGCCAACTGCACCGCGTCTACCCGGAGACCCGCACGGCCACGGTCGTCGACGCCCGTCACGAGTGGCACGAGGACTGCCCCCTGTTCCCGGTGGGCGGCTACCGCGACCGCCCCACCGTCCGCACCCCCCACCCCCGACTGGTCCTGGCCGGCGACCAGGTCCGCACCGGCCTGCCCGTGGCCCTCATGGAACGGGCGGCGACGAGCGGTTTCCTCGCGGCCAACGCCCTGTTGGAGGGGTGGGGGGTGCGGGGGCAGACGCTGTGGACCGTCCCGGACCGCGGACGGAGCGCGGTCCTGAGGACCCTGGCCGCATGGGGGCGGACGCGCGACTGAACGGCTTCCCCGGACCGGACCACCCGGTGCCGGGGCGAGGGAGGCGGCGGGAGCCGCACGCGGACGACGCGGAGCCGGTGACGACCGCGCCGCACCTCCGGTGCACTTCGAGGGTTCGTAGCGCGGACCGCTTGCTGCCGCGCCGTCCATCTCGGGCAGCGCGGCAAGCATCTCCTCCGCTGGAACAGTTCCCACAACCAGCCCGGCACCAGCCGCAGGGCCCCGGCCGACGCCGCCAACAGGCCATGCACCGACGGGTCTCAGCCATTCGCGCAATGCAAAGGAATCTGTGCACAGGACTCTTTGCAAAGAAGTCTGTGTCAGCTAGCTTGGGTTCATGGAACATCCCGAACAGCCCTCCCAGGTCGAACTGAACGCCCGCAACCTGCGGGGCGTCGCGCATCCGCTGCGCGTGCGGATACTGACGGTTCTGCGGACGGAGGGGCCGGCCACGGCCACCACGCTCGCCCGGCGGCTCGACCAGAACACCGGCGCGACCAGCTATCACCTGCGCCAGCTCGCCGAGTACGGCTTCATCGTCGAGGCGCCGTCACAGGGCGGCGGACGCCGTGAGCGCTGGTGGCAGGCGGCGCACGTCAACACGGTCGTCCCGGACGACTCGGTGCTGGCGGGCGGGGAGGGCCTCGGCATCGCCTACTTGCAAGCCCTCAGCCGGGTCTGGTCCGACGCGATGACGACCGCCGTCGAAGCGACCGCCTCGCTGCCGCCGGAGTGGCGCGATGCCCAGGACTTCGGCGACTACGTGCTCACCCTCACCCCCGCCGAGGCCAAAGAGCTGTCGGCGGACATCCACCGGCTGCTCCGCCGACGCAACTCCGCGCCGCAGTCGGCGGGTTCGCCGCTGCCCGAGGGCGCGGCGCGGGTCGCCTTCCAGTTCCAGTTGTTCCCCACCAGTGCGGACCGGCACGTCTCCCACCCCCCGGACTCGGAGTGAGAAAGATGACCTCTCGGCACACGGCCGCCCAGCAGGCGGCCGACAGCGGTACACGCACGCCCTCCCCGGACGCCCCGGCCGACGGGCCCCGGGTCCTTCGCGGACTGGTCGGCATGCTCTCGGCCAACGCGGCGGCCCTGTCGGCCAACCGGGTGCTCTCCATCGCCCTGCCCTGGTTCGTCCTGACGACGACCGGCAGCGTCGGCAAGACCGGTCTGGTCGCCTTCTGCCAGATAGTGCCGTACGTGATAGCCCAGGCGCTGGCCGGGCCGATCATCGACCGGGTCGGCCCCAAGCGCATCAGTGTCGCCGGCGACCTGGCCTCCACCGTCGCGACGGCCACCGCTCCGCTGCTCTACCTCACGGGACACCTGTCCTTCGGCCTGCTGCTGGGATTGCTGGCCGTGGTCGGTGCGGCGGACGGCCCGGCCAACGGGGCCAAGGGGCTCTTCGTGCCGGCGGCGACCCGCGCGGCCCGGGTGCCGCTGGAACGGGGGACCGGCCTGTCGGCGGCGGTCGAGCGGACCGCGACGACCATCGGGCCGGCCATCGCCGGTGTGGTCGTCGCCTCCTTCGGCAGTCTCTACGCCCTGTGGATCACCGCCTGCCTGTTCGGCGTGTCGGCGCTGGTCGTCTCCACCACCCTCAGCGACCCGGCGCCCGAGCCGCACGAGAGGCCGGTCGAGGAGGCCGAGAGCTACCTGTCACGGCTGCGCCAGGGCGCCGTGTTCCTGCGCGACGCGAAACTGCTGCGGTCGATCGTGGGCATGCTCGCCGTCACCAACCTGCTCGACCAGGCGTTCATGTCCGTGCTGCTGCCGGTCTGGGCGAAGGAGACGGGCAACGGCGCGGAGGCCGTGGGCCTGGTGGTCAGCGTCTTCGCCGCGACATCGATCGTCGCCGCGCTGGTGGCCGCGGGAGTGGGCGAGCGGCTGCCCCGGCGTGCCGTCTACCTGATCGGCTTCACGCTGGGCGGCGTCCCGCGCTTCGTGGCCATGGCCACCGGCGCGCCGCTGTGGCTGGTGCTCGCGGTGCTGGCGCTGGGCGGCCTGGGGTCGGGCTTCGTCAACCCGATCGTCGGGGCCGTGACGTACGAGCTGATCCCCACCCAGTTGCTGGGACGGGTCAAGACGCTGGCCCAGGCCGTCACGTGGGCGGGCATCCCGTTCGGTGGGCTGCTGGGCGCGGGACTGGTGACGGTGGCGGGCACCTCGGGTGCGCTGTGGATCGTGGGCGGGCTCTACCTCGTCGCCATCGGCGTGCCGGCCCTGAACCGGGAGTGGGCGGGCATGCGCAAGCGGACGGTGTCCGACGCGAGCCCTGCCGGCGCCACGCACGAGAACGGGAGTGCGGCCGGTACGGCTTCCGTCTCCGAAGCGGAGGCGGCCGGGGCGGTCGCCTGAGCCGCGGTACAACCGGTGCCGGCCGGGCGGTGGACCGCCCCGGCCGGCTGCCCGTTCCCCGCGCCCGCCGCGCCGACGCGCGGGACTCCGCCCGGCCGGCGCGCGCCTCCCGTGCCCATGCCCGAGGGGCAGAAGTGTCCACGTCCGGCGGGCAGAAGTAACCAGTTATCCCACTGAGATCGCTCTGCGAGCATCGGATTCGGCTGAGTTTCCGAGGGTTTTCGCGAACGGTCGACGACGAGGAACTGGTGGACACATGACGACGAATCCGATGATGGCCGCGGCCTGTGGACAGGTGGCCGAGCAGGGCGGATTCTCCCCGGCTGAAGCCCGCGTCGCCGCGGTCTGGAATGCGGTGATCGGCACTGAGGTGGCCACGGCGGAAGACGAATTCTTCCGGCTGGGCGGAACCCGCTCGCAGGCGACGGAAATGGCCCGCCGGATCGCGGAGGAATTCGGTTCGGAATTCGGCGAGGAACCGCTGCCCGAGCCGCTGACGGTGCGGGCGGTGGCGTCCTTCCTCGCGGAGGAGGCCCTGCTGAGGGCCCGCCGACTGTTCGAGTCCGCGGACTTCGACGTCGAGGAGGCGGCGGACGCCATGGGCGCCCTGGTGGCGGCCGGGGCTCCGGACGACGCTCCGGTCATACCCCGCGCGCCCCGGGACGGGCGTCCGCTGCCGCTGTCGTTCGCGCAGCGCCGGCTGTGGTTCCTGGACCAGCTGGAGCCCGGCCGGGCCGAATACCTGATCCCCATGGGTCTGCGCATCCATGGCCGGCTGGACGTCCCGGCGCTGCGGGCGTCGCTGTCGGAGCTGGTGGCCCGGCACGAGGTGCTGCGCACCCGCTTCGTCAGCGACGCGGACGGCAACCCCGGTCAGGTCGTCGATCCGCCCAGGCCGCTGCCCCTCGCCGTGCACGACCTGCGATCCGTCGCCGGGGACCAGGCACGCGAGGAGGCGGCCACCGCGCTCGTGGACACCGAGGGTTTCCGCCCGATGGACCTCGGCACCGGACCGGTGGTGCGGGCGCTGCTGATCCGGCTGGCCGACGACGAGCACCTCCTCGCCCTGACGGTGCATCACATCGCCTTTGACGGCTGGTCGGCAGGGGTGCTGTCCCGGGAGCTGACCGAGTTGTACGGCGCACGGGTCGCGGGCAGGACCGCCGACCTGTCCGAACCTCCCCTCCAGTACGCCGACTTCGCGGTCTGGCAGCGCCAGTGGTTCACCGGCGACGTGCTGGCGGAACAACTGGACTACTGGCGCGGCCGGCTGGCCGGCACCGAACCGCTGGAGCTGCCCACCGACCGCCGGCGTCCGGCGCGGCACAGCGGCAAGGGCGCCATGCTCACCTTCCGCGTGGCCGCGGAGACCGCCGACGCCGCCCGAAGGATCTCCCAGGAGACCGGCGCGAGCCTGTTCATGACCCTGCTGGCGGTCTTCCAACTGGTCCTGTCGCGCTACAGCGGACAGGAGGACATCGCGGTCGGCACCCCGATCGCGGGCCGCAACCGCGCCGAGATCGAGAACATGATCGGCTTCTTCGTGAACACGCTGGTCCTGCGCACCGACCTGTCCGGCGACCCGACGTTCACCGAGCTGCTGGCCAGGGTCAAGGACACCGCGCTCGGCGCCTACGACCACCAGGACCTGCCCTTCGAACGCCTGGTGGAGGAACTGGCGCCGCAGCGGGACCTGTCGCGCAACCCGCTGTTCCAGACGATGTTCGTCCTCCAGAACACCCCCGACAGCCGGTCGTGGGAGCTGCCGGGCCTGACCGTGCGGCAGCTCGACGTGTCCGCCCAGGACTCCAAGTTCGACTTCACCTTCTACGCCACCGAGGCCGCCGACGGCGCTCTGGACGGCACCGTCGTGTACTCCACCGACCTGTTCGACGAGGCCACGATGGTGCGGCTCGCCGGGCACTTCGAGACGCTGCTGGCCGCCGCCTGCGCCACCCCGGACGCCCGGCTGTCCGAACTGGAGATGCTCACCGCCGCCGAGCGCCGCACCATCCTCGGCGAGTGGAACGGCGCCGACACCGACGCCCCGGACACACTGACCGTGACCCGGCTGATCGAGGAGCGGACCGCCCTCCACCCGGACGCGCCGGCCGTGACGTGCGGCACCGACCAGTTGACCTACCGGCAGCTCGACGAGCGGGCCGAGTGGATCGCCGACCGGCTGCGGGAGCGCGGTGCCGGGCCGGGCACCCTGGTCGCGGTCTGCCTGAACCGCGGTACCGACATGGTGTGCGCCCTGCTCGGCATCCACAAGGCGGGAGCGGCGTACGTGCCGCTGGACCCCGCGTACCCCACGGACCGGCTCGCCTACATGATCGAGGACAGCGGCGCCCCGCTGATCGTCACCCAGGCCGCGCACACCGGCCGCCTGCCCGCCCACACGCAGGCGCTGCTGCTGGACGGGCCCTGGCCGCAGGGGTCGTACACCGCCTCCGCCGGTCCGGTGGCGCAGGCCGGTCCGGACGACGTGGCCTACGTGATCTACACCAGTGGCTCCACCGGTCGTCCCAAGGGCGTGCAGATCACCCACGGCGCGCTGCGCGCACGGATGCGGGAGACGCGCCGTGAACTGGGCCTCACCTCCGAGGACCGGGTCCTTCAGTTCGCGTCGATCGCGTTCGACTCGTCGGTGGGCCAGATGTTCGCCCCGCTGATCTCGGGAGCCTGCCTGGTGCTGCGCGACGACGCCTGGGACCCGGGCCGGCTGGCGGAGGCGCTGCGCGAGCACCGGGTCACGGTGGCGTGGCTCACCCCCTCGGCGTTCGGGGCTCTGGCCGCCGACCTGGAGGGGCCGGACACGCTGGGCCCGGAGCTGCGGCTGGTCCGGCTCGGCGGCGAGGCGCTCCAGCGGGAGCAGGTCCGGGAGTGGTTCCGGCACTGCGCGGTGCCCCTGGTCAACGGTTACGGACCCACCGAGGCCGCGCAGGAGGCCACGACCGCCAGGATCACCGGGCCCGTCGACCGGGTGCCGATCGGCCGGCCGGTCGCCAACGCCAAGGTCTTCGTGGTCGACCGCCACGGCCGGCCGGTACCGGTGGGAGTGCCGGGGGAGATGTGGATCGACTGCCCCGGACTGGCCCGCGGCTACCTCAACCGGCCCGAGCTGACCGACGAGAAGTTCACCGTCGTCGACGTGGACGGAGCACCGCGGCGCGTCTACCGCACCGGTGACCAGGCCCGATGGCTGCCGGACGGGCGGCTGGAGTTCGTGGGCCGCGCGGACAACCAGGTCAAGCTGCGCGGCTACCGCGTCGAACTCGGCGAGGTCGAGACGGCGCTGCTCGCTCACCCCGCGGTCGCCGGCGCCACCGTCATGCTGCGCGAGGACGTTCCGGGAGCGCGGAGGCTGGTGGCGTACGTGGTGCCCGTGGGACCCCTCGACGCGAGCGCGCTGCGCGCCCACCTCCGGCGCGACCTGCCGGACTACATGGTGCCCGCGGCCTTCGTGCCGCTGGAGCGCATACCACTCACCCCGAACGGCAAGACGGACCGCCGGGCGCTCCCCGCCCCCGCCTCCGACCGGTCCGGACTGGACGCCGTGTACACCGCGCCGCGCACGGACGCCGAACGCACGGTGGTCGAGGTGTGGTCCGAGGTGCTGGGCGTCGACCGGATCGGCGTGCACGACGACTTCTTCGCCCTGGGCGGGCATTCGCTGCTGGCCACCCAGGTCGTGTCGCGGCTGCGCCGGCGGCTCGGTGCCGACGTCCCGGTGCGCGCGCTGTTCGGCGCGCCGACCCCGGCGTTGCTGGCCGAGGCCGTGACGGAGCTGGCCGGCACCGGGGCCGACCGCATCCCGTCGGTACCGCGCGACAGCGGTCCGCCGCCGCTCAGCTTCGCGCAGCAACGCCTGTGGTTCCTGGACCAGTTGGAGCCGGGCCGGGCCGAGTACCTGCTGCCCTTCGCCTTCCGCATCCGCGGCGCCCTGGACATCGACGCGCTCAACGCCGCGTTCACCGCGGTCGTGGCACGCCACGAGATCCTGCGCACCCGGTTCGGCACGGACGCCGCGGGCTCGCCGGTCCAGCTGATCGACCCGGCGCGGCCGGTGCGGATGCTGGTACGGGACCTGCGCGGGGTGCACGACGCCACCACCCGCGAGGACGCCCTGGCGGAAGTACTGCGCGAGGACGGCCTGCGGCCGGTCGACCTCGGCACCGGACCGATGCTGCGCGCGCTGCTGGTACGGCTGGCCGACGAGGAGTGCGTCCTGGCGGTCACCGTGCACCACATCGCCTTCGACGGCTGGTCGGTGGGCGTGCTGGTGCGCGAGCTGTCCGCGCGGTACGCGGAAGCCGTGTCGGACCGGTCCGGCACGTCCGGGCCCGGCCCGCTGCGGGTGCAGTACGCCGACTACGCGGTGTGGCAGCGCGCCTGGTTGTCCGGGACGCCTCTGGAGCGGCAACTCGCCTACTGGACGGAACGCCTCGACGGACTGGAGCCGTTGGAGCTGCCGACGGACCACGCCCGGCCGGCGGAGCGCGACGGACGGGGCGAGGTGGTCCGGTTCTCGGTGCCCGCCGAGATCGCCGCCCGTGCCCGCGCGGTGTCCGCCGAGAGCGGCGCGAGCCTGTTCATGACCCTGCTGGCGGTCTTCCAGCTGCTGCTGGCCCGCTACAGCGGACAGCGGGACATCGCGGTCGGCACCCCGATCGCGGGCCGCAACCGTGCCGAGACCGAGGACCTGATCGGCTTCTTCGTCAACACTCTCGTGCTGCGCACCGACCTGTCCGGCGACCCGACGTTCACCGAGCTGCTGGCCAGGGTCAAGGACACCGCGCTCGGCGCCTACGACCACCAGGACCTGCCCTTCGAACGCCTCGTGGAGGAACTCGCCCCCGACCGCGACCTGTCCCGCAACCCGCTGTTCCAGACGATGTTCGCCTTGCAGAACGCCCCGGGCGCGGACGCCTGGAACCTGCCGGGCCTGTCGGCGGAACCCGTCGAGACCCCCGTCCGGAACGCCAAGTTCGACCTGTCGGTGTACCTCGCGGAGGCGGCGGACGGCACGCTGGACGGCGCCGTCGTCTACGCCGACGACCTGTTCACCGAGGACACCGCACGCCGCATGGCCGGACACTTCACCAACCTGCTGGCCGCGGCCACGGCCCGCCCGCACAGCACGCTGTCCGAGGTGGAGATGCTGGACGCGGGCGAGCGGCACCGCATCCTCACCGAATGGAACGACACCGCCTCGCCCGTCCCGGCGGCGACCCTGCACGGGCTGTTCGAGCAGCGGGCGGCACAGCACCCGGACGCGGTGGCCGTCGTCTGCGGCACCGATGCCCTGACCTACCGTCAGCTCGACGAGCGGGCCAACCGCCTCGCCCACCGGCTGCGCGCCGTGCCGGGCATCGGGCCGGACGTGCCCGTGGGCGTCTGCCTGGAGCGCTCGCCCGCCATGGTGTGGACGCTGCTCGGCATCCTGAAGGCCGGGGCCGCCTACGTCCCGCTCGACCCGGAGCACCCGGCGGAGCGGCTGGCCTACCTGGTGACGGACTCGGGCGCGCCGCTGGTCGTCACCGACACCGCGCACGCCGCCCTGCTGCCGGAGGGCCTGGACCTGCTCCGCGTCGACCGGCCCGCCGACCTCCCGGACACCCTGCCCACGCACGCGCCGGAACCCGTCGCGGACCCCGGCGACCTGTGCTACCTGATCTACACCAGCGGCTCCACGGGCCGCCCCAAGGGCGTCCGCATCGAACACCGCGGTGTGGTCAACTACCTGGCCGGAATGCAGCACGCGTTCCCGCTCGCCGAGGGCGAGGGATTCCTCCAGGCCACACCGCTGTCGTTCGACGTCTCGGCCTACGAGATCTTCTGGCCCCTGTGGCAGGGTGCCACGGTCGTCCTGGTGCCCGGCTCCGACCGGCTCGACATGGCCGAGGTGTCCCGCCTGATGCGCGCCCACCGCGTCGTCGGCCTGCACTTCGTACCCAGCCTGCTGGACCTGTTCGTCTCCCGGGTACGGCCCGGGGACTGCACACACCTGCGGTACGCCTTCGCCAGCGGCGAACCGCTCCAACCGACACTGGTGAGCCGGTTCACCGAGCGCTTCCCCGGCGACCTCGTCAACCTGTACGGCGCCACCGAGGTCTCGGTCGACACGACGTACTGGCGGGCCCCACGCACGGGGCCGGCCGGACCGGTCCTCGGGGGCCGTCCCATGGTCAACCAGACGGTGTACGTCCTGGACCCCGACCGCCGCCCGGTGCCCGCGGGTGTGCTCGGCGAGGTGTACCTCGGCGGCGACAGCGTCGGACGCGGCTACCACCAGCGGCCCGACCTCACCGCCGAGCGCTTCGTCGCGGACCCGTTCCGCGGCGGCCGGATGTACCGCACCGGCGATCTCGGCCGGTTCACCGCGGACGGCGAACTGGACCTGCTGGGACGCATCGACCGCCAGGTGAAGCTGCGCGGCGTCCGGGTCGAACTCGGCGAGATCGAGGCGACACTGCTCACCCATGACGCGGTCGGGACCTGCGCGGTGGTGGTCCGGGAGGACACGCCCGGCGACAAGCGGCTGGTCGCCTACTGCGTGCCCGCGCCCGGCGGCACGGTGGACGCCGGCGCGCTGCGCGAGTGGGCCGCCGAACGCCTGCCGCGGGCCATGATGCCGTCCGCGTTCGCCATCCTGCCGGAACTGCCGCTCAACCGGAACGGCAAGGTCGACCACGCGGCGCTGCCCGCTCCCGGGAGCGACGGCGACAGCACGGCCGGATACACCGCGCCGAGGGACGAGATCGAGGCGGAGATCGCCGCCATCATGGCCACCGTGCTCGGCGTCGAACGCGTCGGAATCCACGACGGGTTCTTCGAGGCCGGCGGGCATTCCCTGCTCGCCATCCAACTCGTCAACCAGGTGGAGTCGGTGACCGGAGTGCGCATCAGCCTCCGCCGCCTCTTCCAGTCGCCGACCGTCATCGGCATCAAGCAACAGCTCGTCGAACTGTTCGACGCCCCGGAACAGGATTCCTGAACCAGCAGCCCGCTGCCCACACGAGAAGACGAAGAGGACGGAACATCATGGGCGAGAACTCGGTCGAGGCACGGTTGCTGTCCCGCATGCGGCAGCGTGCGGAAGCGGCCCGCATCGCACGCGGTGACCGGGAGGCCGGACCGCTGCCGCTGTCGTTCGCGCAGCACCGGCTCTGGTTCCTGGACCGGCTGACTCCGGACAGCCCGGAGTACCTGGTGCCCACGGCGCTGCGGGTGCGGGGCGCGCTGGACGTCACCGCGCTGGGCACGGCCCTGTCGGGCCTGGTCGCCCGGCACGAGGTGCTGAGGACGTCGTTCCCGGCGGACGACAGCGGCACACCGCGACAGGTGATCACCGCACCCTGGCAGGTGGAGGTCACGGTCCACGACCTGCGGACCGAGGCGGACGCGGAGACACGCGCCGGCGAAGTGCTGCGCACCGAGGCGACGCGTCCGTTCGACCTGGACGCGGGACGGCTCCTGCGGGCCGACGTGGTACGGCTGGCGGACGACGACCACTTCCTGTTGTTGACGGTGCATCACATAGTGTCGGACGGTTGGTCCTCCGGGATCATGGCCCGCGAACTGCGCGAGCTGTACGCGGCAGCCGTCGCCGGACGCGAGGCGTCACTGCCCGAACTTCCCATCCAGTACGCGGACTTCGCCGTCTGGCAGCGCGAGCAGCTCACCGGTCCCGAGACGGAGCGTCACCTCGCCTACTGGCGCGAGCGCCTGGCCCGGGTGACGCCGCTCGAACTTCCCACCGACCACCAGCGACCGGCACGGCCGAGCGGCGGCGGCGACGTGGTCACCTTCTCGGTGCCGCAGGCGGTGGCGGAGGCGCTGCGGTCCACGGCGAGTGGGCAGGGCGCGAGTCTGTTCATGGCCCTGCTGTCCCTGTTCCAGATCGTCCTGGCCCGTTACTGCCGTCAGGACGACATCGCGGTGGGCACCCCGATCGCGGGCCGCAACCGTGCCGAGACCGAGGACCTGATCGGCTTCTTCGTCAACACTCTCGTGCTGCGCACCGACCTGTCCGGCGACCCGACGTTCACCGAGCTGCTGGCCAGGGTCAAGGACACCGCGCTCGGCGCCTACGACCACCAGGACCTGCCCTTCGAACGCCTCGTGGAGGAACTCGCCCCCGACCGCGACCTGTCCCGCAACCCGCTGTTCCAGACGATGTTCGTGCTTCAGGCGCCCGGCAGTGCGGAAGGCCGGGCGTGGGAGCTGGAGGGCACGCGGACCGAGCCCGTCGAGATCGAGCGGGGTGTCGCCAAGTTCGACCTGACGCTCACGGCGGTCGAGTCGGCAGACGGACTGCGCGCGGTGCTGGAGTACCGGACGGATCTGTTCGAGCGGGCGACGATCGAGCGCATGGCCGGCCACTTCGCCACCCTGGCCGCGTCGGTGGCGTCCGCACCGCGGGCCCGCCTGTCGGAGCTGAACATGCTGACGGAGGGGGAGCGGCGGGAGATCCTGGTCGACTGGAACGGTGTCACCGGCCCCTATCCGGACACGGCCACCATCCACCGGCTGATCGAGGACCGGGTCGCCGGCGATCCGGACGCGGTGGCTGTGGCCTACGGCGACCAGGAGTGGACGTACGCTGACATCAACGCGCGTGCGAACCGGCTGGCTCATCATCTGCGTGGCTCGGGTATCACTGCGGACACCCTGGTGGCCGTCTGCCTGGATCGCTCGCCGGATCTGATCGCCAGCCTCCTGGGAATTCTGAAGGCGGGTGCGGCGTTCGTCCCCCTGGACCCGGACTATCCGGCCGACCGCATCACGTACATGGTCGAGGACGCGAGTGCTGCGCTCGTCATCACCAGTACCGATCTGGCTCATCGCCTGCCCGACACGATCGACTGCCTGCTGGTCGACACGCAGTGGCCGGCCGGTCCCGAGAGCGATCCCGAGCCGCTGGCCTCGCCCGACGATCTGGCCTACGTCATCTACACCTCGGGGTCCACAGGCAAGCCCAAGGGCGTCGCTCTGGAGCACCGTGGCGTGGTCAATTACCTGCACTGGTGCGACCAGAACTATCCGGCTGGCGGGCGCGGCGGGATCGGCAGCATCCTGTACTCGTCGGTGACGTTCGATCTGACGATCACCGCACTGTTTCTGCCCTTGATCCAGGGTCAGCGGCTGGTCGTTCCGGTGACCGGGCCGGACCAGACGGCCTTCGACGCCGCGATCGACGTGATCTGCGCCGGCACCCCGGTCAGTTTCCTCAAGGCGACGCCTTCGCATCTGGAGGTCCTCGCCGCTCACCTGGAGGCCCGCGGGGCCCGGCATCGCATCGCCACCATCGTCGCCGGCGGTGAGAACCTCACACCTCAGCTCGTTTCCCGCCTGCTCAACGCCAGCAGCACGCGGACGACGATCAGCAACGAGTACGGCGCCACCGAGGGCTCGGTGGCGAACGTGATGAGCCTGACCACGGAGCCGGACCCGCACGGGGGGACCACGACCCTGGGCCGGGCCATCACCAACACCACCGTCTATGTCGTCGACCATCACAACCAGCCCGCTCCTGTCGGTGTCCCCGGTCACGCCCTGCTGGGCGGCATCTGCCTGGCGAGGCACTACCACAACCGGCCGGAGCTGACCGAGCAGCGCTTCACGCCCAATCCCCTCAGCCCGCCCCGCCCCGACCCGCGCACGTATCACACCGGTGACCTGGTCAAGTGGCGCCCGGACGGGACGCTGGAGTTCATCGGCCGGATCGACAACCAGGTCAAGCTGCGCGGCTACCGCATCGAACTCGGCGAGATCGAGAACGCCCTGGCAACCCACCCCGACATCCACACCACCGCCGTCACCACCCGCGAGGACACACCCGGCAACAAACAACTCGTCGCCTACATCGTCCCCACCCCGGGACACGAGCCGAGCGCCTTTGAACTGCGCGGCCATCTCCAGAAGCAGCTGCCCGACTACATGGTCCCGACCGCCTACGTCACCCTCGACCAGCTCCCGCTCACCCCCAACGGGAAGGTCGACACCAAGGCCCTCCCCGCACCCGACCACCACCGACCCGACCTCGACACCACCTACACCGCACCCCGGAACGCCACCGAAGAAGCCGTCACGGCGATCTGGTCCGACATCCTCGGCGTCGACACCGTCGGCATCCACGACAACTTCTTCGCACTGGGCGGGCACTCTCTGCTCGCGACGCAGGTGACGTCGCGGCTGCGGCAACGGCTCGGGGTGGACGTCCCGGTGCGTGCCCTGTTCACCTCGCCCACACCGGCCACGCTGGCCGGGGTCGTGCGTGAGCTGGAGACGGCCGACAAGACGCCGCTGGTACCCATCGACCGTGGCAGCGGTCCACAACCGCTGTCGTTCGCGCAGCAGCGGCTGTGGTTCCTGGACCAGTTGACACCAGGCAGCGCCGAGTACCTCGTGCCGTTCGGTCTGCGGGTGCGGGGCGTCCTCGACGCCGGCGCGCTGGGTACGGCGTTCACCGGTCTGGTGACCCGGCACGAGGTGCTGCGCACCCGGTTCGTCACGGACGACTCGGGCCGTCCCGCACAGATCGTGGACGCGCCATGGTCGGTCACTCCGGTGGTGCACGACATCCGGACCGTCTCGTCGGCCGACCGGGAGCAGGCCGCACTGGAGATCATGGCAGCCGAGGCACGCAGGCCGTTCGAGCTGGACGGCGGACGGCTGCTGCGGGTGGACGTGGTCCGCGTCGCGGACGACGACCACTACGTGCTGATCACGCTGCATCACATAGTGTCGGACGGGTGGTCCTCCGGGATCATGGCCCGTGAACTGCGCGAGCTGTACGCGGCGGCTGTCGCCGGACGCGAGGCGTCACTGCCCGAACTTCCCATCCAGTACGCGGACTTCGCCGTCTGGCAGCGCGAGCAGCTCACCGGCGAGTTCCTGGAAGGGCAGTTGGCGTACTGGCGTGAGCGTCTCGCGGGAGTGCCGGCCCTGGAACTGCCGACCGACCACGGGCGGCCGGCCGAGCGGGACGGTGCCGAAGGCAACACCGTGTACTTCTCGGTGCCGCAGGAGGTGGCGGAGGCGCTGCGGTCCACGGCGAGCGGGCAGGGCGCGAGTCTGTTCATGGCCCTGCTGTCCCTGTTCCAGATCATTCTGGCCCGTTACTGCCGTCAGGACGACATCGCGGTGGGCACTCCGATCGCGGGCCGCAACCGTGCCGAGACCGAGGACCTGATCGGCTTCTTCGTCAACACGCTCGTCCTGCGCACCGACCTGTCCGGCGACCCGACGTTCACCGAGCTGCTGGCCAGGGTCAAGGACACCGCGCTCGGCGCCTACGACCACCAGGACCTGCCCTTCGAACGTCTCGTCGACGAGTTGGCTCCCGACCGTGACCTGTCCCGCAACCCGCTGTTCCAGACGATGTTCGTCTTCCAGAACACCCCGGACGACGACGCGTGGAGCCTGCCCGGCCTGATGGTTGAGCAGGTCGGCGTGGGCGGTCAGGACGCCAAGTTCGATCTCCAGTTGACCGCGGCCGAGTCGGGTGGCGAGCTGCTGGCGGCCCTGGAGTACCGGACGGATCTGTTCGAGCGGGCGACGATCGAGCGCATGGCCGGCCACTTCGCGACCCTGGCCGCGTCGGTGGCGTCCGCGCCGCGTGCCCGCCTGTCGGAGCTGAACATGCTCACGGAGGGGGAGCGGCGGGAGATCCTGGTCGACTGGAACGGTGTCACCGGCCCCTATCCGGACACGGCGACGATCCACCGGCTCATCGAGGACCGGGTCGCCAGCGATCCGGATGCGGTCGCCGTCACCTACGGCGACCAGGAGTGGACGTACGCTGACATCAACGCGCGTGCGAATCGGCTGGCTCATCATCTGCGTGGCTCGGGTATCACTGCGGATACTCTGGTGGCCGTCTGCCTGGATCGCTCGCCGGATCTGATCGCCAGCCTCCTGGGGATTCTGAAGGCGGGTGCGGCGTTCGTCCCCTTGGACCCGGACTATCCGGCCGACCGCATCACGTACATGGTGGAGGACGCGGGTGCACGCCTGGTCATCACCAGTACCGATTTGGTTCATCGGCTGCCCGACACGATCGACTGCCTGCTGGTCGACACGCAGTGGCCGGCCGGTCCCGAGAGCGATCCCGAGCCGCTGGCCTCGCCCGAC